>DATKQY010000069.1:0-100303 GCA_035532475.1 Acidimicrobiales bacterium | reverse complement strand
AACATCCCTGGTAAGAAGGGCGGCTTCACCCCCTACGCCGGCGGCTACCGCGCGTACCGCGAGGAGTGCGACGAGGTGGCGGCGAGTGGCTACAGGGGCTTCACGCTGTCGCCGCGGCCGCGAGACGACCCGAGCTAGTGCCGCGACCGCCAACGTCGGCGCGGTCTGGCGGTCCCTGACGACAGGCCGGATGCGGTGTCTCGGGTGTCGTTCTGGCGTGCCCCTGAGCCGGCCGTCGACGATGGGCGCCGTTTGCCGAACTGAGATCTCAGACCGACCGGCGGGTCTCTCGAAGGTTCGTCAGCGCTTCTTTCGAGACGACCCCTCCCAACCGGCATCGACAGTCGGCCCACGAAGGAGCAGTCCAACCCAACGAATGACGCCGCCCACGACACGATGGGCAGGGAGTGCAGAACTGGACGCCGCCGTGTCCCATAGGTAGAGCCGAGAAGGCCGATGCCAGAGTCGACCGCCGATTTGTGGACTACGACGTCGAGCTTCTGGCCTTGAGCTGAGTGTCCAGAAACCGGTGCTCGTCGAGAGTCCCTCTGTAGCCTCGCGAGATGACGACGAATGGCGCCGACCCACGCCCGGGCAGCCAGTGTCGCCCAACATGACCCCGCGGGCTCCGGTGACGTCGTGGACGGGATGGGATGTCCGCGGCAGTGCCTCCGCCCAACCCGACGCAGCCGAGAAGTTCGCGCAATCGGCGCTGCATGACTCCGACGCGGGCGTGCGCTACGAGCTCATCGCCGTCGCTGCGCGCGGGTTCCGACCTCCACGGTTTTTGAGCGTGGTCGACCTGTCCGAACAAGGCCAAACGGACCGGCCGAACGAGGCTGAGCGGGAGGGACTCAAGCAGACATGGTCATTGCTGTACCGACGCGTCGCGGAGACCGAACCCGCTGTGGTCCCGCCCTATGCGATCTACCTTCTTGGCGTGAACCCCCCGGCGGGTACGACGGACGAGGAGCTGAAGGTCTTCAACGACTTCTACACGAACGTCCATTTGCCTGAGGTTGCCGAACGCCGTCACGCGCTCCGCGCCGCGCGGTACGAGCTCGTGGACGAAGTGCGACCGCCCCACCAAGGCGCGCCGCGGTTCCTCGCCGTGTACGAGGTCGACGAGGAGGCGGCTTCGATCCGTCGGCATGTCGGGCCTCCCTACGTCACCGGGCCGGAGGTGTGGCAGCGGCATACGACGCCGTGGCGGCTCTGGTACCGCCGATTACTCGCTCCGCACGGCGGCGCGCACCGGTCGGACCGCACGACGTAGCTAGAGCAGGAAAAGCCCAGGGTCCGAGCCTGACCTGCTAGCCCGGACAGTCCGTCGGACGCTCCTATGGGACGCTCGCCGTCTGCCTCGGTCCTGTCGCCGCGCCGTTCCTGCTGCGGGTTCCTCTGCTGAAACTGGGAACTGCCCGGCCGGGCTGCCCTCCCTCATCCCTTGGTTGACCGCCGAGCGGTCAGAAGGTAGCTGTGAGGCCGTGAGCGGTCGAGGCTGTCAACCGCTGGCCGGGGCCATCTACCGAAGTGGGCACCCTCATCGCCGAACTGGGTCACCTGGGCCTCCCAGCCATGAGCAGCAAGGACGCCCTCGGGGTCATCGGTCCCGAACCGCCAGCTCGTCGGTGGCCATCTCAGTCAGCGCGGTGCCGATGCCCTGGTCCTGGGCGGCGGGATCGACGGCCAGCATGTAGATCTCCCCGACGAGACTGTCACTGTCGAGCTTCGCGGCGACGAAACCGGCGGGTCCAGGCGCGGTATCTGCCACCCACAGCTGCATCGCGGGATCCGCCAGCGCGGCGCGAACGGCCCTGTCTTGGTCGGCCCGCCAGTCGGGATGCAAGCGCCGGAAGATCTCGGCTCCGAGCATCTTCTCGACGGAGACGAACACGGGCGCCCACGCCCGTAACGAGAGCGCCACGACCGATTCCTCGTCTGACGACGAGTACCCCTTAGCTACGAGTTCATGACGTCGAGCCTCCGATGGACGGTGCCGGCGTTGCCGTCACTGTTTCCCGATCCGGCGCCCACGCCGTCGAGTCGGCCGTCAAAGCTCCGCACCGGCTCAATCGAGGATCCTCGAGCGCGGACGAGGTGGCACCCCACCCCGCCCCGTGGCCCCGCCGGCGACGAGTCGTAGCACCGTGAGCTGGAGGGCCACGCAGCAGCCACCGTCGATCCAGCAACCGGTTGAGCGGCTGCCGGTCGCGCGAACGAGACGATCTGCGCTGGCCCGGGACCAGACCAGCCCCGAGGCCACCAGGACGGGTACGGAGACGGCAACCGTTCGACCTCCCTCGGGTAGCCGAGAACGCGCGCCCGAACGGGCGCCAGGGAGCGATGCCTGACGTGGCGGTGGGGGCCGCGGTCGAACAGACAGACGCCCCGAGCACCGTTCGCCGCGCCGGCCATGCAGGCGCGTATCGACGGCTCCACCGCCTGTCAGCACGGCATCGGGCTCGGAAGAAGGCGGGCAGACGTTGCCGGCCGCGCCACGAGGAGGTCGAAACGCGTGCGTCAGCGGGACGAGGAGAGCGCGTCCAGGCGCCGCATCTCGGCATCGGTCAGCTCGAAGCCGAAGACGTCGAGGTTCGACGCGATACGTGACGGCGCCGACGACCTCGGGATCACGACGACGCGGTGCTGGACGTGCCAGCGAACGATCACCTGGGCGGGTGAGACCTCGTGCGCTCGCGCGACGTCGGCGAGGACCGCGTCGCCGAGGCGGCTCGCCTTGAACGGGCTGTAGCCCTCGAGCACGACCCCTCGGCGCCGGCACCCGGCGAGGAATCCGGCGTCGAAGGCGAAAGGGCTCCAGCGAACCTGGTCCACGGCCGGGGTGGCCCCGCTCGCCTGGACGAGCTCGTCGATCTCGCCCAGCCCGTAGTTGCTGACACCGACGGCCCGCGTACGCCCTGCGTCGCGCATGGCGAGGAACTGACCCCAGACAGCGCTCGACTGTCCCCGACGCGGCGGCCAGTGGATCAGCCAGAGATCGAGGTAGTCCGTCCCGAGCTCGCGCAGGCTCTCCTCGATGGTCGCCTGCTCGCGTCCGGCCCGCTCGGGTGGCAGCTTGCTCGTGAGGAACAGGTCCTCCCGCGCGAGCCCCGAGTCCCGAATCGCCCGTCCGATCTCGCGCTCGTTCCCGTACATCGTGGCGGTGTCGATGTGGCGATAGCCAGCCTGGATGGCGGCGAGCACGGCACGGTACGCGGCGTCGCCGCGCAGCTGCCACGTCCCGAACCCGACGAGCGGCATGCGCCCGGCCCCGGCGAGGTCGACGTGCTCCACGGCCCCCGGCGTCGTCATCCCCCCACCTTCCCCGCGTTGCGATTCACCATGCAAGAGGCGACCGTAGGCCGCCCACGGGCCTCCCCGTCACCGCGGCGGCCGGCGCTCGTGTAGAACGAAACCCATGCGACAGCGAACGATCGGACAGGGATTGAGCGTCTCAGCTCTCGGGCTCGGCTGCATGGGCATGTCGGAGTTCTACGGCTCGCACGACGAGGAGGAGTCGACCGCAACGATCCAGCGGGCGCTCGACCTCGGGGTGACGTTCCTCGACACCGCCGACATGTACGGCCCGTTCACCAACGAGCGCCTGGTCGGCCGGGCGATCGCCGGCCGGCGCGACGAGGTGGTGGTCGCGACGAAGTTCGGCAACGAGCGGGCCGAGGACGGGACACGACTCGGGATCAACGGCCGTCCGGAGTACGTGCTCGCCGCGTGCGACGCGTCGCTCCAACGCCTCGGCGTCGACCACATCGACCTGTACTACCAGCATCGGGTCGACCGAAACACACCGATCGAGGAGACCGTGGGAGCCATGGCGGAGCTGATCGTCGCGGGAAAGGTGCGCCATCTCGGCCTCTCGGAGGCCGCTCCGGCGACGATCCGCCGGGCGCACGCTGTCCACCCGATCACCGCGGTGCAAACCGAGTGGTCGCTGTGGACGAGGGACCCCGAGACCAACGGCGTGCTCGACACGGTGCGCGAGCTCGGCATCGGATTCGTCGCCTACGCCCCGCTCGGGCGCGGCTTTCTCTCGGGATCGCTGCGCAACGTCGAGGGCCTCGCGCCGGACGACTTCCGTCGGCACCACCCACGCTTTCAGGGCGAGAACTTCGTGAAGAACCTCGAGCTCGTCGACCGGGTCGAGGAGATCGCCGCCGAGAAGCAGGTGACGCCCGGCCAGCTTGCGCTCGCGTGGGTCCAAGCCCGCGGTGACGATGTCGTCCCGATCCCGGGGACAAAGCACATCGCCTACCTGGAAGAGAACGTCGGCGCCGACACGGTACGCCTGTCGGCGGAGGAGCTGGCAAGGCTCGACGAGGTGTTCCCCCCCGGGATCACGGCCGGTGAGCGGTACCCGGACATGACGAACGTGCACCTCTGAGGGGCGACCCGTGCGCGTCGGGCGGGGCGGGCTGCTCGCCGCATGCCGGCCGTGCCGGCGCTTGCGGCGAGCAGCGGAGGTCGTCCCCGCGAGGCGAGGCCCGCCCCGCGACGACGGGGCCGGCGGGCGCCGTGGCCCGGCGCCGAGCTCGGAGGCCCGAGCCCTGCGCTGTCTACGACGCCCCGGCCCGCCGCTTCGATCCTCAGGACGACCGATCTCGGCCTGGCAGGGGTCGTCGGGCGCTCGTCAGCACTGGTCGAGGCTACGCGGCCAGCCCGAGCACGACCGGGTAGACGGGACCGGCGCCGGCAAGGCGGAGGAGCCGTGAGACGACCGTCATGGTCCACCCGGAGTCCACGTAGTCGTCGAGGAGGAAGAGCGGCTGGCCGGCGAGCTCGCCGGCGATCCGGGCGTCCAAAGCGGCTGGGAGCGCGTAGGCGCGCAGCACGCTCTGCAGGCGGATCGCGCTGTTCGAGCGCGCCGCTCCTGACACGCCGGTGTGCGGCACGGTCCCGAGCACCGGCAGCCTACCGGCGGCACCGACGCGGGCCGCGAAGCTGCCGACGAGCTCGGGTCTGGCGAGCGAGCCGATGGCGACGATGCCCACCGGCCGGACCGGCCACTTCGCCTTCCAGTCGCCGAGCACCTTCACCGCCGCGGTCACCAGCTCATCCGGCACGGCTGCGTCGTGCCGCCCGGGTCCGACCGCGGAGCGAACGCGGGCGCCGTAGCCGAGGTCGCTGAAGCGGGCGATGGCGCGACCGACCTCGGGGCGCTCGCCGAGGGGGATCGTGCCCTTCACGGTGATGCCCGTCCCTTCCAGGGCCTGCGGCCACCGGGACTTCACGTCGATCGGCACCCCCGGGCGGCGGAGGCGGCCGGCGGCGGTCTCGACGGTTGCCCGCCTCGTCGCCGCGACGACGGGGCGCCCGGTGCAGTTGTCGCAGCGGCCGCAGTCCTTTGCCCCTGGGTCGTCGAGCCGTTCACGGAGGAAGCGCATGCGACAGCCCGTTGTCGCGATGTACTCCCGCATCGCCTCCTGCTCGGCGCGCCGCGCGTGGGCGACCTTCGCGTAGCGCTCGTCGTCGTAGGCCCACTCCTTGCCGGTCGCCAGCCAACCACCCTTCACCCGGCGCACAGCCCCATCGACGTCGAGGACCTTCAGCATCAGCTCCAGGCGGGTCCGGCTGAGTGGCACCCGCGCCTCGAGCGCCGGCGTGCTGAGCGGGCCGTCGACCGCAGCGAGCTCGCCGAGCGCCATCAAGACGTGCTCTTTTGCGGGGAAGCCGACCGAGCCGAAGTACTCCCAGACGGCCTGGTCCTGCCGGCCGGGCATGAGGATCACCTCCGCCCGCTCGACGCCGCGGCCGGCCCGGCCCACCTGCTGGTAGTAGGCGACGGGGCCGGCTGGCGCGCCGAAGTGGACGACGAAGCCGAGGTCGGGCTTGTCGAAGCCCATTCCGAGCGCCGACGTGGCGACCAGCGCCTTGACCCGGTTCTCGAGCAGGTCCTGCTCGGCCGCAACCCGATCCTCCTCACCGGTACGCCCGGAGTACGCGGCGACCGCGAAGCCCCGGTCGCGCAGATAGTCCGCCAGGTCCGCCGTCGCCGCCACGGTGAGCGCATAGATGATGCCCGATCCGGGGAGCTCGCCGAGGTGGTCGGCCAGCCACGCCAATCGCTCGGCGTCGGACTCGAGCTCGACGACGCCGAGGAAGAGGCTCGTCCGCTCAAGCGCTCCTCGCTGGACGAGGACCTCCTCACCGCCTGCGGCGAGGCCGAGCACCTCGGCGAGGTCCTCGACCACCCGGCGGGGCGCCGTGGCGGTCGTGGCGAGCACCGGCGTGCCTGCCGGCAACCGTTCGAGAAAGGTCCTGATCCTGCGGTAGTCCGGCCGGAAGTCGTGACCCCAGTCCGAGATGCAGTGCGCCTCGTCCACGACGAGGAGCCCGCAGGTCGAGACCAGTTCGGGGAGCACGTGCTCGCGGAAGTCCGGGTTGTTCAGCCGTTCCGGCGAGACGAGCAGCACGTCGACGTCTCCCCGCTTGACCGCCGCGAACGTCGCGGTCCATTCGTGGACGTTCGTCGAGTTGATCGCGACCGCTCGGATGCCCGCCCGCCGCGCCGCGGCGATCTGGTCGCGCATCAGTGCGAGGAGCGGGGACACGATCACCGTCGGGCCAGCGCCGCCGGCGCGGAGGAGCGCGGTGGCGAGGAAGTAGACAGCCGACTTGCCCCAACCAGTGCGCTGGACGACGAGCGCGCGGCGGTGGTCCGCGACCAGCGCCTCGATCGCGCTCCACTGGTCGTCTCGCAGCTCGGCCGGGCGGCCGACGAGAAGCTGGAGGAGCTCGTCCGCGCGGGCTCGGAGCGCGGCACGGTCGGCGACGAGCTGCGACGGCACGGACCGACCCTACGTGGCCGCGCCGTCAGCGCCGCTCGCGGCCGCCCGAAAGCCTCCTCACGCGGCCGCGCTGCTGGTCGTGGCGGGCGACGCCGCCTGGGCGAGCGCTGCATCGAGGCTGGTCGCGCCGACTGGGACGGCGAAGTTCGTCGAGGAGCCGTAGCCGCTGAACTCGAGGAAGCCCCGATCGCTCGGAAGCGTCGAGGTGACCCGGAGGACGTAGGGGGTGCCAGTGGCCGCGACGTAGACCGCCCCACCGGCGTCGGAGAGCACGAGCGCCCGGCGGCCGGCGACGCGCCCAGGACGCACGGCGAGCTTCGAGGAGGCCCTCCCGACCAGGCTGAACACCTGGCGCTCCAGCGACTTCGGGTTGAGGCCCGCCGGTGAGGCGCCGAGTTGGGGGTCCGACAGCGACGTCGTGAACCATCGACCGGCCAGCTCCGCCGCCGCCGCCGCCGGAAGCCGGTAGCTGCTCTCCCAGCCGAGGGCGTTCGCTTCGACGTAGACGGTCGAGGCGACCACGACGATCTCCTCGGACACGCCCTGGGACACGACCGAGAGCTCAACCCGGTTCGGCCAACGGCCCTTCGCCTTGATGTACAGGGCTTTGCCACCGAGCACCAGGTGCTCGGTCAATGTGACGCTTCTCGCGGCGAGCGTCGCCGCCTCTGCTTCGGCGAAGATCCGGGCCGGTGGCTGCTGGACCGTGACACTGCGGGTCGACCCGGAGGCGGCGCCGGCGAGCAGGACGGTCGCGGTGGCGACAACTGCAAGTGCCGTCACGAGCTTCTTCATCTTGTTCCCTTCGGCGATCCAGCCAGCAGATTGCCAGCGGGGACGCTCGGTACCGTCTCGTGCTCGAGGCTAGGCGATCTGAAACGCTCACCGGCACCGCGACACCAGACAGTGGCGCTTCAGTGCCTGAATCGGTTAGAACCACCCCGGCGGCGCCGCCCCGGGGTCGCGAACGCGCTCCGGCGTGGCGCGGGCGAACCGCCCGCCCGGGCGCCGGAGCCCGATGACGTCGCGACGCGCAGGCCCAGCACGTGGGCGGTTCGCGAAACGGCGAGGACGATGCCCGCGCCAGATCGCCACGGACCACGACGGCCCGGCACGGTCGTGGTCAGATGGTGGGCATGCCGTCCGGCTCGACCCTTTCGATCGGCGCTCTGCGCTCGCGCGTCCCGCCGGCGCTCGCGGTGGCTTTCGCCTGCTTCGTCGGCCTCGGTCTCTACGACGGCACGCTCGGGACCGCCTGGCCCTCGATCCGTCGCTCACTTTCCCTCCCCGTCGGTGACCTCGGCCTCGTCCAGCTCGCCGGCACCGCCGGCTTCCTCTGCTCGAGCGCGATCTCCGGCAGGATCAGTGCCCGCGTCGGCCGGGCGCGCGCGCTCGCCGCGGCCGCTGCGCTCGGCGCCGGCGCCCTGGCCGCCTACGCCGCGTCCCCCGGCACCGCCGTCCTGCTGCTCGCCGCGGGCCTGGTGGGCGTCGCCGCCGGCCACCTCGAGCCCGGGATGCAGTCCCACGTCGCCCTCACCGCGCGGGCACGCGGCATGAATCTCCTGCACGCCTGCTACGGCATCGGCGCGACCGCCGGCCCGCTGCTGATCAGCATGCTGCTGGTGCTCGGATGGAGCTGGCGCCTCGCCTACCTGGTCCTTCTCGGCGTGGATCTCGCGGTGGCGCTCGCCGTGCTGCGCCAGCGCGACGAGTTCGACGCCACCACCCCGTCGGAGCCGGCGGCGAGCGCCAGCCGCAGTCACCCAGGTCGTCACACGACCGAGGCCCAGAGCCGTCTGCCGCGCGCCGCCTTGGCGACGTCCTTGTCGCTCTTCTTCGTCTACTGCGGTGTCGAGGTCGGCACCGGCCAGTGGGCGTTCACGTTCTTCACGGTGTCGCGCCACCTCGACGCAGGGCTCGCGGGACTCCTGGTGGCCGGCTACTGGGGGAGCCTCACACTGGCGCGCCTCGGAACCGCAGCGCTCGGTGAGCGGGTCGCGCCCGAGCTGATGCTCACGTTGAGCGCCGGTGGCGCGCTCGTCGGTGAGGCTCTGCTGCTGTGGGAGCCGGTGACGGCCGTCGGGGCCGTCGGGCTCCTCCTGACCGGTGCCTCGCTCGCTCCGGTCTTCCCGCTCATGATGACCCGGACGGCCTCCTGGGCGGGGACCGCGCGCGTCTCCTCGGTCATCGGCTGGCAGTCCGCCGCGGCTGGCATCGGCGTGGCCCTCCCGAGCGCCCTCGCCGGCCTGCTGATCGAACGCTTCGGCCTCGGCGCTCTCATGCCCTACCTGTGGGCCCTCGCGGTGCTCTTCCTGCTGCTCCAGCTCACGGCGCTCAGGACCCAGGGACGGCGGAGCTGAGCGCGACCGCGGCGCCGGCCTCGATCACGGCCGGTGCCGCGCCGTGCCACCCGCCTCCGGAAGGTGCCGAGACGCCCGGCGAGCTCGCCGGGCGAGCCCCGTCCGCTACGGAGCGACCGAGGGCGCGCCCTCAGCCATACGGCCGTTCGGCAGGACGCTCTTGCGGTCGACGACGACCTCGGTGAGGCCGAGCAGTCGAAGGACGCTGATGACGCGCCACCCGAGATCGAACCGGGCGCTGATACGCGCGAGCTGCGGGTAGAGGTGGTGCGTCAGGTGCTCGCCCTCGCCGAAGATAACGACGGACAAGAACTTGACGTTCTTCGCGAAGCCCGCCCCCTCGATCCAGGTCCTCCCGCGGTGGCAGTCGGAGTTGATCGCCCCGCCGAAGCGGAGCACGACGGCGATGTGCACGCCGAGCGCGAGCGCTCCGGCGACGGCGCAGAGCAGCTCCCACGCGGGCGTGCGCGCCACGCCGAGCACGAGGGGCGCCACGAGGGCGAACACCACCGCGTAGGCCACACCTGTGATCACGGCGCCGACGACGGGACGGTCGAAGATGCGGTGGTCGAGCCGGTCGAAGGGCCGGTCGAGGGCGGGGTCGTCGTAGGTGCCGTCCCTGACGTCGGGCAGCTTCGCCTCGTCGTGGAAGATCGCCGCCATGTGCCACGACACGCGTCGGTAGCCGTTGATCCCCTCGCGCTCGCTGATCACGACTGGCGAGTGCGGGTCGTGGCGTATCTCGTCGAGCCAGACGTCGGTGTAGAGGTGGTGCTTGCGGTGGATCCGGCGCCACTCCCAGTGGCGCATGAAGACGCTCAGGTACGTGAGCCAACGGCCCACCTCGTAGACGGGGCGCTTCATCCGGTGCGAGCCGTGGGTGATCCCGCGGTGCAAGAACACCGTGATCGTCACGCCGGCGATGCCCGCGCCGATCAGCCCGGCGAGCACCGTCAGGCCGAGGAGGGCAAGTACGGTCACTGCAGCATTCCTGTCGTCACCACGCGCGACGACGGTAGTGCGGCGGTGCACGACTTCGCCACGACAAGACCCGATCCGCCGTCCGTCGGCGGCGGGAGCGGGGCGACCCGACCCACCGCCCTGCGGAACTCCGGGACCAGCACCTCGCGATGGGTCGAAGGTACCTAACGCTCCGGGACGGGCCGACGTACGTTTCCGTCGGCAAGGTCGACTGCACGGTCGAGCGGAGATCCCGCCCAGCCGGCAGGAACGGGCGCCGGGGACCCGGGGCTCCAGGCACGGAGGGGAGGGCGTCCGACGATGGGCACGCTTGGTGACGAGTTGGCGATCGCGATGGCGGAGCTCGAGGAGGAGAAGGTCCTCGGTCTCGTGCAAGAAGGCATCGCGGCCGGGGAGGACCCGCTCGAACTCGTCCGCTCGCTGCAGGACGGGATGACCGAGGTCGGCGCAAGGTTCGAGAGCGGTGACTACTTCCTCAACGAGCTCGTCATGTCGGGCGAGATCATGAAAGAGGCGATGGTGGAGATCGAACCGCTCCTCCACGGCGCCGAGCAGGAGTACCACGGTCTCGTCGTCATCGGGACCGTGAAGGGCGATATCCACGACCTCGGCAAGAACATCGTCGTGATGCTCCTGAAGGGCGCCGGCTACGAGGTGGTCGATCTCGGAGTCGACGTGCCGGCCGAGCGGTTCGTCGAGGCGGTGAAGGAGCACAACGCCCGGCTCGTCGGGATGTGCGCGTTGCTCACGGCGTCGCAGGGATCCATGAAGGAGACGATCGAGAGGGTCAGGAGCACCGGTCTCGACACGAAGATCGTCATCGGCGGCAGCTACATGAACGAGACCATCCGGGAGAACGTCGGAGCGGACTACTTCGGCACCACAGCGAACGACGCCGTGAAGTTGGCGGAGGAGGTGTTCGCCTCCGCCTAGCGGCAGGTCGACACAATCGGAGGACGAGAGAGGAGGAGGTGGCCGTGGGCACGCCAACGGAGCAGCGGTACCGGGAGCGGCTTGACCGATACGTCACCGCCATGGACGTCGGCAAGCCGGACAAGGTTCCCATCCGCCTCAATCTCGGAGAGGTCGCCGCCACCTTTGCCGGCTTCACCCTCGAGGAGATCTACTACGACCGCGAGAAGAACACCGCCGCGGCGACCAAGGTCCTGACCGAGCTCGACCTCGACGTCACTCCCGGCGCCCCGAGCCTGTGGTGGGCGTCGCTGCACGACGCCGTCGGCGCCCGCTACCTGCGCTGGGCCGGACGCGAGCTCGACGTGAACACCCAGTTCCAGTTCGTCGAGGGCGAGTACATGCTGGCAGACGAGTACGACGCCTTCATCGCCGACCCGACGCGCTGGATCCTCGAGACCTACCTGCCACGCATCCACGCCGACTTCGCGGAGCCAGGCAGCTACCGGGCCAACCTCGCGCTGGTCAAAGGAGCCTGGGGGCTGCACTCGCTCCTCGAGGGCATGGGCAACGACGCGGCGAGCTGGGCGAGCGACTACGGCATGCCGTCCGCGTTCAGCGGACTCGGCAAGGCTCCCTTCGACACCCTCGGCGACACGCTCCGAGGGATGAAGGGGATTCTGCTCGACCTGCATCGACGGCCCGAGAAGATCCTCGCCGCCACCGACATGCTCGTCCCGCACAACGTCTACTACGCGCTCGCGTCCGCGGCGGGCGACACGATCTTGCCGGACCTCATGCCGCTGCACCGCGGAAGCCTCCCGTTCCTCAACCCCAAGCAGTGGGACACGTACTACTGGCCGTCGCTGCGACGGGTCCTCGAGGGTCTTTGGGCGCAGGGCAAGCGAACGCTCTTCTACGCCGAGGGCAACTGGACGCCCTACCTCGAGAGGATCGCCGAGCTGCCGGAACGCTCGATCGTCTTTCACGTCGACCAGACGGACATGAGCGAGGCCAAGCGGATCCTCGGAGGCCGGTTCTGTCTGAGCGGCGGCGTGCCGAACACGCTGCTCGCCTACGGCACGCCCAGCGAGGTCGCCGACCACTGCAAGCGCCTGATCGACGAGTACGCCGCCGACGGCGGGTTCATCGTCGACAGCTGCTCGGTCATGCAGACCGACGTGCAGGTCGCCAACGTTGTCGCGCTCGTCGAAGCGGTGCGGGAGCACGGTGTCTACTAGCCGTCGCCGTGGCCGCGCGGGGTCGGCCCCCGCTCCAGGCCGGGAGGAGGTCGTGTGATGGACGAGGTGACCGTCGAGGCGGCAAGCGACACGGTGCGCCCACCGGGGGTCTGCATCCCCTGGGAGCAGAAGATGCAGGAGCTCGGCACCGTCGTGGGCGACCCCGGGATCATCCAGCGCGAGTGGGAGCAGCTCGACGCCGCGGCCTACGTCTACCTGTGGTGGTGGGTGCACCGCTGACGAGCTGGAGCGAGTCCCCGGCGACCGCCGAGGGCACACGGAGGGAGCATGCACGATGACCGAGCTGACGAGGCAGGACCGCGTGGTCGCCTTCGGTCCGGGGCTGCCGACAGTCATCATCGGCGAACGGATCAACCCGACGGGGCGGCGCAAGTTCGGCGAGGCGCTCGCCCGGGGCGACCTCGACGTGGTCCGCGCGGAGGCCGTCCGCCAGTCGGCCGCCGGCGCGGACATCTTGGACGTCAACGTCGGGGTCGGTGGCATCGACGAGGCTGCCGTGCTGCGCGACGCGGTGCAGGTCGTCATGGAGGCGAGCGAGCTGCCGCTCTGCATCGACTCGAGCGACCCGAAGGCGCTGATCGCCGCGATGGAGGTCTACCGCGGGAAGGCGCTCGTCAACTCCGTCACGGCGGAGGACGCCTCGCTGGAGGAGATCCTCCCGCTCGTTGCGCAGTACGGCGCGGCGGTCATCGCGCTCCCCCACGACGAACAGGGGATCCCGCCCGATCCGCAGGACCGGGTCCGCTTCGCGGAGGTGATCCTCGAGCGTGCGAAGGACGCCGGGATCCCCCCCGAAGATGTCGTCGTCGACTGCCTGACGATGCCGGTCGGCGCCGACCAGTCGTCGGGCCGGGCAGCGCTCGAGACCCTCCGACTGCTGCGGGACAAGCTCGGCGTGAGCACGACGATGGGTGCGAGCAACGTCTCCTTCGGCCTGCCTGATCGACGTATCCTGAACCTCGCCTTCCTCGCCATGAGCATTCACGACGGCGTCTCGGCACCCATCACCGATCCCCTGCTGCCGGGAGTCCGCCGCCTGTGCCGAGCCGTCGACTTCTTCCTAGCCGCCGACACGAGGGGCAGGCGCTATGTGGCCGACTACCGCGCGTTCCCCGACGACTGACGCCGTCCCGGGCGCGACCGACCGGGCCGACGAGGAGGCCCCGGGGAACCACCCGTCGCCGCCCGCGGGAGGCGGCGGCGTCAAAGAAGGCGGCGTGCAGCTGCGCATCCTGCCGGCCGACCGGTGGGTAGAAGCCCCGCGGACGGCCACGATCCTCCAAGCCGCGGAGGGCGCCGGCTACCACCTTGAGACGCTCTGCGGGGGTCGCGGCAACTGCAAGAAGTGCACGGTGAGGGTCCCCGGGCTGCGCGGCCTGCCGAAGCGTGCGGAGCGTGAGGCCTTCACCGACGCGCAGCTCGCCGAAGGCTACCGGCTCGCCTGCCTGTGGCGACTGCAGCCGGACCTCGAGGTGGAGCTCGTGCCCGTGGAGGACTTCGCCTCCAAGGCGTTCAGCGCGCTGGAGCGCTGGCCCGCGATCGAGGTGGCGTCGACGGTGAGGCGCTGGAACGTGCGGCTCCCCCCGCCGACCCTCGACGACCAGCGCTCCGACGAGCGGCGCCTGCGCGAGGCGCTCGAGGGCGGCGAGCACCTCCGGCTGGCCTTCGGCCTGCTGAAGAAGCTGCCGAACGTCCTTCGCGACGCCCGCTTTCAGGTCTCGGTGACCGCCGTCGACGATGTCGTGGTCGAGGTCGAGCCACAGCACCTTCGACCGCCGATCGGCGTGGCGATCGACGTCGGGACGACCTCGGTCGTCGCCATGCTCGTCAACCTCGTGACCGGCACCGCGGCCGACATCGGTGCCCACTCCAACAGCCAGGCGCTCCACGGCGCCGAGGTGATGTCGAGGATCGAGCACACGAGTTCGCCCGGCGGCATCGAGCAGCTGCAGCGCGAGGTGATCGGTGACATCAACCGCATCATCGCCGAGTGCTGTCAGCGGACGGCCATCGATCCCGACGACATCTACGCGCTGACCGTCGTCGGCAACACGACGATGATCCACCTCTTCCTCGGGCTGCCCGCCGAGCACCTCGGCGCCTCGCCCTTCGCGGGCGTCGTCAACGGGCCGGTCGCCGTGCCCGCCGAGGATCTCGGCCTGCGGGTCCACCCCCGGGCCGAGGTCTACGTCCTGCCGAGCGTCGCCGGCTTCGTCGGCGCGGACACCGTCGGCGCCCTGCTGGCGACGCGCCTCGATGAGACCGATCGCACCCTGGCGATGATCGACATCGGTACGAACGGCGAGATCGCGCTCACGCACGGCGGCGAGGTCTACACCGCCTCGGCTCCTGCGGGGCCGGCCTTCGAGGGTGGCCAGATCCGCGACGGGATGCGGGCCACGACCGGGGCCATCGACACCGTGCGCGTCTTGGACGACGGCGAGCTGCACTACACGACCGTCGGCGGAGCGCCGCCGCGGGGGATCTGCGGGAGCGCCCTGGTCGACCTGTGCGCGGAGCTGTGGCGGGTCGGCCTCGTCGACGGCACCGGCCGGCTGCTCGATCCCGACGCGGTGCGCGCCCGCGGCGGCGGACCGGCCGCGAGCGCGCTCGCCCGGCGCGTGACCGTGCTCGGTGGCCGACGGGCGCTCGTCGTCGTGGCCGCGGACCGCACCGCCACCGGCGCCCCCCTCGTGCTCACCCAGCAGGACATCCGCCAGTACCAGCTCGTGAAGTCCGCCATCTTCTCGGGGACACGGGTCCTGCTCGCCGAGTGCGGCATCGACGGCGACGCCCTGGAGGACGTGTTCCTCGCAGGCTCCTTCGGCAGCCGCATCGATCTCGACAGCGCGCGCCTGACCGGGCTCGTCCCCGACCTGCCCACCGAGCGGCTGCACTACGTCGGCAACGCCGCGCTCGAAGGTGCCCGCATGGCGCTGCTCAACGTCCGGTACCGACACGCCGCGGCCACCCTCGCCCAACGGGTGCACCACGTCGAGCTCTCGGCGAGCGCCGCGTTCTCGGCCGAGTTCATGGCCTCGCTCGACTTCGACCATGCGCGGCCCCCCGGCAAGCGCCGGTCGCTCCGATGAGCGCGCCGGCGGACCCGCTACCGAAGGGTACGGCCCACGTGAACGGGACCGCCCCGTCGCGACGACGGCGCCGCGCTGGCGCGTCGATGACCGAGCGCGAGCGCGTGGGCGCCGCGCTGCGGCGCGAGCCGACCGACCGCGTGCCCTTCGGCGAGTTCCTCGTCGAGGACGGCCTCGTCCGCGCCCTGGCCGGGCTCGCCCCGGGCGCGCCGATCACCTTCGCGACCCGCAGCCGCGTGCTCGCCGACCTCGGCCAGGACGCCGTGGTCGGCTACCCGGCGACGCGCGACGGCAGGCCGCTGCACGGGGTGCACCTCGGTGCCGGCCAGGGCGGCCGCGAGCCGCGGGCGTGCGATCCCCTCGCCCGGTTCGGCCTCCCTCAGCCGGACGAGCTCGACTGGGGGCCACTCAGGGCCTGGGTCGAGGACTCGCCGTTCTTCACCTTTGCCATGCTCCCGGGTCCCTTCAGCGAGCTGTTGTACCTGCTCGGCACGGAGGACTTCCTCGCGCTCACGCTGCGCGACCCCGTGGTCGCGGCTCGGCTGGCCGAGGGAATGGTCGACTACGCGCTCGACCTGGCCCGCCGTGCGCACGAGCTCGGCGCGGAAGGCTTCCTGGTCGGCGACGACATCGCCTGGCACCGCGGCCTGTACCTGAGCCCGGCGAGCTGGCGCGGCATCTTCCTGCCGGCCCTGCGACGGGAGATGGAGGCCCTTCGGGACCTCGGGGTGCCCGTCGTCCTGCACAGCGACGGCAACCTGACCGAGGTGCTCGAAGACTGGGCGGGGCTCGGGGCAGACGGGCTCCACGGCCTGCAGTCCTCGGCCGGGATGGATCTCGCCTCGCTGAAGCTGCGCTTCGGGTCCCGCCTGTGCCTATGGGGCAACGTCGACATGCAGGACATCGCGGACGCGTCGCGCCACGAGCTCGACCAGGTGCTGCACGCCATCTTCACGACAGGCAACGCCACTCCCGGCTTCATCTTCGGCAGCTCCGCCGGCGACCTCGGCGTCGACCTCCCTGCCGAGCGGGTGCGCGAGACCTACGAGCTCGCGAACCGCCTGCGCGACCTCCCCCCAGCACCGCTGGATCCGCCGGCTGTCATGCCCGCCGCGAGCGGCGGAGCTGGCCGGTAGGGCCCGTGCGGCCCCCCGCCGGCGCTCCCTTGAGCGGCTCGTCGAGCTGAGCGCCGCGGCGTGAGGACCCGCGACAGCGCGGTCGGTCAGCAGGTCGAGACGGCCGCCCCCGGCACTACCTGCCGAGCGCGCTCGGGCCGGACCGGACGGCGTCGAGGATCGCGGCCGCGGGCTCTCCCTCGTCGAACGACCACATCGCCCAGGTGACGCCGGGGACGTCGAGCATGCTCCGGTCGCCACCGGGGAAGACGCGCACCGCCACATCGAAGCGGTCGAGCGAGCCGCGATCGGCGACGACGAGGTCGAGCATCCGGGACAGCTGCTCGGAGGTCGTGTCGACGGGAAAGAGTCCGTCGAGGCGAGCAGCGCGGCGCACGGGCCCGGCGCCGCTCCTCCCCCTGGCCGCCGCCCACAGGGGGATCCGCGGCTGCTGGAGCGGCCGCGGCAGGAAGCGGACGCCGGCGGCGGTGTAGTGCCGTCCGTGATGGTCGAGCTCCTCCCCGCGCCATAGGCCGAGCACGACCTCGAGCGCCTCGTCGAGCATCTCGGCCCGGACAACCTCGTTCGTCTCCTCACCGAAGCGTTCGAGTTCGCCGCCGGTGTCGACCCCGAGTCCCACCCCGAGCGTCAGGCGGCCGGCGGAGAGATGATCGAGCGTCAACGCCTCCCGGGCTACCTTGTGCGGGCGACGCCGGGCAAGTGGTGTGACCATCGGCCCGAGGCGCAGCCGCCGGGTCGCCGAGGCGATGGCCGCGAGCATGATCCAGGCGTCAGCGATCTCGGCGGGCTTGTCCGGTGGCCGCCACATATGGTCCCAGAGGAAGAAGCCGTCCCAGCCGGCTGCCTCGGCGGCGACCGCCAGCTCCACCGTCGTCGCGGGGACGGCGAGCTCGCCGAAGGGTGGCACGAAGACGCCGTGACGCACTCTCCGATCCTAGGCTCGCGCGAGGCGGCAACCGCCGCACGGAACGCGAAGCGAAGGACCGTGGCGCCGCATCAGCCGTCGGCCTTCCGCCGCCAATTCGCGTCAACAGTCGCGCCCCGGAGGAGCGTGCACCCCCGAGCGGGCTCGAAGCCGTCCGAGCGGCACCGTGCGCATCGGCGCGCCCGGAGGTGCTGCGAGCGGATCAGATCTTGGAGTAGGCGATCGTCGAGTGGGCAGGGGGAGCACTCACGACGACACGCTCACCCCACTTCGTGAGCTTGATCGTCTCCTGGGCTACGCCCTTGCCCGACGCGATCTCCTCGATCGGCAGGGTCGCCACGGCGGCCGCGAGGATGAGCTTGTCCGAGAGCTTCGGCGTCGAGCTCGTGGCCGCGGACGTCCAGGTGAGGACATACCGCTTGACCCCTTTCACCGTCTCGGTGGAGAGCTTCGTGCCCTTGACCGCGGGCAGCACACCCGCGACCGAGGAGATCGTCGCGTCGGCCTTGAGGCCCGAGTACTGGCTCGTACCGGCTTTCAGGGACACCCAGTCCTTGCCGATCTTCCTTGCCTGGGCCGACGTCAGCCCGAAGATCGTGGTCAGCCCGGCAGAGTCCCCGCTGATGTAGCCGTAGGCCGGGGTCAACCTGAGGGTGACGGTCGCCTTGCCCTCGGAGATGGTCTCCAGGCCGCTCGTCGTCCCCAGGTCAGCGACGATCTTCTCGCTGCTCGCGGAAGAGCTGGTCTTCACGGTGACCGTGAGATGGCCACCGGTCTGCTTGGCGATCGCCGCCTTGGCGGCACTCAGCACCGAACTCGGCGTCGCGACCCCCGCAGATGCCGCCACGGCGAGCGCGGCAGATGCCGCGAACGCGGACGCACCGAGCGCAAGCGTCATCACCACGACGGGTACGACGGGACGGTGAGCACGTGGCCCGCTGATGAGACCCATTCGGACAATCTAGCGGGGCGAGAGGCTGCATCGGCCGAGGGGCACAGACGGCGCTGAGCCCCCGGCGGCGGGCGGCGGGCGGCGGGCGGCGGGCGGCGGGCGGCGGGCGGCATCGTGATGCCGCCTTGGGCCCCGGCGAAGACCGCGTCGCGCTGGGACGGACAGCCCCAGGAACGGGGCGACACACGCCGCGGACCCCGTTCGGACGGAGCGGGGCACGTGAGGGCGTCCCCGCCTGCGTAGATGGCAAGGGCAGAGCTGGCCAGAGCGCTTCGCGAATGCTGAGCACCGCGATCGCGCGCCGCTAGGTATCGCGAAGCACTCGAACGCGGTTGAGCCGGGCCCCTGGACACCCTGATTGTGAGTATCCGCGGTGCAGTTCAGCGTTCCTCATGGGCTGCGTGTCGGCAGCGACGACCGAGACTCAACACCGCGATGGCGGAAGCTCGGCTGCCATCGGCGTCATGTACCGACGAGGGTCACCCGCCGGTGAACCACTCTTCCTCCCACGACACGGACGGTCTCGACGGCAGCGATCCGATGGTGCTTCGCGACAGCGAGGAGCCTGCGGCCGAACAGATCGATGTGGACCGTCACGTTCCTGTTGTCCCCCGCCGGTATCGAGAACGCGGCGAGCCCGATCGCCACGTCCTGTCGATGTAGCCGCACACGCTTGGCGCGATGCACCGTGACGATCCGGGTCAGCGTGATCTTCGCCGTTCCGGAGCAGTTCGACGACATGCAGGAGACGCGGACGGTCACCCGACTGTCGAGGGCGCGGTTCCTGCCGCCGATGATCCGGATGGCCGGTATGCGAATCGACGACCCGCCACCGGGCGAAGTGGACGGCTGAGCCGGGAGCGAAGTGGGCGGCTGAGCCGGGAGCGAAGTGGACGGCTGGGCTGGGAGCGAAGTGGACGGCTGGGCTGGAGGTGCGACAGCGATCGTGAGGGACTGGGTGACGCTGTACCCGAACGCACCGACGGCGGTCAACGTCACGGTCGTCGTCCCCGCTCGTATCGGCGCTCCGGTCACGGCCGCCGAACCGTCGCCGTGATCGGCGAAGGAAAGCCCTTGAGGCAGCGTCCCCGTGAGGTGCAACGCCGGCGCGGGGGTGCCGCCCGCGCTCACCGTGAAGACGCCTTGGGCACCGACGGTGAAGCTCGCAAAGCCGGGTGAGGTGATCGTCGCGGCCTTGTCACCCGAGGTGCAGAACCGGATCCGGTTGTCACCGCCGTCTGCGACGTAGACGTCTCCGTTGCGGTCCGGCGCCGCCGCATAGGCCAGTTCGAACTGCGACTGAGTCGCTGTCCCACCGTCGCCGCATGCTGCGGTCGCCGAGGCACAGGCGATCCCGGATCCGGCGATCGTGTAGATGTCATTGGCGACCATCGCCTGGCCGTAGAACACACCGGGCACGGCGGGAATGAAACGGACACGCTGGTCGAGGCTGTCGCTGAGGTAGATGTCCCCCTCCGGATCGAGGGTGACCATCACCGGCTCGTCGAGCAGCGACGCCGTCGCCGTGGAGCCATCGCCGCACACCGAGGTCGCCGGGTTGCATGAAGCGCCTGAACCCGCCAGCGTGTACGCGGAGCCGCCGAGCATCGCCTGCCCGTAGAGCGTGGACGACGCTGCAGGGATGACCCGAAGCGCGTTGTCGCCGAACACCGTGACGAACACGTCTCCTGCCTGGTCGACCGCGATACCGGCCGGATCGGAGAACGAGATCGCCCTTGCGACGCCGCTCGCGACATACGGTGGCCCCGACGAGCCGTCCCCACCGATCGTGTAGACGTCGTCTGCGGTCATGGTCTGGCCGTAGTAGGTGCCCGACACCGCCGGCACGAAGCGGACACGGTTGTCACGGCTGTCGGCGACGAACACGTCTCCTGCCTGGTCGACCCCGATACCGGCCGGCGCGAAGAACTGCGCCTGTGTCGCGGCCGCACCGTCACCACAGGGCGAGGTCGCCGCCGCGCAGGCGGCCCCCGTACCCGCGATGGTGTAGATGTCGTCAGCGACCATTGACTGGCCGTAGTGGGTGCCGGACACCGCCGGCACGAAGCGGACACGGTTGTTCATGAAGTCGGCGATGAAGAGGTCGCCCGCGGTGTCGAGCGCGAGCCCCGTCGGCTGGTCGAGTGCTGCCGACGTCGCCGGAACACCGTCGGCCGTGTAGGCGCCGTGGCCTGGGCCGTTGGTCGTGAGGTTGCCGGCGATCGTGTAGATGTCGCCGGCGGTCATGGCCTGGCCGTAGTATGTCCCCGAGGCCACAGGGACGAAGCGGACGACATTGTCGAAGGTGTCGGCGACGTAGAGATCGCCGGCGGCGTCGGTCACGACGTCGGTCGGCTGGTCGAGTGCTGCAGCACCTGCCGGACCGCCGTCCCCGCAGGCGGGCGCGATCGTGCCGCACGACACTCCGGAACCGACGACCGGGGAGATCGTTCCGGCCACCGAGGCGGTAGCGGACGGCTCGAGACCTGCAGTCAGCAGCCCGGCCAGCGTCGAGCACGCGAGGAACGCCGTCAACGTGCATCCGACCAGCCGCCGAGGGCGACGGCGGCGGTTCCGGGACATGAGCATCTCTGGCGACTCGTCGGTCGGACGCTCCTTCGCCGGTTCGCAGGCGGTGATGGGGTAGCGCGTCATCGCGGCCTCCTTCTGGAGCTGTTGGCCCAACGATGACGCGCATATGGGGCACGTCGCATCTGGCGAATCACCAGACTCTCCTGGGCAGCCGCTATAGGGGTCTTTACGCGTTGCCGCCCCGTCCCACGAACCCGGACAATCCCCCGTTGGCGGCGCCATGGCGAACGTCCAGCTCAGGCCGCTTCGAGACCGCCGCTGTGCCGCGCCGTCGTCACCATCTCCGAGACGCCATCGGCGGCGCCCAGTCGACGCGACTTCCGCCTGGAGCTCCTCGCGACTCGCTCGCGGCTGCGGGACGCGCGGGGCGCTCCGCCCGGATGGGGTCGATGCCGACGCAGCCCGCCCGCGGGCTCGTCGGGACCTAACGCCCCGGTGGCCGGATCTCCTGGGTGTCGTTGTTCGCGCCGGTCACTTCTACGCCCCGCCAGAAGGCCACGAAATTACGAATCGGCGCTGCCGCCTCGTAGGGCTCGGAGTAGAACCAGGCGGCGTCCTCGTTGCGCGCCCCATCCACGACGACACTGAAGTAGCTCGCCTCGCCCTTCCACGGGCAGAAGGTGTGTGTCGTGCTCGGCTCGAGGAGCTCGGTAGCCACGTCGTCCTCGGGAAAGTACTGGTTGCCCTCTACGAGGATTGTTCGATCGCTCTCGGCGATCACGGTCTCGTTCCACGTCGCGCGTACCGTCAGAGCCGAGCCAACCCCGGACAGACTCGACCCATTCCCCGCCGCCAACCGACACCGGCCCACCATCAGAGGGTGGGCGAGCCGCCAAAGCCCGCCCCAGGTGATCCGGAGGTGGCATCGGACTCTCCCGTCGATCGCTCCTCCCATCGTAGGGGGCTTGTGCGAGTTGTGCTCGGACGTCGTGCCGCCCTCATCCTCGTCGCGCTCGTCATGCCGGGGGCGCGACGCCATCGCGCGGCTCTGGGGCCGGTGGGACGTCCGCGAGGCGATGACCAACCGGTACGGGCCGACCCGCGAACCGAGCGGGAGCCACGTGTCGCCGCGGACCTCCGTCGCGCCGGGGCCGGTCGCCCTCCGAGCGGGAGAGGGCCGTGCACGGATCTCGACGTGTGGGCGGCGCGCGACACCATCGCGCCGGACTCACGGGCCGACCGGTGGCATCATGAGGTTCGCCGATGCCGATCTCCCGTGTTGACGTGCTCCTCGTTGTGCCGCCCGCTGAGGCGCCCTACGCGCTCGTCGCGCGGGCGAAGCGCGTCATCCATCTCGAGCGCGCCGTCGTGCCCCCGCGGGTGCTCGCCGAACTGCGTGCGGCGATCCCCCGCAAGGTGGCCGTGCTCGGCGAAGGACCGCCGGCGGTCGAGGTCGCGTCGGCCATCCGTGACGCAGGGCTCGTCGCGGTGCTGCTCGCGGACGAGCCACCGACGGTTCCCGCCGGTCTGGAAGTGCAGCCGGTCACCGACCCGGGACCGGCGATGGAGACGACGGACAGCCTCCTCGACCTGATCGGCGAGACCCCGCTGCTCTCACTCCATCGGACGGGCAGAGACCTTGCCTGCCATCTCCTCGCGAAGCTCGAGTACCTCAATCCTGGTGGGAGCGTGAAGGACCGCCCCGCGCTCGCGATGATCGACGCCGCCGAGCGCGACGGGCTCCTCGTCGCCGGCGGCACGATCGTCGAACCCACCTCCGGCAACACGGGCGTGGGCCTCGCGATGGTCGCGGCGCAGCGCGGCTATCACTGCATCTTCACGATGCCGGACAAGATCGCTCCGGAGAAGATGCAGCTGCTCCGCGCCTTTGGCGCCGAGGTCGTCGTGTGCCCGACGGCGGTCGCTCCGGAGCACCCGGAGTCCTACTACTCCGTCGCCGAACGGCTCGCCGAGACGACCCCGAGGGCATTCCGCCCCAATCAATATCGCAACCCGGAGAACCCGGCCTCCCACGTCCGGACCACCGGACCCGAGATCTGGCGCCAGACCACGCACCGCATTACGCATTTCGTCGCCGGCATCGGGACCGGCGGCACCATCAGCGGGATCGGCCGGTTCTTGAAGGACCAGAACCCCGACATCCAGATCGTCGGCGCCGACCCGGTCGGATCCGTCTACTCCGGCGGGGGTGGCAGGCCCTACCTCGTGGAGGGGATCGGCGAGGACTTCTGGCCCTCCACGTACGACGCGGCGGTGGTCGACCGCGTCGTCGCCGTCTCCGACGCCGACTCCTTCGCGACGGCACGCCGCGTCACGCGCGAGGAGGGGCTGCTCGTCGGCGGCTCCTGCGGGACGGCCATCTGGGCAGCCCTCGAGATCGGGCGCGACCTCGGACCGGACGCCGTCGTCGTGGTGCTGCTTCCCGACTCGGGCCGCGGCTACCTGTCCAAGCTCTACAGCGACGCGTGGATGGCCGATCACGGTTTTCTCCAGGCGTCAGGTCCGACCGTCGGCGAGGTGCTCGGCTCGAAGACGGGCTCCATCCCACCGCTCGTCCACATCCACCCTGACGAGTCGGTGCGCTCGGCGATCGCGATCCTCCGGGAGTACGAGGTGTCGCAGATGCCCGTCGTGAAGGCCGAGCCACCACTCGCGCTCGCCGAGATCGTCGGCTCGGTGTCCGACCGGGCGCTGCTCGAGCGGGCGCTCGGCGACCCCGCGGTGATGGAGCAGCCGGTGTCGAAGGCCATGAGCCCCCCGATGCCGACCATCGGCACGGGAGAGACGATCGACCAGGTCGCCGCCCGCCTCCAGGACAGCCCCGCGGTGCTCGCCCTCGACCGCGGTCACCCGGTCGGGATACTCACGCGTTCGGACCTGCTCGCCTATCTGGCCCGCAAATGACCTCGTCGCCGATGGGCCCGGGTCCTCCTGGGCACGAGGACGAGCTGGGATTCGAATCGCTGGCGATCCACGCGGGCCAGCCGCCCGACCCGAGCACCGGCGCCGTCGTCACCCCGATCTTCCAGACGTCGACCTTCGCCCAGTCGGCGGTCGGCCAGCACCTCGGCTACGAGTACAGCCGGTCAGGCAACCCGACCCGGCACGCGCTCGAGGTGTGCCTCGCCGCGCTGGAAGGAGCCGAGCACGGGCTCGCCTTCGCGAGCGGCTTGGCCGCCGAGGATGCCCTGCTCCGACAGCTTCGCCCCGGCGACCATCTCGTCATGCCCGACGACGCCTATGGGGGGACGTACCGCCTCGTCGCCCAGGTCCACGCACGCGCGGGCATCAACTTCACGCCCGTCGCGACCTACGATCTCGACGCGCTCGAGCAGGCGTTCACCGAGTCGACGCGCATGGTCTGGGTCGAGTCCCCGTCGAACCCCTTGCTCCACGTCACCGACCTCGCGGCGGTCGCCCAGCTCGCCCATCACCATGGCGCGCTGCTCGTCGTAGACAACACCTTCGCGACGCCGTATCTGCAGCGTCCGCTCGCGCTCGGCGCCGACGCCGTCGTGCACTCGACGACCAAGTACCTCGGCGGCCACAGCGACGTCGTGGGCGGTTTCGTCGCGACCTCCGACGGCGACCTCGCCGAGCGGCTGGCCTTCGTCCAGAACGCTGCCGGAGCTGTTCCGGGGCCGTTCGACTGCTTCCTCGTCCTGCGCGGCATCAAGACCCTTCCCGTGCGGCTCGACCGTCACTGCACCAACGCCGAGGCAGTCGTCGCACTTTTGAGCGACCATCCTGCAGTCGACCATGTCCTCTATCCCGGCCTCCCTTCGCATCCCGGACACGAGACGGCGGCAGGTCAGATGCGCAGGTTCGGCGGCATGGTGTCCTTCACGCTTCGCGGCGGCGAGCGGGCCGCCCTCGAGGTTGCCAGCTCGACGAGGCTGTTCACCCTGGCCGAGTCGCTCGGTGCGGTCGAGTCGCTCGTCGAGCACCCGCACCGGATGACCCACGCCTCGGCCGTCGGCTCGCCACTCGCCGTCGACCCGGCCCTGCTGCGACTGTCCGTCGGGCTCGAAGCCGCCGAGGACCTGCTCCGTGACCTGAGACGAGCGCTGGATCCGCTCTCCTGACAGCTCGGGGCGCCGGCGTTCGAGGCAGACGAGCCGGGCGTCGGCGATCTCCACGCCCGCCGGGGCGAGGGCGATCGACGGGTCGGCGACGCTCGCCGGTCGGGCCAAGGGTTCGGCCGAGCCCCGCAGCCTCCCCCGTCTCCACCAGGCCGTGCGCGGCGACCGGCCGCTGATCGCCGCTCGGCAACCGGTCCCGCACGCCTCGTCGGTGGTTGGCCGGCTCGCGTCGGACCGTAACATCGGACGCAGAGGGCTCGGGAGCTCAGGAGGCCGGCCGTGACGCAGCGGACGAAGGTCCAAGCTCCGGCCGAGACCGAGGCCACCGACACGGGGACCGGCGTGAATGCCCTGCTGGTGCCGTGCGCGATCGGTCACCCCAGCACGGATCCGCTGCCGACGTTCGTGCTGAGCGGGGGCGGCAACCTCGGGGCGCTGCAGGTCGGCATGCTCTACGCGCTCGTCGAGCGCGGCATCCGACCAGGGATGATCGTCGGGACCTCGGTCGGGGCGATCAACGGTGCCTTTCTTGCGAGCCGCTCCGATCTGCTCGGGATCCGCGAGATCGCGCGGCTGTGGTCCTCCCTCCGACGCCGGGACGTGCTGGGCGTCAACGTCACCACGCTCATCGGGGGGTTGCTTGGACGGCGGGGACACCTCTTCGACGCGGTGCCCATCCGTCAGCTCCTCGAGTCGTTCCTCGACTTTCGCGAGCTCGAGGAGGCCCCGGTCCCGCTCGCTGTCGTCGCGACTGCGCTCGCCGACGGCGAGCCCGTCGTCCTGGACTCCGGCGACGCGACGACGGCCCTGCTGGCGAGCAGCGCGGTGCCCGGCATCCTGCCGGCGGTCGAGATCGACGGCCGCATGCTCGTCGACGGCGCGGCCGCGGCGGACACCCCAGTGCGCGAGGCCGTGTCGCTCGGCGCACGAAACCTCTACGTGCTGCCGACGGTGCCGCTCCAAGTGGCGCGCCTGGTCGCCCAGTTGTCCAGCGACGGACACGGTGATCGCGCCGCTCTGCCAACGGTCCGCATCCTGCCGCCGCCGGACCTGCACATTCCGCTCGGCGACCTCGGCCAGTCGAGGCGTCTGCTCGAGCTTGGCTACGACCAGGCGAGGGCGTGGCTCGACGCGAGGCCGCTGCCGAGCCCACCGCGCTGCCTCGCGAACGACGAGGGCCGTGCGGTACCGGAGGCCGGCCGGAGCACGATGCCGAGACGACCGGCTCGGGCGCCTGTCTGCCCGCGGGCGATGCACTCGTGATCTCGAGGTGATCCGGGCCGGCCGGCGCGCCGAGACGGCCGCCGTGGCGCCGACCTTCGGCGCGTTCTCGCCTCGGGCGACCACGCCGCCGGTACTGCGGACCGCAGCCTCGTCTACATGTCCTGGTCTGCCGTACGCGCGCGTCGGCCTGTCGCGGACCGGCTCCTCGCACTGGGGACGTTTGGACGAAGGGCCCTGTCGCCGAAGCGACGAGCGGCGTAGCGTCTATGCCGGGTCCTCGGGGGTAAGCCCGCACCGAAGAGCCGGGATCGAGGGTGTGAACCGGCCGCGCTGGTAGGTCTTTTGACCACAGGTGTCGTTCCCTCCCTGGGACGCTCCCGAGGGCCCACAACGTACCGGCGAGCATCGAGGTGCCCTCGCGTCACGAGCGCGACGAGCTTGCGCAGATCGAGCCCTGCGACGCACCGGTGGCGCGAGACCTCGTTCGCCCGAAGGCCCGATCGCGACGGCGGCGGCTCCTCTTCGTCACGAGCGAGCAGACCGAATGCTCGGCCATCGGGCGGTCCCGTCGACGGAGTGGAGGTCCGGTGCGTCGCGCTCACGGCTGCAGCACGATCTTCCCCCGGACGTGACCGCCCTCGAGCTGGTCGTATGCGGCTCGGACTTCGCTCAGGGGATACCTGGCGGCGATCGGGACCTCGAGGCGGCCATCCGCGACGAGCGCCGCCAGCTCCGCGAGAACGCTCGCGTCGGCGGCCGCGGCGCTGCCTTCGGCCTTCACCCCGTGGCGCGCCACCGCGCCGAAGTCGACGATCGTGTCGATGCGCCCGGGCTCGACACCGAGATCGAGCGCGAGCTGCACGTAGTCCGCGCCGTACGTGTCGATGAAGGCGTCGACGCGATCCGTCGTCGACCGGATCCGGTCGGCTACGCCCGCGCCGTACGTGATCGGGGCCACGCCGTGGTCGCGCAGCCATGCGTGATTCGCCTCGCTCGCGAGCCCGATCACCGCGGCGCCGGCCAGGCGGGCCAGCTGCACGGCGAGCGAACCGACACCACCGGCAGCTCCGGCGACGACCACGGTGTCTCCCTCGCGCAACGAGACGGCCCGGACCGCGGCGTACGCGGTCACCCCGGCGACGAACAGCGACCCCGCGACCTCCCAGGAGACGTTCGCCGGCTTCTCGGTCAGGTGCGCCGCCTCGACGACGACGTACTCGGCCTGACTGGCCCGGCGGTCGGTGAACCCGAGCACCTCGTCGCCGACGGCGAGCTGATCGACACCCGGCCCGACCTCTGCTACGACGCCCGCGAGGTCACTGCCCTGTCCAGAGGGAAACGTCGCCGGCCACCGCTCGTGCAGCATGCCCTGGCGGATCTTGGCCTCACCAGGGTTTATGCCCGCCGCTCTCACCGCGACGAGCACCTCGCCCCGGTCCGGCACCGGGCGCGCCACCTCCACGACCGCCAAGACCTCGACTCCTCCGTACCTGTCGAACCGCACCGCCTTCGGCATCGGCACCGCCCCTCTCTCGTGGTCCGTCCGTTGTCCAACCCGGCACGGCTCGTCGCTATGCCGCCAGCGGGCACGGGGCGCGGACGCGCGGGCCGTCGCGTCCGGCTCAGTATCTCCGGATAAGGCTCGGACCTGGACCGTC
The DNA here is from genome assembly GCA_035532475.1 of Acidimicrobiales bacterium. GTDB lineage: Bacteria > Actinomycetota > Acidimicrobiia > Acidimicrobiales > Bog-793 > DATKQY01. Next base: position 72,360 of record DATKQY010000069.1, on the reverse strand, counting down.
GGGGGCATAGCGCCTCGCCACGTCCTCGCGGAGCTCGTGGCCGAGACCCGGACGCCCCGAGGGCACGACGTAGCCGTCGCGCCACTCGATCGGCGGATCGGCCAGCTCCTCGTAGATGCCGTCGAAGCGCTCGATGCCCTCCATGATCAGGAAGTTCTGGCAGCACGTCGAGAGCTGGATCGTCGCGGCCGCGATCATCGGGCCGCCGTAGACGTGAGGGGCGATCTGGATGTAGTGCGCCTCCGCCATCGCCGCGATCTTCTTCGCCTCGAGGATGCCGCCCACCATCCCGACGTCGAAGTTGAAGATCGCGGCGGCGTCGTTCGCGATCAGGCGAGCAAAGTCGTACTTCGAGGTGAGCCTCTCCCCGGTCGTTATCGGGATGCTCGTCGCGCGCGCGACCTTCCCGAGCTCGTGCATGTTCTCCGGCGGGAGCGGCTCCTCGAACCAGAGCGGATCGAACCTCTCGATGCGCCTCGCGAACCGGATGGCGCCGGCCGCGGTCATCTGGCCGTGGGTCCCGATCAGGATGTCGCAGCCGTTGCCGACCTCCTCGCGGATCGCCCCGATCACCGCTTCGGCGGTGTCGAGGGCGTCGAGGGAGAATTCGAGCGGAACGGTCTGGCCAAAGCTCTGGTCCTCGGACACCGCCAGTCCGAAGGGGTCGATCTTCACCGCGGTGAACCCCTGACCGACGTAGTCGCGCGCGCGGGCCGCGGCGAGCTCCGGGCTGCGCCAGAGGTCCCGGCTGGCGGACACGATGTCGCCGCCGGTGCCGGTCGAGTACAGGTAGGTGTAGGTGCGGATCCGATCGCGCACCATCCCGCCGAGCAGCCGGTACACGGGCTGGCGGACGTCCTTGCCCACGATGTCCCAGCAGGCCATCTCGAGCGCGCTCAAGATCGCCAGCTTGGTCTGCTCGGGGTAGTGCGCGTAGCCGGCTCGACCGTAGATCCGGTCGAAGAGCTCCTCGGACTGGTACGGGTCGTGGCCGATCAGCGCCTGGTCGACGAGATCTTCGATCATGCTGACGACGACGGGCCAGCGAAAGGGGTGAGACATCAGCATCATCTCGCCGTAGCCGTGGATGTCGGCGTCGGTGTCCAGCCGCAGCATCATCCAGTAGCGTCCGCCCCGGTACGGAGGCGGGAGGGCCACGGGAAACGTCTCCACTCCGGTCACTTTCATGGCCGCCTCACCTTCGTCTCGCCGATCACGATCACCGCGTCGCAGCCCGACGGCTCGACCCCGCTGCGGCATGTGGGGCGCGCCCTCGCGACCGCGCGGCGCCGCGGGCGACGACGAACGATGGGCGTCCCGGCCCGGCACCCGTTCCGGCCTGCGTCGAGCGGAGCCGCGCCAACCCTACGACGCCCGCCAGGTCGTCGCGGCCCCGGGGGACCCGCCGCCCGTGCGCGAGACTGCCGAAGGCACACGTCGCGACATGGAGGCGAAGGTGATCAAGTCCAAGGGGCCGAAAGGCACGGCGACCGTCACGTTCTCCCTCGATCCTGAGGTCGGCGCCGGGACCGCCGCGGTGTGCGGAGAGTGGGACGGCTGGTCGACGGACGCGAACGTCATGCGCCGTGACGACGCCGGCGGCTTCAGCCTGTCGATCTACCTCGAACCGGGGCGGGCGTACCGGTTCCGGTACCTCCTCGACGGTGAGCGGTGGGAGAACGACTGGGACGCCGACGCGTACCTCGCCAACGGTTTCGGGGAGGACGACTCTGTCGTCGACCTCACCGATCTCGCCGGCGTGCTCCGCCGGGCCGACAAACGAGCCGGCGCGAAGAAGGGTCCGCTGGACAAGGCCGAGTCGTCGGAATCGACCCCGAAGGCGCTCGGCGCGTCGAACAAGACACGGAAGAAGAAGAAGAAGAAGAAGAAGGAGTAGCGTCCCCGGCGGTCCGCGCCCCGGGCACACGATTCCCCCGACGCGACGCGCGCGCCTCGCGGCATCGCGTCGTCCCCCCGAAAGGAGCCTGACGTGACCGGCGAGACCGAGAAGCTTGTCGGCGGCGACACCTCTGTCCACTCGAGCGGCGAGTTCGAGCGGGACCAGGACTACATCACCACCCGCATCACCGCAGACGGCGCCGAGGGCTACCCGGTGGAGCCCGGCCGGTACCGTCTCGCCGTCAGCCGCGCCTGCCCCTGGGCGCACCGGGCGGTCATCGTCCGTCGGCTGCTCGGCCTGGAAGGACCCATCTCGCTGGCGGTCGCCGGACCGACGCACGACGCCCGCAGCTGGACGTTCGACCTCGACCCCGCTGGGCGCGACCCCGTCCTCGGGATCGAACGGCTGCAGGAGGCGTACTTCGCGCGCTTCCCCGGCTACGAACGGGGCATCACGGTCCCCGCGATCGTCGACGTCACGACCGGTCAGGTGGTCACCAACGACTACGCGCAGATCACGCTGGACCTGTCCACCGAGTGGCGCGCCTTGCATCGTCCCGGGGCCCCGGACCTGTATCCCGCGGAGCTCCGGGACGAGATCGACGGCATCGCCGGCGTCGTCTTCACCGACGTCAACAACGGGGTCTACCAGTGTGGCTTCGCCGGCAGCCAGGAGGCGTACGAGGTGGCCTACCACCGCCTGTTCGCACGGCTCGACTGGCTGACCGCCAGGTTGGAGCATCACCGCTACCTGGTCGGAGACACGATCACCGAGGCCGACATCCGGTTGTTCACCACCCTCGTCCGCTTCGACGCCGTCTACCACGGCCACTTCAAGTGCAACCGGAGCAAGCTCACCGAGATGCCGGTGCTGTGGGCCTACGCACGGGACCTCTTCCAGACGCCGGGCTTCGGCGACACGGTCGACTTCGACGACATCAAGCGTCACTACTACTTGGTGCACCGGGACATCAACCCATCGGGGATCGTCCCCGTCGGTCCGGACCCCTTCGGCTGGCTCGTTCCCCACGGTCGGGACGTCCTCGGCGGCCGGCCGTTCGGCGACGGCACGCCTCCTGGACCACCACCGCCCGAGGAGACGGTGGCCGCCGGACCGATGTCGCGACGGCCCGTGGGACAACCCGGCTGAACGGGACGACGCGCTCGTCCACCGTCAACGTGGGATCAACGGCGTCGACGTGAGCCCGGCCGAGCCCGGCCTCGGACCGAACGCGCCGCAGGCTGCGTCGGTCGGATGCGGTCGGTTGGTGCCTTTCGGCACTACCGCGACCGTGGCGCGCCCGCCATGGTTGCGGACATGTTTGTGCAGGCGCGCAGCGCCGTCAGCGTGCCGTTCCGGGCGGCCAGCGACTTCTGGCCCCAGGTGAGCGCGCGACTCGCCGCCACCTCCAACGAGGCCTACGAGGCGGGCGTCACCGTGTTCGCCCGGGTGGGCCCGTTCGGCGACCTCCCCGGGCTGTCGAAGGAGGTCCGCCTCCAGATGTGCGACCCGGTGACGAGCGACACACGCCTGCGGGTTCCGCTGCGGTGGATCGCGACCGGTGCAAGCGGCCACTTGTTCCCTGCCCTCGACGCCGACCTCGAGCTCGCCCCGCTCGACGGCGCCACCTGCGAGCTCCAGGTCACCGCGACCTACCAACCGCCCTTCGGCGCGATCGGGGCTCGCCTGGACCAGGCGCTCCTCCGCCTCGCCGCCGAGGCGACGATGCGTTCCTTCCTGTACCGCCTCGCGCGTATCCTCGACGAGGCCGGATGCGCCAGCCAGCCCGGCGCTCCCGTGCTCGCGCACGACACGACCGTCGCGTTCTAGGTCCGGGCGCGACCGAGCGTCCCCTGACCCGCTGACGCCCTGCCCGGCGTCAGCGGGTCAGCGGGTCAGCGGGTCAGCGGGATCCTGGCGCGCACCGTCGTCCCCTGACCGGGCGTCGAGGCGATCTCGATCGTCCCCCCGAGCAGCTTCGTGCGTTCCCTCATTCCGAGGGTACCGAGACGGTCAGACCTCGGGCGCTCGTCGATGGTCCGGCTGTCGAAGCCCCGCCCGTCGTCCCGCACCTCGATCAGCACGTCGCCGCCGACGCCGCCGCCGTCGTCGAACTCCACCGCCACCGAGAGCCAGTGCGCCCCGGCGTGGCGCACGACGTTGTTCACCGCCTCCTGGACGATCCGGAACGCTCCGAGCGCGACGTCGCGGGCGAGCCCGGCCTCGGCGCCGAGGACCTTCAGCTCCGTGCGGATCCCCGTGTCGTTCTCGGTGTCGGCGAGCAAGCCGCGAAGAGCAGCCACCAGTCCGAGCTGCTCGAGTGCCGGAGGGCGCAGATCGCCGAGGATCGATCGAAGCCGAACGGCGACGTCGAGCACCTGGTGGCGGGCGGCGGCCAGCCCCTCGACGGCGTCGGCCGGGACGTCCGGCAACGTAGCGAGCAGCTCCAGGTGCCGTGCGAGATGCACCAGGAGTTGCAGCGGCTCGTCGTGGAGCTCGCGTGCGACCCGCCGACGCTCCTCCTCGATGGCGTCGAGCAACAGCCCGGCGTAATGGCGCGCACGCAGCCCCTCGGCCCGTTCCTCGGTCACGTCCTCCAGCACGACCTGCGTGAGGTCGGGAGCAGGCGCCTCGGCCGGCACCCGCGCGAGGCTCGGGCGGAAGTCCCGGCGCTCCGCAGCTGCAGCCGGCGACGTGACAACGCCCCCGCCGATGCGGGCGAGCACCTCGAGTGTGCAGCCGAGCACTTCAGCAATGTCGCGTCCGACCACCGACCCACCGGCCAGGGCGCCCGCGGCCGGGTTCGCCTCCCGGATCACGCCGTGTCCGTCCAGGACGAGGATGGGGGCGGCGTTCGTGTCGAACAACTGGCGGTAGCGAGTCTCGGCCCTGCGGTGCTCCGCTTCGGCGAGCGCCACCTTCGCGCGCTCGTGGCGCTCGGAGTCGATGTGGTAGCCGACGAACACGGCGACGGCGTCGACCAAGAAGAGCTCCATGATGTCGTTGACGACGTGTCCCTGGTCGTGGGGGAGGAGCAGGTCGGGCAGCCAGAGGAGCGACGCCCACGCCGCCGTTGCAACCGAGCCGGAGAGCCCGAAGCGCGCGGCCGCGTAGCTCACCGGGACGAGCAGCATGGCGACCGGGATGCCCGCGGGGATGGCGTGAGTCTCCGACGACGACGCCAGGTCGAGGGCGAAGTGCAGGCCGGCCAGACCGATCACCAGCGCCTGCACGACCCAGAACGCCACCGAGTCGATCGGCGGCTGCCGCGCCCGCCGCAGCGCTGCGGCCAGCTGCCCGGCGGTGCCCGTCATCTGGGGTGTCCGGGATCCACGACGCGGCGGCTCACCGCATAGAGCGCAGCCTCGGTCCTCGACGCGACGCCGAGCTTCGCGAGCACGTTCGAGACGTACCCTTCGACGGTGCGCAGCCCAAGCTCGAGCCGCGCGGCGATCTGCTTGTTCGACAGGCCTTCGCCGAGAAGGCGCAGCACGTCGTTCTCGCGCGAGGTCAGCTCGCCGGGCAGACCTCCCGCTTCCCCGCGCCACCGTCCGGCGAGCCGGCGCGAGACGGCCTCGTCGAGGACGAGCGCTCCCCCGGCGACGGTGCGTACCGCCTGGGCGAGCTCCCGGCTCGAGGCCGTCTTGAGCAGGTAGCCGGCCACGCCTGCCTCGAGCGCCTCGACGACGTACGCGTAGTTGTCGTACGCGCTGAGAACGACCACGCGCGTCTCCGGCGCGCGCTCGGCGCTCGCTCGGGCCAGGGTGATGCCGTTCATCGCGGGGAGCTCGACGTCAACGAGCATGACATCGGGCCGGATCTCTCCGAGGCGCTCCAGCGCGTCTTCGGCCGAGGCGAACTGGCCGACGACGACGATGTCGCCTTCGCGCTCGAGCAGCTGAGCGGTACCCTCCCGCACGAGCGCGTGATCCTCGACGATGGCCACCCGCACCGGTCGCCGCCCGCTGTCCACCTCGTCGAGGCTACGCCTGCACCTCCCGCCCCGCCGGAACAGCGGCGGGGCGGGCGCTCCCCCGGCCTCGGCGCCGGCGAAAGCCCCGGGGCGTCGTACCTTCGGACGCCCGGACGCCCGGGTTCTTACTCGGGCATCCGGGCGGGTATCACGGTGGGTCCGTCCGGGCTACCCCCCTGGTGCCTGCGCCGCCGAGGCGGGAGAGTCCCTGTATGGCGCACTGGGGCAGGCGATGAGGACGCTGCTCGACGTGACGTTCGGCGCGGCCGCTGCCGCACCCCTCGTCATCGTCGGCTACGTCGTGACGTTCGTCGCGGTGGCGCTCAAGACCTGGCTCGGCGCCTCGCGCAGAGCCCGGCGGCGGCGGCGCACACTCGGTGAGCTCTCGGCGTGCGCCGGCATGCTCGAGCTCACCGAGATCGACGAGGCCCTAGACCGGCTCGCGACGCTGAGCACGCCCCACCGCTGAACGCTCCGGGCGACGCAGGCGCCGCCCCCGAACCGAGCCGCACCGCCGACCGGACGCGGGCACGCGCCCGGCGTGTCGCGCCCCTGGTCAACCCGGTGACGACGCCTCCTCGCCTCGCTCGCCACTGAGCGCAACCCGATGGGACGCCTGGCAGGCGCCCGTGGGACCACGGGGCGCGCCCCCGGAGAACTCGGTACCTTCGACCCTTCGATTACGTAGTTCCTCGCTATACGTTGAGCGCGTGACTACATATCTGAGCCAGGCTGACGAGCGCCCCGGCGACCAGGTGGCGCACCCGACCGAACCGGCTGCCGGCGACCCGGTCGCCGTCGCAGTCCGACTGCGCTCGCCGGTGCGCGAGGGGCTCGAGGCGCGCTTCGGCCCCTCAGACCCGCGGCAGGGCTGGGACCTCACGCGCAATCCCAGGATCGCCAGACTCGTACGGAGCCGGAAGTTCCAGTTCCTCCTCATCGTGCCGAACCAGGTGATCTTCTGGACGGTGATCTTCGTGGGCCTCCTCGGCACCGCGATCCCGGGACTGAACTTCGGCGCCGCGATCACCTGGTACGTGTGGTTCTGCCTCGTCTTTGTGATGATGGTCATCGTCGGGCGCGCCTGGTGCGCGATGTGCCCCTTCGGAGGGTTCGCCGAGTGGGTGCAGCGCCACACGTTCTGGCGGCGCACGGAGAAGCCGATCGGCCTCAACCTGAAGTTCCCACCCCAGCTCGCCCAGCTCGGCTTCGTGCTCCCCGTCGTCTCCTTCCTGCTCCTCACCTGGATCGAGGAGTACTTCAACATCGCCGGGCCGGGCAACCCCGCGGCGACGAGCTTCATGGTCATCGGCATCGTCGGCTCCGCGCTGACGTTCTTCCTGGTGTTCGAGCGCCGCACGTTCTGTCGCTACATCTGCCCCCTGACCTCGCTCATCGGCACCGTTGGCTCGATGGGAACCGTCGCCGGGTTCCGGACCCGCGACCGTGAGACCTGCCTGAGCTGCGCCACGAAGGACTGCATGCGCGGCGGCGACGAAGGCTTCGGCTGCCCCTGGTACACGTGGCCCGGCAGCGCAGACTCGAACCTCTACTGCGGACTGTGCTCGGAGTGCTACAAGTCCTGCCCGCAGGACAACGTCGGGCTCTTCCTCCAAAAGCCCCTCACCTCGGTCGTCGCACCGAGACGGCGCCGGGGCGACGTCGCCTGGGCGATCGCGCTGCTCTGGGGGCTCGTCGTCTACCAGCAGGTCAACGCGACGAACGTCTACGCGAGGGCCGAGGGCTGGCTGAACTCCGCGATGCACTTCCCCCACTACCCCAACCCGGTGGCCTACCTCGCGGTCATCGTCACCGTGGCCCTCCTCACCGCGGGCTTCGGACGGCTCCTTGGGCGTTGGTTCGCCCGTCGCGACCTCGCCGTCGAGGGTCCCGACGGCTTCCTCGAGCGGGCGTCGCGCTTCCGGACGTTCTTCGTGCCGATCGCCTACGGGCTCATCCCGGTGATGGGCGCCGACTACTTCGCCCGGCAGCTTCCGAAGTTCTTCGAGTACTCGCCCCGCCTCGTCCCTGCCACGGCGCACCTGTTCGGCCTCGCAGGGACGAACTCGGCGCTCTACTCCACGAGGATCCTCTCCGTCCCCGGCATCGTCCTCGTCCAGGTCCTCGTCGTCGCCCTCGGCACGGCCGCGGCCCTGTGGAGCACCTGGCGGATCGGCTCGCGCGAGCTCGTTCCGCTAAGCCGCAGCGCGTTCGGCGTGCGGCTCGCCACCACGACGTTCGTCCTCGCGTGCGGCGCCACTGCCGCCATCCTCTACGTGATCATGCACGCCGCGAACTGAGCGGCCGGCGGACTCGAAGGAGAAGTCATGACGCTCACCGAACCGGACCGGACGGCGACCGAGGGGACCCGGCCGCGCGTCGTCGTGCTGACCGACCGGTGCGCGGGTTGCCAGGAGTGCGTGGTCCGCTGCCCGACGGGGGCGCTCACGATGGACACCCGACGCTGGATCGCGGCCGCGGACGACGACCTCTGCGTCGGCTGCCGGCAGTGCGTGAGGACGTGCCCATTCAGCGCGATCCGGGTGGACGGTCCCCTACTGGTCGGCTCGCGGCTCGAGCCCGCGCCCGTGCACCCCGACCCCCTTCTCGGGAGCGACGAGGAGGTCCGCCGGGGATTCGGCACCTGGGAGGAGGCGCTCGGCGCCGCCGGGCGCTGCCTCGAATGCCCCGACCCGACCTGCGTGCGCGGCTGCCCCGCGCACAACGACATCCCGTCGTTCATCCGTGCCGTGAAGGCGCGCGATCTCGAGACGGCCCACGCGGTCCTGCGCCGGACCTCGGTCCTGCCGGACATCTGCAGCCGAGTCTGCAGCCAGGCGGCGCAGTGCGAGGGCTCGTGCACGTGGTCGCTCGCCGGGGGCGAGCCGGTCGCGATCGGCAAGCTCGAGCGCTTCGTGGCCGACCGCCTGCCCGTGCCGCCGCCGAGCCCGCGCTCTGCCGGCGCCGTCGGGCTCTCCGTGGGCATCGTCGGCTCGGGACCCGCCGGCATCGGCGCCGCGTGGGAGCTCGTAGAAGCCGGCGCGGCGGTCACCGTCTATGAGAAGGACGCCCAGCCTGCCGGCCTGCTCGGCTGGGGCATCCCCGACTTCACCCTCCCCGACGCCATCGCGACTCGCCCGTGGGCCCAGCTCACCGCCGCCGGTGTCGATCTGCGTTGCGGTTCGGAGGTGGCGCCGGCGGAGCTCGAGCGCCTCCTTCTCGAGCACGACGCCGTCGTCCTCGCGCACGGTTCGGGCGTTCCGATGCGCCTACCCGTGCCCGGAGCGGATCTCGGCGGCGTGACCGACGCGACGGCGTTCTTGAAGGCCGGGAAGGCCGCGCTCGAACGTGCCGGTGGGCGGGCCAGCTTCTGCGCCGACCTCGGGCTTCGCACCGAGGAGGACGATCCGGATCGCCCGGCACGCGTCCTCGTGCTCGGGGCCGGCAACACCGCGATGGACGTCGCTCGGACCGCCAGGAGGCTCGGTCTCCGGGCGGTCTGCGTTGACTGGCTCGACGAACGCTTCGCCCTCGCCCGGCCCGACGAGCTCGCCGAGGCGCGCCTCGAAGGCGTGGAGGTCCTCTTCCAGCGCACCTTGAAGAAGCTGGAGGGCGTCGAGGGTCGCGTCGGGCGGGCGCTGCTCGCGAAGACCGTGCAGGCGAGCCGGGAGCGACCGCCGAAGATCCTCGATGGCGAGATCGAGGTGCTTCGAATCGACCTCGTCGTGCTGGCGATGGGCTACCGGGCCGACCCGGCCTTCGCCCCCGCGCTGCCCGGGGCCCCGCTGCGGCGGAGCGCCGGCGGGCTGCCGGACCGCCGGTGGCAGGCGAGCGGCATCCTCGCAGGCGCGGCGTCGGCGTCGGCACAGGCCAGCCCGGTCGGAAGGCTCGCCCTCGGCCGGGAGCTCGGCCTGGAAGCCGCCTCCTTCGCCTTCCAGGACCGCCTCTGGGCGGCGGGGGACGCACTCGTCGGACCCTCCACCGTGGTGGAGGCGATGGCACAGGGGCGGCGGGCGGCGCTCGCGGTGCTCTCGGCGCAACCGCGCCGGCCCGGCCGAAGCCCGGCAGGGCTGCGGCGGGTCCTGGTCGCCTACGACAGCCGCGGCGGCCGGACCGCCCGAGCCGCCGGGCTGATCGCCGGTTCCCTCGCGGGCGCCGGCGCGCAGGTCGAGGTCCTGCCGCTGTCGAAGGTGGGCGCCACCGAGCTGGCGGACGTCGATCTCCTCGTCCTCGGCTGCTGGGTCGAGGGCTTCGTCGTCGCCGGGGTGCACCCGTCCAAGACCACCTCCGCTTGGCTGGCGGGGCTGCCCCGACTCGGGGGCAAGGCGGTCGGGATCTTCTGCACCTACGGCGTCGCGCCGAAGAACGCGTTGGTCGAGATGCGCACCGCGCTGGAAGCCAAAGGGGCCACCGTCGTCTCGGAGGCGGCCTTCGGCTCCCGGGCGCTCGACGGCGGCCCCGCGTCCTCGAAGCTGGCGAGCTTCGGCCGCGAGCTCCGTGACCTCGTCGCCGCCGACCCGCGCCGAGGGTAGGCCTGCTGGCGGCCGGCCCGTCGCGGTGCGGCCACGTCCGTCGGGCACCGGGCAGTGGTCGGGCGGGTGGAGCGGCCGACCGTCGGCGCCTCGCCGGGCCGGCGGATCCCCGCGCGCCCGCACGCACGCCGACCGGTTCCACCCGAGCGTCCGCCTGGCCGCCACGACGTCCCGCCGAGCGCCACGTGCGCGATGCTGCGCCGGGGTTCCCGAAGCGGAGGTGGGAGGGCCTCAGGGCACCTTCCGACGACGATCGGGCCGATCGCCGGTGGGCGCGGCCGATCTGGCGTCGAGATGCGGCGTCGGTTGACCTCGGATACGGCGCTCGGGTCGATACGGTAAGCGCCTGTGGATGACAACATGCAACCACCCGACAGCGCCGGCAGCTCGAGCCCGCCCGCCGATCCCGGCATCGTCGACGCCGGGATCCCGACGGCGGGCGCGGCCGCACCCTCACGGCTTCGTGCCTACCGGTCGCGTCGGCGGGCGAAGAAGGCGCTGCGGAGCAAGCTCCGCCGCCGACTGACGAGAACCGGCACCGCCGTCGCCCTCCTCGTCGTCGCGATCGTCGGTGCGGTCGCGGGCTACAGCATCTACCGCTTCGGCCAGGTCACCCGCGTCCCGGGCGGCAAGGACGTCACCGGCGCGGCGCCAGCCGGCGGCCCGGAGAACATCCTGCTCATCGGCTCGACGAGCCGATGCGCCGCGGCGAAGCTGGCGGTATTCGCGCAGGAGTGCGCCGCACAGGTGAACGGCGTCAACAGCGACGTGGTGATGATCGTGCGGATCGTCCCGAAGACCCACCGCTTGACACTGCTGTCGATCCCGAGGGACACCTTCGTCCCCGATGCCCGCTCAGGGGGCCTCTACAACAAGATCGACGCTGCGCTCGCCGACGGTCCGGCGCAGCTCGCCACGGCGATCACCGAGGACTTCGGGATCCCGATCAACCACTTCGTCGAGTTGAACTTCAACACCTTCACCAACGTCGTGAACGCGCTCGGCGGGATCGACCTGTACTTCCCCGACCGCCTCTACGACGCCAGCAACCCCCCGCTCAGCATCCCCCACGCGGGCTGCATCCACCTCAACGGCTATCAAGCGCTCGCGCTCGTACGCTCGCGTCACCTCTACTACTTCACGAAGGGCCAGGAGATCAACTACAAGGCGATCCAGGCCGCCACCGCCTCCGGTGCCTACTACACCTCGAGCTCCGGGGGCTCGTACGACGGCTCGGGTGACCTCGGGCGCATCACCCGGGTCCACACCTTCCTCCACGTCCTCGCGACCACCGTCGCGAAGCGCGGCATCGGCAACCCACTGACCGACAACGCGCTGATCGGCGCGATCGCTCCGGACCTCGTCGTCGACAACAAGCTCGGCGACACCGAGATGCTCCATCTCGCGCTGGCGCTCCACAGCGCCAATCTCGGCTCGGCTCCCGAGCTCACGGCGCCGATCGTCGTCGACGCCTCGACCTACTACTACAAGGGCTACAACTACGGCGACGTGGTCTTCCCGATCGAGCCGCAGGATCAGCAGACGATCGACCAGTTCATGGGCGCCCCACCCGCGGGGTTGAAGCTGCAGCCCCAGAAGATCTCCGTCTCGGTGGTCGACGGCACCAACTCGCCGAGTTCGACGGCGGCGACCGCCGCCCAGCTCCACGCCCTCGGCTATCCGATCGTCGCGACGACGGCGACGAACTACGTCGGCCCGGTCTCGGAGACCTCGGTCGTCTACGCCACGGGACACCTCCAAGACGCCGAGCGCGTCATGGCGTCGCTCTCGGGAACCGTCGTCATGGCACGGGGCACGCCCGCCGGTGGCGCCGACGTCAGCGTGATCGCCGGCTCGGACCTGGCGGTGCAAAGCCCGTCTCGCACCTCCGCGACCACGGCCGCCAAGATCACGAGGACCGCTCCGGCCGCATCGGCCGTCTCGGCCGCCGCCGTCTCGGCCGCCGCCGCCGTCACGCCGACGACGACGAACCCGAACATCGGCGCGCCCACCTCGGCGAGCCCGGGAGCCAGCCCCTGGGACCCGCGCGCATGCCCGGCCACGAAGGCGACGTAGGGAACGGGGCGCCGCCTGCGCGGCGAGCCCCATCGCGGCGCGGCGCAGCTCGCGCTTCGCGGCGCGCCCGGGCGCAGCCCTAACACTTAGATAGCTTTCTGCTCATCTGGCGCTCAGGAATACCCGGCAGCATCTGTCGGTGACCGGGCCTCAGGCGAACGAGCTCGCGCAGGCAACGGCGGTGGGCGCCGAGCTCGGGCCGCCCCCCCGGAAGGGCCGCGACCTTCGCCGCCTGGCACGCTACGGCTTCACGTCCGTCGTCGCGTTCGCCATCAGCGAGGTGGTACTGCTCGTGCTCGGCGCGGCGACCCACCTCGGCGCGACGACCGAAGCGCTGATCGCCAATCTGGTCGGGGTCGTCCCGTCGTACGTCCTCAGCCGCTACTGGATATGGAGCGAGGCCGATCGGCGAAGGCCGATCGGCCAGGCGAGCCGCTACTGGCTGACCTCCGTCGCGAGCATGGCCGTCTCGAGCTTCGCCACCGGCTTCGCGGCCCACCACGCTCCACGGGGGCACAGCGCCCACCTCATCGTCCTCGGCGGCGCGTACTTCCTCATCAGCGTGGTGCTTTGGGTGGCGAAGTACGTCGCCTACCAGACCGTCGTCTTCCGGACCCCGGCCACGGGCCGGATCGGGTCCGCGGCCGAGGGCGGGAGCGCCTCCGTGCTCGCCGAGCGAGCGGCACCGGCACACGATGCCCCCGTGCAGCCTGCGGCCGCCGCGCACGCCGGCCAGGGTGCGCCGAGCGCCGTCGCGTAGCGAAGCACGGCAAGGACAGCGGCACCGGCGCTGTCGTCGCGAGCAGGGCTGGCGGAGCGCCGGTCGAGCCGGGCCGAGCGCCCGCGGGGCCGCCTCCCCGCCGCGGCCCCGTCCGCTCGGCTCCCCGGCCTCGACGGCCGGCCGGGCTCGCGCGACCAGATGGTTCGCCGGACGAACCATCTGGGTAGCCTGGGCGGGTGAGCTCCCCGACCCACGCGCCCACGGCAGCGAACGCCCTCCCTTCGGCGACGCCGGCCGGCACGGGGCGCGCCGTCGAGGCGGTCCGAGCGCTGGCCCGAGCCTCACGCCTGCTCGAGCGCGCCTCTGACGAGCTCAACCTGGCCCAGTACCGCGTGCTCGCCGCCATCGCCTCGGGCGACGAGCGCTCGTCGCGGATCGCCACCAGGCTGGCGCTCGGCAAGCCGACGGTGAGCGCCATGGTGGAGTCGCTCCGCCAGCGTGGCCTCCTGGCGCGCTCCGGCGTGCAGAGCGACCAGCGGGCCGCCGCCCTGCACGTGACCCGAGAGGGCGAGGCCGTGCTGCAGCGCGTCGAGGCGGCGATGACCCGCCGGCTCGACGACGTGTGCGGCCGGACGCCCGATCGCGAGCAGCTGCTCGAGTCGCTCGTGTGGATGGGCGCCGCCATCGACGAGCTGGTGGCCGAGCGCCACGCCCGGAGCGGCCGATGAGCGCCGAGCAGGCGAGGCCGGCGACGGAGGTGGGATGGATCCGTCGGTTGTGGGGCTACATGCTCCGGCACCGGCGGGACGTGGTGCTCTCGCTCGGCGCGGCAGTCCTCGGCAGTGCGTGCCAGGCGGTCGTTCCCCTCATCGAGCGCCAGATCGTCGACGGGGTGATCGTGGCGCACACCTCCTCCCTCTGGCCCTGGCTCGTGCTGCTCATCGTCCTCGCGGTGACGGCGTTCGGGTTCGCGTACATCCGCCGCTACCGGGGCGGGCGGGTGGCGCTCGCCGTGCAGTACGACATGCGGAACGACATGCACGACCACCTGCAGTCGATGGACTTCGACAACCTGGACAGGATGCCCACCGGCCAGCTCGTCGCCCGGGCCAACTCGGACTCGACGCTGGTGCAGGGCCTGCTCAGCTTCTTCCCCATCATGAGCGGCAACGTCTTGCTGATGCTGCTCGCGCTCGGCGTCATGATCTACCTCTCGCCGCTGCTCGCCATCGTGAGCCTCACCGTGGCCCCGGCGCTCCTGTTCATCTCGTACCGGATGCGGTGGCGGATCTTCCCCGCGACCTGGGACGGCCAGCAGCGCGAGGGCGATGTGGCCCAGATCGTCGACGAGGACGTGAACGGTGTCCGCGTCGTCAAGGCATTCGGCCAGGAGCGGCGCGAGCTCGACCGCGTCGTCGACGCATCGCGCGCGCTCTACGGCTCGCAGATGCGCGCGGTGCGGCTGCAGTCGCGCTACCAGCCCCTGCTCGAGGCCGTCCCCGCCCTCGGCCAGGTCGCGCTCCTCGCCTTCGGCGGCTGGCTGGCCCTCCACCATGAGATCACCCTCGGGACCTTCCTCGCCTTCTCCACCTACCTCACCCAGCTGATGGCCCCTGCTCGTCAGCTGGCGGGCGTCCTCACGATCGGCCAGCAGGCACGCGCGGGGATCGAGCGCATCTTCCAGCTCCTCGACCTCCGGCCCGCGATCGTCGACGCGCCCGACGCCAGCGACCTCCCCCGGCTCGGCGGCGAGATCGTCTTCTCCGACGTCCACTTCTCCTACGGCGGGGGCCATCCGGTGCTGCAGGGATTCGACCTGCGCATCGCCGCCGGCGAGCGGGTGGCCATCGTCGGCCCGAGCGGCAGCGGCAAGTCGACCGCGGCGATGCTCGTCTCGCGCTTTTACGACCCCGACCGTGGCGCGCTCCTCGTCGACGGGGTCGACGTGCGCGCCGTGAGGCTGCGCTCGCTGCGCCGCCAGGTCGGCGTGGTGTTCGAGGAGAGCTTCCTCTTCTCCGACACGGTGCGGTCGAACATTGCCTACGGACGGCCCGACGCGACCGACGCCGAGGTCGAGGCGGCGGCGCGTGCCGCCGAGGCGCACGAGTTCATCGAGCGCCTCCCCCGCGGCTACGACACGGTGGTCGGCGAACGTGGCCTGACCCTCTCCGGCGGGCAGCGCCAGCGCATCGCGCTCGCCCGCGCCATCCTCTACGACCCGTGCATCCTCATCCTCGACGACGCGACCAGCGCCGTCGACGCGAGGATCGAGGAGTCCATCCACGACGCCCTGCGCCAGATCCTGGCCGGCAGGACGACCCTGCTGATCGCCCACCGCCGCTCGACGCTCCACCTCGCCGACCGCATCGTCGTCATGGAGCGCGGACGCGTCGTCGAGCAGGGAACCCACGACGAGCTCCTCGCGAGGAGCGCCGTCTACCGGACGCTCCTCTCCGGCATCGAGGAGGACCGGACCGACCAGGTCGGCGACCGGATCGACACACTCGCGAGCATCGCGGCACGCGCCCGGCTGGGCGGCACCACCGAGTCGGCATGGAGCCGGGATGCCGCGCCGGGTCCCCCTCGCCGGGTCGCCAGCCGCTCCATCGGCGCGCCGAGCATCGGGCCCGGGCTCGGCGGGAGTGGCGGGGGGTGGCGCCTCAACCTCGCCCCGACGCCCGAGCTCCTCGCCCGGGTGGCTGCGCTGCGGCCCGTCCGGGACGTCCCCGCCGTCGACCTCGCGACGGAGTCGCGCCACGACCCGGGCTTCAACCTGGGACGTCTGCTGCGCGAGTTCCGCAGGCCGCTCCTGATCGGGCTCGTCCTCGTCGTCCTCGACTCGCTGGCGTCGCTGTCGGGGCCGATCCTCGTGAAGACGGGCATCGACAGCGGCGTCTCGAAGGGCTCGGTCGCGGTGCTGTTCGCGGCGTCGGCCCTCTACCTGGTCGTCATCCTGGCCGACCTGATCGACGAGGTCGGTGAGACCTTCGTCACCGGGCGGGCCGCCCAACGGATCATGCTGTCGCTGCGGATCAGGATCTGGGCGCAGCTGCAGCGCCTCTCGCTCGACTACTACGAGCGGGAGATGGCCGGCCGGATCATGACGCGTATGACGACCGACGTCGACCAGTTCGAGTCGCTGATCGAGAACGGCCTGCTCTCCGCGCTCGTCTCGATCGTCACCTTCGTCGGCGTCGGCGTCGCGCTGGTGCTGATCGACACCGAGCTCGGCCTGTGCACGCTCACGGTCGTGGTGCCGCTGGCCGTCGCCACGGTGATCTTCCGCCGCAAGGCGGCGCGCCTCTACGACGCCGCGCGCGAGCGCGTCGCCATCGTCAACGCCGACTTCCAGGAGAGCCTGTCGGGCGTCCGCGAGGCGCAGGCCTTCGCCCACGAGGACGCGACCCGGCAGCGCTTCCACAAGCTGGGCCGCGACTACCTCGAGTCCCGCCTCGCCGCCCAGCGCCTCGTTGCCACCTACTTCCCGTTCGTCCAGTTCCTCTCCTCGGGCGCCGACGCCATCGTGCTCGGACTCGGCGCCGGATTGATCGCGACGGGACACCTCGCCTCCGGGGCACTGATCGCGTTCATCCTCTACATCGACCTGTTCTTCTCCCCCATCCAGCAGCTGTCGCAGGTCTTCGACTCCTGGCAGCAGACGCGCGTCTCAGTCGGGCGCATCTCCGAGCTGATGCAGCTCGAATCGCGCACCCCCGGGACCGACCACGCCCGGGACCCCGGACGCCTGCACGGCACGATCGAGCTCGACAACGTCCGCTTCTCCTACCCGACGCTCCCGAGCCGGCCGGGCCTCGACGGCACCGCTGCGGCCGAGCGGCGCGGCCCGGCCGACCCCCGCGACCTGCAGGTGGCCGACGCGCTGGCGACGAGGCCTCCCGAGGCGCTGCGCGGGATCGACCTCGTGGTCGAGGCCGGGGAGACGGTGGCGCTCGTCGGCGAGACCGGCGCGGGCAAGTCGACGATGGTGAAGCTGCTCGCCCGTTTCTACGATCCCGACGAGGGCAGCGTGCGCTTCGACGGTCACGACCTGCGGTCGCTCGATCTCCAGTCGTTCCGCCGCCAGCTCGGCTACGTCCCCCAGGAGGCGTTCCTGTTCTCCGGCACGATCCGCGACAACATCGCCTACGGGCGGCCCGAGTCGACCGACGCGGACGTGGAGGCGGCGGCGCGTGCCGTCGGGGCGCACGGGTTCATCTCCGAGCTTTCCGGCGGCTACCTGCACGAGCTTTCCGAGCGGGGCAGGTCGCTCTCGGCAGGTCAGCGCCAGCTGATCGCGCTGGCCCGTGCCGAGCTGGTCGACCCCGCAGTGCTGCTGCTCGACGAGGCGACGTCCAACCTCGACCTCGCGACGGAGGCCCGCGTCGCCGCCGCCATGCGACAGGTCTCCGACGGGCGGACGACGGTCGTCATCGCCCACCGGCTCCAAACGGCGAAGGCCGCCGACCGGATCGTCGTCCTCGACGGGGGCCGGATCGCCGAGGTCGGCACCCACGACGACCTGCTGGCACGAGGAGGCCGGTACGCGTCGATGTGGGAGGCGTTCGAGATGGTCGGCCAGCGGACGACGACGCTGAGCTGATCCCGCCGGGCTGCCCGCCGCGCCCGGTGCGGACCCGTGGCGCTGTCGACGTCGCGCTTGCACCGCTTTGTATGACAATCGTATAGTCGCCCCTGGGGGGCCACTCGGAAGGGGCAGGGAGTGACTTCTCTTGGACAGGCCTGGCATCAGTCCGCTCTGAGAGGTGTTTGTATGTCAACTGGCAGGGCTCAGTCGGTTTGGTCGGTGAGGTACGGCGAGCGCGTCGTCCGCAAGAACGACGTGTTCCATGACTACGCGCAGTACGGGCTGCCCGACGGCGACCTGGAGATGGACTACAACTTCTGGGTCATCAAGGCGGGCGGCTCGGTCATCCTCATGGACACGGGCTACGACATCGCCGCACGCGACTGGCTCGGCGAGATCAGCGTCATGCCGACCCCCGAAGGCCTCGAGATGATCGATCTCGACCCGCTCGACGTCGACATGGTGCTCACCAGTCACTTCCACTACGACCACATCGGCTATCTCGGCCTGTTCGAGCGCGCCCAGATCGTCTCCGGCCAAAAGGAGTACGACTACTGGTTCGCGAAGCGCGAGGCCAACGCGCTCGAGGGGGAGTTCACGACGGAGGAGAACCTCGTCCCCGTCGAGAAGGCGAAGAACGAGGGGCGGCTGCGCCTCATCTCCGAGGAGACCGAGGTGTTCCCGGGGATCACCGTCTACCAGGTCGGTGGCCACTGCCCCGGCGAGATGATCGCCCTCGTCGAGACCGAGTCGGGGTCGCTGATCCTCGCCAGCGACGCCGCCCACTTCTACGAGCAGCTCGAGCACGAGTGGCCGTTCTTCGCGTTCACCGACCTGGGCGAGATGCGCAGCGCGCTGAGCTTCATCCTCAAGCTGGCCAAATCGACCGGGGCGACCGTCATCCCCGGGCACGATGGCCGGACCCGAGACAAGTTTCCCGCCGCGCCCGGCGCCGCGGGCGCGATCGCCACGGTCTTGGCCTAGGGGGCGCGTCAACCTCCCGCGTTCGGTGCTGCAGGTGGACGATGCCAGAGGGAACCGCTCCATGAACGGGTCGCATGACGAGTACCAGGTGACGATCGTGAAGTACGGCACGCGCTCGACCGTGCGAAGCGACGTCTACCTGAACTACCCCCTGTACCACGAAGAGGACGCCACGATCGGGATGGACTACTTCTTCTGGATCGTGCGCAACGAGCGACGGACCATCGTCGTCGACACCGGGTTCTCGCCGAGCGGCGGGCAGGCCCGCAACCGGACGCTGCTGGCGGACGTGCCCGCACTCTTCCGCCGCTTCGGGGTCGACCCGTCGGCGGCGCCGACCGTCGTCCTCACCCACGCCCACTACGACCACGCCGGGAACCTGGACCTCTTCCCGTCGTCGCGCGTCGTGATGTCCGAGCGCGAGTTCTCGTTCTGGTCGGGTCGCCATGCGCGACGCGTCCTGTTCCACCACGCGGTCGACGACGACGGACTGGCCTACCTCCAGACGGTCCACGACGAGGGAAGGCTCGAGCTCTTCCGGGGCTCGACGGTGGTGGCTCCCGGCATCGAGGTCATCGATGTCGGCGGGCACACCCCCGGGCAGTGCGTCGTGAAGGTGTCAACGTCTGACGGCGTCGTCCTGCTCGCGAGCGACGCCATCCACTACTACGAAGAGTACGAGCGAGACATGCTCTTCACGTCCGTCGCCAGTCTCGTCGACATGTACGAGGGCTTCGACCGTGTCCGGCAGATGATCGAAGACGGCGAGGTCAGCCACCTGGTGGCCGGTCACGACCCGGACACGCTGTCGCGGTTCACCGAGGCAAGCGGCGAGCACGGCCGCCTCGCAGCCACCATCGGACGGCTCAGTGTCTGAGCCAGCCGGTCGCCCCGCCGCGGGCGGGCGGTTCGCAGGTTCGGTCGCGGTGGTCACGGGAGCCGCCGGCGGGCTCGGCAGGGCTTCGGCCGAGCGCCTGGCGAGCGAGGGCGCGCACGTCGTCGCCGTCGACGTCAACGGACCGGCGTTGCAGGAGGTGGTCGACTCCCTCCCGACCCGTTCGATCGCAATCGAGGGTGACGTGGCCGCCGAGTCGACCGCCGACCGGTACCTCGAGGCGGCCGTCGAGACCTTCGGAAAGGTCGACCACCACCACCTGAACGCTGGCATCTTCGGAAGCTTCACCCCGCTGCCCGAGCTGTCCGTCGACGAGTTCGACCGGGTGATGGCCGTCAACGTCCGCGGGCAGTTCCTCGGCCTTCGCGCGGCGTTCCGCCAGTACCAGGCCCAGGGCACCGGCGGGACCATCGCCGTCACGGCATCGATCGCCAGCCTGACCGGCAGCGCCGATCTCATCGCCTACCAGACCTCCAAGCACGGCGTCGTCGGTCTCGTCCACGCCGCGGCCATGTACGGCGGTCCCCTCGGCATCCGGGTGAACGGCGTCGCGCCGGGGATCGTGCCCACGGACCTCTTCGCCGCCGCCGCCTCGGCCGCGGGCGGGAAGAACGACATGGAGCGGCGGGCCTCGACCACGCCGCTGCGCCGGGCCGGGACGCCGCACGAGATCGCCGGCGTCGTCGCGTTCCTCCTCAGCGCCGACGCCTCCTACGTCACCGGCCAGATCGTCAGCGCCGACGGCGGCGCCACCATCGTCAACACGGTCCGGCCCTCGGGTGGTGCCGGCGCGTGGGACACCGAGGCGGTCGACCGAGCCATGTACGGAACCACGAGGAGATGACCCGACCATGACAGCGACCCCCGTCGGATTCATCGGGCTCGGCAACATGGGCGGGCGCATGAGCAGGTGCATCGTCCGTGGCGGCGGCTCGGTGCTCGGGTTCGACACCAACCCCGCCGTGATCGGCGAGGCCGGAGCGACGGGCGCGCCCTCCGTCGGCGCGCTCGTCGACGCCTGCGACCTCGTGCTGCTCTCGCTGCCGGACAGCACGGTCGTCGAAGCCGTCGTGCTCGGGCCGGGCGGGGTCCTCGAGCATGCCAGGCCAGGCCAGGTCGTGGTCGACCTCAGCACGGCCGCGCCCGACTCGACCAAGCGGATCTGCTCGCTGCTCGCCGCGAAGGGCGCCGACTACCTCGACGCCGGCATCTCCGGCGGCGCCGCTGCCGCGGACAGCGGGACGTTGACCCTCATGGTCGGCGGGGACGAGCACGTGCTCGAGAAGGTTCGCTCGACATTGAACTTCTTCTCAGCCAACATCTTCCACGTCGGTCCGTCGGGCGCAGGGCACACGACGAAGCTGCTCAACAACTTCCTGAACGCCGTCTCCCTCGCCGCCACGGCGGAGGTGATGGTCGCGGGGAAGAAGGCCGGGCTCGACCTCGCCATCTTGCTCGAGGTGCTGAACAAGAGCTCCGGGGTGAACTTCGCCACGCTCAACCGGTTCCCGAAGATCATCACCGGCGACTACCTCAAGGGAGGCCTCACGAACACCCTCATGATGAAGGACGTCGTTCTCTACACCGAGATGGCGAGCCAGCTCGGCATCGCCAGCCTGAACTCCGCCGGCCCGCTCGCCAGCTTCGGGCTGGCCAAGGCGCTCGGCTACGCGGACGAGATCAGCAACACCGTTGTGGACGCCCTCGGGGACGTCTCCGGAGGCGTCCGGCTCCACGATCCCAAGGAGAGCGCGTGATCATCATCCCCCCCACCGAGCATGCGGGGACGGCGGGCAAGGCGGGTTCGCAGTTCACCGGCGAGGTCTTCCCCTACGTGACGATGCCGTCGACGGACGGCGTCGTCATCAACACGGTCAACTTCACACCCCGCGCGCGGACGTACTGGCACCGTCACGAGAACGGCCAGATCCTGATCGTCCTGGCCGGGCGCGGGCTCATCCAGGCAGCAGGTGGACCGGTGCGTGTCATGCGAGCGGGCGACACCATCTGGTCCCCGCCGGGCGAACGCCACTGGCACGGCGGGTCGAGCGACTCCTTCGTCACCCATACCGCGATCTCCCTCGGCGTGACGAGCTGGGCGGAGGCCGTGACCGAGGAGGAGTTCAACACCGCGCCCCTGGCCGAGGTGCGCTGATGCCCTCCGAGGAGACGCACGCGCAGAGCTTCGAGCAAGGCCTGGAGGTCCGCCGGGCCGTGCTCGGCGCCGAGCACGTCGACCGCTCGATCGCCCAGGTCAGCGAGTTCTCGCGGCCCATCCAAGAGCTCGTCACGGAGTACTGCTGGGGCGTCGTGTGGACCCGCGACGGCCTCCCGCGCAAGACCCGAAGCCTGCTCAACCTGGCCATGCTCACGGCCCTCAACCGACCCCACGAGCTCGGCGCCCACATCCGCGGCGCGATGACCAACGGCGCCACGGTCGGCGAGATCCAAGAGACACTCCTGCAGACCGCCATCTACGTCGGCGTGCCGGCAGCCCTTGAGTCCTTCCGGATCGCCGAGGCGATCTTCAAGGAGCTGGGCGGGGATGAATAGCCCCCGCTCGGTCGGCTTCGTCGGCCTCGGCAACATGGGCATGCCGATGGCGAGGCGCCTGGCCGAGGCCGGCAACACCGTCGTCGGCTACGACGTCTCCGAGGCGGTCCGGCAAAAGGCAGTCGAGGCCGGCGTGGGCGCCGCGTCGGACACCGCGCAGGTCGCCCGAGGCGCCTCCATCCTCATCCTCATGCTGCCCGACTCGAACGTGGTCGAGCAGGTCCTGAACGACCACGCCCTGCTTGAGGGGTTGAGCCCCGGGACGCTCGTGGTCGACATGAGCTCCTCTGAGCCCCTCCGCACACGGGAGCTGGCGTCGCACCTCGAAAAGCGCGACCTTCGGATGATCGACGCACCCGTGTCGGGCGGAGTGTCCGGTGCCGAGAACGGCAAGCTCACGATCATGGTCGGTGGCGACGCGGCCGACCTCGAGGACGCACGATCGACGCTCGAGGCCTTCGGCCGGGTCGTGTTCGCGGGCCCGATCGGCTCGGGCCATGCCGTCAAGGCCCTGAACAACCTCCTCTCGGCCACCCACCTGTGGATCACGAGCGAGGCCATGCTCGCCGGCGAGCAGTTCGGCATCGAACCCGACGTCATGCTCTCGATCTTCAACACCTCGAGCGGCCGGAGCGGGTCGACCGAGAACAAGTGGCCGAACTTCATCCTGCCCGGCACCTTCAACTCGGGCTTCGGCCTGCGGCTCATGCTGAAAGACATGAAGATCGCCGTCCAGCTCGCCGAGCAGGCGGGCATGCCGAGCGCGCTCGGCGCCGCCGCGGTGGAGCTGTGGGGCCAGGCCGCGCAGGACCTGCCACCGACCGCCGACCACACCGAGGTCGCCCGGTGGCTGCACGATCGGACGGCGCCCCGTGGGCAGTAGCCGCACCACCTCGCGACGCCCGGCGCCGTCCTCGAGACGGCGCAACGCCGGGTGCGCGCGCCGCACGACGAGCACCGGTGCCTGATGCCGCCTTCCAGCCCCGTCTCGTTCGCCTGGGCGATCGAGCCCGTCGGCGCCTCCGACACCTCCATCCGCCAGCAGACGATCCAGGCGCTGCGTCAGGCGATCCTCAACTTCCAGCTCAAGCCCGGCCAACGGCTCATCGAGCGCGAGCTCATCGAGCGTCTCGGGGTGTCACGCACGACGTTGCGTGAGGCGCTGCGCGAGCTCGCCGCCGAGGGGCTCGTGACGGTGGTCCCGCAAAAAGGCGCCCGGGTGTGCGCGCCGTCGTTCGAAGAGGCCGCGGACCTCTACGAGGTCCGGGCCGCCCTCGAGTCGATCGTCGTCGCCAGGTTCGTGGAGCGTGCGAGCGACGACGAGGTCCGCGCGCTGCAGGAGACGGTCTCGAACTACAAGCGGGTGGCGGACCGGACCACCGACATCCTGGCCCTCCTCAGTGCCAAGGAGTCGTTCTACGAGGTGCTGATCCGCGGCGCCCGCAGCCACGCCCTGCAACAGCTGCTCGAGGGGATCAAGGCCCGCGTCCAGGCGCTGCGGGCGACCTCGCTCTCCCGGCCGGGACGGGCGATGGAGACCGTCATCGAGCTCCAGGCCATCGTGGCGGCGATCACCCAGAGGGAGACCGCCCTGGCGTCGCGCCTGTGCGCCGAGCACGTGCGCACGGCCGCACAGACCGCCCTCGTGAGTCTCCGAGAGACCGAGGTCGCCCCCGTTGACTGACTCGTGATCGGGACGACGTTCGCGTCGCGATCTCACACACTCGACGAATCAAGGAGGGACGATGGCGCTCACCGCAGAGCAGCAGGAGATCAAGGATGAGTTCATCCGGATCCGGGGAAGCTGGGCCGAGCAGTGGGAGACCATCCTGCGGCTCGACCCCGAGTTCATGCGCGCCTACCTCAACTTCTCGGCCGTGCCGTGGAAGAAGAACCACCTGGACGACAAGACGAAGGAGTTCATGTACATCGCGGTCGACGCCGCGGCGACGCACCTGTACGTGCCGGGCATTCGCCAGCACATCAAGGCGGCCCTCGGGTTCGGGGCCACCGGACAGGAGATCATGGAGGTCCTCGAGCTGACCGCCACCCTCGGGATCCACGCCATGAACATCGGGGTGCCCATCCTGGTCGAGGTGCTCGTCGAGAAGGGGCTGCGCACGGGTCCTGCCGAGCTCACGGCCTACCAGGAAGAGGTGAAGTCCGACTTCACGAAGACCCGCGGCTACTGGCACGAGTTCTGGGACGAGATGCTCGAGCTCGACCCGGAGCTGTTCGCGGCCTACACCGAGTTCTCCTCGGTTCCCTGGCGCTCGGGCACGCTCTCGCCCAAGGTGAAGGAGTTCGTCTACATCGCGTTCGACACGGCGGCGACGCACCTCTACGTCAAGGGCCTCAAGCTCCACATCGAGAACGCCATCGGCTACGGCGCGACCCCCCAGGAGATCCTCGAGGTGATGGAGATCGCGAGCGTCCTCGGCGTGCACGCCGTGACCACGGCAGCGCCGATCCTCGCCGAGGAGGTTTCGCTCCTTGAGGACCAGCGCTAGCGCGCTGCTCCCGGGGCGGACCCGGGGAGGTCCCCGGGCCTAACCGAGGTAGGCGTCGATCAGCGCACGCCCGTCCCCGCTCACATCCTTCGAGCGCTGCTCGTCGATGATCCGTCCGTCCGCGAGCACGTAGATCCGGTCGCAGACCTGCAGCGCCAGATCGACGCGCTGCTCAACGAGCAGGATGGAGCGGCCGCGCTCTCGCAGTGTCACGAGCGCCCGCGCCATGTCCTGGATCGCGAGCGGCGCCAGCCCGAGCGAGGGTTCGTCCAAGAGCATGACCTGCGGGTCGTTCATCATCATCCGACCGATCGCCACCATCTGCTGCTCGCCACCGCTCAGCGCGGCGGCAGGTCGCCTCCGGTACTTCTCCACGACCGGGAACAGCTCGAAGACGTCGTCGAGCAGCTCCTGCACCTTCTTGGGGTCGCGGCGGTGCCGCATGCCGCCGATGCGCAGGTTGTCCTCGACGCTCTGGTTCAAGAACAGGCGGCGACCCTCCGGCACCAGCGCGCCGTGGCCCTGGGCGACCCGGTGCGCCGGCATGCCGGAGACGTCCACGTCGAGAATTCGGATGGTGCCGCGGCGGTGCTTCACGAGGCCCATGATCGACCGCAGCACGGTCGTCTTGCCGGCACCGTTGGGACCGAGCAGGGCGACGGCCTCGCCGCTCGCGACCGCGAGCGAGACGTCGTGGACGACGTCGAAACGACCGTAGCCCGCAGACAAGGACTGGATCTCGAGGGCCTTCGCCGCGCTGTCACTCACTGGCCTAGGTACACCTCGCGCACTCGGTCGTCGCCCCGGACCTCGACGGCGCTGCCCGTCTTCACCAGCTCGCCCGCCGCGAGCACCGTCACCTTGTCACAGACGTCGAAGATGAAGCGCGTCTGGTGCTCGACGACGATGATCGTGACCCCCGACGCCTTCAGCTCTCGCAGGATCGCCGCGACCTGGCCGACCTCGCCGGCCGACAGGCCCGCGAGCGGCTCGTCGAGGATCAGGATCGACGGGCGGCTCACGCACGCGGCAGCCAGCTGCGTGAGCTGCTCCACCCCGTGGGGGATGTCGGCGACCCGCGCCCTCGCCCATGACTGGTCGAGCCCCAGATGGCGCAGCGCCTCCGCGGCGGCCACCGCCATCTTGCGCGAGTCGCGGCGCGCGCTCGGGATCATCGGCCAGGCGAGCGAGCGGGATCCGATCCTCCGGAACTGGCTGAACAGGCCGATCGCGACGTTGTCCTGAGCGCTCAGCTCTTGCACCATGACCGCGGTCTGGAACGTGCGCATGAGGCCGAGCTCTGCCCGTTGCCACGCCCGCAGGTGCTCGGCGCGCTGGCCCATGACCGAGATCGTCCCCGCCTGGGCCGCCAGCTGCCCGGACAACAGGTTGACGAGCGTGCTCTTTCCCGACCCGTTGGGCCCGATCAGCCCGTGGATCGTGCCCGGCGAAACGACGAGGTCGACGTTGCGGAGCACCTCGACTCCCCCGGCGTAGCCGAAGGAGATGCCGCGGGCTTCGAGGGCCGGCCCGGTCGAGGGAGCCGGAAGGGCCTTCCCGACAGGCGCGCCCGGGGGGTCCAGCTCCAAAGCCAGATCCGGGGGGTCCACGACCCGCCCGGTCGCTTGAGAATGGCGCACCACGTCCGCCGCCGGTTCGAGGGCGATCCGACGTTCGTCACGGCGGTCGGTGACCAACCGCTCGACGCGACGCGCCGCGCGCGCGACGACGCCGACGAAGCCCTCGGGGAAGAAGACGATGACGAAGATGAAGATCGCGCCGAACAGGATCTCTTGCCAGAGCGGGTTGATGGTGACCACGACCGGAAAGAGGCTGACGAACACCGCTCCGCAGATCGGACCGAGGCGCGTGTTCATCCCACCGAGGATCACCATCACCAAGATGTTGATCGAGGCCGTCGAGTTGAACTGCCCGGGCGTGATGAAGCCGAGGAAGCTGAACGTCCAACCGGCGAGACCGGCGAGCGCGGCGGAAAGGCCGAAGATCAGCACGCGGGTGGCCGCCGTCCTGACGCCCGCGGAGGAGGCGAAGGGCTCCGAGTCGCGGATGGCGAGCAGGACCGGGTAGAGCGCCGAGCTTCGGATGCTCCACACGACCGTGACGGTGAGCAGCAAGCATCCGCTCACGGCCCAGACCAGTGGCGAGCCGAAGCGCTCGAGCGCGTGCGGGAAGCTCGGGAAGCTCGGGCTCGCCAGCCCCTGGTAGCCACCGGTGATCGACAGGTTGCTGAGCAGGACGTTGACGATAATCGTGAAGATCAGCGTGGTGATCGCGAAGTACAGCCCGCTCACCCGCAGCGAGAGCGCGCCGATCACGATCCCGACCAGGCCGACGGCCACCACCACCACCGGCAGGGCCAAGAACACGCTCCAGCCGTAGTTCGCCTGCAGGATCGTGGTGCCGTACGCGCCGATCGCGAACAGCCCCGCGTGCCCAAGCGAGTACAGCCCCGTCGCGCCCGCGACGAGGTCCAGGCTCAGGGCCAAGATGGCGAAGACCGCCGCCACGAGGAGCAGGCCCTGGTGGTAGCTCGAGCTGTGCGCGAGCGCCACGGTGCTGAGGACGTAGGCCGCGAGGATGCCGACCCAGAGCGCGCCGCGGGCGCGTGCCGCCCTTGGCCGAGCGAGCAGCGCCGTGCTCACAGCGTCGGCCGGGGCGTGGCCCTCGTGGTGCTCCGGACGACCCTCGAGAGCGAGCGCCTCAGCGCTCGGCCCGACATGAACACCCCGTTCGGGGTGAGGAGCAGCACCGCGATCACGACGACGAAGGGGAACCAGTCCGATGCCAGGGGATTGATGTAGGTGCTGGCGACGGTCGAGAGCACGCCGAGGAGGAGGCCGCCTCCCATCGAGGCCGCGGGTCGTTCGATGCCGCCGATCATCAAGGCGACGAACCCGTAGATCCCGAACGTGTCACCAAGGTACGGATTGGCGAACGAGATCGGCCCGACCAGGATGCCCGCCACGCCGGCGAGCAGGCCCCCGAGGGCGAACGCCAAGACGGCGTAGCCCGTGACGTTGGCCCCCATCGCCGACGCGATGTCCGGATCGGCGGAGATCGCCATCCCGAGCTTGCCGAAGAGCGTCTTCGTCCGGAAGACCTCGAACGCCGCCGTCACGGCGATCGCGAGGATGATCGTCGTGATCTGCTGCCAGGTCAGCGCTGCACCGAAGATCCTGACGTCGTTGCCGTTGAGCAGCTGCGGGAAGGAGAGCGACGAGGTGCCCCAGATCAGCGCCGCGCCGGACTCCAAGATGATGGCGACCCCGAGCGAGCTGACCAGCCAGGCGAAGCTCAGCCGGTTGAAACGAAGGACGGGGCGGACGGCGACGAAGTAGATCAGGACTCCGCCGACGACCGACGCCACCAGGCCTATCGGGATCGACACGTAGGCGTGCCAGTGGAGCGTCGACAGGCCGGCCGTGATCATGATCGCCACCATGAGCAGCTGGCCCGTCGCGAAGTTGATGACCCGCGTGACGTAGAAGACGACCGCAAATCCCATGGCGACGAGGCCGTAGATGGCCCCGGTCGACAGACCGGTGAGGAGTACCTGGAGCATCAGGCTCGCTTCGTCGAGGCAGATCCGAACGAACGAGCTCCGCCGACCCCGCAGACGAATGCACTTGGCGACCTTCCCGGACCGGCGAAGGCCGCCAAGTGCATCTGATGAAGCGACGGAGCGGTGTTGTCAGTACTGCGCCGGAAGCCAGGCCTTCTTCGCGGTGCTGTACTTGACCAGCGTCAGCTGGGCGGCGTTGATCGTCACGTGCTGCTGCGGCGTGAAGGTCAGCGAGCCGGTCAGGCCCTTGTAGCTGGAGATCTTGTTCAGCTGCTTCTGGATCGACCCCGGAGCCGTCGAGTGTCCGGCCGTGATCGCGTTCGCCAGCATGAAGACCGCGTCGTAGCTCAGCTCCGCGAACGGCGTCGTGGCGATCTTGAACTGCTTCTTGTAGGCCGCGGCGAAGGCCTTCACCGAAGCGTTCGGCGAGTACGCCGCGGTGAGCTCCGCTGAGAGAACGCCGTTCGCGTTCGCCCCGGCGAGCCCGGCGAAGGTGCTGTCCGCCGACGTCTCGTCGTTGCCGAGCACCGTGAAGTGGTCACCGAGGCTGTGCATCTCGTTGACGAAGGCCGCCTCGTCCTGCGGGGTGAGCCAGACGTCCACGCAGTCGGCACCGGACTTCTTGATCGCGGAGATCTCGGAGTCGAGCGACGTCGTGGAGCCAGACGCCCAGTCCTCTGAGATGGCGTCGTTCAGCTTCAGCGGCTTCTTGTACGACTCCTGGATGCCGGCGAGCCCGCCGAGGCCATAGAAGGTCGGGTCGTGAAGAACGGCGAGCCCGGTCGGGCAGCTCTTCATCGCGTACTCGCCGACCGCCTGTCCCCACGCGTAGGTGTTGAGGCTGTTGCTCCACGCCCAGGGCGCGGGCGGCTTGGATGGGCCGTGCGGGTAGATGGCCGGGCCACCGTCGTCGATCGCGCCGAGGTCGGGCAGGTGCGTCGAGTCCGCCAGCGCAACGGTCGTCGTCGCCGCGTCGGGCGAGCCGAGCATCGCCACGGCCCCCTCGCTGACGAACTTCTTGAAGTCCAGCGAGGCCGTGGTGGCACTCGCCCCGTCGTTGCCCCACACCAGCTTGAGCTGGCGACCGAGCACGCCACCGGAGGCGTTGATCTTCGCCACCGCCATCTGCGTCCCGTTGATCACCGCCTGGCCGGTCGATCCATAGGCGCCGGTCGTGCCGGCGATCGCGCCGATGACGATCGGCTTCGAGGCTGCTCCGGCCGCCGACAGGCCCACGCCGAGCGTTGACGCGACCACGCCGAGCGACAAAGCAGCCCCAACCGTCAAACTCTTCTTCAAGGTCCCCCCTTACGGGCCGTTGATCCCACTCGGGCCGCCCCTGAGAGGGGTCCGGTGGAGCCGCCTTATACGACGTAGCTCCTACGTTGCGACTGTCGGACAATCTAGGCCCGACCGCGGACGCGCGTCAACGAGGCCCAAGACTGGTGGCGCTTCTTCGTCGCCATCATGAATGCCGAGCGTTGCTCACGGTTGTCCGACATTTCGACGCGGCGGCCCCTCGGCCGGCGGTGGTCGGCACTGGGTCGCGCGTCGGCAACACGAGCCGTCCGAGCCTGCCTGACGGATCACGGGATCCGACCGCCCGGCCGCGCAAGTGCCTGCCTTCGCCGGGCCGGCGTCGCCCGAAGCGGCGGCCGGCCACGCCAGCCGGACGATCATCGCCGATGGATCGCCCTGGCAGCGGCTGCGCCGTGCGGCGCTTGGTCGCCGCGCCCGTCCTGCAGGCCCTCGCCCGGACTTTCGTGCGCAATCCGGCGGCGGTGACCCCCCTCGCGCCGCGTCGGTGCGGGCGGTGCGCGCCCGTCTACCTCCGGCGGTACCGGTGCACCGCGCTCGTGCCGGCCAGGTAACCAGGTCCCGCCTGGTACGCGGTGACAAGGACGCGTAACCGGGAGACCCCAGCGGGCAGGCGCGGATGCAGGCGCGCCGTCGCCCGAGCACCGAGGCGCGCCGCCGAGATCGTCCGCCAGACGCGGCCGACGAGCCGCTGGAGCCGTACGAGGTGGCCGCGGAGGGGGCGCCCGTCGGCGACATGGCTCGTGAACCATCCGCCCGGCAGGCTCCGAAGCGACACCGACGGCTCGACGCCGATGGTCACGGCGGTGCTCGGCACGCTCTCCCAGAGCACCTTGTAGGTGGTGCGCATCCTCGGGGTGACGACGAGGGTCCACGCTCCTCCCGGTGCGGTCAGCACCGTCGACAACCACACGAACGAACCGTCGGTGAGCTTCCTCGCGAAGACCGCGACCGGGCTGTTGGCCGGACCGCCGGGAACCGTTCCGGACAACCTCGCGCCACGCCCGTAGACGACCGTCCGCGACGATGCCGACAACGTCGGGCTCGGCGTCGTGAACGCGCCGTCGTTGCCGAGGCTCGTTCCCGCGTTGCTGATCGCTACCAGCCGGAAGCGGTAGGTCGTGGCTGGCGCGAGGCCGGTGATCGCGTCGGTCACCGGAACGGCGGCGCCGCCCGACCCGGCCGGCTGCGCCGCCGTGCGCGAGGCGAGGGAACCGCCCGGGCCGTACTCGAAGTACCACTGCGTCGCCTCGCCGCCGGGGTAGACCTCCCCGTTGAGCGTCGCCGAGGTCGCAGCGACGTTCGTGGCCGGGCCCGTTACCGCTCGGGGTGGCCCCGTCGTCACGAACGTCTCGTCCTGGCCTGATGCGGTGCCGACGGCGTTCGTGGCGACGAGACGGAAGTGATACGTCGTGTTCGGGGCCAGCTTGGCCGCCGTCACTGAGACCCCGACGGCGGAGCGGCCCGAGCCGGCGCTTTGGGTCGCGGTGGTCGATCCGTAGCTGGTGGTCGTCCCGTACTGCACGTACCAGACGGTCGCCAAGCCGTTCGGGTCCACGGAGCCGTTCAGCCGGACGCTCGTATGCCCGATGTTGCTGGCAGGCTTCGCCGTGACCGTCGGAGCGGACGCGAGGGTCGCGAAGGTTCCGTCTGCTCCGGCTGCCGTCCCTGCGCTGCTCGTCGCGACCAGACGGAAGTGGTAGGTCGTCCCCGGGGTGAGCCCGCTCAGGCCGCTCGACACCGCCACCGCCGCTGCCCCGGAGCCTGCGTCGTGCTCGGTCGTCTTCGCGCCGTAGGTGGCGCTCGTGCCGTACTCGAAGTACCAGCTGGTCGCCGTCCCGTTCGGATCGACGTTGCCCGAGACGGTCACGCTCGTCAGGTTCACCGCGCTCGCGGGTCCCGTGACGGCGGTCGGCACCGACGCGGCTGACGCCGCCCCCACCCCGGTGGCCGTGATGCCGGCGATCACCAGGCAAGCTACGACGAGCCGACCAACGATCAGCCGCGATCTCCCCATGCCGGCAGTCAATCTCCGCATGTCGGCAGTCAAGCAGCGGATATCGAACTGCTTGTGAGCGAACTGTGAGCACTTCGCGAACACGCCAACCGAAGGGCGCCGATGCGCGCACTGCCCACCTCCTCGAAGCGTCCTCGCCGCGCGCCGGCCCGGAGCGCCACGGTGCCATCGGCGCTCCGGCCCTCCCGCCACGCCGAGAGGCGCCGAGCGCGCGGGCGAGCCCGTCGAGGCCTGCTCGTCGCCCGAGCGTGCTCGGTTGACATGCAGCCGTGTGGCTGCATGTCCTTAGGCAACCGCCCGGGTGCATTTCTGACGGCCCAGCGGGCGTGGGTTGCGCTGCCGGACGGGCCGGAGCCATCGCTGATGATCACTGTCGAGAGGAGCAGGACATGGCGGACATCCGACACCGGGTGGGCGTTGCCGCGCCGCTGGAGCGCGTCCATGAGGTCTTGACCACGACGGGCCGTCTCTTCCGATGGTGGACGCATGACGCCGACGGCGATCCCTGCCTCGGCGGCACACTCCGGTTCCTCTTCGGCGAGCTCGAGCCGAGCGCCGTGATGGAGGTCTCGACCTCGCGCCTCACCGCATCGGCTGGTCCTGCACGCAGGGACCCGCCGAGCGGGTCGGCACGACCCTCACCTTCGAGATCGCCCCCTCGGCCGATGAGACCGTGTTGCTCTTCACCCATGCGGGTTGGCGCGAGCCGGTCGAGCTCATGGATCACTGCAGCACCAAATGGGGGTCCTTCCTCCTCGGGCTGAAGTCCTGGCTCGAGGAGGGCAGCGCCCGCCCCTATCGCGAGGACGCCAAGATCAGCAGCTGGGGCTGACGTCTCGATGGACGGGGTGTTCAAGGCGTTGGCGGATCCGAGTCGCCGCCGGCTCCTCGACAGCCTGAATGCCCGCGGCAGACAGCGTCTTCGCGAGCTGTGCGCGGGGCTCGACATGGCCCGCCAGTCGGTCAGCAAGCACCTGGCGGTGCTGGAGGCGGCAAATCTCGTCACCACGGTGCGCCGCGGCCGAAAGAAGCTCCACTACCTGAACGCCGCACCGATCAACGAGGTCGCCGAACGCTGGATCGACCACTACGACCGAGAACGGGTCCGCGCCCTGTCGGACCTAAAGCGAGCACGGGAGGGCGCGCCGAGGTGCACAAGCCTGAGTTCGTCTACACGACCTACATCCACACCACGCCGGAGCGGCTCTGGCAGGCGCTGACGGATCCGGCGTTCACGCGCCGCTATTGGGGGGTCACGTTCCAGTCGGACTGGAAGGTGGGCTCGACCATGATCCTCGACCAGCGGGGCGTGACGGTCGCCGACCCCGAGCAGGTCGTTCTCGAAGCCGAGCCGTATCGCCGGCTCTCTTACACCTGGCACACCTTCACCGCGGAGTGGGCCGAGAGCCACGGGTTCAGCGAGGAGGTCCTCACCAGGCTGACCAGCGAGCGACGATCGAAGGTGACCTTCGACGTCGAGGCGCTCGAACACGTGGTGAGGCTGGTCGTCGTGCACGACGGCTTCGACCCTGAGGGCCTTGTGGGCGAGATGGTCAGCGAAGGCTGGCCACGGGTCCTCTCCGAGCTCAAGACGCTGCTCGAGACCGGCGAGCCGCTCCCCGACAACGCGTATGCGAGCCGCCAGGACGCCTCGGCACCGCAGTCGTGACGGTACGGGCCGGCGCGCGGGTGGCCCGGCGGGCCGCTTCGTCCGCCTCGTCGGTTCCCGCCGATCTCGTGCGCGGACGCGACGTGGCGCATCGGGGACTCGGGGTCCGCAAGCCCGGGCCCGCTCCCCTCGCCGACACCCCCGGCGCGCACGTCGACCGCCAGCGAGATCCCGTGCTCACCGCCGCGGCAGAACGCGGCGCCCCCGACGACCGGGGCAGCGGGCCTCGAGGCGCCACCCGAGCGGGATCGGCTACCTAGACTCCGGGCGATGGCCACAGACCTGGCGGCGTTCACCCTCGCGGCGACCTTGATCGTGCTTCTTCCCGGGCCGGACACGCTCGTCGTGCTGAGGAGCCTGCTCCGCGCCGGGCGCCGGCGAGCCGCCGTGACAGCGTGTGGTGTGCTGACAGGCCTCGTCGTGTGGGTCGCCGCCGCGTCGTTCGGCCTCTCCGCCCTGCTCCGGGCGAGTCACGACGGTTACCTCGTCCTCCGTATCGTCGGCGGCGCCTACCTTGTCTGGCTCGGCATCCAGTCGCTGCGGGCGCGCGCGGCGGGCGTGCCGGACCCGACCACCGGACCCCACCGCGCCGGCGTGCTCGGCACCGGCTACCGAGCCGGGCTCGCGACGGACCTGCTCAACCCGAAGGTCGGCGTGTTCTTCGTGACGTTCCTGCCCGGGTTCATCCCGCACGGCGATTCGGTCGCGGCGGGCTCCCTCCTGCTCGGGGCCATCTTCGTCGTCGAGACGGCCCTGTACTTTGCGCTCCTGCTCGCCGTCGCCGAGCGAGTGACCGCATGGCTCAGGCACGCGAAATCGAGGCGACGGCTGGAACGCGCGACTGGCCTCGTGCTCATCGGCTTCGGGCTTCGCCTGGCGATCGAGCGATGAGCAGCCCCGGTGGGCGTGCATCGCCCCCCGGCACCCGGGCGGGCGGCCCCCCTCGACCTCCTCGGCGGATCGGTGGAGGCCGGCCCGCAGCGAGATGAGCGCGCCTCCGTCGCGGTCTCCTCGATTGCCTCGATGCGCTCGCCGCTCAGGGTCCGACGGGCGGGGGAAGCCGGGATCCGGAACGCGTCACGGAGCTCCTCGCCGCGGCGGAGAGCTGCCACGAGCCATCGCCGATCTTCGTCGGGTCGGAACCAGCCGGAACGGCGCCCATCGCAGCGCCGAGGCGAGGCAGCGATCGCTTCCCGCCGGCGGCCAGGAGACAACGCCCTCGCCTCCGGCTGCACGTACGAGCCACCCGCGGCTCCAGCTCGGGGCGGGCATCGGCTGATAAAATGACGATGTGACGCGCTTCTCAGGTCAGCGGCGGCTGTGTCCCTCTGGGCTGGTCCGGTGACACGTCCGATCTACCAAGTGAAGGCGGACTTCTTCAAGACCCTCGCCCATCCCGCACGCATCCGGGTGCTCGAGCTGCTCCGCGACGGGGAGCGTTCGGTCGGTGAGCTGATCCCCGAGGTTGGGCTCGAAGCGTCCCACCTCTCCCAACAGCTCGGGATCCTGCGACGTGCGAACATCCTGCAGGCTCGCAAGCAAGGGGCGACTGTCCGTTACTCGGTGACCGATACGCGGATCTTCGATCTCCTCGAGGTCGCCAAAGCGATCCTCACGAGCTCGCTCAAGGAGTCGAACCACCTACTCGCTGAGCTGAAGACCCTGGAGTTCGCGGACCGCACCGGCAGCCGCCGTAGGCGCCCCAGCGCTTGAGGGTCCGCCTCGGCCCGTTGCCAGCGCTCGGCCGCGGCCGGATCGCCTGACGTCTGACAGATCCAGGCCGCCACCCTGCCTTCCTGGCCGATGCTCCGCCGGGCGTCGAGCATGGCCGCAGAATGCGCTTGTCGAGCCGGGTGTTGTTGCTGGCGATGCCGCCGCAAACCGGTGCCGCGGCCGAAGCCGGCTGCACCGTCGCCTTCGGGTCCTGGAGTGGATATGGCAGATTCGCGTCTGACGGAGCGGATCGGGTGATCACCTGAGCGCATGATAACTTCGTCAATCATGCGACGCCTCCCGGTGCTGCGGTCGTTGTTCGCGCGCCGCACCACCGAGGATCTTCCCCGCCCGTCGAACGCCTCCGGGGGCCTTCGCCTCCGCGGCTCGCTCCAGCTCCGCCACGTCGACGCCGGCTCGTGCAACGGCTGCGAGCTCGAGATCACCTCTGCCTTCGGTCCTCACTACGACGCGGCTCGCTTCGGCGCACGACTCGTCGCCTCGCCCCGCCACGCCGACGGGCTGCTCGTCACCGGTGTGGTGACGAGGAATATGGCCGTTCCCCTCCGAAAGACGCTCGAGGCAGTTCCTCGACCCCGGGTCGTCGTCGCCTGTGGTGACTGCGCGATCGACGGGGGCGTGTTCGCGGGCGCCTACGGCATCGCGTCCGGCCTCGAGGCGATCGCCAGGCCCGACATCCAGATACCCGGCTGTCCACCTGACCCGACGACGATCACCGACGCGCTGCGAGGGCTCACCGGACGTTGAGCATGTCGCTCCTCTTGATCGGTCTCGGCCTCGGTCTCGCGGGGACGGCGGCCGGCGCGCTCTTGTCACCGCGCCGTCGGGTGCCCGCCGCCGCCGTGCTCGGCTCGGGCGCGTGCGTCGTGGCATTCGTCGCCGCCGGTCGCGCGCTCGTCTCGGGCCAGACGAGCACCTTCCGTTCGGTCGAGCTCTTGCCGCTCACAGGTGTCCGGCTGTCGCTCGACCCGCTCGCTGCACTGTTCATCGTGACGACGGCCGTCGTCGGGCTCGCAGCGCTCTGCTATGGCGTCGGCTACACAGAGGGCGGTCCGCGGAGCCGGACCGCGACGGCGATGCTCCCGGCCTTCCTGACGAGCCTGCTGCTCGTCCCGGCCGCCGCGAGCGTGGCCACGTTCATGGTCGCCTGGGAGCTCATGGCGCTCACCTCGACGCTGCTGCTCCTCGTCGAGCATCGCCACCGCGCCGAGGCCCGCGACGCGGCGCAGTGGTACGGGGCGATGACCCACGTCGGTGCCGCGGCGATCCTCCTCGGGCTGCTCCTCCTCGCGAGCCGCGCCGGCGGCCAGACGTTCGCCGCCATCGGGCTCCGTGCCGGTGCGATGTCGCCGACGACGCGTTCGCTCGCCTTCGTGCTCGTGCTCGTCGGCTTCGCCTCGAAGGCCGGTGCGGTCCCGTTCCACGTCTGGTTGCCCCGCGCCCACCCCGAGGCGCCGAGCCCGGTCTCGGCGCTCATGTCCGCCGCGATGGTCAATCTCGGGATCTACGGCATCGTCAGGGTCGGCGACGGGCTCCTCGGCGGCGGCGTGCTGTGGTGGTGGCTCGTCGTCGTCGGCCTCGGTGTCGCATCGGCCCTCTTCGGGGCGTTGCACGCCGCGGCGAGCTCGGACCTGAAGCGCCTGCTCGCCTACTCGACGGTCGACAATGTCGGCCTCGTCCTGATCGGCGTGGGCGCCGCCGGCGCCCTCGAGGTGACGGGCCACCGAGCTCTCGCCGCGCTGGCGATGCTCGCGGCGCTGTTCCATCTCGTGAACCACGCCGCCTTCAAAGGCTGCCTCTTCCTCGGCGCGGGCGCGGTCCAGCAGGCGAGCGGGAGCCGCGACCTCGACCGACTCGGCGGCCTGGTCCACCGGCTCCCGCTCACCGCGCTGCTGTTCGGGGTCGGGGCGCTCTCGATCAGCGCGTTGCCGCCGTTCAACGGCTTCGCGAGCGAGTGGCTCCTCCTCGAGGGGCTCCTCCACGGTTTCGCCGCCCACAGTGCGGCGACGACGACCGCGCTGCTCGCGGGTGTCGCCGCGCTCGCGCTCACCGGAGGCCTGACCGCCGCGGCGTTCGTGAAGGCGCTCGGCATCGGCTTCCTCGGCCAGCCCCGCACGCCGGCGGCGGCGAACGCACGAGAGGTCGCGCCCTCGATGCTCGCCGGCATGGCGATGCTCGCGGCGCCGTGCCTGCTCCTCGGCATCGTGCCAGGCTCGGTCGTGCCGATGCTGCGGCGGGCAGCGGACACAGGCCTCGGTGACACGTTTGCGCGTCCGCTGCGGGCGGATCTCGGGCTCAATCTCGCCGGCTTCGAAGGAGCGATCGAGCCCGTCCTGCTCCTCGCCGCGTTCGTCGGCGCGCTCGTCGTCGCTTGGGCGAGCGTCCGGCTGTTCGCTCGCCGCGGGGCACGGCGGGCCGAAGCATGGGGGTGCGGGCGAGAGCTGCAGACGGCGAGGATGGAGTACACCGCGACCTCCTTCGCCGAGCCGCTGCAGCGGGTCTTCGCCGACGTGCTCCGCCCCGACCACGACCTCGAGGTCACCCACGTGGCCGAGTCGCGCTACTTCAGACAGGCAATCAGCTACCACAGCCGGGTCGACGACGCGCTCGAGCGCACCTGCTACCGCCCGGTGATCCGTCTCGTCGAGGCCTGGGGCGGGTTCGCGCGCCGCGCACAGAACGGCAACCTGCACCGCTATCTCGCCTTCGGCCTCGTCGCGTTGGTGGCCCTGCTCGTGGTGCTCGCATGAGCGCCACCGTCCAGGCGTCGGGGCTCGGCGCAGCGGTCGCCGCGTCGCTCATCCAGCTCGGCGCGGTCGTGCTCGGCGGCCCGTTGCTCGTCGGCCTGATGGCAAAGGTCCGGGCGCGCGCCGAGGGTCGCACCGGAGCGCCGATCCGCCAGCCCCTCTTGGACCTGCGAAAGCTCGTGGGCAAGGAGGCCGTGCACGCCGAGCATGCGAGCGCCGTGCTCCCCCTGGCGCCGTTCGTGCTCGTCGCCTCCGCTGCGGTCGCCGTCGCGATCACCCCCCTTGTCACGACCGCCCCGGTCCTTCGGCAGGGCGCCGACCTGTTCGTCGTCGTCTACCTCCTTCTCACCGGGTCGGTCGCGCTCGCGCTCGCCGGCCTCGATCCGGGCACCGCGTTCGGCGGTATGGGGGCGAGCCGGGCGATGACGATCGGCGCGCTCGCCGAGCCCGCCCTTTTGGTCGCCGTCCTGGCCTTGTCGGTCCAGGCCGGGACCTCAAACCTGCCCGCGATCGTTTCCGCCACGCTGGCGCACCCGGCGTGGGCGGCGAGTCCTGGACGTCTGTGCGCCCTCGTCGCGCTCGTCGTCGTGGTGATCGCCGAGACCGGCAGGATCCCGGTCGACAACCCCTCGACCCACCTCGAGCTGACGATGATCCACGAGGCGATGGTCCTCGAGTACGCGGGTCCCGAGCTCGGGCTCGTCACCCTCGGTGAGGCGATGCGGCTCGGCCTGCTGTTCGCGCTCGTGGCGAACCTGTTCTTCCCTTGGGGAATCGCGACGACGACAAGCCCTGCAGCGGTCGTGATCGGGCTCGTGGCCCTCGGCGCCAAGACCGCCGCCATCGCCGTCGCCATCGCCCTGCTTGAGGTCTCGACCGCGAAACTGCGGCTCTTCCGGGTGCCCGAGCTGCTCGCGGGCGGCTTCGTGCTCGCGGTGCTCGCCGTCGTCGCGGGGCTGGTCACCCGATGACCGGGCCCGCCTACGTCGAGGTGCTCGACCTGGCGGCTGGCGCGGTGCTGGTCTGCGCCGTGCTGACGCTGTGGCGGCGCGACCTTCGGGCGATCGTTTCGCTCCTCGCCTTGCAGGCGGTGGCGCTCAGCACGGTCGCCGGGGTGCTCGCCTCCCACGACCATGACGCCGCGCTCGGCGTCACGGCCGGGGTCGTGCTCCTCGCCAAGGGACTCGTCATCCCGTGGCTCCTGCGCCGAGTCGTCCGTCACGATCCCCGCAGCCGGGAGGCCACGCCACTCGTCAACGTGCCGGCCTCGCTCGTCGCCGCGGCGCTCCTCGTCGTCGTCGCCTACCTCGCCAGCGCGAAGGTGACGGCGCTCTTGCCGAGCACCGCCTCGCGCCTCGCCCCGATCGGCGTCGCGACACTGCTCGTCGGCTTCTTCCTGCTCGCCACGAGGCGCAAGGCCGTCTCACAGATCGTCGGCCTGCTGCTCGTGGACAACGGGGTCGCCCTTGTCGGCTTCCTCCTCACCGCCGGGGTGCCGCTCGTCGTCGAGCTCGGCGCGTCGCTCGACGTCCTCCTCGTCGTCGTCGTGCTCCGGGTGCTCGCGACGACGATGCACACCCGCTTCGGCGCCGTCGACCTCGACCAGCTCCGCGAGCTCCACGACTGATGCTCATCTACGCCACGCTCGCCGTGCCACTCGTCGCCGGGGCGACGGCCGCCATCGTGCCCTGGCGGCGGTGGGTGGGCTGGATGACGACGCTCGCCAACGGCGCCGTGCTCGCGCTCGGCATCGGCCTGTGCGCCGACACGGTGAACCGACGTCCACTCGGCGCGCTCGACGGAGGGCTCCGAGCCGACGCGCTCAGCTCGTTCATGGTCGTCGTGATCGGCACGATCGCGCTTCTCGCGGCCCTCCAGGCGATCCGTTACCTCGGCGCCGAGATCGAACGGGGCGACTCGAGCGCCCGGCACGCGTCGTTGTACGCGGTCCTCGTCCAGGTGTTCGTGACCTGCATGCTCGGCGCGGTGCTGGCCGCGAATCTCGGGGTGATGTGGGTCAGCATCGAGGCGACGACGATCGCGACGACCTTCCTCGTCGGCCACCGGCGAACGAACGGAGCGCTCGAGGCGTCGTGGAAGTACGTCGTCATCTGCTCGGTCGGCATCGCGCTGGCGTTCCTCGGCACGGTGCTCGTCTACTTCGCGGCGCTGCACGTCGGCGGGCATCCCGGACCCGTGCACGGAGCGGGAGCCCTCGACTGGGCCTCGCTCATGGTGGTCTCGCGCCACCTGGACCCTGGGGTGATGCGGCTCGCGATGGCCCTTCTCATCCTCGGCTACGGGACCAAGGTCGGCCTCGCCCCGATGCACAGCTGGCTCCCCGACGCGCACAGCCAGGCGCCGGCTCCCGTCTCCGCGTTGATGTCGGGGGTGCTGCTCACCGTCGCCTTCTACGCGCTGCTGCGCTTCAAGTCCG
Organism: Acidimicrobiales bacterium; assembly: GCA_035532475.1. Classification (GTDB taxonomy): domain Bacteria; phylum Actinomycetota; class Acidimicrobiia; order Acidimicrobiales; family Bog-793; genus DATKQY01. Next base: position 32,127 of record DATKQY010000069.1, on the reverse strand, counting down.
TCGCCGACGGCGCCCTCGGGCTCGGCTACACGCGCACGCTCCTCGTCGTGGTCGGGCTCGGCTCCCTCCTCCTTGCGTCCTCGCTGCTGATCACGCAGAAGGACTACAAGCGAATGCTCGCGTATCACAGCATCGAGCACATGGGCCTCATCGCCCTCGGCGCCGCGGCGGGGAGCTCGCTCGCGATCGCGGCGGTGCTGTTGCACATCCTCGGTCACGGGCTCGCCAAGGCGGTGCTCTTCCTCGCCTCGGGCGAGATCCTCCTCGTCGAGGGGACGAGCGAGATCGCCAAGGTCCCCGCGCTCTTGTCCCGACGGCCCGTGCTCGGCGGGATCTTCGGCTTCGGCCTCGTGGCCCTCCTCGGTCTTCCGCCGTTCAGCCTGTTCGTGAGCGAACTGAACATGATCCGCGCCGAGATCGCCGTCGGCCTCGGCTGGGTCGCGGCGGTCTCGCTCGTGTGCATGGCGGTGATATTCGCCGTGGTGACGGCCCACGGCCGACACCTCCTCCTAGGCGACGCCGCCGGGGCCGCGCCGCTCCCCGCCACCTCGCGCCTCGTCACCGTCCCGCTGATCTCCGGACTCGTCGCCTGCGCCCTCTTCGGCGTCGTCGCGTGGCCCCTCCAGTCCCTGCTGCACGCCGCAGCGCGCGTCGTCGCGGCCTGAGTCGTGTCGGGCGAGCCGGAGCAGGCGGTGGGCGGGGGCGTCCGTTGACTCCCCGAGACGACCCTCAGCCGGCGTCGGCCGTCCGCGAGCACCTCTCGATCGCCGCCGACGAGCTCGTCGCGGCGTCGACGAGCCTGTTCGCCTCGTCCTTTCGCCTCGCCTCGGTCGCGGCCCACGATGACGGCGACGTCCTCCGGGTCGTGTACGTCTTCGTGGCGCGAGCCCCGGACCGCCGGACCGAGCTGCAGGTGCGACTCGACCCCGCGAACCCCGCAGTGCCCTCCCTCGGCCGGCTGTCGTTCCCCGCCAGCCGGTTCGAACGCGAGGTTCACGACCTGTTCGGGATCGTTCCGATCGGCCACCCGTTCCTCCGGCCGCTCGTCCTCCACCAGCACTGGCCCAAGGAGTGGCACCCGATGCGCCACCAGGTCGGCGAACCGCCACCGATGCGTGCCGACGCCGGCGCGTTCCCCTTCGTCGAGGTCCAAGGTCCCGGCGTCTACGAGATCCCCGTCGGCCCGGTCCACGCCGGATTGATCGAGCCGGGGCACTTCCGCTTCTCGGTCGTCGGCGAGACGATCCTCAAGATGAAGGCACGGCTGTGGTTCGTGCACCGGGGCGTCGAGCGGCTCTTCGAGGGACGCGACGTCGAGGCGGCCGTCCCGCTCGCCGAGCGCATCTCCGGAGACAGCGCGATCGGCCACAATCTCGCCTACTGCCTGGCAGTCGAGGAGGCCTGCGGGATCGAGCTCGGCGAGGAGGCGGCCCGGCTCCGTGCGCTCCTCCTCGAGCTTGAGCGCGTGTACAACCACGTCGCCGACATCGGTGCGCTCTGCAACGACGTGGGCTTCGGTCTCGCCCAGGCACGCGCCCTGACGCTTCGCGAGGTGCTGCTGCGCCTGAACGCCGGGGTGACCGGGCACCGGTTGCTGCGCGGCGCGATCGGCCCTGGCGGAGTGTCGCTCCGCCGGCTGCCGACGACGACCGAGCTCGCCGAGGTCGGTCGGCGATTCGAGGAGCTCGTCGAGCTCGCTACGTCGAACACCGTCGTGATGGACCGGTTCCTCGGAACCGCCGCGCTCGCTCGGGACGACGCCGAGGGCACGGGCACGCTCGGGGTCATCGCTCGCGCCTCGGGCCTCGCCGCCGATGCACGAGCGGACCATCCTTTCGTCGACATCGGCCCGAGCTTCCGCACCGTCCTCGAGGAGACAGGCGACGTCATGGCGCGATTCTCGGTCCGGGTCGGCGAGGTGCGGGTCTCCCTCGCCGTCATCGACGATCTCGCAAGGAGCGCGTCAGCGCTCGGCGTCACCGCACCGCCCCCTCCACGCGTGGGTGGCTCGGGGATCGGGATCGTCGAGGGCTGGCGGGGGGCCATCGTCCATCGGGTCGAGGTCGATCGCGCTGGGACGCTCCTTCGGTGCAAGGTGGTCGATCCCTCGTTCCTCAACTGGCCAGCGCTCTCGGTTGCCCTGGCCGACACGATCGTGCCGGACTTCCCGCTCGCCAACAAGAGCTTCAACCTCTCCTACGCGGGCAACGACCTGTGACGCAATGGATGAGATCGCGCCAGGGGATGCTCACGTAGCCGTCGGCGATCCTCGACCATCTGGAACTGGCCCTCTTCCGAGGTCCGTCGGCGCCCGATGGCCAGCGGAGCCGGCCTTCCGACCAGGGCGAGAGAACCCAGTCAGGTCCTGCGAGCCGACCAGCGCAGTGCCGCTCGGACGAGCCGCCGCACGGTAGCCGGCGCAGCGCGTTCGAGGGCCCTGGTCATGGTCCGGGTGGCCCCTCGGCACAGCAGGAGGCCGTGAAGATCTGGAACGCCAGCGGGATGCGCGAGGTCGAGTCGTCGAGGCGGAAGCGCTCCATGTGCTGCTCGACGACCGCCATCGCCTCCTCGTGACGGTCCGGCGCGACGCCCATGAAGCTCAGCTGCGCGTCGTCGACGACCGCGTCCGTCGGGACGTCCACCTCGATCTCGTAGGTCGCTCGCTCCACCTCTCCATAGCCGGCGCTGCTGAGGATTCTCGCCGTGCGGGCGGGATCGGACAGCGCGAACGGCCCGGTGGCGTGCTTGCCCGGCGGGGGGCTCGCCGGCGGAGGGATGAACGCGGCGATGACCGGGGCGAAGAACCACGGGTTCCTCTCCAACTCCTGCCAGCACGCGAAGGCGATCCGACCGCCGGGACGCAGGTGCGAGCCGATGTTGGCGAAGGCCGCCACCGGCTCGTCGAAGAACATCACGCCGAACTGGCTCATCGCGACGTCGAACGGTCCGTCGGGGAGGCTCGCTCGCTGAACGTCGGCGACGTGGAACGCCACGTTCTTCTGGCTGGACGCCTGAGCGCGCTGCTCGGCGAGGCGGAGGAGCGGCGCCGAGAAGTCCGCGCCAAGCGCGTAGCCATCCGGCCCGACGGCCTGGGCGGCGTGGAGTGTCGTCTTGCCGCCGCCGCAGCCGACGTCGAGCACGCGCTCGGCCGGCCGGAGATCGAGGGTGCTGAGCAGGTGGCCCGTCACGGCGCCCGTGAGACGCTCCCGCTTGGGCCATACCCGCGTCCAGTGTTCGTCGTTCCAGCGCTGGCTCTCGGCTTGGTTGGTCGCCATCGACTCCTCGCAGCGATCGCCCGCCTGGGATCGGCCGGGATGCCGGAGCCTACCGCTGCACCCGACCCGGCCCGGGCACGCCGCACCGTGGGAGCCGAGGGACAACGACCGCCGAGATCGACCGGCCCTCATACTCCCTGGGGTATATTCCTCCCATGACCTCTCCCAGTGAGCTCCGCGCGGCACCAGTCGGGTCGTGCGGTCGGCAACGCGCGTGGCCCAAGCAACGGATTCTCTTCCTCCTCGCCGGCACCTTCACCATCACCGGGACGGCGCTGGCGGCCGGCGTGAACCACTGGTTCGCGCTCATTCCGGCCGCCGTCGGGGCGAACCAGCTGCTCATGGTCGCCACGGGCTGGTGCCCGGTCTCGGGTCTTCTCGACCGCATCCTCCCCGAAGCCCGCACCTGAAGGGTCGCGCGCTCCGTCGCTCCCCGCGCTGCTCCTCCACGGCCGCAGGCGCCCGGTCGACGTCATCGCCACGATTGTCCGCCCGGCGAGAGGCGGTCACGCGGTGCTCGAACCGAGCGCGAGGTTGAGCCAGTTCCCCGTCCTTCCCAAAGAGCGGCGTCGGGCGACAGGATCGCCCGTCGGTGCCGCGCGCTCCGGGCTGGCGAGGGAGCGACCGGCGCCGTGCCGACGTCGCCACCTTCGCGGATCCGCACGTCGCGGCCGGCGGCCGGCGTCGTTCGGCGGTCCTCAGTAGCGGCCCCGATGCAGAACAGGGCCGCGACTGACCCGCAGGACGCGTCCGGCACGCCCGAGCTCTCGATCGTGGAGGTCGCGGCACCGAGCGCACGGGCCGCGAACCTCCCGCCGCGAGCGACAGCGAGGAGGCGCAGGGCTCGAGCGCCCCCACGAGAGACCGGATCGCTCACGCCCGAGCCCGGCACCTCCGGGGCCATTCCCCTCGCCCGGATCGACCGCCGCAGCACGAAGCTCGCCCGACTCAGCTCGCGACGCCAGGACCGCAGGAGCCTGGGGCTGAGCGGGCGGCCGAGAGGCGAGATCCCGGGGCAAACAGAGAGAACCTGCCGTTCGGCACTGCCGCCGCCCGCCTGAGGGGGCGACACTTATAGCTGTCGTCGTAGACGAACGTGTCTTTGGCACTCCGCATGTCGCCGTGCCCCGACGACAGGCCGGTGACAGGGGTCTGGCGGTGATCCCGATGTCGTTCCGGCGAATGAACGTCCACCCAGACGAGATGAGCGGCACGGCAGGCGCGCCGGGCCCCCACGGCCGGAGGGCCGCGCGGGCGACCGCGGCCGTCGTGGTCGCGTCGACCCTCCTCGCGCTGGTGGCGATTCCACCGGTCGCCGGCGCGGCGACGCTCGCCACCTGGGCGCCGGCCGGCGCGCTCGGAACGGCCCGGTTCGAGGCCAGCGCGACCCTGCTGCCGACGGGGGACGTCCTCGTCGTCGGCGGTCTGACGGGATCGCTCCCCTCGGCAACCCCGACAGCCTCGGCCGAGCTGTACAACGCGCTCACGGGAAGCTGGACGGCGACAGGGTCACTCGCGCTCGCACGCGACGAGACAAGCGCGACCCTGCTGCCGACGGGGGACGTCCTCGTCGTCGGCGGTCTGACGGGATCTGGTGGGTCCGCGACCGCGACCGCCTCGGCCGAGCTGTACGACCCCGTGACCGGGACGTTCGCACAGGCGGCGCCGATGCCGACCGCCTGCTTCGGGGCGTCTGCGGTCGTGCTCCAGGACGGGCGGCTGCTGGTCGTCGGTGGTGACACCGGCACGGCGGGCGCGCCGACACCCTCAGCCTCCGTCCAGGTCTACGACCCGGCGACGAACACCTGGGCGGGCGCGGCCCCGCTCTCGACGCCCCGGGCCTTCGAGACGGCGACCCTGCTCACGAGCGGGAAGGTCCTCGTCGCCGGTGGGACCGGACCGGTGAACGCCTCGCTCGCCTCCTCCGAGCTCTACGACCCGAGCACCAACACGTGGTCGACCGCGGACTCGCTCAGCACGGCTCGGTCGCACGCCACGGCCACGCTGCTCGCAAACGGCACCGTCGTGAGCGCCGGGGGCTTCTCCACCACGGGGAGCGCGCGCTCCTCGGCGGAGCTGTTCAACCCCGCGACGAACCAGTGGACGAGCACTGGATCCCTCAGCACGGCGAGGGGCAACGCGACCGCGATGCTCCTCCCGAACGGGAAGGTGCTCGTGGCAGGCGGCGAGACCAGCGCGGCTACGTCCCTCGGTTCCGCGGAGCTCTACGACCCCGCCGCGGGGGTGTGGGCGGCGACCGGGTCGCTCGGCGCCGCGCGCACCGACGCGGCCGGAGTGCTGCTGCCGAGCGGAACGGTCCTCCTCGCCGGTGGCGCGGGCGCGAACGGGGCGGCGCTGGCGAGCGCGGAGGCGTACTTCGCCGGAGTGCCCCCGGCGTTCACGAGCCCCGAGTCGGCGGTCTTCTATCTCGGAGTCCCCTCCCGCTTCGCCGTCGTGGTCTCTGGAGCCCCGACGGCGACGATCGCCGAGTCCGGCGTGCTCCCGGTCGGGATGTCCTTCACCGCGTACTCGAACGGTTCGGCGGTGCTGTCGGGCCGTGCGGCCGGCGTCCCCGGCACCTTCACCATCCGCCTGTTCGCCACGAACGGCGTCTCGACGACTGGCCAGCTGCTGAAGATCACGATCGACCGCTCTCCGTCGCCCGGATACCTGATCTCGGGAGCATCGGGAACCGTGTACGCGTACGGGGGCGCGTCGACCGCGTCATCGCTCTCGCTCGACCCGAAGACCCGGGCCGTGATGGCGATCGCCGCGAGCCCGGGGAGCGGCGGCTACTACCTCGTGACCCAGCTCGGTGACGTCTACAACTTCGGCGGCGCGCCCTTCTACGGCTCGGCGGCCGGAGCGCGCCTCTCCTCTCCTGTCTCTGCGTTCGCGACCACCCCGGACGGCCACGGGTACTGGCTCGTGTGTCGGGACGGCTCGGTGCACCCCTACGGCGACGCCCACACGTACTCGTCGCTCGTCGTGAACCCGAGAACCCGCCCGGTCGTCGCCGTCGCTTCCTCGCCCGACGGCAACGGCTACTGGCTCGTGACCTCGCGCGGCAACGTCCTCAACTACGGCGACGCAGCGTTTTACGGCTCGAAGGCCGGCGTGCAGCTGCCCCACCCGATCGTCGCCTTCGGCGCGACCCGCGACGGTACGGGCTACTGGCTCGTGAGCTCGGGCGGCAACGTGTACAACTTCGGCGCGGCGCGCTTCTACGGTTCGAAGGCCACGGTTCGGCTGCCGCGTCCCGTCGTCGCCTTCGCGGCGACGCTCGACGTCAAGGGCTACTACCTCGTGAGCTCCGGAGGGAACGTCTACAACTACGGCGATGCCACCTTCTACGGCTCGCCCGTGCACGTCGCGCTCCCGGCCCCGGTGACGGCGGTGGCGGTTACCGGCGGTTGAGCCAGGCGCCCCCATGCAAAGGGCGCGTCTTCGGGCTCGACGAGATGAGACGCCGCTGCGGGGGTGTCACCTCGGCCGGGCACCCGAGCCGGGAACGAGGAACGAGGACCGAGAGCGCCGCGAACCTCCTGAGGATGGTGGCGGGCGCTCGTCGGCCGACGCGACGGGGAGCACCGCTCGAGCGCTCGAGGAACGGGCGAACGCCCCGACGGCCAGCGGGACGCGAAAGGCGACGGAGGGGCGCGCCCGGCGACAAGACCGAGGTCAGATGCCTGCGGCGTGAGCGAGGTGGCCGACCAGGGTCGTGAGCGCCATGGCGAGCCCGCCTCCGGCGACGACCCGGAGGGCCCCCTTGCGCCACCCGGCACCGCCGGCCAGGCCGCCCAACGCCCCCAGCACGGCGAGGGCGAGCAACGCGACCGCGACGATCGCGAGCGACCGCTCGGCGGCCGGCGCCAGCAGCAGGGCGACGACCGACAGCGTCGCGCCGGCGGCGAACGCAACGGCGGAAGCGCCCGCCGCCTGGAGGGGGCGGGCGGCGGTGGTGCCGGCGAGGCCGAGCTCGTCGCGGGCGTGGGCGGCGAGGGCGTCGTGGTCGGTCAGTTGCCTCGCCACCCGCGCCGCGAGCTCCGGCTCGACACCGCGCTCGACGTAGAGGTCCGTCAGCTCGGTCAGCTCGGCGTCGGGACCCGCGGCCAGCTCGGCACGCTCACGGGCCAGGTCGGCGTGCTCGGCGTCGCGCTGGGAGGCGACGGAGACGTACTCGCCCGCGGCCATCGCCATCGCCCCGGCCGCCAGCCCGGCGACGCCAGCCGTCAGGATGGCGCTGCGTGACGCGCTCGACGCAGCGACGCCCAGCATCAGGCTGGCCGTCGAGACGATCCCGTCGTCAGCTCCGAGGACCGCGGCCCGCAGCCATCCGACGCGCCCCGAGCGGTGCCGTTCGAGATGGCGGGTGGTCGCGCGCCGGTGCGCCGAGGCGGGCATGTCTAGATGGTCGGTCAGTCGGCGCAGCTGCGACAGGGGCGAATGTCACGGCACGTCCGCCACTCGTCCTCAGCCCGGCGACGGCACACCAGGGGCCAGCCATGGAGCCGGAGTCCCTCGTGAGCACCGTCGGACGCAGTGGTCGACGGCGAGCTCGCCGTGCCCCTGCCGGCGCCTGACGAGGTCCCCCCCCCTCGCGACCGACGACGGGGCCCGACCGGATCGGTCGCTCCTCGTCGGATCTGCGCGTGCCGGAGACCCGGCGCGACCGACCCCGCGCCGCCTCCGCTCCGACGGCAGCCCGCCCGGACGGACAGCTCCCGACCGGTGTCGCGCACGCCCGTCCCGGCGCCCGCATCGGCTCGGCCGACACCATCAGCGCCACGAGCGAGCGGGGAGGCCGCGCCCCTCGCGCCCTCCTCATCATCGGCGACGATGCGCGCCGGAGGCGCATCCTCGAATCGACCGAGGTAGGGTGGGCCCCGCTTGGACGGGGCCTCCCGAGTCACCGGGGGCCGGCGGCTCCGCCCGATCATCGGTGCATCTCCACTCGGACCCCCGAACGCCCCACATGACTACGGAGGACCCGATGGGTCGGCGCCCCTGTCGACTTGGAGCACACGAGCGCCCCGGCTACACAAGAGGCGACGAGCCGAACACGCATGCGCGCACCGGACCGCCATCGAAGGTCAACCCCGGATGACCGACGGGCGCGATGAAGAGCCGCCGATCAGCGACCTCCGCTCAGCGTTGGCGCGTCTCGAGCGGTACCCCGGTCAGCTGATCCAGACCGACCATCCCGTGGATCCCAACGGCGAGCTCGCCGGCGTGTACAAGCGCGTCGGAGCTGCAGGCACCGTCGAGCGGCCGACACAGATCGGCCCGGCGATGGTCTTCAACTCCGTGACGGGCTACCCCGGGTCGCGGGTTCTCGTCGGCCTCATGGCGAGCCGCCATCGAGTGGGCGTGCTTCTCGAGTCCACGCCCCAGCAGCTGACCCGACGGCTGTCCGACGCCTACGACAACGCTCGCCCGCCGGTACACGTCGGACCCGAAGCGGCGACATGCCAGGAAGTCGTCTACCGAGCCGACGAGGACGGGTTCGATCTCCGGAAGATCCTGCCCGCCCCCACGAACACGGATCAGGATGCGGGGCCCTATTTCTGCCTTGGCCTGGTGCTCGCCAGCGATCCCGAGCTCGGCACCGACGTGACGATTCACCGTCTCTGCGTGCAAGGCAGGGACGAGCTGTCGATCTTCTTTGCTCCGGGACGCCATATCGATGCGTTCCGACGGCGGGCGGACGCCGCGGGACGCCCGTTCCCGATATCCATCAACATGGGCCTCGACCCAGCCATCCACATCGCCGCGGTGTTCGACCCCCCCACCACCCCGCTCGGTTACGACGAGCTCTCCATCGCCGGCGGCATCCGCAACTCCCCGGTAGCGCTCGTCGACTGCGTCACGGTCGATCAGAAGGCGATCGCCTCCGCCGAGATCGTGATCGAGGGTCACATCGTCTCCGACAAGCTGATCCCCGAGGATCAGAACACCCACACCGGCAAGGCCATGCCAGAATTTCCCGGCTATCTCGGCGAGGCACACCCGTCGCTCCCGGTCATCAAGGTCACGGCGATCACAACCCGCAGGAACCCGATCCTGCAGACCTTGGTCGGACCTGGGGAAGAGCACGTCAGCCTTGCCGGGATACCGACTGAAGCAAGCATCTTCAACGCGCTGCATGCCGCCATGCCGGATTTCGTGACCGAGGTCTACGCCCACAGCGCCGGTGGCGGCAAGCTCCTGTCCATCCTCAAATGCAACAAGAAGAGCGCGAGGGACGATGGCCGGGCGCGCCAGGCGGCGTTGCTCGCGTTCGGTGTGTACTCAGAGCTGAAGCATCTCATCTTGGTCGACGAGGACGTAGACATCTTCGACACGAACGACGTGCTCTGGGCGATGACCACCCGGCTTCAGGGCGACGTCGACATCATCACCATCCCGGGCGTGAGCGGTCACGTCCTCGATCCATCGCAGTCGCCCGACTACAACGTGCTGTTGCCAGCGAGAGGTACCACGGCGAAGACGATCTTCGACGCCACCGTTCCGTTCCGCCTAAAGGACGTATTTGCTCGTGCGCACTTTCGCGACGTCGACCCTCGTCCGTTCGCACCACAACTGAACCTGGAGTATCCGCCATCGTGAGCCAAGAGCAGAAGAACCGCATGATCGTCGGCATCAGCGGCGCGACCGGCGTCGTCTACGCCGTGCGGGCGCTGCAGGTGCTGCGCTCGCTCGACATCGAGACCCATCTGATCGTCAGTCGTGCCGCGGAGCTCACCCGGGCCTACGAGACGGACCTGACCCGTGAGGACCTGAACGGGCTGGCCGACCACGTCTACAACATCAAAGATGTCGGTGCTCCGATGTCGTCGGGATCGTTCATGACCCTGGGGATGCTCATCGTGCCCGCATCGATGCGCGCCGTCGGCGAGATTGCCTCTGGAGTCTCGTCGTCGCTACTGACGCGCGCGGCCGACGTCGTGCTCAAGGAACGCCGGCGTCTGGTGCTGATGGTTCGCGAGACGCCGCTGAATCTGATCCATCTCCGCAACATGGCCGCCATCGTGGAGGCGGGAGGGACGATCTTCCCGCCGGTCCCTGCGTTCTACTCGAGGCCGACGACATTGGAAGAGGTCATCGACCAGTCGGTCGGCCGTGCACTCGATCAGTTCGGCCTCCACACCGACATATTTCCTCGGTGGGGAGAGGAACTCCGCAAAAAAGCCGCGCGCCCGGAGAGGCCGTCTCGATGAAGAGCGCCCGTGTCGCAACAGCTGTCGGCGATCGCTTGCGGCGCCCTTCCTCCACCAGCGCGACCACCGCTTCGGTGGAAGGTCTCATCGCTGCGCCCAGGACGGGGTCCGCCCCGAGCATCGCGTAACGCGGCTCGACCTCGACCACGGGTTCGCCGCCGTCGGGCTCCACGCGGACCGGCGCCACCATCGGGAGCACGCGACCTGTCGAGGCGGGGTGGGTGGAGCTCGACGAGCGCAGCCACTCGAGGCGATCATGTTCGCCGAGCGATGCGAACCTGCACGTGACATCGCGTGTAACAGCGCTCATCGCCATCCGGGTGACGGCCGACAGGCCGTGGGACCAGTCATCTGGCCAGCGGGCGAGGCGACCGGAGCCGGGCACGAGGCTTTGTCGTGTCCGACGGAGCCCGGCGAGACGCCCCCACCAGCTGTCGGCATCGTCTTTGACTCCCTACGACATGTCCGCGGGTAGATTTGCCGGCGATGCCCCCCGCAAAGCGGATCCTCGTGACCGGAGCGACCGGCAAGGTTGGCCAGGCGTTCATTGCGAGAGTCCTCAACGGGAGCGACGAGCGTTTTGACGGCACCATCGTCCGGGCGCTCTGCCACAACCGGACGCTGGAACCAAGCGCCCGTCTCGAGGTGGTTTCCGGATCGATTGAGCGCCGCGAGATCGTCGAGGATGCGGTGCAGGGCGCGACCCACCTGCTGCACCTCGCGACGAGCAAGGAGTCTCCGGACTCGATCATGGACGTGGCCGTCAAGGGCATGTTCTGGCTGCTCGAGGCGTGCCGGACAAGTCCCACCTTCGAGCAGTTCATCCTCGTCGGTGGCGACGCCGGCGTGGGGCACTTCTTCTATCCGCACCCGATCCCGGTGACCGAGACCCAGCGCCACAGCGCGTATCCGGGCTGCTACGCGCTCTCCAAGGTCCTCGAGGAGGTCATGCTCGAGCAGTACGGGATCCAGTACGGGTTGAACGTCTGCTGTCTTCGGGCCCCTTGGATCATGGAGAAGGACGACTTCAAGTACCACCTCTCCTTCGGCGACGACGTGTTCGGCGGCCCTCGCTGGCGCGATCTCGTCGGCGCCGAGCGCGCCGACGTCTACGAGCAGAACGGGACCGTGCCGTGCATGCTCGACGAGGAGGGTCGGTCGATCAAGCGGAACTTCGTGCATGTCGACGACCTCGTGAGCGCGATCGTGGCAGCCATCGGCGCTCCCGCAGCGCACCGTCAGACGTTCAACGTCTCGATGGACGAGCCTGTCGACTATGGCGAGCTCGCGGCGTACCTCGCGCGGTCCCGCGGACTGCCGAGTGTGACCGTCCGCACGCCCTACTTCTCGACGTGGCTCGACAATACGAAGGCGAAGTTCCTCCTCGGCTGGCAACCGGAGTACGACCTGGAGCGATTGACCGACGCGGCCTGGGACTACCGGCGATGCGCAGATGATCCTCGCAGGGTCTGGTACCCGGGCTGAGGCGCGTGACACGCGGCACGCTCAACTCGCCCGCCGGCGCCCCAGCCCCGGAGGTCACCGGCATGGGCTCCGGCGTCGGTCGGCGGTGCCGCCTGCTTATCCGCTAGCGGTGCGACCTGTCAACGGACGCCCCGACGAGTTCCGGCGGCTGAGGTAAGCCCGCCACCCGACGACGACCGCCACGATCAGACCCGTAGCTGAACGGCGTGCTCGGCTCAACTGCCACGGTCACACTGCCGTTCTGAAAGGTGTGGACGCGCGCCGTCGCTCGCCGGATGTGCAGCGACGCCTTCATGTTCGAGGTGTCCACAGCCTGAGCCTCCACAGCATCGGACCTCCACCGACGGTGCTTCTACACCAGAGGGGATCCGTTGCGTGACCTGCTCCACGTGCGGCGCAGCGAGCGACGCCTCGGCGCGCTTCTGTCAACGATGCGGCGCGGTTCTCGACGACACGATCGCCACGAGCGACGCGGCAGTTGCCCCCGCACCTCCGGATCCTTCGGTGGGTGTGCCCAGCACCATCGACATCACGCTTCAGTCGTCGCGTTCGACGTCACCGGGTCCTTGGACGCCAGCTCGGACCGCATCGCCGCCTGGCGTATCGTTCCACCCCCAAGGAGAGGCTCCTTCGACGCTCGAGGCACCGGCACAGCGCCCGACCGGCGTGCCACCTCCGTGGGGGCCGGTTGAGTGGCCCAGCCCGGCGAGCGTCCCCGGTGCCCCGCTCGCCCCGTTCGGAGCGGTGCTCGCCGGCTGGTGGCAACGAGCGGGGGCGGTCATCCTCGAAGCACTCGTGATTGGGATCCCGCTCCTCATCGTCGAAGCTGTCGTCGGGAGCCACTAACGAATCCCCGTCCGACGCCGATCGCCTCGCCGGTACTGGCGTCCCTGACGGCGATGCGCGTCGCCCGATTGCCCAGTGTCTGGCCCCGACCCAGACCGTTCAACACGCTGAAGTAGAGGCCTCGGTCGTTCCTCGACTGCTGCGGCGGCCATCCCGATCGGAAGAGCGTCCTTCGAAGATCCAGCCCGAGGTGTTCCCTCGATCAACGCCGAGCTGCGCGGGGGCCAGGCCCAGCGCCACCTCCTTCATCTGCAGGGCGCCGCTTCCTGCCTGCGCAGGAAGCGGCACGCCACGTCCTCTCGGTACCATCACCTCGCGGCGAACGCCAGAACTCCTCCGTCGCCGGAGAGTGCCGCCGAAACAAGCTCGGCGTTGGTCAGGACCCCACCAGCGTCGTAGGAGGACACCAGGATGAGCCGCCCCGACAGCCGCTCATGGCGCCTTCCCGTCGTCGCGACCGTGGGTCTCGCCCTGCTCGCGGGCGTGATGGCGACTGACGCGAGCGCTGCGGTCATGGATCAGCGCGCTCGCGCCACCCGGCCACGCCCGGTGTCTCGACTGATTCACCCCCCGGGACCATCGACGCGACAGCCCTTCAGGGGACCCGTCACCAGTCGACGCGTACAACCGCCGCGCGCGCTGACCGGCACGTCCGCCTCCCTCCGGTTCACGAGTACAGGTGGTCCCTTTGTCGTGAAACTGCCGCATCTGCCGCCTGGAAGTCGGTGCACCCTCTCGGCCGGTGCGGGCGTTGTCTTCAGGGGTACGTACCCCTGTGGTGGTCGGCTCTTTGAACACGAAGGAAGGGTCCTAGCGAACCGGACCTTCGTCGCCGAGCGACGTTGGGCGCGCGTCGTCATCACCTCGCGACGCTCGCGCCGGACGCTGACCTGGGTCGTGACGGTCGGTGCCCGTCTTCCTCCGCCACCCACCACAACCACCACGACGACCACGACGATTCCGCCCACGACAACCACGACGACGACCACGACCATTCCGCCCACCACGACGACCACGACCACGACCACGACCACGACCACGACTCCTCCGACGACGACGATTCCCCCTACGACGACAACGACGCTTCCTGCATCGGGACCTGGCTACACGTCGACGAACTGGTCTGGCTACGTCCTGCCGACGGCAGCGGGAGGGACGACCGACGTGCAGGGCACCTGGACCGAACCGACGCTCAATTGCGCCGCGACGCCGGATGCTCAGAGCGCAGCGTGGGTCGGAGTCGACGGAGCCTCCAACAGTGATCTGTTCCAGACCGGCACATGGGCGTCCTGTGCCGGGGGTGTGCAGAGCGACTTCGCCTGGTTTGAGGAGCTGCCCTACACCGTTAGCCCCTTCAGCTTCCCCGTCAATCCAGGCGATACGATCACCGCCCACATCTGGCAGGTGACACCGGGCAACTGGGAGTTCACCATCACCGATTCCACGACCGGCTACGAGGGCTACTCCGGTTCGTCAGGCGTACTCGTGCCGATCGCCTACAGCGGTCCGGGCGATTCGGCAGAGTGGATCGAAGAGGACCCGCTCGACGGGACGACCAACACCCTGTTCCCGTTCGCCGACTTCCAGACCATCACCTTCTCGAGCATCAGCGCCGACCTGTCCACGCCCAGTCTCAGCCTTGGCTCGAACGGCATCGAGCTGATCCAGAACGGTGCGGTGCTCGCGGTGCCTTCGGCGCCCTCGGGCGGCGGCTTCACCGTCACCTACGGGTAGGGAGCGGTGTGGACTCGCAGTTCGACCCATGCCTCGACGAACCAGCGCGCCGTTGACGACTGGCGGACGCAGCGCGTCGGTCGGCCTTTGCTCGCCGAGGGCCCGTGCGCTCGGCGCGCGCCAGCGCCCGACGTCGACGCGGGTCCCCGAGCAGGCGGAGGACGACCTCGGCCACCTGCAGCTCTTCGCGGCGAACTGAGGTTGCCTGACCGGCCACAATGGGGTCGTCGAGGCGCAGCTTGGCGGCTGACTCTTCAGCGCGCCTCAATGAAGGGAATTGCCGCCATGCCGCCGGGGTTTCCCACGTCATGGTGGCTCCTCACTCGGCGCCTCCCGTCACGCTCTTCTGGCGGCCGGGGTGTCCCTACTGCGCCAGGCTTCGCCGCGAGCTGCGGGCGATCGGCCTCGAGACGACTGAGGTCAACATCTGGGACGACCCATCAGGTGCCGCGATCGTCCGGAGCTTCGCCGCCGGCAACGAGACCGTCCCAACGGTCGTCGTCGGCGACACAGGCCTCGTGAACCCGTCGGCCACGACGGTCCTCGACGCCGTGCGGGCCGCGGTACCTGACCTCGTCGACGACCGCCTCTTCGCGCGCGCGAGGCGCCGCCGGGGACTGCTTCTCGGCCAGCGGATCGCGCTCAGCCTCGTGGTCCTCGCGAGCTTGGCTGCCGAGGCGAGCCGTCACGCGAGGATCAGCTGGGCCTTCGGCGGCCTCGCGCTCGTGGCGTTCGTGGGGTTCCGTGTCGCCCGAGGGCGAGATGCAGCGCGCGGCGAGGCGAGCACGGCGGCCGGGGGACTCCATGACGCCGCCCGAGCACGAGGTGCTTCAACAGCGACCCTGATCGCGCCGCGTGGCCCGAAGATGATCGACAACGCCTTTCGCGCGCGACGAGTCCGGCGTGCGGGTTGTCCCTGGTGGAGTCGGGCCTGGTCCGACCGAGCGCGCTCGCGGCGGTAGCATTTGCTTCGCCTGGGAGCTGCCCCTTCCGGGCTCTGGCGAGTGCAGACAGCGCTTGAGGTGGAGTCGTCGGAGCAAGATGGAGCACCTGCGCATCCTGATCGCCAATGAGCGCCGCGAGCGCCTGGGACTGCTCGCCGAGCTCATCGCAGGGCTCGGCCACGAGGTGATCGCTCGAGAGGTCGATGTGCGCGAGGTCGGAGCAGTCACCGCGCGAGAGCAGCCCGACGTAGCGCTCGTCGGCCTCGGGCTCTCCTCGGAGCACGCGCTGGAGCTGATCTCGGAGATCGTGCACGAGGCGTCGTGCCCGGTGATCGCTCTCCTCTCGACCAGCGACCCCGCCTACGTACGTGAGGCGGCGAAGCGTGGCGTCTTCGCCTACATCGTCGACACCACGCCAGAGGAGCTGCAGAGCGCGATGGACATCACCCTCCAGCGCTTCAGCGAGTTCCACAATCTGCAGGGCGCGTTCGGACGACGAGCGGTGATCGAGCAGGCCAAGGGGATCGTGATGGCCCGGCACGGCGTCACCGCCGACAAGGCGTTCGCGATGCTCCGCGACCATTCCCAGCGCAACGGCGACAAGCTCGCCGACGTCGCGACGGCGATCGTCACCAGCCACCAGCTGCTGATGCCGGCGATGGCGCCGGCACCCGATCCGCCGAGAGCGCAGCGCCAGCCGACGGGCCAGCTGGACTAGCGGTCCGACTCGGGGTCGCGGCTCGACGGCTGGATCCCGCCGCGATGCGGGCCCTGCAGGCACTGGCGCGTTCAGCTAGCCGGCCGGCGTCCGCCCAGCTGAACGGTCTAGCCACCACGGTGCGCGGTCGGCCGAACACCGAGCGTCCCGCTATACTGCTCGTTGCGGCACCTCATCCAATGGTGTCGCGTGCATGTCGTGGCACCCGGATCGACGGGTGACGCGGAGATCCGCCCTCAGCAGCGCAGGCCGGAGCAGGGACGGCCGGCGTGGCGTCGGCAGTGTTCAGCCTGAGGGAAGGATCCATGATCATGAAGCTCCCGAGATACGGGAAGGCATGTTCGACGCGCCCCACGGTCGTCGGGCTCGGAGTGGCGGCGCTGGTGTTGGGGATGGCACTCCCGCTGACCCTCGCCAACGGCGCCTCGGCCGCGACGGCGGTCCCGGTCCTGCTCGGAACCGCCAGCACCTACGCGGTCCTGGCCGGCTCCGGCATCACGAACACCGGCATCACGACGATCACCGGCGACGTCGGCTCGTCACCGACCTCCTCCGAGACCGGTTTCTCGCCTTGCCCGGCGGCGGACTGCGTCGCCCTGACCGGGACGAACCACACCAACCCCAACCCGAACGACACGGCCACGCAGAACGCAAAGGTGGACCTGACGACGGCCTACAACGCCGCGGCGGGGCAGACCCCGACCGCGCTCGCGACTGAGCTCGCCGGCCAGACCTTGACGGCCGGCGTCTACAACTCGGCTTCGGGCACGTTCGGGATGAGCGGGACGCTCGTGCTCGACGGCCAGAACGACCCCGGCTCGGTCTTCATCTTCCAGACCGCCAGCACGCTGATCACCGGGAGCGCCGCGAACGTTCGCCTGATCAATGGCGCTCAGGCGTGCAACGTCTTCTGGCAGGTGGGAAGTGCCGCGACCCTCGGCTCCGGCTCCACGCTCCAGGGCACGGTCATGGCGCACGACAACATCTCGCTTGGGGGCGGCGTGACCGTGTTCGGGCGCGTGCTCAGCGGCGAGCAAGCGTCGGGTGCGGGCGCGGTGACGTTGATCAACGACACGATCACGACGCCGTCGAGCTGCCTCGCGTCTTCGCCGACGACGACCACGGCCGCCACGACGACGACGACGACGACCGCCACGCCGACGACCGCGGCCGCCACGCCGACGACGAACGGCACCGCCGCTGCGTTGACGACGGCACAGGCCAAGGCCACTGCGCTGAAGCTCGCCAAGACAAAGGCGGCCAAGGCCAAGGCCAAGGCTGCCAAGATCAGGAGGGCGAAGGCGAAGGCCGCGAAGCTCCTGGCCGCGAAGAAGGCGGCGACGACCAATCTTGGCCATGGCTTTGCCCATCCCGCGCGTACGCCGGCCGGCTTCACCGGATAGCGGTCGCCGACCTCATGCGAAGATGGAGCCTCCGAGGGCGGGCGGTGTCGCCGTCCGCCCTCGCCGTACTGGTGCCCGTGACCGTCGCCGCCTCGTTGTGGGTCGGCACCGGCGTCTCGGCGTCGGCGAGCAACGCAGCAGCGGCTGCTGTCCCTCGCACGCAGGAGCTGGCCCTCCTCCTCGGTCCGCATGAGGCGATGTCGAGGCCAGCCAAGAGCTCGACCGCGATCCAGCTCGTGAACCCAAAGCGCCCCCTGACCGGCGAACAGACCGCCCTTCCGGTGATCGGGCACCGGACGGGGGCACACGGAACGCAATGGCTGCACGTCATGCTTCCCGGGCGACCAGACGGGCATACCGGATGGATCGAGCGGACCGGGACAGCGCACGCGGTCACGCCGTGGCACATCGTCGTCGACACCGCGCTGCGCCGGGTCACCGTGTACCGCGACGGCGACCGGGTGCGGACCATCGAGGCGATCGTCGGCAAGCCGTCGACCCCGACCCCCGACGGCGAGTTCTTCGTCGAGGAGGTCGTTGAGCTACGCCCGAACGATGTCGGCGCACCGTACGCCCTCGCGCTGAGCGCCCGCTCCGCCGTGTACCAGGAATTCGACGGTGGTCCCGGCCAGATCGCCCTCCACGGGCTCGCGAACATCGGCGGGGTGCTCGGCACTGCCGCCTCCCACGGTTGCGTACGGCTCGACGGAAGCGCCATGACCTGGCTCGTCACGCGCATCGGGCCGGGCGTGCCGGTGACGATCACCAGCCGAGCGGGCTCGACCTGAGTTGGCCGGCAGTCGCCCAGCGGCAAGCCGCGCGCGCCGGTGGTGGACTCCGGGAGATGTCACGAGCGTGGTGGCTCGTCGGTCTCGCCCTCCTGCTGGGTGCAGCTCGTCGCGCACCGGTCTCCGCACGGCTTCAGCACCATGCGGGCCGGCCGGCAGTTCCCTACCGGCACGGTGCGTCGTGAGGCGGCGACACACCGAGCTTCGTGAAACTGTCGCCTCAGATCATCGCGGGGCGATGCCCAACGGGCGCTACGAGCGATCCGGCTCGGTCCGCCGATCTCAACAGACCGGCGGGCGCGAAGATCCCACACGCCGTACTTCGGCGATGGTCGAGACCCGCGAGGGGCGGCTTCAACGCGCCGGACTTCCTTCGATCTCAAGACCGCCTTTGAGGCACGCGTCGGCGCTGAGCGTCGCACCATACGCCGCGCCAGAGCCGCAGGACCTCAAGACGCCAGGGGCTCATCGAGCCCTCGCTCCCTGGTCGGCCGGAGCGGCGGTGAGCGAGAGGAAGACCTGCTCGGGGCTCGGTCGCACCGGCGAGAGCGAGACCATCCGCGAGCTGCTCGCGGCGAGCACGCCGGCCAGGTGCGCCTCGACCTGGCCGGAATCGGCGGCGGGGAGCTCGAGCTCGCCGGGGGCGAGCTCGCTGACCGAGGACACCCATGGAGCGACGCTCAGCGCCGCGAGGGTCGGCTCGACCGGCGGGCGGACGACCACCTTCCACCGGGATCTCGCAGCGCCGGCGAGCAGCTCGGAAAGCGGTCCTGGTAGAGAAGGCGGCCGCTGGCGAGGATCCCGACGTGGCCGCAGATCGACTCGACCTTGCCGAGGTCGTGGCTGGAGAGCACCACCGTCGTGGCGGGCGCGAGCGCGGCGACGAGGCGGAGGACGTCGGCGCGCCCGGCGGGGTCGAGCGCAGAGGCTGGCTCGTCGATGAGGAGCAGCACCTCCGATTCGGCGACGAGGCCGGCGGCGATGTTGAGCCTGGTGGTCATCCCCCGGGAGAACCCGCCCACCCGGCGCCCGGCTACCTCGGCGAGACCGACGCGTTCGAGGATCTCCTCCAGCTCGTGGCGAGGCCGTCGTCGTCCGAGCAGCCCGAGGGCGGCCTCGAGGACCTCGTGCGCGCTCAGCCACGGTTCGAGCTCGACGACGTCGGGACAGCAGGAGACCGCACAGCGCGGCACGACGAGGTGAGGCTCCCCGGCGCTCGGGCGGCGCAGGCCGACGAGGATCTCGAGCAGGGTGGTCTTGCCCGAGCCGTTCGGCCCGATCAGCCGTAAGAGCGAGCCGGCGGGCACGTCCAAGTCCAGCCCCTGCAGCGCCATCAGCGCGCCGTACGTCTTGACGAGGCCGACGGTACGCAGGGCGCTCAGCGGACCCTGCCGAGGGTCAGGTAGAGGAAGCCACCGAGAGGGCTCGAGAGACAGATGACGAACGCCCACCCCACCTTCGGCAGGTAGCGCACCTCTTCAGCTCGGGCTAAGTCCGTCAGGCAGAAGGCATCGAACGCGATCGCCGCGACGAGGATCGGTATCGCTGCGACAGCTCCCGGTGGCAGGCTCACGAAGCGTCGCCGATACGGCCCTTCACCGCCTCCGGGTCGGCGCAGCCGACGATCCACTCGTCGTGGGAGGCCCCCTCCAGCAGGATCCGCACCCCCCGGGGCGTATCGCGGTGGACGGCGGCGAAGATCCTCCGTCCGCCGCCGCGGACCGTGGCGACCTCGGCGACGCCGGAGAGTCTCATTCCCGTCTTGAAGCCATGATCCGCCGGCTCGTGGGCGTCCTCCAGCACCTCGACGCCCCGCACCGCCGACAGCGGAACCTGCAGGTCGCCGCGGACCGCCTCGGCCTCCTCGAGTCGAGAGCGGTGCAGCACCAGCTCGTCGCCCTTTACCCGAAGCTCCGCCATGCCGGCCTCCTCATCCTCGGTCTCATCGTCACCATATCTGTGAACGTTACCAGTTATATGAACGTTAGGCTAGGCTCCCCGTATGGCCAGCGCGGATCTCCTGTTGCATCCGGTGCGCCTGCGCCTCGTCAAGGCGTTCCTCGGCGACCGGGCGCTCACGACGACCCAGCTCGCCGCCGAGCTCGACGACGTGCCCGCCGGGAGCATCTATCGCCACGTCGCGCTCCTCACGAAGGCCGGGGTGCTCCAGGTGGTCGCCGAGCGCCGCATCCGCGGCGCCGTCGAGCGCACCTACACCCTCCGGCTCCTTGCGGCGCAGATTCAACCGGGCGAGGCCGCGGCCATGACCCTCGAAGAGCACGCGCAGGCCTTCATGGCCTTCGTCGCCGGGCTCCTCGCCGACTTCGACCGCTACCTCGCCTCTGCCCCTTCCGACCCCGTCCGAGACGGCGCCAGCTACCGCGTGGGCGCCATGTGGCTCACCGACGCCGAGTTTGCCGACTTCCTCCGGGACCTCGCCGCCGTTGCCCAGCCCCGGCTCGCCAATCCTCCGGGAAGGGGGCGCCGGCGGCGCATGGTGTACAGCGTCCTCCTCCCGGCGCCCGAGAAGCCGGCCGGCGACGACGTGAAGGAAGCTCGCGCCCGACCGGCGCGCGCCCGAAGCGAAGGGGGCTCATGATGCCCGAGCCAGCGATCACGACCAGCCTGGCTGTCCTCGAGTTGGCGCGAGCGGAACGGTTCGGGGAGATCCGGGACCGGTACGCGCCGCAGCTGCGCGCGATGGTGACCGCCGAGGCGCTCCGGGCCGCCTGGGCAGCCGAGCTCGACCGGCAGGGCCCGGTCTCCTCGGTCGGCACGCCGGTGAGCGAGCCGGCCGGGCCGGGCGTGGTCGTGGTGAAGGTTCCCGTGACGTGCGAGCGCGGAGCGCTGACGGTAGTGGTCGCGGTGGCAGAAGGAGACTGGCTCGTCGGTCTCCAGCTCGCGCCTGCCGGCGCGGCAGGGCCCAGCGCGCCGTGGGAGCCGCCACCCTACGCCGACCCCGAGACGTTCGATGAGCAGGACGTGACGGTGGGCTCCGACCCGCTAGCGGTGCCTGGCACGCTGAGCCTGCCGCGCGAGCCGGGACCGCTGCCCGCTGTCGTGCTGCTCGGGGGCTCGGGGCCGCTCGACCGCGACGAGACGATCGGGCGGAACAAGCCGCTCAAAGACCTCGCGTGGGGACTGGCAAGCCGCGGCGTGGTGGTCCTGCGGTTCGACAAGGTGACCTACGCCCACGGAAGCGAGGTCAAGAGGGCTCGCGACTTCACGGTGACCGACGAGTACGTGCCGCACGCGGTCGCGGCCGTCCACCTGCTGCGGCGGCACCCGGCCGTCGACGCCAAGCGGGTCTTCCTCGCCGGCCACAGCCTGGGCGGCACCGTGGCCCCGCGAGTCGCGGCGGGCGAGCCCTCGGTCGCCGGGCTGGTCATCCTGGCCGGCGGAACCCAGCCGCTGCACTGGGCCGCCGTCCGACAGGTCCGCTACCTCGCTTCGCTCGACCCTCGGACGGCCGCCGCATCCGAGCCCGCCATCGAAGCGATGAGCGAGCAGGCGAGGCTGGTCGACAGCCCGGACCTGTCCCCGTCG
The DNA here is from genome assembly GCA_035532475.1 of Acidimicrobiales bacterium. GTDB lineage: Bacteria > Actinomycetota > Acidimicrobiia > Acidimicrobiales > Bog-793 > DATKQY01. Next base: position 10,168 of record DATKQY010000069.1, on the reverse strand, counting down.
ACGCCGGCCAGCGAGCTGCCCTTCGGCATTCCTGCCCCGTACTGGCTGGACCTGCGCGGCTACGACCCGGTCGCGGTGGCCGCGGCGCTCGACAGGCCGATCCTCATCCTCCAGGGCGGCCGCGACTACCAGGCGACCGTGCCCGACGACCTCGCGGGGTGGAAAGCCGGCCTCGCCCACCGCCCGGAGGTGACGATCCACGTCTACGCGCCCGACAATCACCTGTTCCTCCCCGGCACCGGCCCGTCGTCGCCGGCGGAGTACGAGCCGGCGCAGCACGTGGACCCGGCGGTCGTCGGCGACATTGCCAGCTGGCTGACGACGGTCATCGACGGTGCCGCACGGGCCGGGGAGCAGTAGATCCTCGGCTGTGCCGGGGACCCCGGCGACGGCGCGAGCTGCCGAGCGAATGCACACCTGAGCGTCCCTTCGACATCCGCTCGAGCTCAGCCGCGACGGTGCGGTGGGTCTTGCCTGTTCATGGCATGTTGTCAGCGCGATGTCGGCGTGGAATGCCGTGCTCCGGCCAGGAACCCGGGGGCGGCTTCGGCACTGGGCCGACCCCGTCGCCGCGCTGGTCATCGGGCGCTCGGCGTCAACGATGGCCGGGAGGCCTTCCGGGATGAGGACGCCGTCTGAAGCGAGCCGGCATCGACGTGGCCGATTCGGGCCGAACGGCGCGGGCAGAGCCAGGCGTCGTGCCCTCCAGACGTGCCGCTGCGAGCAGCGGACGGGCAAGGTCGCCGCCCCCGGCGTCGTCAACATGGGTCAGGACACGGCATGGTCGGGGCCCGGCGATCGAGCGGCGCTCCTCCGCCTCGGCCCGAACGCAAGGTGCCTCGGATCGGGGGCGCTCAGCAGCCAGACGCCGATCGCAGCGGCGCCCGCGCCGGACACGAGGAGGGGCACAGTGCCACGGTGGCCCCAGGCGAGCCCGGCCCACAGCCCCGCCGCGAGGACCGCGGCGCCGGCGAGCCCTTGGAACCAGCCCTGGGCCCGTGCCTGGTGGTCGGGGTCGACGAGCGAGGACACCCAGGCCTTGCCGACGCCGTCGGTGCAGGCAGTGAAGGTCCCGTAGGCGGCGAGCAGCACCAAGGCGAGGGTGTGGCTGTGGACCACGCCGAGACCGAGGTAGCCGAGCGCGAAGAAGAGCAGGCCGACGCCGTAGATCCGGGCGTGCGGCACCCGGTCCGACAGGGCGCCGGCCGGGTAGCTGAGCGCTGCGTAGACGACGTTGTAGGCGACGTAGGCCAGGATCACCGCGACGACCGAGAAGCCGATGGCGCGAAGGCGCAGCAGCAACAGCGCGTCGGGGAAGTTCACCAGGCTGAACGCCCCAAGGACGATCGTCACGCGCCAGAAGCCCGCCGGAAGCGGGTCGGCGCGGCGCGTCGGGTCTCGCGGGGCACCGGCAGCGTGCCGCCGGGGGCGACGCGCTCGCCGCTGCTCGTGCACCGCGGCGACGAGCAGGGTGCTCAGCACGGCCGGCACGACCGCCAGCCAAAGGAGCGGGCGCAGGTGGTGGTGGAGCAGCTCGTAGCCGGCGAGGCCCAAGAGCGGGCCCACGACGGCGCCCGCCGTGTCGGCGGCGCGCTGGAAGCCGAAAGCTCGACCGCGCGCCTCGGGTGGCGCGCCATCAGCGATCAGCGCGTCACGCGGCGCTCCGCGGATGCCCTTTCCGACCCGGTCGACGCCGCGGCCGACGAGCACGACCGGCCAGAGCGTGGCGAGAGCGATCACCGCCTTGCCGAGCGCGGCGAGCCCGTAGCCGGTGGCGACGAGCGGGCGGCGGCCGAACGCGTCAGCGATGCGGCCGCTCACCGGTCCGGACGCGGCGGCAAGGCCGTTGCCGAGCCCTTCGACCGCGCCGACCGCCGCGACGGGCGCCCCGAGGACGGTCGTGAGGAAGATCGGCAGGATCGGGTAGAGCAGCTCGCTCGCGGTGTCCTGCAGGAACGACACCGCGGACAGCACCACGAGGTTCCTCGTCAACCAGCCCGAGTGAACGCCAGGCGACGCACGGTCGCCGCCCGACACGTCGAGCTCGTCGTCGGCCACGGGCGGAGTCTCCCAGCTGGTCAACGAGGCGTCGAGTTCTGACCCGAGCGCTCGCCAGCTCCCACCCTGGTGTCGAGTGCACCCGGTCGGAGCGTGCAACCGTTCGCCGCGGGGGCTAGCCGGCGGTGGGCTACCTGCGCCGGATCGCGTCGATCACCGACGCGAGGGCCGACTCACGGCTCGTCCGTTCGCCGACGAGCCCATCACGCAGTCGACCGGCCGCGGGGCTCAGCGTCCTGGGCGCCTGCCGCTTCGCCTGAAACGCACACCGATGAGGACGAGGTCGGCAACGAAGACGACCACACCGATGATCAGCAGGTACAGCAGGCCCTTCGCGACCGCTCCGACGATCCCCAATGCGATCGCGACGATGATCAGCAGCAGAAACAGCGCCATCTCGCGCTCTCCGATCCTGTCGACATCAGCGACGGGCGAGGCGCCGCTCGCCACCGGCGCCAGGCTGGTAGCTCAGCTCGTAGTGCTTGAAGACCGCCTCTTCGTCACCGGCTGGCAGCTCCCCGTCAGTGCCGATCGACGGTGCGTCCTTCACCTGACGCTTGGCGTAGGTGATCTTGAGGTACCCCGGACCCACCGTCGCTCCGGCGAGAGGCACGAATACGAGGCGGTGCCGCGTCGGCAGTCCGACGGTGATGGTCGCGAACGCGGGCAGGTCGGTGGCCGTGTCCACGTAGACCGATTCCAGCGTCCCGATCTTGTGGCCGCCGCTATCGACCACGTCGTGTCCGCGCCACTCCCGGATGTCGTCAGCCTCGAACACCGCTGCCCTCCTTTCCCACCTGCTATCTCCTACCCGGACTCGCCGCAACCCACCCGAGGTGCACTGAGAAGGCGACCGGCGGCCGGTCGGCCGAAGGTGTCATGGCACGCGACCGTAGCGAGGATGGCGGCTCCGTGCCTGAGCTGCCCTCTCGCCCCCGCCACGGCGGCACGCACGTCGCCGAGTCGGCCCACCGGACGATGCCGAGGAGGGGGCACCCGGCGAGGACGACGACGTCGCCGAGGAGGACCGAGCCTCCCGTTGCGTTGCGGCCCGAGCAGGTCGAAGCGATCCCCGCTCGGCGAGAGCAGCGTCCCGATCTCGGTGCGCGCCGCGCACCATGACGACAGCGCGTCAGCCCCGTCCGGGCGCGTCGGCGAGGTGAGGCACGGGCGATGGTCGCGCCGAACCCGCCGGTCGTGGAAGAAGCCGGAGACGGGTGCCGGCGCCTCCTGGTCGCGAGCCTCGGCGCCGGGTCCGCCCGCAGCGAGCCACACGACGGTGTCCGCACCCTCCGCGGGCGTGAGCAGCAGTGGCCCCGACAGCGCCTGAACCGCGGGAGGCCTGCGCGCAGGCCTGGCGTGTCCACCCAGCCCGGATGCATGGCGTAGTCGGCGATGTCGGCGGCGCCGAAGCGCTGCGCCCAGGCGTCGGCCAGCACGACCTGGGCCCGCTTGGCCCGGGCGTACGCGACCGCCCCGTCGTAGGCGGCCGTCCCCATCTCCAGGTGGTCGAGGTCGAACGTCTGCGGGTACATGCCACAGCGAGGCGAGTTCATCGCGCCGACGCCCAGCAACGCGAAGCGGGACCTTTGCCACTCCTCCTCCACCTCCGCCTTGTCATCGGCAGCCTCGCCGCCCTCGAAGTGCTCAAGCAGGATCTCGTCGAAGCTGTTCTCGGCTCCGTCGCCCTCGCCCGTTTCGAACCCCAGCGTCTCGGGCTCCCCACCTTCGAGCGCGTCCCCCCCACCTCGACCCAGCCGATCGAGTCCTCGGCGTTGGATCCTTCCTCCTCGTCGAGGCTCGGACCGGGCTCGCTCCTCGGGCTCACACTCGTCCTCGTGCAGCAGCTCGTGGACCTCGTCGTCCATCAGCCCTCACTCCAGGGACGGGGCTCGCGGGCCGCGACCGCCGAGCGCGCCCGCCGCGCATCGCCGGGGGGCACGAGTTCGACGACGAGACGACCGCCTCGTTCAGAGACGACCGAGCCGAACGCGGCACAGGCCTTCCGGAACCGCCGGACGATCCACGCCGCCCCGTCAGCATCCGCCAGGCGGGTATGGCAGTAGCCAAGGGTAAGGGGGACGGCTTCGAGCCGGATCGGTGTGGCGTGTTCGAACGTTACGAGGAACAGCAGGCCCAGGTCGTTGCGCAGGTGGCGGTCGGTGGAGTAGTCGTCGATGAAGTCACCGAGGTCGTACAGGACCCCGTCGGCGACACCGTGGAAGACGTGGGCGGAGTGGCCAGCGACGAGGGTGGCACCCGCGCCACGGAATGCGGCCGCGGCCTCCCTGACGTGAGCAACGGGCTCGGCCACCATGTTCGGCCCCCAGTGCGGTGACACCACCACGATGTCGGCGTCGACGCGGCCGATGGCAGCGAGCAGCCAGCGCGGCGAGCCGCGACGAAGGTCAGCGTAGGCGACGCCCGGCCGGTCCGACGTCGCCGCGTAGTCGCTCGGATGATCGGTGACCCCGACGATCCCAATGCGCGCCCCACCCCGATCGAGAAGGGCCGGGGTGCGGGCGGAACGCTCGTCCACCCCGGCACCGACCCAGGAGATGCCGGCGTCGGAGAGGTGCCGGAACGTATCGAGGAGCGCGTCGGCGCCGAAGTCGAGGGCGTGGTTGTTGGCCAGCGTGACGCAGCCCACCCCGAGCCGCTGCAGCACCTGGGTGGCGACCGGTGGGGCCCGGAAAAAGAAGGGCTTGTGCGGGTCGGGCCAGCGCGTCCCACGGTCTGAGATGGCGCACTCCAGGTTCAGCACGAACAGGTCGGCCTCGAGGGCGGCAGCCACCACGTCTTCAGAGAAGAGGTCGGTGGACCGGACCGCAGCCAGACGCTCGGCGACCTTGCGGCCCAGCATGGTGTCGCCCGCCAGTCCGAGCTTCATGAGTCGACCACCGTCGTGCGGCCCACCAGCGAGACACACGGCCGGTCGCCCCGCAACCGCCGAGCACGACACTCCGGCTCGGCGCGTTCGTTGGCCGCCGCCGAGGTCGTCCACCTCTCGGAAACGTCGGCGAGGCGGATGACCTCGTCGTTGATGCTTCGCACGCCGTCCTCGCCGATCACGCCCGTGCTCAGCTGAGGCTGGAGCGGCACGCCGAGCTCGCGAACCTCGGCGCCGGCTGGCGGCGCGTTCAGCGCCCGCGCCACCTCGGCGGCGACCGGCACGGCCCCCGGCGACGGGCCAAGCACCACCATCTGCCCGCCCCGCAGGTGCTGGAGCCTCGCGGCGAGACAGCGCCCCGCATCTGCACGGTCACCGAAGACCATGGGCGACCTCCTCCGCCAAGATTCACCTTCCCGCTGCACCGGCGGCACCGCCAGGGTCGATGGTCCCCAACCTCGATCAGGGGCCGAAGGACCCTGGCGCGGTCTGCGCCGACGGGAGGATCCTCATCGGCGCGCGGCCAATGAGCGATGTCGCACGGGTGACCGAGATCGCCCGTTCAACCGACAGCTCGAGGACGCCATCAGCACCGGGAGGGAGCGAGCGGGCCCGCCAGACGTTACGGGGCGTGACCTCAGCCTGGGTCAAGGAACAGCAGGTAAAGGCCGAGCACGATCGGATCGTCAAGTACCAGGTCAACCTGGCGGTCACCTTCGCCCTCGAAGAGCACGACCACCGGAGCTCGGGTCACGAGGGTGCGCGGGTGGTGCCGGGAACGGCCAATCGTGCGCTCGCGGCCGCTGTGGTCGCAGCCTTGGGTACAGAGCCGACGCAGGCGATGCGGTGCGAGCGCGCCAGCGCTGCCTCCGAGGACGGTGCCGACGACGAGCGCGGCGACGATGAGCACGAGGACGACGATCCTCAGACCGTGGTGGCCCTTCGCGCCGAGCTTGAGGACCGCACCCAGCAGGAACTGATGTGACGTGGCGCCCTCCTCAGCTTCGCGACTACCGGCATCGCCCGTGGTGTGGCGTCCACTTCGGATCAAGCGGACAATTCCGATAGTGACCGCTATCAGAGTAGTATCTAGGATGTGATCGACGCGGGCGACAGGCCGAGGCGGCTGACACGCGCCGAGGCCAAGACGCGGACTCGCGAGCGAGTACTCGACGCGGCGGCGCTCGTCTTTGCCCGAAAGGGCTTTGCGGGGGCGTCGGTCGAGGAGATCGCCGAGTCGGCCGGCTACTCGACCGGAGCGCTCTACTCGAACTTCGAGAGCAAGGAGCAGCTGTTCTTGGAGCTGCTCTCGGTCCGGCGGGCGCGAGGGATCTCGAGGCGGGTCACCGCCGTCGCGGAGATCCTCGACGAGGAGCTCGTGGTCGACGAGGATCCGTTCGCCGCGCTCGGTCGATTGTTCGTGAAGGTCGCCGGCAGGAACACCGAGCTCGCGCCGCTGCAGGCGGAGTTCTGGCTCTACGCGGTGCGCAACCCGGAGGCAATGGGGTTGATCGCCGCGAAGCTGGGCGAGGAGCTCGAGGCTCTCGAGCCGCTCGTGGCCCGGGCGCTGCGGCGTCTCGGCGCCGCTCCGCAGATCCCCGCGCGGGCGGTGACCACGGTCGTCCTCGCCGTCTTCCAAGGACTCGTCCACCAGCGCCGCGTCGATGCGGCGAGCGTCCCCGATGACCTGTTCGCTCAAGCCCTCCGGTGGTTGATCGCCGGTCTGTGCTCGGAAACGCCGATGCAGGCCGACGAGAAGCCGGACGGCGCCTGAGGCGGACGACCGCGAGCGCCGGGCGTGTCGGCACCACGTTGGGCGCGGGTCGTGCACGTGTCGGCAGGGGCAGCTGCTACGTGGCTACGCCCACAGTCGCGGTGGAACGCACCTGGTCGGGTCTGGACCGGTCGCTGTGAGCGCGCGTCCGGATGAGCAGGCCGCCGGTCGGCTCCGGGTCGATGAGCAGATCCGCGTCGTTGTCCGGCGCGTCATCCCCCGGACCGGGCTTGGTTCCCTCCGCGTGCCGTCTGTGGCAGCGCCCGGACCGCCGTCGGGCCCGCTGATCCGGTGCGACCCCGCGACCGGGCCCGTCACCGGCAAATGGCGCCGGCTCAGCGACGAGGAAGCAGTGCCGACGCGCCGAGGACGACCACAGCGATCGGCCACAGCTCCCAGAGCCCCGCGCTGGCCTGGAGGAGCACGGCCGCGAGGACGACAGCCGCTCCGACAACGAGCAGTGCCGGGCGGATCGGTGCGGTGGCGGAGCGTTTGATGGTGGTCGACTGGGACCGGAGCGGCAGATCCGCGACGAGACCTTCGAGCTCGTGACGGTGGCGAGCGCGCAGCACCGCGTCGATCCGCTGCCCACCTTCCTCGATGCTCAGGCGTCCCTCGCCGACCGCGTGCGAGACGAGGCGAGCCGTCTCCTCGCGCTCGTCGTCGGACGCGAGCACCGGCGGCACGGCTCCCGCTCGCCCCGTGACGGCGCGGGACGGGCCAGGTGACGGCTTGGGCCTGTACGGGAGGGCGCTCGCGTTACGCCCCCGTGACCGCGAGGCCGCCAGGGACACGAGCAGCAGAACCGGCAGGACGAGACCGAACAGCGAAGGACCCGCTGCCCAGTAGTGGTGAAACGGGTGGTCAACGTACGCGAGGAGACCGCCGCTCATCGTCCACTCGTTCCTACGGCGAGCACGCTTCCGAGACTATGCGCGGCAGCACTTCGGAACACGTCGGACACCGCGGCCGAGGTCTCCGCGGCGCCAGCCGACAACACCGGCGCTCGGGATCCGGATGCCCGCACGGCGCGAGGCTGGCGCCCGGTTTTGGACCTCGTTGTCAGCGGAGGACCCGCGTAGCCTGGCGGGATGGGAGCCGTCCTCGAACTGTGCGGACTGACGCGCCGCTTCGGGAACCTCACGGCCCTTGACGACCTGACCTTCTCGGTCCCCTCCGGCCAGGTGGTCGGCTTCCTCGGCCCCAACGGCGCCGGCAAGACGACGACCATGCGCGCCGTCTTCGGGCTGCTCGACCTCGACGAGGGCGAGGTGCGATGGAACGGTTCGACAGTGAGTCAGAGGCAGCGCCGGCGCTTCGGCTACATGCCCGAGGAACGCGGGCTCTACCCAAGCATGCTCGTCGGCGAGCAGGTCGAATACCTCGGGAGGCTGCACGGGTTGGGCGCGTCCGACGCCGCGGCTGCAACCAAATATTGGCTCGAACGACTCGGGATCGCGGACCGTGCCGCGGGCCGGGTGGACGCGCTGTCGCACGGGAACCAGCAGCGCGTCCAGCTCGCCGCGGCGCTTGTGCACGGCCCTGAGCTGATCATCCTCGACGAGCCGCTCGCGGGGCTCGACCCGACAGGTATCGACGACATCGGGGCCGTGCTCACCGAGCAGGCCCGCTCCGGCTGCGGCGTGCTGTTCTCCAGCCACCAGCTCGACCAGGTAGAGGATCTCTGCGAGACAGTGACGATCATCGACCATGGCCGGCTCGTCGTCACCGGAAGCGTGGACGACCTGGCGCTCGGCGGGAGCAGCCGTCTCGTCGTGCGCGTCGAGGGCGACCGGGAGGCCGCGTGGGCGCGGAACCTACCAGGCGTCACGGTATCGGAGATCGCGGCGGGTGCGGCCCGCCTCGTGCTCGCAGACTCGATTGACAGCCAGGAGGTTCTTCGTGCCGCGCAGCGCGCGGGAGTCGTGACGGAGTTCCGCTTCGAGCGCCGGCGCCTCTCCGAGGTCTTTCGTGAGGCGCTCTCGTGAAGATCGTGCCATTCGTCGTGCTCGTCGTGGCGTTGCTCCTCGTGCGGATCCTCCGTCACCGACGCGCCCGCGGGGCGCCTGTGGCAACAGCAGCGCGCGGACCCTCAGCGGCGCGCCAATACTTCGAGGCCACGTTCGGCGACGTCGGCCTCATAGCCGCGCGCGAGCTGCGAGAGCGAACTCGCGGCAGGATCTACCGCATCGGGACGGTGCTCATCCTCGCCGTCGTAGCCGCGGCGATCGTCATCCCGACACTCAACAAGAACGCGTCAACATCGCATCGCGTCGGCGTCGTCGGCAGTCTCGCACCATCAGTTCGCGCTGCGGTCAACACAGCTGGCAGCGACTTCCACGTCACCGTGCGCCTCGTAGCCGAGGCTGGACTCGCTTCGGCCAAGGAGGCCCTTCGCACCGGGCAGATCGATCTCGTACTCGTCGACGGCAAGCAGATCATCCTCAAGCAGGCCATCACCGCGTCGGACACCTCGACGGTCACCGAGTTCGCCCGGAGTCTCTCGGCGAGACTCGCCACGCTCGCCACGATCGCCGCGGCACGCCTCTCTCCCGCCCAGGCAGCAACGCTCGCCCACCCATTCGTGGTGCCCATCACCGGCCTTACGGCGGCTACGACTAAGGGCGCGGCGCGGGGCACCTCGGTCCTCGGGCTGATCCTCCTGTTCGTGCTGCTCTCTCAGTACAGCGCGTGGATCCTCATTGGCGTGGCCGAAGAGAAGTCGAGCCGCGTGGTCGAGGTGCTCCTTGCCACGGTGCGGGCGATCCATCTCCTCGCGGGCAAGGTGATCGGCATCGGTGCCGCGGCACTCGCTCAGGCGAGTGTCATCGTCATCTTCGCGCTCGTCCTCGCCAAGGCCGTCGGCTCGGACATCTTGCAGGGCACGGCCCCTCTCGAGCTGGCGAGCTCCCTCCTCTGGCTGGTGCTTGGCTACGCCTTCTACTGCTGGGTCTACGCGGCAGCGGGTTCGCTCGCGGAACGTCAAGACCAACTTCAGAGCCTGAGCTTTCCCCTCAGCATCCCAATGCTCGTCGGCTACGTCGTCTCGCTCGCGACGGCCGGCTCGGGGAACACCTCCCTCTTCTTCGACGTGCTCGCCTACTTCCCCCCGACCGCACCGTTCGCGATGCCAGTTCTCGTCGGGCTCGGCAAGGCCACGTGGTGGGAGTTCCTCCTCGCCGCGGCACTCTCGGTGGCGTCTACCGTGGCTGTCGCCCGCTTCGCGGCGGGCATCTACCGGCGGGCCATCCTCAGGACCGGTCGGCGAGTGAAGTTGCGGGAAGTGCTCCGCGCTACCAGCTAGTGGCGCTCGCGGTTCACGTCCACAGATGTGGTGTAGCTGGTAGTCGTCCCTGACGAGCTCGACGACGAGCCCGGAGGCGGACATCCACCACGCGGTGCGGCCACCGCGTGATCCTCAAGAAGAGCTTCCAAACACTTCGAGA
>DATKQY010000068.1:0-5234 GCA_035532475.1 Acidimicrobiales bacterium | reverse complement strand
GCAGTCGACGAGCCGGCGCGAGCGGTACCGGAACGTGGTCTGCGTCGACACGTTCGCCTGGCCATCGCCGGCTCCCTCCTCATCGTTCTCATCATCAGCGCCGGAAACGTCGTCGAGCACGTCGGTCGTGCACCGCATTTGACTCCCGCCGAGGCGGCCAGTGCACCGCCTTCGACGTTGGCCCCGGCACCGCTCGAGGTCGTCGATACGTCACCCGCCCCCGGCACGACGGACCTCGGCCTCTCGAATGAGATCGCCGTCCAGTTCTCCGCGCCGCTCGCCGCCGGTACCACCGATCCCATGCTGGTTCCGAGCACGCCGGGCACCTGGACGCTCGAGCGTTCGACGACGCTCGTGTTCCGGCCGAACGGGTGCTTCACCCCGCTCTCAAAGCTCTCCCTCACCGTCGCCGCGGGTGCGGCAGGCCCCCACGGACGCCTTGGACAGTCGCTCGCGGCGCCGTACACGGCGTCGTTCAGCGTCCCGGCCCCGTCGGTGCTGCGGCTCCAGCAGCTCCTAGCGGATCTGGACTACCTCCCGCTTCGTTTCGACGCTGCCGCGCCGGCTGCTGGGCTCGGCCCAGCATCGAGCGCCGTCTCCTCGGGCGCGACGACGTCGAGGGCCTCCGCGCCATCTTCGGACTCGGCGCCGGTGACGATCTCACCGACGACGGGCACATCGGCGATCGAGGCCGGACCGACCGACGCTGGCGCGGTCGCGCTCAGTGCGCAACCGGGCACCTTCTCGTGGCGGTATCCGAAGATTCCCGTCTCGCTCTCCTCGCTATGGCAGCCCGGCGTCGACACCGTGCTCGTGCAGGGCGCCGTCATGGCCTTCGAATCCGATCACGGCCTCAAAGACGACGGCGAACTCACCGCGGCGTTCTGGGCGGATCTCCTCAGCGCGGTCGCCTCCGGCCAGGTCGCGACCGGCGCGTACGACTACCTCGAGGTCTCGACCGCGCTGCCCGAGACGCTCTCGGTTTGGCAGGACGGCACGGTGGTCTTCCAGAGCCCCACCAACACCGGCATCCCACAGGCACCGACTGCCCTCGGAACGTTTCCCGTCTACGCCCGCTTCCTCTCGACGACGATGAGCGGCTACAACCCGGATGGCAACTACTACGACGATCCCGGCGTCCCGTACGTCGCCTACTTCAACGGCGGGGACGCCGTCCACGGCTTCTATCGCTACGCGTACGGCTTCCCCCAGAGCCTCGGCTGCGTGGAGCTCCCGTACTCGGCCGCAGCGGTCGTCTTCAACGACGACCCGATCGGGACCCTCGTGTACGTCTCTTGAGGAGCATCACAAAGGCATCGCCTAGAAGCTCGGTGCCGGTTCGTATCGATCGGGCAGGTTGAATCGACGCGGCGGCAGGCAGCCTGCTCACCGAAGGGTCGTCGACATCCTTGGTGTAAACGCGACCCGGCTGGGTTGTGATAGCTGACTTCGAGATATTCATCTGACCCGACTGCGCTGACGGCGTGCGGACCGCCCATCCCCGAGGCGGAGTCGACTACCCGCGCTCGGCCGGTGCGTTCCAGCCATGGTTCGCCACCGACGAGGACTGTTTGAACTACCTCGACTGGCTGCGGTGGCCGCAGGGCTTCGTGTGTCCGAGGTGCGAGAACCCCGGAGGCTGGCTCGTCGCCGACGGCAGCTACAAGTGCTCGAGGTGCAATGCGCAAACCGCGGTGACGGCCGGCACGCTGTTCGACCGACGCAGGTCGCCGCTCACGGTGTGGTTCGCGGCCTGTTGGATGTTCGCCTCCCAGAAGGACGGCATCTCCGCTCTCAGCCTCCAGCGCTCCCTCGAGATCGGCTCGTACCCGACGGCGTGGGCGATGCTGCACCGCCTGCGGGCGGTCCTCGTGCGGCCGGGTCGAGACAGGCTCACCGGCGCCGTCGAGGTGGACGAGACCTACTTCGGAGGCGAGGAGCCGGGACTGCGCGGCGGACGGGCGAAGGGCAAGAAGGCACTGGTGGCAGTGGCCGTGGAACGCAAGGAGCCGCACGGGTACGGCCGCTGTCGCACGGCCGTCGTGCGCGACGGCTCGGCCGAGTCACTCCGGGCCTTCGTGAGCGACACCGTCGAGCCGCCGAGGCCCACCGTGGTCACCGATGGCTGGCCGAGCTATGTGGGCGTCACCCGGCTTGGCTACCTCCACGAGCCTCACAGCCAACGAGCGGCCACCGCCAGCGGCGAGGACGTCGGCGCGCTCCTTCCTGGGGTGCACCGTGTCGCCTCCTTGGCCAAGCGATGGATGCTCGGGACGCATCAGGGGCGCTATGACGCGGCCCACCTGCAGAGCTACCTGAACGTTCACCTTCCGCTTCAACCGCCGGCACGCCGCCCATCGCGGGCTGCTGTTCTACCGACTGGTCGAGCAGGCTCTCGAGGAGGCCGCGCTGCCGAGCCAGCTGGAGATTGTCGCCGTGGTGCAGGGGGTCATGGAAGAGGTGGGGGCCCGATGATCGAGGTCAGGGTGCCGAAGGTCGGGATGTCGACGATCGATGTCGAGGTCAGCTCGATCCAGGTCCGGGTGGGCGACCGGGTGGCGCCCACCTCGGTCGTCGTCTCGGTGGCGGCGGACAAGGTCGACTTCGACATCGAGGCGGGCGCCGCGGGCGTCGTCGAGGAGCTGCTCGTCGAGGAGGGCTCGGTCGTCGACGTCGGGACCGTGGTCGCTCGCATCCGCGAGGACGGCTGAGGCGCCGTCGGGATCAGCCCGGACGGCCCGGGGCGGGTCGGACGTTCGACGGCCGGCGTGGGTGGTGGGTCGCCTCGCGAACGGGGCGCCCCGTCAGCAGGCGTAGTCCGGATCGAGCCCGTACGGGGAGGCCTCGTTGCCGGGGGTCTCCTGGAGCAGCCAGGGAACGCCACCGGCGAAGGCGGCGGTGTCCGTCGTCCCGCCGTAGGTCGCCGTGCCGGCGCACCAGGTGGAAAGGGCGCTCTGATTCGGCAGCCCCGACTCGGTGTAGGGCGGGTTCGTCCAGGGTGCCCCGGCGACCCACAGCGGGACCTGGGGGCCGGCGGGCACGTAGCTGCCGGCGATGCCCGGCCACTGGACGCTCGTCGAGTAGATGCCGACCGTGACCCCGGACTGGCGGAGCGCGTCGAACGCCCCCTGGATCGTGAGGTCGTTGAGGCCGGTCGACCCCGACCAGTAGCAGGAGGGGAAGGAGGAGAAGCTCGTCGAGCAGAGGTTGTCGTCCTCGACGTCGAGCCACCAGAGCGACGAGGTGACGCCGACCGCCGACGCGTAGGCGAAGGCGTCCTTGGCCCCGTTATAGCCGTAGTTGTAGGCGAGGCAGTCGAGCTGGTTCGTGCCGCTGAGGCTCGAGCAGGTGCCGTCGGGTCCGGTCGCGTCCTCGGTCCCGGCGGCGGTGCTCGTGTCCGGGGAGTTCATGAACAGGTAGAGGCTGTAGGCCGAGCCCTGCTGGCCGGTGTGGGCGTTCGTCGCCCAGGTCGCCTCGGCCGCGAGGCAGGGGTTGTCGGCGCTGTCGAGCCAGCCGGCGACCTCGAGCGCCGAGTTGCCCGAGGTCGGTGGGAGGCTCGTGCTGGCGGTGCTGCCGGAGCACTGGTAGTCCGAGATGTCGTAGCCGAAGCTCCCGTGGGCGAACGGCGACGCCGTCAACGGGCTGGTCGTCGCGGTGTCGGTGGCCGTCGTGGTCGGCGGCGGCGGCGGCAGCACCTCCGCCAGCGTGGAGCGGACGAGGCTGACGACCTTGTCCGTCCGCGGCGAGGCGTGGGCGAGCGAGCCCGAGGAGGCCGCGTCCCCGTAGGCGAAGATGGCGCCGCTCGCCGTGGCGAGCCAGTAGCCCTTGCCGTCGGGCGTGGCGGTGAGCGAGACGACGGGCTCGGCGAGCTTGCGGTGCACCGCCGATCGGTAGAAGACGGCGTCGCCGTAGGGGTAGACGCTGCCGCGGCTCGTCGAGATCCAGTAGCCGGCGTCGCTCGGCGTCGGGGCGATCGAGACGACCGTCGAGGTCCTTATGTGGTGCTCGACCGGCGAGCCGACGAAGTGCGCGTCCCCGTACTGGTAGAGGTTGCCCTTCGCGGTGACGATCCAGTAGCCCTCGCCGTCGGTCGTCGTCGCGAACCCGCTCACCGCGGCGGGCAGCCGCTCGTGGATCGGCGAGCCGAAGAACCTGGCGTCGCCGTAGTTGTGGACGCTCCCGTTCGCCGTGACGAGCCAGTAGCCTTTGCCGTCCGGCGTGGCGGCGAACGCGGTCACCGGCTCGGCGAGATGGAGATGCACGGCCGAGCCGAAGAAGCCGGCGTCGCCCAGGTTGCGCACGCTGCCGTTCGCCGTGACGAGCCAGTAGCCCTTGCCGTCCGCCGTCGGGGCTCCGGCGACGATCGGCGCTCCCAGGCGCTCGTGGGCGAGCGAGCCGAAGAAGCTCGCGCTCCCGTACTGGTGGAGGACGCCGTTCGACTCGAGCAGGTAATAGGAGTTGTCTGCCGACGTCGTCGGCGCGCTCGCGGCGTCACGCACGAGATGGGCTTCGAGCCCGTCTGTGGAAGAGGGCCGGCTCTCGGGCAGCGCGGGTCCCGGCCCGTGCTCCTCGCCGGCGGCGCCGACGGGTCCGACCCGGAGGCGCTGCTCGGCCGAAACACCGACACCGGAGGGGGACGCCGAGGCGGGCTCCGACGTGATGAAGGTCAGGCTCAGCACCGCGAGAAGGCTGACGGCGCCGACGAGGGCCGGTCGCATGGACCGGCTCGATCGTCGGAGAGAAGCCGCAGAGTTCCGGGTCATCCCTTCAAGATATGCGGACCGGTCGCGCGTACCGTGGCATTACGGAACGGGAGCACGGCGAATTCATTGAAAGTCTGGCCCTGATCGGAGAAAAGCCCTGGCCGGCAGCGCGGAGGGCAGAAACACCCTCACACTGTCCTAATAGGTCCGTTCAGACGGTGGCCGAGTTCGCGGAATCCAGACCTCCTGATGTAGGGCCAAAGTCGCTGCAGCCGCTCATCGGTCTTTCACCGAGTAGACGAGGGTCAGGTTCGTGCCGGGGTAAGTCGTCTCGGTGGCGGTGAGGTCCGCGCAGAGACTGGCCAGCGCCTTGGTCCGACGCGGAGCCGACAGCGGCTCGATCCGGACGTGGAGGCGCGTCCCTTCGATCTCGAGATCGGCCGGGGAGGAGAAGATCTCCCGGAGCAGGCTGCGGGCCTCGTCCTCGGCGCGCGCGTAGTGCGGGGCGACGAGGCGTGCGAGGCCGGACTC
>DATKQY010000067.1:0-86775 GCA_035532475.1 Acidimicrobiales bacterium | reverse complement strand
GCACCCTGCCGATGTGCCGGGACGGTGGGTGGCGGAGGATCACCCCTTGAGTGCACCGCAGTGGGTCTCGGTGCGCGGGCAGTTCGAACGAGAGACCGGGAGGTCGCGTTGCTACAGGGTCTGATCCATCGTTCTCCCAAGCAAGCGAGATCGGTCGATCGGTTGCGGCGCGGCCGACTCCGCTCCGTGACCGTCGTGGCCGCGGGCCTCGTCTTCGCCTCGACGCTGACAGCCGGGCTCTCGCTCGGGGCGACGGGCATCGCGTCGGCCGCCGTGCCGACGCCGCTCGTGTCGACATCGACAAGCACGTCTGGTGGGGCCACGGTCGCCGACGGCACCACGCTGACCGTCAACTTCAACGAGCAGCCCGTGCTGGCGAGCTCGTACAGCCTGACGCTCGCAGACGGGTCGAACTCCGGCGCGCTCAGCACGGCGGACGGCAACCTCACTGCGACCGTCGGCACGAACAGCATCACCTACACGGTGCACGGCAGTCCTGTGTTGCAGAACTTCTCGCCTCCGACGCTCTCGCTGTCCCAGCTTGAGATCGTCGGTGAGTCCGGCGTTACCGATAGCTCCGGGAACGCGTGGAACCTCGCAGCGAGCGGTGAGGTCGACAAGTACTACGTCCTCGGAAGCAACGACCAGATCTCGGTGACCTACAACGAGCCGGTCACCGTCGGAGCGATATACACACTTAGCCTGTCGAACTCGGTCGGAGGGAACACCGGCTCGATCAGCAACTTGAACTCGAGTACGACCGGCAGCGGAACGGCGACCATCGTCTACACGTTGAAGGGCGCACCGACGGGAGGCCCGTTTGCGGCAGACGGCGTCAAGGTGACTGGCTTCACCGGTGTCACGGCGGCCGCGCCCACCACGGTCGTGAGCGGGGACCAGCTGTCAGTCACGTTCAGCGGCGTCGTGACTCTTGGCGCGAGCTACTCGCTTACCCTTAGCGACAATACGAACAGCGGGATGTTCAGTTCGCCGACGAACCTGGCGGCGACCACCACTCCCGTCCTCACCGGGTCCCCGGCGGTCCAGACGGGCACCACGTTGCACTACACGATCGGGACTCTTCCAACGATCTCGCCCGGGACGGCCATCTCCGTCAGCACGCTGAAGGCCAGCGCCCAGACTGGGCTCACCGGAGCGCCAGCGCCGCCGTACACCTTCACGGTGACGCCTCCGGCCGGAGCGACGCCGTCGATCTCCAGCTACGCGCCGCTCCTCGGCGGCGCGTCAACCTGCACGACGATCGCGAACCACACCCGCTTCTTCAACGGCGACAACTGCGGGATCGGCTTCGCTAACAGCAATTCGCAGCCGACGGCGCCGGACGTCTACGATGTCATCCCGCTGCCGACGGCTGACCTGCCCGGTCCGCCGAACGACAATGCGCCGGAGGTCATCACCAACTGCCAGGCCGGCTCTACCGACACCGTCTACGACGTCAACACGTCGGCGGCCCTCGGCACGAACGCCTGCGGCAACAATCCTCCTGGCGAAGTGTCGATAGGCAACACGAACTCGAACACCCTCAATTACATTCCGACGCCGAACCTTGCGACCTTCGAGGAAATCGGGGTGGTCGAGACCTTGCCGGGTTCGACCTACGTGAGCGCGACCGCCGTGCCGCCACAGCTCGCCGCGATCACCATCAGTGGCAGCCGCCTTCAGGCGCAGTTCCAGTATTACAACAACGTGAGCTGCCAGAGCACCACGTCGCCGAACACCCTGGCGCAGTTCAGCTACGAAACCCCGTACACCAACCTGAACCGGCTCGACAAGGTGTACCCGGCATCGCTCACGTGTCCTTCGTCCAACGACGGCAACATGATCCTCGCGACCTTTTCCACGCCCATCCCGTCGAACGTCAGATTCAAGTTCGAAGGGTACGGGCCCGACTACTTCGTCGTCGGTGCGGCGGACAGTCCGTTCGCCAATGAGCGTGAGGCATCGCAGAGCGCGTACGTTGGTCCGAGCGCTTCGGTGACCTCTTTCACGCCGACCTCCACGTCGCTTGGATCGAGTGGCGGCTCGGTGAACATCGCGTACTCGACTACGAGCGCATTGAGTTGCCAGCTGACGGCCACATCTCTACCGACCGACGCTCCGGCCCTGGCGTTGCCGGCGGCGAGCTGCAACGGCTCGGGAACCGTGACTGTCCCGGCGAACACCAGCACGACGTCGAACAACGTCTACACGCTGACGTTCACTGCGCAAGGCGTTGCGGGTACCCCGACGAGATCGGCGGAGATCACCATCACGGTCGCCGCAGCTCCGGTCCCGCCAACGCCAACGCCGACGCCGACGCCGACGCCGACGACTACGGCACCGACGCCGACGACTACGGCGCCGACAACCACGCCCACGACAGTGCCGCCGCTGATCCTCCCGAACAAGGGGAACCTCCTCTTGCCGGTGCTGCACGCGCTGGTGCCGAACCACGCGCCGATCACCGGCCGGGTGTGGGTGATCATCCGGGGCTCGGGCTTCGTCAAGAACTCGATCGTGCACTTCGGCAAGTCACTCGCGAGGCCGGTCCGCTTCGTCTCGTCGACCGAGCTGCGGGTGCTCGCTCCCCCCGGGAAGGGCTTCGTCACGGTCACCGTCCACACGGCTCACGGCACGAGCACCGTGCTGCGGTTCCACTACGCCGGCGTCGTCAAGGCCCTGATTCCCAACCACGCCCCCTTGGCCGGTGGCGTGTGGGTGACCATCCGGGGCAGCGGCTTCACCAAGCACATGACGGTGCACTTCGGCAAGACCCTGGCGAAGCAGGTCCGCTTCGTCTCGGCGACCGTGCTGCGGGTGCTCGCGCCCCCCGGCAAGGGCTTCGTGTCGGTGACGGTCTCGGCGGGCCACAAGACGGTCGAGTCCCTGCGATTCCACTACGCCGCCGCCGCCAAGGCGAAGACCCACAAGGGCTGACGGGTCTCCGACCTCCGACCGGACGGCCCGTCTGAAGCCGCACCCGCGTCGCGGAGGCCCTCATGGGGCGCCGCGACGTGGGTGCGGCGGCAAGCCAGATAGCGACTGAGCCCGGGTGTCCCCTGCAGGGACGCCCGGGCTCAGTCGTGCTCGGCGAGCTCCTCAAGCGGCGGGCACGTGCACACGACGTGACGGTCGCCGTAGGCGTTGTCGACCCGAGCGACGGGCGACCAGTACTTGCGGGCCCGTGATGCGACGCTCGGGAAGGCGGCCTCGTCGCGGCTGTAGCGGTGCTCCCACTTCTCGGCGGTGACGGCTTCGGCGGTGTGCGGGGCATGGGGGAGCGGGGACTCCTTCGCCTCGAGCCTGCCGGTCTCGACCTCGGCGATCTCGGCCCGGATGGCGATCATCGCCTCGCAGAACCGGTCGAGCTCGCTCTTCGGCTCGGACTCGGTCGGTTCGACCATCAAGGTGCCGGCCACCGGGAACGACATCGTCGGCGCGTGGAAGCCGTAGTCGATCAGGCGCTTCGCGACGTCCTCGGCGGAGATGGCGGTGCGCGCCGTGATCCCGCGCAGGTCGAGGATGCACTCGTGCGCCACCCGCCCGCTCGCGCCCGTGTAGAGGACGGGGTAGTGCGGGGCGAGCCGGTGGGCGACGTAGTTCGCCGCGAGCACCGCCGACTTCGTCGCCGAAGTGAGCCCCTCGGCGCCCATCAGGCGGATGTACGCCCACGAGATCGGGAGCACGCCGGGCGAGCCGAAGGGCGCCGCCGCGACGGCGCCGCCGGTCGCGTCGGGCCTGGCGTCGGGAACGAGCCGGCTGCCGGGCAGGTACGGCGCCAGGTGGGCTCTCGCCCCGACGGGACCGACCCCGGGTCCGCCGCCGCCGTGGGGGATGCAGAAGGTCTTGTGCAAGTTGACGTGGGAGACGTCGCCGCCGATCTCCGCCAGGCGGACGAGCCCGACGAGCGCGTTCAGGTTGGCGCCGTCGATGTAGACCTGGCCGCCGGCCTCGTGCACCGTCGCGCAGACCTCGGCGATGCCCTCCTCGTAGACGCCATGGGTCGAGGGGTAGGTGATCATCATCGCGGCGAGCTCGTCGTGGTGGCGATCGAGCTTGGCGCGCAGGTCCGCCAGGTCGACGTTGCCGCGGTCGTCGCAGGCGACCGCGACGATCCGCAGCCCGGCCATCGCCGCGCTCGCCGCGTTGGTGCCGTGGGCCGAGGTCGGGATCAGGCAGAGATCACGGCGCTTCTCGCCGCGCTCCTCGTGGTACCGGCGGATGGCGAGCAGGCCGGTCAGCTCGCCCTGGGACCCGGCGTTCGGCTGCAGGGACACGGCGTCGTAGCCGGTGATCTCGGCGAGCCAGCGTTCCAGGTCCTCGATGATCCGCAGGTAGCCCGCCGCCTGGGCGAGCGGCGCGAACGGGTGGACGTCGGTGAAGGCCGGCCAGCTGACGGCGGCCATCTCCGCGGCGGCGTTGAGCTTCATCGTGCAGGAGCCGAGGGGGATCATCGAGCGGTCGAGCGCGAGGTCCTTGTCCGACAGGGCGCGCACGTAGCGCAGCATCTCGGTCTCGGAGTGGTAGCGGTTGAAGACCGGATGGGTGAGCACCGCCGAGGTCCGGAGCACACCGGCGTCGAGCGGGCTGGTGGCCTCGCGGTCGAGCTGGTCGACGCTCCCCGCCGGCAGGCCGAACGCCGACCAGACGTCTGTGACGACGGCCGGGGTGGTCGTCTCGTCCAGGCTGATCCCGAGGGTGCGCTCGTCGACGCGGCGCAGGTTGACCCGCTGTGCGGCCGCGGCCTCGACGATCGCCGCCGCCCGGTCGCCGACCTCGACCTGGATCGTGTCGAAGAAGCGTCCGGTCCTGACGTGGTGCCCGCCGCGGCGCAGGCCCTCGGCGAGCACGACCGTGAGGCGGTGCACCCGCTCGGCGATGGCGCGCAGGCCCTCCGGTCCGTGGTAGGCGGCGTAGAGACCGGCGACGACGGCGAGCAGCGCCTGGGCGGTGCAGATGTTGCTGGTGGCACGCTCACGACGGATGTGCTGCTCGCGGGTCTGGAGCGCCAGCCGCAGCGCCGGGCGGCCCTCAGCGTCGATCGAGACCCCGACGAGGCGCCCGGGCAACGAGCGCTCGTGGGCGGCGCGGGTCGCGATGTAGGCGGCGTGCGGGCCTCCGAACCACAGCGGCACGCCGAATCGCTGCGAGCTGCCGACGGCGATGTCCGCGCCGAGCTCGCCGGGAGGCGAGATCAAGGTGAGCGCCAGCAGGTCGGCCGCGACGACGGCCAGCGCCCCGGTCTCGTGCGCCCGGGCGCAGATCCCGGCGACGTCGCGCAGCTCGCCGTCGCTTCCCGGGTACTGCACGAGGACGCCGAAGACCCCCGCCACGTCGGGGGCCGCCGCCGGATCGCCGACGGCGACCGTCAGGCCGAGGGGTCGTGCCCGCGTCTCGAGGACCTCGATCGTCTGGGGGTGGCAGGCCGGGTCGACGAGGAAGGTCCCGCCCTCGCCGGCGACCAGCCTCCGACACATCGTCATCGCCTCGGCGGCCGCCGTCGCCTCGTCGAGGAGGGAGGCGTTCGCGACCTCGAGCCCGGTCAGGTCGCTGACCATCGTCTGGAAGTTGAGCAGCGCCTCGAGCCGGCCCTGGCTGATCTCGGGCTGGTAGGGCGTGTACGCCGTATACCACGCCGGGTTCTCAAGGACGTTCCGCTGGATCACGGGCGGGGTGATCGTGTTCGAGTAGCCGGTGCCGACGAGGGAGATCCACGTCTCGTTGCGCTCGGCCAGGCGGCGCAGCTCGCCGAGCACCTCGTGCTCCGCGAGGGCTGGGGGCAGCTCAAGGGGCCGGGAGCTGCGGATCGCGCCGGGCACCGCCTCGTCGATCAGCGCCTCGACGTCGTCGTAGCCGAGCTCGGCGAGCATCGCCGCGGCGTCGCCCGGCGACGGGCCGATGTGCCGGCGGGCGAACGGGGAGAGCGTCGCCAGCTCGGCCAGGGTGCGAAGCGGCCGGGCGCCGGGGACGCCAGGGGTAGACGGGGCAGGCATCAGCGGGGACCTCCGCGCTTCGACAGGCGCTGCGGGCGCCTCCCGTCCCCCTCTGTCCTTCCACCTGAGATCTTCGCCGGCGCTTCGCCGGTTTGCTCCTTCGGTGAGCGGGCCGTCCGTGGGCGACCTGCTGCTCTTCAGAGGCGGCCTCACACTGCGGTCCGTGGGCCTGAGAGATTCCGGGGAGGTTGCTCCTTCGGCGTCCCGTTCGGGACTCTCCCGCCGTGGTCGTTGGCCGGTGGTCCCGACCTTAGCGGAGCCGTCGCCCCCGGCGGTGGCCACGAAGCGCCCCGCGCCTGCGGCGAGGCCCGGCGGCGGAGCCGCCGCGCTGAGCCGCCCCCCGGACCTGCCCGTGTCCCCCGGTTGGTCGCGGCGGCGAGGCGGGCGCCTACGCTTCAGGCCGTGGAGCGACAGGAACAGCGCAATCCGTGGCTCGAGGGTGACGGCCAGCGTGGCGCGCACTACGACCGGCGCTTCAACGAGCTCGCCGCGGCCGGCCACGACGTCCACGGCGAGGCGGCGTTCGTCGCGTCATTCGGGGTCGCCTCCGTCCTCGACGCGGGCTGCGGCACCGGTCGGGTGGCGGTCGAGCTCGCCCGGCGGGGGATCGACGTCGAAGGGGTCGACCTCGACCCGGCGATGCTCGAGGCGGCCCGGGCGAAGGCAGCGTCGCTGCGCTTCGTCGAGGGCGACCTCGCCTCTGTCGATCTCGGTCGCCGCTTCGAGGCGGTCGTGATGGCCGGGAACGTGATGATCTTCCTCACCCCCGGCAGCGAGGAGGCGGTGCTCGCCAACATGGCGCGCCACCTCGCCGACGACGGGGTGCTCGTGGCCGGCTTCTCCCTCGGTGCCGAGCGGCTCGACCTCGAGACCTACGACGAGCTGGCGCGGCGCGCCGGCCTGGTCCCCGTCGAGCGGTGGTCAAGCTGGGAGCGCGAGGCATTCGTGGCGGACAGCACCTACGCCGTGTCGGTCCACCGGAAGCCCGACCCGGCGCGCTAGTCCTTCTCCGGGGCCGCGCGGACTGATGCTGATCTCGGCGAGCACCTTCGCGTGCGGCGTGTCACGGCGTCGAGCGTTCTCGCGACCGAGTGCGACGAGCTCAGCCGGAGACGCTCGGGCCGGCGCGCCTGACCCTGATCCGCACGAGCACCCGGCGCTCGCGCTCCATCGCCGTGCGGTACTCGTCCCAGTCCGGGTGCTCCCCGGCGACGCGCCGGTAGTAGTCGACGAGGCCCTCCATCGCCTCGGGCAGCGAGACGACCTCCGCGTCGCCCTCCACCTGGACCCACGGGCCGAAGAAGGCGTCGGTGACGACGCAGAGGGTCGCCCACGGGTCGCGCCGCAAGTTGTGGACCTTGATCGCCGTCTCCCGGGTGCTCACCACGACCCGGCGCCAGGCGTCGACGGTCGCCACGACCGGGGTGAGCTGGGGTCGGCCGTCGGCCCGCTCGGTCGACATGACGGCGCGGTGGTGGTTGCGTACGAACTCGATCGCCTCGTCGACGTCCATGCCGCACCTTACCGATCACGTGGTTCAGCTGCCCTGTCCGGTAGCATTCGCCTGCGCGCCGGAGCGCTCGGTCGTTCGGGGCCGGGAACGCTGCCGGGCCCTTCCTCTAGGCAGACGGGACCGTGACGGCAGGCGACAGTTCGATCCACGAGACGGCGATCGTGGAGCCGGGTGCCCGGATCGGCACGGGCACCCACGTCTGGCACCACTCCCACGTTCGCGACGGTGCCGTGATCGGACGGGACTGCACGCTCGGCAAGAACGTGTTCGTCGACGCGACCGTCGTCATCGGCGACCGGGTCAAGGTCCAGAACAACGTCTCGGTCTACCGCGGCGTCACCTTGGAGGACGAGGTCTTCGTCGGACCGAGCGCCGTGTTCACGAACGACCAGCTCCCCCGTGCGAGCAGCCCCGACTGGCAGATCACGCCAACGCTCGTGCGCGAAGGCGCCTCGATCGGCGCCAACGCCACGATCGTCTGCGGGAGCGAGATCGGGCGGTGGGCGATGGTCGGCGCCGGGTCGGTGGTGACGAGATCGGTCGCGCCGCACCAGCTCGTCGTCGGCGTGCCGGCGCGACCGGCCGGGTGGGTCTGCCGCTGCGGCGCCGTCGTCAGTCGCGAGGCGAGCCGGCCGGCGTCGTTCGAGTGCGCCGGGTGCGAGGCAGCCGCGCGGTGAGCGGCCGGGAGATCGCCGTCTCGAAGGTCGACGTCGGCCCGGCCGAGGAGGAGCTGGTGCTCCGCGTGCTCCGCTCGGGCCAGCTCGCCCAGGGGGCGATGGTCGCCGAGCTGGAGGCGCGCATCGCCGAGATCGCCGGCGTCCGCCACGCCGTCGCGGTGAGCAACGGCACGGTCGCGCTCGAGGTGTCGCTCGAGGCGCTGCGCCATCTCGAGGTGGTGCGCGCCGGCGACGAGGTGCTGACGAGCCCGTTCACCTTCGTCGCGACGGCGAACGCGATCGTGCACGCCGGCCTGACGGCACGGTTCGCCGACATCGGCGACGACTACTGCCTCGACCCGGCCGCCGTCGCCGAGCGCCTGACGGAGCGGACGCGGGTGCTCCTGCCGGTGCACCTCTACGGCCTCCCGGCCGACATGACCGCCCTGGCGCCGCTCGCCCGCGAGCGGGGGCTGTTCGTCGTCGAGGACGCAGCCCAGGCCCTCGGGGCCACGGTGGGAGGGCGTGACGTCGGCTCCTACGGTCTTGGCTGCTTCTCGCTCTACGCGACGAAGAACGTCACCTCGGGCGAGGGCGGGGTCGTCACGACCGACAGCGACGAGCTCGCCGGGCTGCTCCGGCTGCTGCGCAACCAGGGCATGCGCGACCGCTACGAGTACCTCGTCGTCGGCCACAACTACCGCATGACCGACCTGCAGGCCGCGATCGCCCTCGGCCAGCTCGGGCGCTTCGAGGCGACGAACGCCGCCCGGCGCCGGAACGCCAAGCGGCTCTCCGCGGCGCTGGCGGGGCTCGCCGGCCTCGTGCTTCCCGCCGAGCCCGCCGGGCGCCGCTCGGTGTGGCACCAGTTCACCGTCCGGGTGACCGAGGACGCCGCCCTCGACCGCGACGAGCTCGCGGCCCGCCTGGGGGAGCAGGGGATCCGAAGCGGCGTCTACTACCCTCGCGCCGTGTTCGACTACGGCTGCTTCGACGGCCATCCCCAGGTGGTGCGCGACCCGGCGCCGCTGACCGCGGCCGTCGCGCGGCAGGTCCTCTCGCTCCCCGTGCACCCGCTCGTCGGCGACGACGGGATCGACCGTGTCGGCGCCGCCCTCAGGCAGCTGCTCGATGCTTGACGTCGCCGTCGTCGGGGCGGGGATCATGGGCACGAACCACGGGCGCGTGCTCGGCATGATCCCCGACGCCCGCGTCGCGGTGGTCGTCGACGCCGACGCGGCGCGCGGGGGAGCGCTCGCCCGGGCGCTCGACGCCGAGTACTCGCCAGGGCTCGACGGCATCGCGGAGCTCGCGCAGGCGGCGGTCGTGGCGACACCGACGTCCGTGCACGAGGAGGTGGGCGTCGCGCTGTTGGACGCCGGGCTGCACGTGCTCGTCGAGAAGCCCTTCGCCCCGACGATCGCAGCCTGCGAGCACCTCGTCGACGCGGCCCGCCGGGCTGAGCGCCGCCTCATGGTCGGCCACGTCGAGCGGTTCAACCCGGCGGTGATGGAGCTGGTCAACCTGCTCGACGACATCGTGCACATCGAGATCGCGAGGATCGGGCCGCGCTCGCCGCGCGTCAGCGACGACGTCGTGCTCGACCTCATGATCCACGACCTGGACCTCGCGCTCGCGCTCGCCCGCTCGCCGGTCTCCCACGTCTCCGCCGTCGGGCGCCACCTGGACCGGGACCGCTGCGAGCTCGCGTCGGCGCTGCTCCGCTTCGAGAACGGCATCACGGCGAGCATCACCGCCAGCCAGGTCGGCCAGAACAAGATCCGGCGGATCGACGTGACCCAGCGCGACAACTTCGTCACGGTGGACCTCGTCAAGCAGGACATCTCGGTCAACCGGGTGACCCACACCGAGTTCATCTCCGACGAGGGCACCCGCTACCGCCAAAGCGGCATGACCGAGATCCCCTTCCTCGAGCACCGCGGCGAGCCGTTGCTGCTCGAGCTGCGCCATTTCGTGGACTGCGTGCGGTCCGGGGCGACCCCCCGGGTGAGGGGCGAGGACGGCACCGCCGCGGTCGCCCTCGCGCTGCGGGTGCAGGAGCTCGTCGCCGAGCGCTGAGGTGCGCCGCGCTGGCGGCGTCGCCCGGTGCTCGAGCACGCCGGCGGCGCGCCGGGGCCGCCGGCTCAGCTGACGTGGTAGAGCTGGGCGAGGATGTGCACGAGGCTCGTGCCGTTCAGCGCCCCGACGTACTCGGCGAGGATCTTCGTGCCGTCGGGGGAGAGGAAGAAGGTCTCCGGCAGCCCGACGATGCCGTAGCGGTTGCCGACGCTCTCCGCCGGGTCGTAGCCGATCGGGTACTCGGCGCCGTGCTTGCTGGCGAAGGCCGCCGCGGCCGCACGGCTCGAGTCCTTCGTGTCGACGCCGACGAAGTGGACCTTTGCCGACAGCGCCCGCGCCACCGAGGCGAGCGCCGGCATCTCGCGCTGGCACGGCGGGCAGGTCGACGCCCAGAAGTTCACGACGATCGGCTTGCCCCGCAGCGACGCGACCGAGACGCGCCCGGGCCCGGCGACGAGGGGGAGCGCGAACTGCGGCGCTCGGACCGCGACCCGCTCGAAGCCGATCGGCGGGAGCACGCCGCTGCCGGCGTTGGCGATGCGCTGCACCTCGGCGGGGCTCAGGACCTCGGGCTTTTGCTGCTGTGCGGTGTTGAAGCCCGAGGCGACGACGGCGACGGCGATGACGAGGCCGAGGACGGCGACCCCGAGGAGCACGAGGGGAAGCACCGGCCGTCGCCACCGGCGCCCGTCGCCGCCGGGCGCCCCCGCCGACTCGTCGGACGCGGCGGTCGGGTCCGGCCCGTCGCCCGGGACGGGCCCGGCGACGAGCGCGTCGCCGCGCGCCTGCTCGTCGGTCACCTCAGCCTCCACCCATGTCGCACGAGAGGCTACCCAGCCGACCGGGCCCGGTGGGCGCGAAGCCCGGGCTCCGGCGCCGGCCGGCTCACCGCGCCTGCGGGACGCCGTCGCCGCGAGCTCGGTCATGGCGGATCGCGAAGAGGAGCGCGAGGCAGCCGAGCGCGATCGCCGCGGCGATGATCTGCACGGCACGGACGAGTCCGAGGTGCACGGCCAGCAGCCCGACGCCGACGACGGGGATGCCGCCGCCGAGATAGCTGACGACCCAGTAGGCGGCGGCGACGCTCGCCTCCTCGCCCGGCACGGCCGCCTGGTGCGCCTCGCGGGTCGCCCCCATGAAAGCGAGGCCCTGTCCGGCGCCGGCGAGCGTGATCGTCGCGAGCGCCAGCACGAGCGAGGACGACGCGCCGACGAGGACGAGCCCGGCGAGGCCGGCGACGAGCAGCGCCAGGCCCACCCGCTCGGCCCGGGCGGCGTCCCAGGCGTTGAGCGCGAACTGCGCCGACGCCGCGCCGAGCAGCAGCAGCCCGGCGGCGGCGCCCCCGACGAGGAACGGTGCGCCGTGGACGCGTGCGGTGACGTAGGACGGGGCCAGCGCGAGCACGATGTAGGCCACGGCCCACGCGAGGAAGCTGATCGCGCTTGCCCGCGCGAAGGCGCGGCGCGCACCGGCGGGGAGGGCCGGGACCCGGGGGCGCCACGCCCGGCGCGGCCCGGCGGCCTCCGGCAGGCGCGCCGCGAACGCGAGCGCCGGCACGAGCAGTGCCAGCTCGACGAGGTAGGGGAGCCGGAGTGGCACCGGCCCGAACTGCGCCACCAGCCCGGCGAGGAGCGGTCCCGCCCCGGCGCCGGCGGTCGAGCTCGCCGAGGTGAGCAGCGACGCCCGCGCCCGGTCGCCGGCCGGCACCGTGGCCGCGAGCGCAGCCGTCAGCGCGCCGCTCGCGGTCCCGACCGCCAGACCCTGCACCGCCCGGGCGGCGAAGAGCCACCCGGTGCTCCCGGCGAGGGCGAGCAGGCCCGCGCCGAGCGACGCGATGGCCAGGCCCGCCAGGACCATCGGGCGGGGCCCGATCGCGTCGGCGAGCGGCCCGGCGACGAGGAGCGCGCAGACGACCGAGCCGGCGTAGACGGCGACGAGGAGCGTCACGACGAGCGGTGAGAACCCGAAGCGGGACTCGTAGCTCGCGTAGAGGGGCGACGGCAGGTTCGTGCCGACGATCAGGATGAAGAACGCGTACGCCGCGCCGGCGAAGCGGCCGGCGTCACCCGCCGCCGCGGCGACGCCGGCCCGTGCGGCGACTCCCCTCGGCGATCCCGCCGTCCCGGCGCCCGGCGTGCCCACGTCCCGAGCCTCGCACGCGCCACGCCGGGAGCGGGCCGCCCGGCGCTACGACCTCACTCGGGCCGGGAGCGCACGAGTAGGAGTCGCGCCGCCCTCGTCGGGAGCCACCAGTTCCAGCGGCCGAAGACCGAGACCAGCGCCGGCACGAGCAGGGCGCGCACGACGGTCGCGTCGAGCAGGATGCCTGCGCCGAGGGCGGTGGCGAGCACCTTGATGTCGGTGTCGGGCGCCGAGGCGAGCGAGGCGAACGCGAGGAACAGGATCAGCGCCGCGCTCGTGACGAGGCGCCCGGTCCGGCCGATGCCCTCGACCACGGCCGCCTTCGTGTCGCCGAGCCGGTCGTACTCCTCGCGCACCCTCGTCAGGATGAAGACCTCGTAGTCCATCGAGAGGCCGAAGAGGAAGGCGAAGACCATGAGCGGCACCCAGAAGGTGATCGCCCCGGTCGCCGGGATGCCGAAGATCGCGTGCGAGCCGTGGCCCTCCTGCCAGAACCAGGTGAGGAGCCCGAAGGTGGCGCCGAGCGAGAGGAGGTTGAGCACGACGGCCTTCGCGGCGAGGAGCACCGAGCGGAAGGCCCGGGCGAGCAGCAGGAAGGTCGCGATGGCGATGAGCGCGAACATCAGCGGGAAGTTCCCGAACACGGCGTGGCTGTAGTCCTGCTGGACTGGCCCGATGCCGGTCACGCCGATCACGCCGGGCTGGCGCCTGACCGCCGCCTGCACGGCGCGCACGGGGGCCAAGGTGGCGTTGTTCACCGTCTCGACGTCGGGGATGGCGATGATGTCGGAGGTGCCCGACCTGCTCCCCGTCGCTCCGGCGGGAAGCACGACGGTCGAGATCCCGGGCGTGTCGCCAAGGCGCGCCGCGACGGCCGGCCCGGCGCTAGCGGTCGTGAGCACCTCGATCGGGCTCAGCACGCCGTTCGGGACGCCGCCGTCGAGCAGGGTCTCGTACGCGACGTGCGCGGGCCCGGTCTTGGAGAACGCCGAGGCGCTGGTCTGGCCGACCTTCAGCTGGAAGATCGGGAGCATGGCGACGACGAGCACTCCGAGCGCGACCGCCGCGGCGAGGAAGCGCCGACGGGTGACGCCGCGGGCCCAGGCGCTCCAGGCCCGGCTGGCGTGGGTCTCGGTCCGGATCCGGGGCCAGTCGATGCGCGGACCGACGCTCGCGAGGATCGCGGGCAGGAGCGTGTTGACGACGAGGATCGACACGAGCGGGATGAGCATGCCGCCGATGCCGGTGCTGCGCAGACCGGGGACCGGGAGCACGACGAGGGCGACGAGGCCGATCGCGACGGTGACCCCGGAGAGCGCGACCGCGCGCCCCGCCGTCTCGACCGCGACGACGACGGCCTCGGCGTTGTCGAGGCCCTTGGCCCGCTCCTCGCGCCAGCGGGTGACGATGAGGAGCGAGTAGTCGATCGCGATCCCGAGGCCGACCAGGGCGACGAGGAACTGCACGATGAACGAGACGTCGGTGAGGAAGGTGAGCGCGAGGATGACGAGGAAGGTCGCGAGGATGGACACGGCCGCGACGAGCAGGGGCACGAGGGCGAGGAACGAGGCGAACACAAAGGCGAGCACGGCGAGCGCACCGGCACCGCCGATCATCGTCTCGACGAGGACGCCGGGCCCCGAGCTCGAGCTGCCCGCCGCGAGCTGGTTGAGGCCCGTCATCGCCACGTGGTCACCGGGCAGGGCGCGGGTGAGGACGGCCTCGGTCGCGTTCGCGTACTTGTCGGCCCCGAACGACTTCGCCGGCGGCTCGAGGACGAGCGCGAACGTCGAACGCCCGTCGTTCGTGATGAAACGGGCGTCGTGGGTCACCGAGTAGTCGACGACGCGCAGCTCGGGCTGGTCGCGCCGGAGCGCGGCGAAGCCCGCCGCGATGCGGGCCTCGTCGGCCCGCACGCTCCGCCCGGGCGGCGTCGTCACGACGGCGATGCTCGGCGAGTTCTCACCGCCGTTGTGGTAGGCGGCGAGGACCTTCACCGCCGTCTCGTAGCCGGGCTGGCCCGGCAGGGAGAAGTCGACCGTGAGCCGGCTCGACACCCGGCTCGCCGCGGCGCCGCCGGCGACGAGGACGACCAGCCAGAACAGCACGACGAAACGCCGGTGGCGGAGCACGAAACGGGCGAGCCGGCCGAGGAGCGTCGGGGCGACGACCTGCTCCGGCGGGCGGGGAGGTGCGAGCACGGACATCGGACTTCTCCGTTCGAACTCGAAACGTTCCAGGCCGAACTGTTCTAGCACGATCGATCACGGATAGCATCGCCATGTGCCTGACGCGCCGTCCCGGAGCGACGAGGGGGGAGTGGCTGCCCACGGGAGCCCGCCCCACCCCGTCGTGCTCGGCGCCTTCGGACGCTCGGTCGGCTTCTTGGCGTCCCAGACCGGCACGGCGACGGCCCGACGGTTTAAGCAGGCGCTCGGCGAGCTCGAGCTCGAGCCGCGCCAGTTCGGGTTGATGCGGGCGATCGACGCGGCGGGGTCGCCGACCCAGCAGGTCCTGGGCGACGTCCTCCAGATACCGGCGAGCTCGATGGTGGCCCTGCTCGACCACCTCGAGGCGATCGCGCTCGTCGCCCGCCGTCCCCACCCGACCGACCGGCGTGCCCGGGTCGTCGTCCTCACCGAGGCGGGTCGCGCCGTGCTCGTGCGCGCGACCGAGGTCGCGATCGCCACGGAGCAGGCGATCTGTTGCGGGCTCAGCGAGGCGGAGCGCGAGACGCTGATCGAGCTGCTGCTCCACGTGGCGGCGAATCTCGGCCTCGCCGAGGGCGTGCACCCGGGGATGCCCGCACGAGAGCCGTGCGGCGCGGGCTGAGGACGCCTCGGCCTCGGCCAGGCCGGCCGGAAGCCGTCAGCTGGCGCTGAACCCGCCGTGCGCCTGGTCCGGTGAGTGGATCCAGGCCCACGCCTCGGCGAGCTTCAGGATCGTGTCGCTCGTGGCGCGCTGGTCCAGGTGCTCGACGATGCGGTCGCCGATCGCGGCGAGCAGCTCTTCTTGTCCGGCCATCGTGCTCGTCCTCCGAGGTGGGCGGGGCCGGCGGGGCGCGGCCGGCGGGCGCGAGCGTGCACCGTAGACGCTCGGGAGCGCCGGCGAGGGCGCCGCGCCGGGCGGGCGGTGCCCGGCGTCGGGCGCGACGTGTCGCCGTTCAGGCTCCGTGCGCCGCCGAGGGTGCGCCCGCCCGCCGCCGGTAGCAGGTGGTCGACGAGTACGCCTTCGCGGGGCCGCGTACCCTCCAGCGCACCACGAGCTGGTCGGGCGCGACGACGACGAACAGCCCGGCGTAGACGTCCCGGCCGCAGGCGACGAGCGTGCGCCAGCGGCCACGGCTCAGGTCGAGCTCGTGGAAGGGCCGACCGTCCGCGTAGCGCACCTCGGCGCGTCCGCCGTCGAGTCGCGCGTAGCGGAGCTCGCGCCAGGCCTCGTCGCGCCCGTCGGCGCGCGCCAGCACCCCGCGCTCGTCGTAGGCGAGCTCCGCGGCGGCGCGAGGCCGCCAGCGGGCGGTCCCGTCGAAGCGCAGCGTGGCGCCCCCGGCGTGGTCGACGAGCCGGCGCTCGACATCCCATGAGCCGCCGAGGAAGGCGGCGAGGTCGCTGATCGTGCACGTCGCCGCCAACATGGCACCAGTCTGTCCGTCCCCGGAGCGACGCGCCGACAGGCCGCTGTGGAATCGCGCCACGACCGGTCGCGTAGACTCCCCGCCCGATGGCAAATCCCAACGCCCGCTTCGCCCGTTACCTGCAGCGTTGGTGGGACGCCCAGCTCCAGGGCGGCACGTACCCCTCCGACTGGCAGCGCGGGCGCGACGCCTCGGCGCTCGCGAGCGAGTTCCGCCGGGACGCGCAGTTCGCCGTCGCCCAGGCGGCGTTCCTCCACCGCCGCCCCGACAGCGACACTGCGCGAGAGGTCGTCGACCGGCTCGTCCCGGCGCCGATCGAGTCGGACGCGGAGCTCCTCGTCGAGGCGGTCGTGCGGGCGGGCGCGACCGCGCAGAAGGTTCGCGCGACGACGCTCGTCGGCGGCGTCGTGACGGTCTTCGCCCTGGTCCTGCGGAACATCTTGCGCGGCCGCTGAGCGGCAGCGCTCCGGCCGCTCAGGCGGTCAATGCGTGCAGCCACGGGGCGATCGCGCCGTGCCCGAGCACGGCGGTGCACCAGATCGCCACCTGGGCGAGCGCCGCCGCGACGATCAGGCCCCTGGTCGTCCGTCCCGGCCTCGTCGGCAGCGAGAACACCGCGACGAGGTTCATCAGCACGAGGCTCTGGCCGTCGCTGACCCGCAGCCCGAGCCAGAGCGTGAGGACGAGGTCGATCGGCACGAGCAGGTAGGCGGCGAAGGCCAGCGGGCGTCGCCGGAGGAGCAGGACCGCGCTCAGGAGGAACAGGGGCGAGTAGGCCGTCGCCTTGCCGACGCCGACGAGCGCGTCGCGAAGCGGCGCGACGACGCCCGCGGGGAAGCGGAACATCGACGGGGCCACGGCGGGCAGGTGGAAGGGCACGCCGGTGAAGCGCCACTGGAAGAACGCCCAGCCGCAGGCGGCGGCGAGCGCGGGGAATACGATCACCGCGAGCGCCGAGCGGAGGGCCGCGCGATCCCGGCCGAGCCGGCCCAGGACGAGCAAGGGCGCGGCGACGAAGACGCTCGCCGCGTAGACGAGCGCGGCGGGGTCCGTCAGCACGGCGAGGGCGAGCGCGAGCCCGGCCGTGAACCCCCCGGCCGTCCGGGCGCGCAGCACGAAGTCGAGCAGCCCGGCGAGGGCGATCGTGAACAGCGCCATCCCGACGAAGCCGACCAGGTCCTGGGTTGCGACGAACCAGAAGACCGGCGTCCCCCCGAGCCCGGCCAGGACCGGCGCGATGACCCACCACGGGAGGCCAGCACGGACGAGGCGCTCCCAGACCATCTGGAGCATCCCCCCGGCGCAGAGGGCGCCGGCGACGCCGAGCAGGGTCGCCCCTCCGGGGACGAGGCTCGCGATGGCGACCGGTACCGGCGGGTACGCGTCGCCGATCCAGGACAGCTGGGACGATCCCCACCGCACCGAGGCGCCCTGACGGGCGATGGCGACGTTGGTGGGGGAATCGATGCCGCGTCTCGCGCACCACAGCGCGAGCGCGACGTACGGCAGGCACAGCGCGAGGCGGAGCGCGGTGCGCGGGCGGAAGCCGAGGGGCCAGTGCCCGCTCTGCCACAGCGTCCGTCGGCGCGCCTCGAGGTGGCGGGGGATCCGCGACGCGGGTGGCGACGCCTCGACGTCCCCCGCCCCGAAGGCGGGCCCGAGCCGGAGGGCCCACGGTGCCTTAGGGCGCCAGCTGAGGTGCAGCGGCACTGAGGCCATGCACGGTCTTCTCCCAGTAGTGCGGGCGGACGAGGAGCTGCCAGACCGCCTTGTAGGCGCCCATGGCGTGGAGGAGCCAGTACACGGGGTTGAGCAGTGCCCAGAGCACGAGCCCATAGAGGCCCCGCTTGAACACGCCCATCATCGAGACGTAGATCATCAGCGCGTTGCCGATCAGGAGGTTCGCGAGGCTCGCCCAGAGGACCCATCCCGGGAAGTAGGGCGCGAACCGCCCTGGCGGCAGGATGATCGAGAGCACGAGCACCGCGTAGAGCGGCGGCACGGCGAGGAAGGACAGCGGGGTGCCGGCGATCAGCATCCCGAAGCCGAAGCTCTGGCGCCAGCCGAGGGTCCGCACGAGCTCGACGGGATGGCGGAGGAAGACCAACGAGGTCTGCAGGTAGCCCTTGATCCAGCGCGAGCGCTGCCGGACGAAGTTGCCGTAGGCGTTGTTCGCCTCCTCGTAGGTCGTGGAGGGGATGACGCCGACCCGCTTGCCGAGCGCCGCGGCACGCACGCCGAGGTCGGCGTCCTCGGTCACGTTGAAGGGGTCCCAGCCGCCGAGCCGGCGCAGGTCGTCGGTGCGGAAGTGGTTCGAGGTGCCCCCGAGGGGGATCGGGAACCGGAGCGCCTCGAGCCCGGGGAGCATGTAGTCGAACCAGAACGAGTACTCCAAGGTGAACATGCGCGTCAGCGCGTTCTCCTCGGCGTTGAAGTAGTTGAGCGCCGCCTGGACGCAGACGAGGTCGTCCCCGCCCTTGTTGAAGGCGGCGACGGCCTTTTTCAGCTGGTCCGGCTCGGGCCGGTCCTCGGCGTCGTAGATGACGAGGAACTCGCCGCGGGCGAAGAACAGCCCGACGTTGCAGGCCTTCGGCTTCGTCTGGGGATGGCCGCTCGGCACGGTGACGAAGGTCACGGTCTCCGGCGGGCGCGAGGCGGCCGCGGCGGCCCGGGTCTCCCAGTCGTCCTCCTCGAGGAGGAGCAGGATCTCCAGCTTCTCCGCGGGGTAGTCGAGGTCCGCCAGGTTCGCCATGAGCTGGGGCACGACGGAGGCCTCGTGGTAGGCGGGGACGAGGACGGTGTACACGGGGAGATCGGCGTCGCTCAGCGACGCGAGGTCCTCGGCCGTGACGCTGACCGTCGCTTCGTGGCGTGCGCCGACCAGGCAGGTGACGAACTTGAACGTGACGCTCGCGAGGAACGCGACCGCGACGAACAGCGAGACGGCCGCCACGGTGTCGGCCCGGCTGATCACGAGCCCGGCGATCAGCACGAGGAGGGCGACGACGAGGACGACCCGCTGGCTCGGGGTGACGACCGTGCGGGCCGAGCGGTGCTCGTCGCGCCGCCACAGGCCGAGGCTCGCCTCGTCGAGCAGGTTGTCGCGGTAGTGCCGGCGGAGCAGGTGGTCGATGTCCCACTCGCTCGTGACCGAGAGCGAGACGGGAGCGGCGAGCGCCACCTCGATCGCCTCGGCGCGCTCGCGCGTCGGCTCGAGCGCGGTCGCGACGAGCACGGTGCCGTCGCCTGCTCGGCGGAGGGGGAACCAGAGCTCCTTGGCGAGGCGCTCGGGCGCCAGGCCGCGCAGCAGCGAGGGGTCGGGCTCGCTCGCCGTGCAGTCGACGAAGGTCGTTCCCCAGTGCGCCGCCAGGGCGCGGTACAGGTCGATCCTGCGGACCCGCCCGGACGCGACGAGGATGCTGCCGAGGCGCGAGCCCGTGGTCGACTGCACCTTGAGCGCCCACTCGAGGTCGCCGGGCGTGAGGACCCCGGCGGCGACGAGCACGTCGCCGAGGCGCTCCCTCTGCACGGGTGGGGCCTCGGTCAACAACTTGGGCCCCGGTGCGCGCGGAGGCAGTGCGCCGCGACGGGTCCGTTGCGCCGCGGGGGACGCTCCGGGCGACCGGCGGCGACCGCCCCGGGGCGGCTCACGGCCGCACCGTGCGCAAGGAGTCGGCGCCCGAGGCGTGCGCGCCGGTGCTCTCCCTGGCGAGGGCCCCGGCGGGTACCGAGCCCTCCGCCCACCCGTAGACTGCGCCGGTGGAGCACGCGGCGGTCGTGCGCCGCCCCGGGGCGGGCGACGGCATGGACAGGATATGGACCGTCCCGAACCTGCTCTCGGTCGGTCGGCTCGCCCTGCTCTGCGGGTTCGTGGTGCTGCTGTTCGACGCACGCGAACGTGTCGCCGCCGCCGCACTGCTCGCCGTCGCGGGGGTCACGGACTTTCTAGACGGCTTTTTGGCGCGCCGACTTAACCAGGTGACGACAATCGGCAAGATTCTCGACCCCACGGTGGACCGCATCGTGCTCGGGACCGCGGTGATCGCGATGGTCGTCTACGGGGCCGCGCCGGTCTGGCTCGTCGCCCTCGTGCTCGGCCGCGAGGCGCTCGTGAGCATCGCGGTCCTGGTCCTCGCTGCGCTCGGGGCCCGCCGCCTCGACGTGCTGTTCATCGGGAAGGCGGGAACCCTCGGCCTCATGGTGAGTTTCCCGCTCCTCCTCGCGGGGCACGGTCCGGGCAGCCTGGCGCGGGCCGTGAGCGACCTCGCGTGGGTGCTCCTCGTGCCGTCGCTCGCCTGCTCGCTCATCGCGGCGGCGGCCTACGTGCCCCTGGCGCGTCGCGCGCTCGCCGAGGGACGCGCCGCGTCGTCGCCGGAGTCGCGATGAGGCGGGGTGGCAAGGGGGCGCGCGCCGGCGAGGGGCCGGTTCGCGTTCGTCGGTCCCGGCCGCGCGCGGCTGGCAGGAGGGAGGCGCGGTGAAGGCCGTGATCATGGCGGGAGGTGAGGGAACGCGGCTCCGCCCCCTCACCATGAACCAGCCGAAGCCGATGCTGCCGATGGGCAACCGGCCGATGGCCGAGCACATCATCGCGTTGCTGCGCCGCCACGGCTTCGACGAGATCGTCGTGACGGTCGCCTTCCTCGCCAACACGATCCGGACGTACTTCGGGGACGGGTCGGACTTCGGCGTCCGCCTCGTCTACGCCATCGAGGAGACGCCCCTCGGCACGGCCGGCTCGGTGCTGAACGCTCGGGAGGAGCTCGACGAGCGCTTCCTCGTCATCTCCGGTGACGTCCTGACCGACGTCGACCTCTCCGCGCTCGTCGCCTTCCACGAGGAGCGGGGCGCCGCCGCCACGATCGCCCTGAAGTCGATGGAGAACCCGCTCGAGTTCGGGATCGTCATCACCGACGAGAAGGGGCGCATCGAGCGCTTCTTGGAGAAGCCCACCTGGGGACAGGTCTTCTCCGACACGATCAACACCGGCATCTACGTGCTCGAGCCCGAGGTGCTCGACCACGTCGCCGAGGGGAAGTCGGTCGACTTCTCGGGGGAGGTCTTCCCGGCGCTTCTCGAGTCCGGGATGGCCCTCTACGGCTGGGTCACCGAGAGCTACTGGGAGGACGTCGGCACGCTTGACGCGTACCTGCGCGCCCACAAGGACGTGCTCGACGGCAAGGTCGACGTCGACCTCGGGGGCTTTCCGATCCGCCCCGGCGTCCTCGTCGGCGAGGGAGCCGAGATCGACCCGACCGCGGTGATCGAGGCGCCCGCGCTGATCGGCGACAACTGCCGGGTCGGGCCGGGTGCCCGCCTCGGCGCGTACTGCGTGCTCGGCGCCAACGTGCGCGTCGGCGACGGGGCCGAGGTCGACCGGACGGTCGTGCACGACAACTGCTACCTCGGGCCCGGGGTGAACGTCCGGGGCTGCGTCATCGGCCGCTCGAGCGAGCTGCGCCAGGGCGTCCACCTGGAAGAGGGCGTGGTCCTCGGCGACAACTGCCGCATCGGGCGCCAGGCGGTCATCACGTCGAACGTGAAGGTCTACCCGCACAAGACGGTCGAGGCCGGTGCCACGGTCACCTCCTCGATCATCTGGGAGTCGCGTGGCTCACGCGGCCTGTTCGGTCGGCTCGGCATCACCGGCCTGGCGAACGTCGACCTCTCCCCGGAGCTCGCGATGCGCGTCGCGCTCGCCTATGCCACCTTGCTCCCGAAGGGCGCGACGATCACGACGGCGCGCGACTCGAGCAGGGCGGCACGGGTACTGAAGCGGGCGGTCATGGTCGGGCTGAACGCCGCCGGGCTGAACGTCGAGGACCTGGAGGCGACGACCGTGCCGGTGACCCGCTTCCACGTGGCGATGGGCCAGAGCCAGGGCGGCGTGGCGGTCCAGCTCGCGCCCGACGACGGCCAGTCGATCGTCATCCGCTTCCTCGACGCCAACGGGCTCGACGTCGACGAGGCGGTGCAGCGCCGGATCGAGCGCGTCTACTACCGCGAGGAGGCTCGGCGCGTCCTCGCCGCCGAGATCGGCGACATCGACTTCCCGCCACGCACGGCCGAGCTGTACGCGGCCTCGCTGATCCAAGGGGTCGACCTGGCGGCGGTGAACAGCGCGCGCTTCAAGCTCGTGCTCGACTACGCCTTCGGCACCTCGAGCTTCGTCATGCCGATGGTGCTCGCCAAGCTCGGCGCAGAGGTGCTGGTGGTGAACCCGATGCTCTCGACCGCCGGCGTGCTGAGCTTCGACCGCTCGGTCCACGCCAACCGCCTCGCCGAGCTGGTCCGCTCCTCGGGGGCCCACCTCGGGGCGGTGATCGGCCCCGACGGCGAGCAGCTGACGCTCGTCGACGACACCGGGCGGGTGCTGAGCGACGACGAGGCCCTGCTCGCGCTTGCCAGCCTGGTGGCCCGTTCGACCGAGCACGCCACGATCGGGGTCCCGGTCAACGCCAGCTGGCGGGTGAACGAGATCGCGGCGGACCTCGGCGCCGAGGTCGCCTGGGCGAAGCTCGGCGCCTCGCACCTGATGGACCTGGCGCGGGAGGGCAGCGTGGACTTCGCCGCGAACACCGAGGGCGGCTTCATGTTCCCGAGCTTCCTTGCCGCCTTCGACGCCATCGCCACCCTCGTGCGCCTCCTCGGGCTCCTGGCGGTCCAGGGCACCCGGCTCTCCGCGGTCGTCGCCGGGCTGCCCGAGGTGCACGTGGCCCACGAGGAGGTCCGCACACCCTTCGAGCAGAAGGGGAGCGTGATGCGAAGCGTCGTCGAACGGGCGCGCTCGGACGAGGTGATCCTCGTGGACGGGGTGAAGACCGTCGACGCCACCGGCTGGACCCTCATCGTGCCCGACCCCGAGGAGGCGATCACCCACGTCTACGCCGAGGGCGACAGCGAGCGGGCCTCGGCGGAGCGGGCGAAGCGGGCCGTGGCGGAGATCAACGCGATCCTCCACGGCGACTGAGCGCCGCGCGCCCCCGGGTCCTCGGGCGCGGGGTCCTCGGGCGGGGGTCCTCGGCGCTGGGTCCTCGGCGCTGGGCGAGCGCGTCGCGGCGAGCGGGATCGCCCTCGGCGGCGCGGCGCCGGCGTGGATACCATGGCGCCCGTGAACCTTCCCGGCGACTTGCGTTACACCTCCGACCACGAATGGGTGCGGCTCGAGAGCGGACGGGCCGTCATCGGTATCACCGACTTCGCGCAAGAAGCCCTCGGCGACGTGGTCTTCGTGCAGCTGCCGGAGGTTGGGGCCGTCATCGAGCGGGGCGCGACGCTCGGCGAGGTCGAGTCGACGAAGTCCGTCTCGGAGATCTACGCGCCGCTGAGCGGCCGCGTCGTCGAGGTCAACGGCGAGCTGTCCTCCAAGCCCGAACGCCTCAACGAAGACCCCTACGGTGCCGGTTGGATCTGCGCCATCGAGCCCGCCGGCGATGGCGTCGCGGAGGACCTGCTCGACGCCGAGGCCTACCGCGCGCTGACCGCTTCCTGACAGCCGAGGTGGCGTCACGGGCCGCGGGGGCCGGGGCGCGGGGGGGTGCGAACGGCTACCGTGGTCGACGTGTTCTGTCACAACTGCGGCCACCGCAACCCGCCGGGCGTCAACTTCTGCTCGTCGTGCGGGGCGGTGCTCGCGGCCGGAACGGACACCACCGTCGCCTTCGTCCCCGACGAACCGTCGGGGGACGTCGGGGACGAA
This sequence comes from Acidimicrobiales bacterium, assembly GCA_035532475.1. GTDB lineage: Bacteria > Actinomycetota > Acidimicrobiia > Acidimicrobiales > Bog-793 > DATKQY01. Next base: position 63,062 of record DATKQY010000067.1, on the reverse strand, counting down.
GAGCTCGGCGTCGCGGTCGGCGAGCTGGTCGAGGGGACCGGCGTCCTCGTCGTCAAGCGGGGCCCCGACTCCGGCTCGAAGTACGTGCTGGACCAGGACGTGACGCGCGTCGGTCGGCATCCCGAGAGCGACATCTTCCTCGACGACATCACGGTCTCGCGCCGCCACGCCGAGTTCCTTCGCACCAACGGCCAGTACCGCCTGCGCGACGTCGGCTCCCTGAACGGCACGTACGTCAACCGGGAGCGGATCGAGGAGGCCGCGTTGTCCAGCGGCGACGAGGTGCAAGTCGGCAAGTTCAAGCTCGTCTTCCTCGCAGCTCGCGCGGGGTGAGCCGGACGGTGGGGCGCAACGGAGGAGAGCGGAGCTACCTGTCGATCCGGGAGGTCCTGGACCTCATCGTCGAGGAGTTCCCCGACGTCACGATCTCGAAGATCCGCTTCCTCGAAAGCCGCGGCCTGATCCACCCCGAGCGCACGCCGTCGGGGTACCGCAAGTTCTACGAGCCCGATGTCGAACGCCTGCGCTGGATCCTGCGCCAGCAACGAGAGCACTTCCTGCCGCTGAAGGTGATCAAGGGCCGCCTCGAGGGTGGCCTGACGGCGCTCCCGGCGTCCCCCTCGCTCTTCGACGATGCGGACCAGCCCGACGAGGACGGCGACGACCCGCCGATCGACGACGCCGCCGGCGGGCCGCGCGAGCTCGTCGCCAGCCACGTCGGCGCTCCGGCCCAGCCGGCCCTCGCCGGCGAGAACGGGTTCGGTCCGCGCCACGACCCGACGAACGGCCTCGGCCTCCACTCCCGCCGGGCGATGGTCGCGGCGGCACCGCCCGAGACCGGACGAGACCGGGCGCCGGTCGCCGCGCCGGCCCAGCGCGCCGTCGGCGCCACCGAGGACGATCCCGGGCTGTCGTCGCGCGGTCCATGGGGTGAGCGCGCCTCGCTCCAAAAGGCCCCGGCCGCCACGGTCGCGACCCCCCGCGCCGAGGGGCCGCGTCGGGCCGCGTCGGTGCGCGCCGTCCCGGCCGGCGGGGCGCGCCTGGCCGAAGATGAGCCGGGCGCGACCGCCGGAGGCGGCAGGGCCGGGCACCCCTCCGCGGGACCGAGGATCGCGCGCTCGGGCGCCCGCAGTGCAGCCGCGGCCGCGGCTGCCAGCACGGTCGAGGCGGCCACCGAGGTCACGACGGCGGCGGCCCCGGCGGCGCCGGCCGGCACCCCGCCTGCGGTGGGATCGGGATCGGCGGACCAGCCCACCGGGCTCGCGAGCGGGGCGAGCCTGAGCGCCGAGGAGCTCGCCTCGGCCATCGGCGAGGGTGTGGAGCTCGTCGCGGAGCTGGAGGAGTTCGGCCTGATCGCGGGGCGGGAGATCGCCGGGGTGCGCTGCTACGACGAGGAGGCCCTGATCGTCGCCCGGATCGCGGCGGGGTTCCGGCGCTTCGGCATCGAATCGCGGCACCTGCGGACCTTCAAGCACGCCGCGGAGCGGGAGGCGAGCCTGTTCGGCCAGGTGGTCACCCCGCTTCTGCGCCAGCGCAATCCCGCGGCCCGCGAGCGCGCCCACGCCGACCTGGCCGAGCTGGCCGAGCTCGGCTCCTCGCTGCAGACGGCGCTGCTGCGCGCCGAGCTGCGCGACCTCACCGGCGGCTAGCCGCCACCGCTCTGGCCCTGCGGGCTTCAGGTCGAGGTGGGTGAGCGGTGAACGGGCCGCCGAGGACGCTGCTGTCGGCCGGCGAGATCGCCGGCCTCGTGCGCCGGCTCGGAGCGGAGATCTCCGCCGACCACCCCGAGGGGCTGGCGCTCGTCGGGGTGCTGAAGGGCAGCATCTGCCTCGTCGCCGACCTCGCGAGGGCGATCGACGTGCCGTGCGTGCTCGACTTCCTCGCGCTCAGCGCCTACGCCGGCGGCTCGGCACGCGTCCGCATCCTGAAGGACATCGACATCGACGTGCGGGGCCTCGACGTCGTCCTCGTCGAGGACGTCATCGACACCGGGCTCTCCTCCGGCTACGTCGTGGGGCTGCTCTCCCAGCGTGGGGCGCGCCGGGTCGAGGTCTGCGCCCTGCTCGACCGCCCGGCACGGCGGATCCTGCCGGTCCCGCTGGGCTACGTCGGCACGGAGGTCCCCGACGACTTCCTTGTCGGCTACGGGTTGGATGCCGCCGAGCGGTACCGCAACCTGCCGGGGATCCACGTCCTCGACCCGGCCCGCCTCGACCAGGAGCGGGCCCAGGTGGAGGCCGCGCTCTACGGCGATGGGGCGGCCTACCCGACGCGGCGGTAATCAGGGTAAATTCGTCACATGATGGAGGTGCGGCTGACGGCGGTCCAGGTGGACCTGCAGTCGAACAATCCGGTCATCCTCCTCCAGGAGAAGGAGGGGGTCCGGTCGCTGCCGATCTTCATCGGCGCGCCGGAGGCGACAGCGATCGCCTTCGCCCTCCAAGGCGTCGAGGTCCCGCGGCCGATGACCCACGACCTGATGAAGGACCTCCTCGATGCGCTCGGCGCGCGCCTGGTCCGCGTGGTCGTGACCGAGGTACGCGACGACACCTACTTCGCCGAGATCCACGTCGACGTGGGCAGTCGCCACGTGGAGATCTCCTCCCGCCCGTCGGACGCCGTCGCCCTCGCGGCGCGCACCGGCTCGCCGATCTTCGTCGAGGAGGGCCTGATGGAGACCGCCGGCATCGTCATCGAGACCGACGAGCAGCCGGAGGAGTCGGGGGAGGCCTCAGAGGAGCTGGTGAGCCAGTTCCGGGAGTTCTTGGACGACGTCCGGCCGGAGGACTTCTCCCACTGATTGCCGGCGCGCGCGGCCGGCCCGTCGTCGCTCGCCCGGGGGGCCGCCCGCACGCGGCCCGCGGATGCTTCCCGCACGCCGGGAGCGCAGCGTCGGGCACGCGCCGGCGTCGTTGACGTGGCGGCGGCCCCGTCGTAACCTGCTGACATCGGCGTAGTTACGGCCCTGTCGTCAGCGGTCGGCTACGCGCAAGGCCGGTGACGCCGGCGCCCGCGGACACGCGCCGCCGGGCGAGCGGTCGTCCAGGCGGGAGGCGGGTGCGCACATGAGCGAGACCGGGTACCGAGGCCCACAGGTCTGCAAGATCGTCGGGATCACCTACCGCCAGCTGGACTACTGGGCGCGCACGGACCTTCTCCGCCCGTCGCTCGCCGATGCGAAGGGCAGCGGCTCCCAGCGCCTCTACTCCTACCGGGACCTGCTCGAGCTGAAGGTGATCAAGCAGCTGCTCGACGCCGGCGTCAACCTCCAGCAGGCCCGGCGGGCCATCGTGTGCCTCCGCGAGTCCGGCGAGGACCTCGCCACGGCGAACCTCGTGCTTGCCGGCGGCGGTTCGGTGCTCGCCCGCAGCGGCGAGGAGATCGTGGACCTGCTCCGCGGCGGCCAGGGCGTCTTCAACATCGTCCCGCTGGCCGGCGTCGTCGACGAGATCGACGCCGCGATCCACGGGATCGCCGCCGCGCACGCCGGCGCCCCCGTCGCCGTGCCGGCCGACGGCCTGCACGGCGACGCACCGCGGCGCCTCGCCGAGGGGCGCTAGGCGATCGAGCGCCACCCCCGCCCCGCACGCGCCCGCCCCGTCACCTTCGCGCACGAGTCGGAGCGCCAGCTCGCCGAGCTGCTCGACTTCTACGGCATCGCCTGGGAGTATGAGCCGGTGGAGTTCGTGCTCGGCTGGGACGAGCGGGGTCGCCCGAACTGGGCGTTCCGACCTGACTTCTACCTGCCGGACCACGACCAGTTCCTCGAGCTGACGACCCTCCGCCAGGATCTCGTCACGCCGAAGAACCGCAAGCTACGCCGCCTGGCGGAGCTCTACCCGGACGTGAAGGTGCGCATCCTCTACCGCAGGGACCACGCCAACATGGTGCTGAAGGCCCGGCTCGCGAGCTCGACGCCCGAGCTGGCGCCGACGGTGACCACGGCGTCGCGCGCCCGCCCCCGTCGAAGCGCGTGAGCCTGCGCCAGACGACGCTGCGCGCCGAGCACGAGGAGCTCGGCGCCAAGCTGGTCGAGTTCGGCGGATGGGAGATGCCGCTGTCGTACCCGGGCGGGACCCTCGCCGAGCATCTCGCCTGCCGGTCCGACGCGGTCGTCTTCGACGTCAGCCACCTCGGCACGGTGCGCGTCGAGGGTCCCGACGCCTTCGCCCACCTCCAGGAGAGCTTCACCAACGACCTCGCCAAGGTGGCGCCGGGACGGGCCCAGTACACGCACCTGCTCGCGGAGGTGGACGCCTCCGTCCTCGACGACCTGATCGTGTGGTGGGTGGCCCCGGATCGCTTCGACGTGATGCCGAACGCCTCGAACACCGCCGGCGTGCGCGAGGCCGTCGGCGGCGAGGACGTGACCGACGAGCGGGTCGTGCTCGCCGTGCAGGGGCCCGTCGCACGCGTCAGGCTCAGCACCGTCTCGCCCGACGCGGCGGCGGTGCCGCGCTTTGGCGTCGCCCCCTTCGAGTTCGCCGGTGCTCCGTGCATCGCGGCCGGCACCGGCTACACCGGCGAGGACGGCGTCGAGTGCGCCGTGCCGGCCGAGGCGGCCGTCGCCTTCTGGCGGGCCTTGCTCGCCGCTGGCGTCGAGCCGGCCGGGCTCGGGGCGCGCGACACCCTGCGACTCGAGGCAGGGTTGCCGCTGCACTCCCACGAGCTCGGGCCCGGGATCACTCCGCTCCAGGCCAACCTCGGCTGGGTCGTCGCCTGGGAGAAGGGGGACTTCCGTGGCCGCTCGGCCCTGGCGGCCGAGCGCGAGGCGGGCGTCAAGCGGCTGCTCCGCGGCGTCGTCACGCCGGGGCGGCGGCCGCCGCGTGCCGGCGACGCCTGCTACCTCGTCGGCAAGCGCGCCGGTCTCGTCACGAGCGGCAACTTCTCGCCTGTCCTCGGGCGGGGGATCGGACTGGCCTTCTTGCCGCCGAACGTTCGCGACGGCGTGTCGGTCGTGATCGACGTGCGCGGCAGCGACGTCGCGGCGCGTGTCGTCCGGCCGCCATTCCACCGCCTCGACCCGGCCGCCCTTCCCACCCCGGAGGACGAGGACGGCGGCGAGGAGGCCTGACGGAGCGGGCCGCTGCCGGCCGGGTCACCGATCGAGACGGTGCGTGAGACGCCTCCGACCAGGTCGTCACGTCCGTTCCACCCGGGATCTTGGAGGCGGACCAGACCGTGTTTGGCGCGAGCTTCGCGACGGCCTGTCCGATCATCCCGGATCCGAGCACCAGGTCTCGCTCTCCCAGGGCGAGGAGGGCGCCACGCAAGGAACGGCGCGCGTAGCTGCGGGCTCCACCATGCCGCCTGCGGATCCATTCCCCTCCACATGTTCGCCCACCGCCCCAACCGCTCCGCACCACTCCTGGCCCAGGCGAGTGCGGTAGTGGGCGTGACGTTGACGTAGGTAGGCCAGCTCGCCGCTGAAGAGCTCGACGTCGGCACCGCACGCTCCGAGCCTCGAGACGTCGACGACGACCTCATCAGGACCTGCGACAGGCGCCGTCGACATCTTCCACCGACGATTCGTGCGGCCAGGTCCCGATGAAGGCTCACTTGTCACCGGCTCACCCAGGGCGTCGTCGGGTGCCCGATCACGTCCACCTGGGCGGTGAAGAGGTGACCCGAGTGAGGGAACTCCAAGAGCTGCGCGGGGGAGAGCCCCTCGCGGGCGGTGGTGACCAACAAGGTGCCCCGGTCGCGGCCGACAAAGGCGGCGCTTGAGGTATTCGGCGCGGGCACCTCGACAGTCGCGATGTGCTCGCCGCCTGGTGTGTAGCACCGTACTTGTCCGGCTCCCCAGATCGCGATCCAAAGGTTTCCTTCGCTATCCACGCAAAGCCCGTCAGGCAGGCCATCCTCGACATGCAACAGCGCGTCCCGCTGTCCCCACGTCCCGCGCAGCGCGTCGTACGGCCGCACCCAGACCACGCCCGGGATGCTGTCCACGCTGTAGAACCTCGTGCCGTCGGGGGACCACGCCAGTCCGTTCGAGAGCGTCAGGTCGTTGTCGATGATGGTGACCTCGGTGCTGCGATCGATCCGATACAGGACCTCTTGACGCTGGCGACCGTCGAGGGCGACGCTTCCGACCAGGAAGCGCCCCGCTGGATCGCACGCTCCGTCGTTGAGCCTGCTGGCCTTGTCCGACGCGATCAGCTGTATGCCCACCGAGCGGATGCCGTCGGCACCGATGGTGTGCAGCTCGCGTCCTCCCGCGACCAGCAACTCGCCGGTGGTCGAGCAGACGACAGCGCCTGCCGCTCCTTCGAGGTCGATCTGTCCGGTCGGCAGGATCTGACCGCTGCGCATCTCGCCTATGCAGGTCCGGGCGGCGTTCACGTCGACCCAGAGCACCCGCTCGCGTTCGGCGTCCCACAGTGGACCTTCGGCGAGCCCGTAGACACCGGTCGACGCCACCTCGGCCCGGTAGACGATCACCCCGCCGCCTCTTGTATGTCGCGGATGACGGTTGCCCCGATCGCGGGCAGCTCGTCGACGAGTCGGGCCAGCGCGGTGCGATCGATCAGGGCGCTGATGCTGATGGCTCCGCCGGGGACGACTGAGGATGCGAAGAACACCGGTAGTCCGAAGCAGCCGATCCCGAGCTCGTTCTCCGCCTCCCCCGTGCCGTGCCCGCACTGCCTGATCAAGGTGAGCTCCGCGCACAGATTGGCGACGCCGATCTTGGTCGCATCGGTCCAGTGCTCCAGTTCACCGCCGGTGCCCACCGAGGACGAGTGGGCCATGTGGGATCTGCTTGCTCCGCGGCAGCGCTCAACGTTACCGGCGCATTGCCGTGATCTTCGAGCTGCTGACTCGCCCGGCGTCGACCCGCCTGGCCGGGCTCCCCCTTCTCGAACTGCACAGGAAAGGACAGCCTCATGAGTCGAGAGCCCTCGAGCGCGACAGCACCTCACGTTGGCGTGATCGCCTCCGAGGCGATGAAGGCGCGCACCTCGGCATCATGCACGACGGTCGGTCCGTGCCACCCCGCGCCGTTCGATCGCTGCGTCGAGCGCCGCCGACACCTCATCCCTGGGGGGAGGACCGGCGCGTTTGCGCCCGGTCAGCGGATCCGGTCGCCAAGAATGCTCGGACTCGGGTCCGTATCCGCTCGTGGTCGAGCCCGAGGAGAGCGGGAGCCACTTCGTGTCCGCCACGGCCCTCGCCGGCTGTCTCACCCGCGGTAGACGCCCGAAGCGTGCCGGGAACACGCAGTCGAGGCCATCGAGGTTCACATCGCCGGGTGCGAGCCGATGCGCGAGCCCGTCCCCGAGGAGGTCGGCACGCCCCAGCGGCCGGCCGTGACGGTCGCTGCCTGAAGCCATCTGTTGTCCGGATTTGGCTGACTTCGAGGCCTCGAGGGTGGGACCCGACGATGCCCACGGCCAGGTGGGACGGGCGGCCGTCGGACGCTGATGATCAGCGCCGACGAAGCGAGACGAGGTTCGCCACACCGTCGACCAGGGAGATGGTTCGTTCGCTGTCCGCTCGCCTCCAGTGCCAGAGGTGCTCAGGGCCGGGCGATCCGCCGGGCGAGGTAGGCGGTGGCGAGCGGGTAGCGGTGGTCCGTCCCGCTGTGGGTCCCGTCGAACAGCTCGAACGCGACATCGTCGATCGCGTTGCGGCGCAGCTCCTCGACGAGCAGGCGGCCGCTCACGTCGAGGTAGAACTCGTCGGCCCGGCCGGCGTCGATCCAGATGCCGCCGAGCGAGGCGAGCGCCTCGCGGTGGCGTGCCACCATCCGGATCGGGTCCCAGGCGAGCCAGCGCTCCCAGACCTCCGCCACGACCGCGCCGGTGCGGGGGTCAAAGGGCAGCCGGACGGTCCCGTCCTCGTCCGCGGAGAAGCAGGCGGCCAAGGCGTAGACCATCACGAGCGCGCCGTCCTCGCGCCGAGCGACGGGCTGGCGGGCGCGGAACTCGGCGAAGAACGCCTCGTACGAGCCGTCGTAGCGGTCGCGAAGCGCCCGGTAGGCGTCGGCGATCTCGCGCAGGTAGCACAGCTCGTAGCCGGCGTCGCCGGCGTGGGAGGCGAACGCTCCGAACACGTCGGGGCGGAGCATGGCGTTCACGACGGCGCCGAAGCCACCGCTCGACTTGCCCTGCAGCGCCCGGTGGGCCGGGGCCGGAAGGGTCCGGAAGGTGGCGTCGACGTAGCCGACGACGTCCTCGCAGAGGTAGGTGTGGTAGCGGCCGCTCGCCGGGGAGTCGACGAACTGGCTGCCGCCGAGCGAGGTCCAGCCGTCGACGTAGGCGACGATGCAGGCCGGGGCGTCGCCGGCGGCGAAGCAACCGTCGAGGAGCTCGGGCACCGAGGGGGAGAACGTCGGTCGGTTGCCCCAGCGGGTCACCATGCCCCCGAAGGGATGGAGGAAGTAGATGACCGGGTAGCGCCTGGCGGGGTCCTCGTCGTAGCCGGGCGGCAGGTACACCCAGATCGGTCGGGAGGCCGGGTCGCCGAGCCGGTTGCCCTCGAGCGCCGCGCTGTGCAGCTCGTGCTCCTCGACGCGCCCGGCGTACTCGGCGCTCCAGGGACGCACCGGCTCAGGCGTCCTCGGTGCCGGGGCGCAGCGCCCCGGCACCGACGCCCGCCCCGACGGTCGGGCCGGCCCCGGGCACGGCGTCCATCGCGACCCGCGACGGCCACCAGTTCCACCGGCCGAGCAGCGCCACGGTCGAAGGCACGAGCAGCGTACGGACGAGGAAGGTGTCCATCAAGATCCCGATGGCGAGGCCGACGCCGATGTCGCGGACCTGGTCGGCGCCCGGCCCGTTGCCGGCCGAGATGGCGAGCACGCCGAAGGTGCCGGCGAGGACCAGGCCCGCCGACGTGACCGTCGGCCCGGTGCGCCCGACCGCCCGCACCACCGCCTCGCGAAGCGGCATCCGGTGCGCCTCCTCCCGGATGCGCGTCATGACGAGGATGTTGTAGTCCTCGCCGAGGGCCAGCAGGAAGATGAACATGAGGAACGGCAGCACGAAGGTCAGACCGCCCGACCCGCCGATGTCGATGAAGATGATCGTCGACACGCCGAGCGCGGCGAAGTAGGAGAGGCCGACGCTCACGATCAGGTAGAGCTCGGCGACGAGGCTGCGCAGCACCAGCGACAAGAGGATGCCGATGGCGAGGATGGCGATGGGCACGATCCGCGTGAGGTCGTGGTTCGAGGTGTTGCTGACGTCGTAGAGCGCCGCCGCCTCGCCGGCGACGCCGTTCGCCGACGCCCCGGCGCGTGCCGCCGCGGTCGCGACGACGGCGCGCACCTGCGGTGTCACCTGCAGCGCGGTCGTCGACGCCTGGTCGCCCACCTTCAAGGTCGCGAGGAACTGGATCGTCCGCCCGTCGCCGCTCACGAAGGCGGCGCTCGAGCGGAAGGCGTTGTACTCCTGCACGCTGACGCGGCTCCCCGCCGGCGGCAGCGGCGCCAGCCTGAGCGGGTTGCCGAAGGCTTTGTGCAGCGCTGCGTACTCGGCGGCGGTGAGCGTCGAGCCGTTCGGGTTGAACGGCCCGGCGAGCTGGTGGAAGGTGCCGGAGGAGATGAGCGAGGCCTGCGCCGCGTCGACCGAGGCCGGGTGGTCCCAGATCGGCGAGGTGAAGGCGAACACGAGGTTCGCCGGGTTGGCGCTCGCTTCGGGGTAGTGCTTCGCCACAACGGCGTTGCCGGCCGCGGCGTCCGACCCGGCGGGGGCGTTCAGCGCCCCGCCGAAACCCGAGGCGTGGTAGCCGAAGGCACCGATGGAGAGCGCGCCGAAGAGCACGACGCCCGCCGCGAGCGTCAGCGCCGGCCGGCGGACGAGCCGTTGGGCGATCCTCCCCCAGGCGCCGTCGCGGTCCTCGCCCGGGACGATGGCGGAGGGCCAAAACAGCGCCCGACCGCTCACCGCGAGGAGCGCCGGCAGCAACGTGAGGCCCGCGATCAGCATCACGGCGACGCCGAGCGCGAGGGGGACGCCGAGGTCGCGGTAGATGCCGAAGCTCGCGAGCACCAAGGTGACCAACGCGAAGATCACCGTGCCGGCCGAGGCGCTGATCGACTCGCCGACGCGCTCGAGGGCGTGCACGACGGCGTCACGGGGCTCGAGGCCGCGCCGGACCTCCTCGCGCACGCGGAACACGAGGAACAGGCCGTAGTCCGTCCCGGCGCCGAGCAGCAGGACGATGAGCAGCAGCTCGGTGATCTCGGAGATCTTGAGGCCCTGCGCGCCGAGCCCGCCGATGAAGCGCATCGAGATGACGAGCGCGAACGCCGCCGGCAGCAAGGTGACGATCGGCGCCAGGATCGAGCGGAAGATCAGCACCAGCAGCACGATGATGAAGAGGAACGAGAGGCCCTGGGTCTTGTTGCCCGCGGCGTTGGACCCTTTCTGGTTGGCGACGTTCGTCGCCACCGCCCCGGCGAGATGGAGCTCCAGCCCCGCGGGCACGCCCGCGTGGGGGAACGTCGCCTGGAGCGCGTCGACGAGCGTCGTCTGCGAGACGATGTCGGCGGGGTTGACGCGCGCCACCACGAGGATCTGGGCCGCCTGGCCGTCGTGGGAGACGCCGAGCACGCGGGCCGAGATGACGCGCCGGACCCGGTCGACCGCCGTCGCCTCGCGGGCGAGCCCGGCCAGGTCCGCGGCGGTGATCTGGGCACCGGGGCGCGCCGCGACGATCGTGACGGAGGTGTTGCGGCTCGACCCGCCGAGGATCGGCGCGGCGAGGCTGGCCGCCTTCGAGCTCGGCGCGCTCGTCGGGAGGAACTGGCTGTTGTCGTTGTTGACCTCGCTCCCGAGCGAGGGGAGGGCCCGGGAGGAGACGACGGCGACGACGATCCACAGCGCGATCACCAGCCACCGGTAACGGACGACACTGCGGCTCAATCCGGCGTAGAGGCCGTTCACGGGGGTCCCTCCTCGGGAGCGCTCGGGCACAAGGCGACCGGAGCGGGCGGTTGCAGGCCTCGCCGCTCCGGCGCTGCGCTCAGGCGGGCCCGCTGCTCCGCACCGGTCCCGTGGAGGCGACCGCCGCCTCCGGCACCGACCCTACAACGGCGGGCACGGGACCTTCGCCTGGTGCGTTGCCGACCGCACGCCGCAGCTCGAGGTGGGGGATGAGCCAGGTCACAAGGAAGGCGACGAGCGCGATCGGCACCGAGACGAGGAAGACCGTCTGGGTCGAGTGCGCGACCGCCGAGATGTAGCCGAGGTGCACCGGGGCTGGGAGGTGGTGGATCTGCGCCGGCGTGAGCGTCGCGGGGTTGAATCCCGCCGGCACGCTGACGCCGGCCAGGTCGTGGCGGAGGTTGCCGACGAAGACGTTGGCGTAGATCGCGCCGAAGATCGCCGTGCCGAACGAGCCCCCGATCGAGCGGAAGAACGTCGCCGCAGAGGTGGCCACGCCGAGCTGGCCGTAGGGGACGGCGTTTTGGACGACGAGGACCAGCACCTGCATCACACCGCCGATGCCCATCCCGAGGATGAGCATCGCCACCGACGCGTACAGCTCCCCGGTCCCGACGCCCATGCGGGAGAGCAGGAAGATGCCGACGGTCATGAGGGCGGTGCCGGCGATCGGCCAGACCCGGTAGCGGCCCGTGCGGCTGATCAGCTGGCCGGCACCGATCGACACGGCGAGCAGGCCGGCCATGAGCGGGAGCAGCTCCAGGCCCGAGCTCGTCGGCGAGAGGCCACGGACGTCTTGGAAGAAGTTCGGGAGGAAGGTGATCGCGCCGAACATGGCGAAGCCGACGACGAAGCCGACGAGGTTGGCCACCGAGAAGGTCCGGATGCTGAACAGGTGGAGCGGCAGGATCGGCTCGGGGGCGCGGCGCTCGGCGAGCACGAAGGCGAGCGTGAGCACCGCCCCGGCGACCCCGAGGAAGATGATCGCGAACGACCCCCACGCGTAGGTCGTGCCGCCGAGGCTCGTCATGAGGATGAGGCTGGTCGCCGCGAGGGTGAGCAGCGCCGAGCCGAGGTAGTCGATGACGTGGTGGACCCGGCTCAGATGGCCCGGGACTGCGCTCGCCACAGCGACGAGGGCGACGGCGCCGATCGGCAGGTTCACGTAGAAGATCCAGCGCCACGACAGGTCGTCGACGAACACCCCCCCGAGGAGGGGCCCGACGACGCTCGCGACCCCGAACACGGCGCCGAAGAGCCCCATGTACCGGCCGCGCTCCCTCGGCGAGACGACGTCGCCGATGATCGCCTGCGCGCCGACCATGAGGCCCCCCGAGCCGAGTCCCTGCAGCGCCCGGAAGGCGATCAGCTCGATCATGTTCTGGCTGAGCCCCGAGAGGGCGGAGCCGATGAGGAAGATGAGGATGGCCGCCTGGAAGAAGCCCTTGCGGCCGTAGAGGTCACCGAGCTTGCCCCACAGGGGCGTGGACGCGGTCGTGGCGAGCAGGTACGCCACGACGATCCAGGTGATGTGCGAGGAGTCGTGCATCTTGGCGGCGATCGTCGGGAGCGCCGTCGAGACGATCGTCTGGTCGAGCGCGGCGAGGAAGGTCCCGAGCATCAGCGCGCTCATCACGACGAGCACGCGCCGGTGGGCGAGGGTCGGCTTGGCCGCCACGTCCGCGGCCATCGGGGTGTCGGTCATCGGATCGCTCTCCTCGTCGTGCTGGCGCGTCGTGCTGGACCGTCGGGTTCGGCACCGGCGGCCCTCCTCGGCGCGCGGGTGCGCCGGCAGGGCGTCGGCAGGCCGGCGGCGAGCGAGTCGAAGGCGTCGTCGAGGAGCCTCGGCAGGGGGCTCGAGCCGCCGGAGGCCGCCCAGTAGAAGACGGCGACGCGGCTCGCCGCGATCCCCGCGGCGGCGACCAGCGCCGGGAAGGGGTCCCGGTCCGCATCGACGCCCAGTCGCTCGGCGAGCGCCTGGGCGCAGGCACGCTCGGTCGCGAAGGAGCGCGCGCTGTGGGCGGCGCGCAGATGAGGCTCCTCGCGCACCAGCCGGAACCGCCGCAGCCAGGTCTCCTGGCCCTCGCCGAGCTCGTCCACCTCGGCGGCGAACGCGTCGAGCTCCTCCGCGGCGACGGCGCGCAGCGCCTCGAGCGGCGTCTCCTCCGGCGGCCGGGCGAGCAGGCGGTCATGCATCCGCTCCGCCTTTCCGGGCTCGTCGCCGAGGACCGCGGCCTCCTTGGTCGGGAAGTAGTTGAAGAAGGTCCGGGTGGACACGTCGGCCGCCTCGGCGATGTCCTCGACCGTGACGTGGACAAGGCCACGCGCCGCGACGAGGTCGAGGGCCGCCAGGCGCAGCGCCCGGCGTGTCGCGAGCTTCTTGCGGTCGCGCCGGCCGGGCGCGTGCTCCGCCAGCTCGTCCGCGGGGAGGTCGGCCACGGTGCTCATGTTGCGTCGAGTATAACATTGCACTGAACGCAGTATCGCGCCGCCCGCGGCGTTGGCTGGGTTCCGTGCGGCCCCGGACGGGCCGCGAGCGCGGCACCGACGCAGAGGAGGCTCCATGGCGACAGCATCGATCGAGCTCGCGACCCCGGACGGGCCGATGCCCGCCTACGAGGCGGCGCCCGAGGGCGAGGCTCGAGGTGGTGTCGTCGTCGTGCAGGAGGCGTTCGGGGTCACCGCCCACATCGAGGACGTCTGCCGGCGCTTCGCCGCGGCGGGCTGGCACGCGCTCGCCCCGGCGCTCTTCCACCGCCAGGGCTCGCCCGTGTTCTCCTACGACGACGTCGCCTCCGCCATGCCGGTGATGCGCACGCTCGACCGTCGGGGGCTGAGCGCCGACCTCGAGGCGGCCTTCTCCCACCTCGAAGAAGCCGGCCTGGCGCTCCGGCGCATCGCCGTCATCGGGTTCTGCATGGGCGGCACCGTCGCGCTCTTCGCCGCCACGCAGCTGCCCCTCGGCGCGGCGGTGAGCTTCTACGGCGGCGGCATCACCGAGGGCCGCTTCGGGCTGCCGAGCCTGATCGAGCTGGCGCCGTCGCTGCAGGCGCCCTGGCTCGGCTGCTACGGCGATCGCGACCGGGGGATCCCCGTGGCCGAGGTCGAGGCGCTACGCGAGGTCGCCGCCGCGGCGACGGCGTCGATGCCGACGGAGATCGTGCGCTACGCCGAGGCCCAGCACGGCTTCCACTGCGACGATCGCCCCGCCGTCTTCGACCCGGCGGCCGCCGCCGACGCGTGGCGGCGGACGCTCGCCTGGTTCGACGAGCACGTCGCGAAGAGCTGAGGCCGAGAGATTGGCCCGGGGAGGCGGGGCCCTTCGGGCGCGACGCGCTCGTCGAGCGCCCGACGGGAGGGACAGCGCGGTCGATGGCGCTCGGTCGGCGCAGGAGCGCCGGCCGCTCAGCCGGCTTCGGCCGCGGCGCCCAGCTGGTCGTTGTCCGTGGAGACGAGGAGGCGGCGCAACGTCTGGATCGCCGACGCCTCGATCTGGCAGACGCGTGAGTTGCTCACCCCGAGCATCGCGCCGATCTGCTCCTGGGTGAGGCCCGCCAGGAAGTGCAGCGTCACGACGGTGCGCTGGCGGTCGGGAAGCTTCGTCACGGCCTGGCGGATCTCGGCGATGCGCTCCGACGCGAGCACCTGCAGCTCCGGCTCAACGTCGCGGTCCGAGGCGAGCAGGTCGATCAGGCGCACGTCCTCGTCCGGCTGGTCGCTGCCGACGCTGTGCTGGAGGTGGAGGAGCTGGGCCGACTGCACCTCGGCGAGCAGGTCGGTGCCGGCCCGCCCGTCGACGCCCATCGAGGAGAGCACCTCGCTCGTGCCCGGCACCCGGCCGAGCTCGCTCGAGAGCGCGTCGACGGTCGCGCGGTAGGAGATGACACGGCGTCGCACGGTACGGGGCAGCCAATCGAGGCGGCGCAGCTCGTCGAAGATGGCCCCGCGGACGCGCTTGGTGGCGTAGGTGGCGAAGCGCGACGTCGTCGTCGAGGGTTCCCAGCGGTCGATCGCCTCGACGAGGCCGAGCAGCCCGAAGCTGCGGAGGTCGTCGACCTCCCAGTAGGCGCGCACGTTGGCGGGCAGCCGGGAGACGACGGTGTGGACGAGCGGCTCGTAGGCGAGGATGAGGTCGTTGCGGGCGTCACGGTCGCGCGTCGCCCAGTAGCGCTGCCAGAGGGCGGTGCAGTCGGCCGGTTCGGTCATCTCGACCGACTGGCCGTCTGTACGGCGGTGAACGGTGCCACTCCGGTGGGTCGAACCACCGCGGTCAGTGCCCCGGGGGGCTACGACAGTCATCTTCTTCCCTTACCTCGCCGTCCGCCACAGACAGTCCGCGGTGATTTCTCACCCTGAAGAACAGGAACCGAAGCGTCGCAGCACAACGCCTCGAATGCGATCAAGATATACAAGTCGTCCCTAAATAGCAATGGGGCATCCGTCATGTTTAAGAGAAAATCGCGTGTGGGTAAAGGCGGGGACCTACGGCGGCGCGGCGAGACGCCCGGTCCGCGCTGCCAGCGCTGCGCGGCGGCCCCCTGGTGCGGATGTGTCAGCCCAGCTGGTGCGCGTCGTCGGACCGTCCGGTCCACACAGACGGTGCGCGGGCCGGCCGCGCCGCCCCCGCGGGGTTGTCGGCAAAGTACCTTCACGCGATCTCACTCACTCTCAGCATCATTGGTGTCCGCACAACCGACAGCGCCCGCCACGATCGGGCGAATCGGGGCTCCTCCGCCCGCGGTACTTCCGAGCCCGGGACGCGCGTATCGATACAGGATGGAACCGGAAGTCCTCCCGCTTCCATAGACTCTTCGCCGTCCGCGTAAACCACGACCAGTGACTTCCACCGTCGTGATTCATCGTGCCCGCCTCGCCACCTCCAGCTCGGCCAGGCGGCGGCGGATCGCCTTGGCGGCGACCGCGGGGGCGTAGAGGCGCTCGATCTCGGCACGGGCACGTGCGCCGGTCTCACGGCCGAGGCCCGCGTCACCGGCGAAGCGCCGGAGGGCCCGCGCCGCCTCGTCGAGGTCCGGTTCTGCCCAGCGAACCCCGGCCGGGAACGGCCGGTCCTCCTCGGTGGTGGTAACGAGGCTGAAGGGGACGATCGCGGCGTGGTCCTCGTCGAGGTACTCGCAGCAGCCGCCGTAGCCGGTGGCGACCACCGGTTTGCCCGCGGCCATGGCCCGGGCGAGGGGGAGCGCGAACGCCGTCGAGCGGTGGAGCGAGAGGTAGCAGTCGGCGTCGGCGAGGAGGGCGTCCTCCTCACCGGGAGCGAGGGCCCCGGCGATGGCGACGACGTCAGCGCGCCCGGCGGCGGCCTCGCGGCAGGCCTCCGCCGCGCGCTCGCCGCCGGTGCCGGTGAGCCGGACGACCAGTCCGGTCCCCGCACCGGCGGGGAAGGCCTCGCAGTAGGCACGGACGGCACCGGTGGCGTTGGCGCAGGCGAGCTCGCCGGGCTGCGCGCCGCCGACCTCGGCGATCGACGTGACGCGCCAGTCGGCGCCCCCGACGAGCGCGCCCGGTGCCCGGGAGGCGGCAGGTGGCGCCAGCACCGCCGGCGGCAGCCGCAGGACGGCCCGGTCGGTGGCACCGGCGATGGCGCGCCGGGTGAAGTCGCTCGGCACCCAGATCTCGTGCACCATGCTGGCCTCGACGACCGTGTCACGCGCCGGGGAGCCGAGCGGCCAGCTCCACAGGCCGACGGTGTAGCGGTCGCGGAGGGACTCGAGGCCGACGGCCGCGACGTATGCCACGAGCTCGCTGCCCTCCATGCAGAGCAGTGAGGTGGCGAAGCTGAACGGGGCGTCGTCGCCGGGAGCCCCGACGCCGCGCGCCTTGCCCGCCGCGTAGGCGACCGGCGCGAGCCCGGCGCCGGCGGTGCGCAGGGCGGCGACGTAGCCGAGGACGCGCGCCGAGGTGGCGACGAGGCCGTCGAAGTCGCCGACGAGGTTGCAGCCACCGGCGCGAGGCGAGCCCGGCACGGGGATGCCCGCACCGCCGGACTCGATCCGCTCGACGAGGGTCGTGCTCGGCAACAGGCTGGCCCGGGTGACCCGGCGCTCGGGGAGCGGGGCGAGCGCGGCACGCCCGCTCCAGCGGTAGGCGAGCCGGCGGCGCCCCGCCAGATCCTCGGCGGGCAGGCCGTCTGGGAGCACGACCTCGCATCCCGGCTCGTACTGGAGGATGCCACCTCGTGCCACGATCCGAAGCGACAGGTCGAGCATCGACTCGAGGGGGCCGTAGCCGCCGCCGACACCGCCGATCTCGAGCCACGTCGAACGCCGGAGCGCGACGCAGCCGGGCCCGAGCGCGTCGACCGCCGCCGGCGCCGTGGCGCGGGGGTTGGCGGCGCCGAGACGCTCGGCGCGCGGCGTCGCCACGAGCACCGGCTCGCCGCCGTGGTCGGGGTCGCCGAACAGGTCGTAGCCGGCGTGGAGCACGAGGCCGGATCGGTCGAGGACCTTCGCGCCGACGGCGGCCGTCCCGGTGGGCTCGAGCCCGGCCGTGAGCGCCTTTAGCCAGCCCGGGGAGCACTCGGCGCCCTCGTCGAGGAGGACGAGCACGGGCGAACGCGCCAGGTCGGCGCCGATGGCGAGCGCTCGGGAGCGCTCCAGGCGCAGCGGGCTGCGACAGGTCGTGACGTCCCCCCCGAGCTGGTCGAGGAGCGCGGCCGTCTCCTCGCCCGAGGCGTTGTCCACCACGACGAGCTCGAACGTGCGGCCTGCCTCGACCGACGACATCGACCGCAGCCCGGCAAGGAGGCGTCCGGCGCCCGCTTCGACGAGCACGATCACGCTGACGTCGGGGGTCGGGCCTGCCGAGCGCCGGACGTCGAGCGCGACCCGCCGCGCCGTGGCGACGAGCTCGGGACCGGCCTCCAGCTGCTCGAGCGCGAAGCCTGCGGCCTCGAGCTGCGCCCGGAGGGCTGACGGCGTCCAGCCGGTGGCGTTGGACTCCCCGGCACCGAGGTCGCCGAAGCGTCGGCCGCCGTAGAGGGCGCGGCGGATCGCGTCCAGGTCGCCCCCGGCGAGGAGGTCACGGGCCGCGGCCTCGAGGTTCGGGACGCGCACCTCGACGGTGCTGCCCGGGGCGCAGACCCGGAGCCACTCGCCGAGCACCCTCGGGACCTGCTCGGGAGCGACGGCCGCGAGCACGTCACGGGCGACCAGGCGGTGGACGCTCTCGCGTGCGAACGGCAACGCGACCGGGTCGACCCGGACGTCACCGGCGTCCGGGCGGGTGACGCAGTTGACGTAGCCGGGGAGCGGCACGCCCGCTCGGAAGAGATGGACGGCGCGCGAGGCGCCGGCGCCGAGCAGCGGGGCGAGCGCCGGCGAGAGCTGCGCGACCTCGTCCAGCGCGTCAACTCGGTCGCCGGCCGCCAGGGAGAGGAACGCGCGGCGGGCGACGTCGACGGCGCGCTCGTCGCCGAAGGCGCCGTGCGCGGCCGCGGCGGCCCGCAGGCGCACCTGTGGCTCGAGCGAGGCATCGGCGGCGATGAGGACGAGCGGGCACGTGGCGGCGAGGTCCCGAGCCCGCAGGCGCGCCGACCAGAACAGTGCCCGGGCGACGGGAAGGCGCGCCGAGAGCGGGGCGGCCGCGGCGAGCGGCTCGAGCCGCTCGGGGAAGCGCTCGGCGAGGCCGGCGAGCACCACGTCGGCGAGGGGGAGCTCGAGGGTCGTGGCAGCCGCCGACACGATCGCCAGGCACTCCGGCCGGACGGATCCCGCGATCTCGCCCACCGGGCGCCCGGCCTCGATGAGCGCCACCGCGAGCGAGCGGAGCGGCTCGTCGAGCACGCCGTGGGAGCGCATCGCGTCGAGCAGGGCGTCGGCGGCCTCGCCTGGCCGTCCGAGGGCGTAAAGCGCCTTGTAGCGCAGATGCGCCACGGAGTGCGCGCCCTGCTCGAAGCCGTCGTCGTCGAGGTCGACGAAGGGCACGCGCTCGAGCACCTCGAGGCAGTCCTGGTGGTCGCCGCGCAGGAAGTGCAGCTGGGCCTCGAGGATGTCCGCGCTGACCTGGCGGGTCGAGGCGGCGCGCAGCTCGACGAGCGCCGCCGCGGCGTCGTCGAAGGACTTGCGCACGAGCTCCAGGCGCACGAGGTTCTGGAGCGCACCGCGGCGGACCGTCGGGTTCGGGCTCGTCTCGACCGCTTCTCGCAGCGCCTCGCCCGCCTCCTCGTAGGAGCCCTCCATGGCGAGCGAGCGCCCGAGGTTGAACACCGCGTACGGCCGGTCCGGGCCGTCCCCGGCCGCTTCGAGGGCCTGGCGGGCGAGACGCACGTTGCGGTCGACCTTCGAGCGCTCGTCCGCCGCGGCAGCGACGTAGCCGCGGTGCAGGATCCGGATGTCGGGGATCGTCGAGAGGACCGGGATCTCGCCCGTCTCGCGGAGCACGACCTGCTCGTGGAGGGGCTGGGCCCACCAACACGCCTCGCGGCGGAACACCCGTGCGGCGTGGAAGGTGACGTGGCCGCCGAGGCCGCTTCCTTCCAGGGATTCCAAGGGGATCACGAAGCCGTCGGCCCCGTCCGCTCCGCGCTCGAGCCGGGCGCGGAGTCCCGCGAAGTCCCCGTGCACGGTCTCGTCCGCGTCGAGCCAGAGGATCCACGCGCCACTGCACTCGCCGAGCGCGGCATTGCGCGCCCGGGAGAAGTCGTCGTCCCAGTACCCCTCGACGACGCGGGCGCCGAGCTCGCGGGCGACGGCCACCGTCGAGTCGGACGAGCCGGTGTCGTAGACGACGATCTCGTCGACGAGACCTTCGGCAGAGCGGAGCGCGAGGGGGAGCTCGTCCTCCTCGTCCTTCACGATCATGCACAGCGAGACGAGGTTCACGCACGTCTTACGGCCGCGGCGCGACCGAGGTGTAGTCGTCCGGAAATCCCCCTAAACCCACCGCCGGTGCCGGTCGTAGGTACCGGCGGGCTACGGAAGGCCCCTCCGGGGCGCAGTGCGGGCCCGGGATCCATGTCAAGGAGGACAACTGAAATGCTGATGATCAACGACAACATCGCGGCGCTCGGGGCACAGAACAACCTCAACGCGACGACGAACCAGATGTCGACCGCGGTCTCGCAGCTCTCTTCGGGACTGCAGATCCAGACGGCCGCGGACAACCCGGCGGGCTACGCCATCGCACAGTCCCTGCAGTACGAGATCAACGGCTACGGCGCCTCGATCTCCAACGCGCAGAACGCGGTGTCGGTGCTCCAGACGGCGCAGGGCGCTCTCAACCAGCAGGCCTCGATCCTGCAGCAGATGAACACCCTGGCCACCCAGGCGGCCAACTCCAACGTCTCGCTGAACACGACGGCGTCCAGCGCCGACCAGCAGCAGTTCACGGCGCTCCAGAACCAGCTGACCCAGATCGCCAACTCGACCGAGTACTCGGGCATCAGCCTGCTGAACGGTTCGAACGCGGTGCTGACGTTCCAGGTGGGTCCGAGCGACACCACGACCGACCAGGTGACGGTCAGCATGGTCAGCTCGACGGCCACCGCCCTCGGCCTGCAGTCGGCGAGCCTCTCGTCGATCACCTTCGCCGCCCAGGCGATGAGCCTCGTGCAGACGGCCATCAACACGCTGGCCTCCTCGGCGGCGTCGATCGGCTCGGCGCAGAACCAGATCCAGGCGCTGGCGAACAACGTCACCGTTGCCCAGCAGAACCTGACCTCGGCGCACGCCAACCTGGTCGACGTGAACGTGGCACAGGCGACGTCGCAGTTCACCTCGCTGCAGATCCTCGAGCAGTCCGGCGTCTCCGTGCTGGCTCAGGCCCAGCAGCTGCCGCAGCTCGCCCTCAAGCTCATCCCGTGAGCCTTGCGGCTCACTGATCCCAACGCGAGCACTGTGAGAAGCGACCGCCTCCGGGGCCGACACCGGCCCCGGAGGCGCCGCCGCTACGAGGGGACGTCTCGATGACCGTGTCACCCATCTCCAGCTCCAGCGCGCCGCCCGTCTCCATCGGCGGCATCTCCTCGGGGCTCCCGACCACCCAGATCATCAGCGCCTACCTCCAGATCGACGAGGCGCCCCTCATCGACCTCGAGAACCAGCAGACGGCGCTCGGCACGAAGATCGCCGCCTACCAGAACCTGCAGAGCCAGCTCACCTCGCTCCAGACCTCGGCGGACGCGATCAGCACGCCGAACGCGTTCGCGAGCGACGTCTCGGCCAGCTCCTCGAACTCTGCGGTCGCGACGGCCACGACCGGCCCGGGCGCCGTCGCCGGGTCGACGACCTTCAGCGTCGTCCAGCTCGCCGCGGCGGACACGCTCGTCTCCTCGGGGACGGTCGCCTCCGCCAGCGACGTCGTCGCGAGCGGCAACCTCCTCCTCGCGTCGGGCGGCTCCGGACTCGGCATCGCCTCGCTCTCGGGGAGCGGCCTCGCGCTCGGCGCGCACACCATCGCCGTCACCCAGGCATCGGCGGGAGCGACCGTCACGGGCACGAGCGCACTCTCCTCGACGACGAGCATCGTCACCGGCTCGAACGACCAGCTGTCGGTGTCGATCGACGGCACCCAGCACTCCTTCACCCTGGCGGCCGGCTCCTACACCGAGCAGCAGCTGGCGGCGGCGGTGACCACGTCGAGCGGCGGCCTGCTCTCGGCGTCGGTCGGCCAGAACGGCATGCTCCAGCTCGCGACCGTCGAGCAGGGATCGCAGGCCTCCCTCCAGGTCAACAGCGGCTCGGCCAACGCCGCGCTCGGGCTCTCGGCGGGCAGCGCCGTCAACGGCACCAACGGGATCGTCACCGTGGACGGCACCGCGACCACCGTCACAGACATCGCCGCCAGCGGCCAGACGGCCGTCACCCTCGCCTCGGGCTCGGGCGGCAGCGTCGTGGCCCAGCTCTCACCGGGCGGGCTCCAGATCGGCAGCATCACCGCCCAGAACGTCTCGGTCGGCAACGGGTCGCTCTCCTCGGTGGTCTCCGCCATCAACGGCTCGGGCGTCGGCGTCACGGCCCAGGCGCTCCAGGTGGGTCAGAACCAGTTCGCGCTGGAGGTCGCCTCCAACACCACCGGCGCGGCGAACGACGTGTCGATCGACCCGTCCGCCTTCGCCGGCTCAGGCCTCGGCGCGCTGCAGACGACGACGGCCGGCCAGGACGCGGTGGTGAGCCTCGGCGGGGCGGGCGGCTACCAGGTCCACTCGTCCTCCAACACCGTGACCGGCCTGATGCCCGGCGTGAGCATCAACCTCGCCTCGACGTCGTCCGCACCGGTCACCGTGACCGTCGGCGCCGACGGCCAGGCCGCGGCTGCGCAGGTGCAGAGCTTCGTCAACTCCGCCAACACCGTGCTCCAGGCGATCGCGGGCGACGTCGCCTATGACCCCCAGTCGAAGACGGCCGGCCCGCTCAACGGTGACGTGGCGCTCGAGAGCCTGGCGCAGCGGATCCTGTCGACCGTCGGCCAGGCGATCGGGACGTCCGGCCTGAACGACGGCACGAGCGCTGGGAGCGCGGCCGGCCTCTCGCTGAACAGCAACGGGACGCTCAACTTCAACGCGACGACCTTCGCCCAGGACTTCCAGCAGAACCCGACGAAGATCGCCTCCCTGTTCACCCAGGGCGGCTCCTTCACGCCCGCCGGCCCGGCCGCGCCGAGCGACGTCACCTTCTCCTTCGCGACCGACTCCAGCCAGCCCGGTTCCTATGCGGTCTCCCTCAGCCAGTCGGCGGCCCAGGCGACGGACACCGGCACGGCGACCTTCTCCTCGCCCGCCGCGACGGTCGGCGCGGCGGAGACCTACACGGTCAGCTCCGGCGGCACCAACGCGAGCTACGGCATCGCCGCGAACGAGTCCCTCACGGCGGTCGCCCAGGGGCTCGACGGCGCCTTCGCCGCCGCCGGCCTCAACCTCTCCGCGCAGGTCGTCACGCAGGGATCGACCTCGAGCGTCCAGATCACCTCGGCGAACTACGGCTCGGCGGTGAGCTTCAGCGTCTCGTCCTCCGGGTCGGACCAGCTCGGCCTCGACTCCGCCTCGCCCTTCAGCGGGACCGACGTCGCCGGGACCATCAACGGCGTCGCCGCGACGGGTTCGGGCCAGTACCTCTCGGCGCCCTCGGCCGACCCGACGCTCGCCGGGCTCTCGCTTCGGGTCGCCACGCCCGGCATCACCTCGTCGACCCCGATCGGGACCTTCACGTACGCACCCGGGCTCGCCCAGGGCGTGGCGACGGTCGCGGCCCAGGTCCTCGCCTCCCCGGGGGGCCAGATCACCTCGACGATCGCCAACCTGCAGAGCAACCAGCAGGAGGTGGGATCGCAAGTGAGCATCGAGCAGCAGATCGTCGTCGAGCAGCAGGCGGCCCTCACCCAGGAGTTCAACAACTTGGAGACGACGCTCACGGCGCTCAAAGCCGAGAGCGCGTACATCACGAGCGCCTTCGGGGGCTCGTCCAGCGGCTTGCTGTCGGCGCTCACCGCCGGCGGGACACAGGTCACATCGTCGTCGTCCTCGTCGCCTTCGGGCACGACGGGCGGCTAGTCAAGGAGGGCGCACCATGCCAGCAACGGACAGCGACGCCGCGGGCAGGTACGCGTCGACGGCCTCGAACACGGTCTCCGGACCGATGCTCATCGTCAAGCTCTACGACCGCCTCGCACTCGACATCGAGCTCGGCCGCGAGCACATCGTCTCGCGCGACATCGCCGGCGCGCATGAGGCGCTGATGCACGCGCAGCGGATCGTCCGCGTGCTGCGGACGAGCCTGCAGCCCGAGCTCTTCCAGGGCGGCGAGGACCTCATCCTCCTCTACGACATGCTCGAGCACGAGCTCGTCCGGGCGAACATGGACAAGGACGCGACCCCGCTGGCCACGTGCGCGGCCATCGTCGGTCCGTTGCACCGGGCGTGGACCCAGGCGGTGAACGCGGTGCTCGCGCAGGAGGCCGAGCGAGAGGCGACGAGTGTCACCGTCGCCGTGGGCTGACTACCTCGACTCCTTCGCCGCATATCTGGACCAGGCCCGGGCGGCGATCGAGGAGGGAGCCGCCCCGGGGGGGCAGGCGCTCGCCCGCCCCGAGGGTGTCGTGCCTGCCGAGCTGGCGGTGCGCGCGCTGGAGCTCGTCACCGAGACCCAACGGATCATCCTGGCGGGGGAGCGGCGCAAGGTCGAGATCATCGGTGCGAGGCGCAAGCTCGAGTACCGCGCCCGCACCGGCGTCCGGCGCCACTTCGTCGACGAGGCGCTATGAAGCCGTCATCGCTGCCGAACCCCGCCGACGTCACGGCCGCGGCCCGTATCGAGGACCTGCTCGCCGCGGCGCGACTCGCCGAGGGCTCGCTCCCTCCGGTCCGTCGCTCGGAGGAACGCGACGACGCGTCCCTCCACATCGTCTACCTCCTGCCGCGCACCTCCCCGGGTGAGGGCGCGCGCGTGCTGCTCGAGCACGCCAACCACCTGGCGGCGCTCGGCGCCAAGATCACGGTCGTCTCGCACTTCCCGCACCCGAGCTGGTTCCCGCTGCGGCCGACTTTCGAGCGCGTGCCCTTCGGCGAGCCCGTCGAGGAGGCCATCCCGCCGTGCGACGTCATCGTCGCTGGCTACTGGGAGTTCGTGCTCCCGGCGCGCAACCTCGCCATCGCACCCGTGATCCACTTCGAACAGGGCGACTTCCATCTCTACGACGACGTCCCGGCGCACGTGCTGAGCGTCATCGAGGCTTCCCTGCGCGCCGCGCATGCCACGATCGCCGTCGGCGACGCGGCGATATCGGCGCTCGCCGTGCGCTACGGCGTGGACGCCGTCGCAGTACCGCACGGGGTCGACGTCGCGACGTTCCGTCGGCCGCCCGACCTCGCCCGCCCGCCGAGCCCGACGGTGCTCTTCGTCGGCTGGGACGGCCACGCCTACAAGGGGTTCGAAGAGGCTCGGCGCCTGGCACGCCTGCTCGGCCGCCTCCGCCCCGGTGTGCGGATCGTGTGGGCCACGCCGAGCCCCCCGGTGGGGGAGCCTTTCGGCGAGCTGGTCGTGGCGGCCGCCCAGGCGGAGCTGGCCCGCTGCTACCAGCAGGCCGACGTCTTCGTGTGCTGCTCACGCTTTGAGTCGTTCGCGCTCTCGCCGCTCGAGGCCATGGCGGCGGGGACGCCGGTCGTCTCCACCGCCAATCCCGGCGTGCTCGCCTACGCCCGCGACACCGAGAACGTCCTCCTGGCCGAGATCGGCGACATCGAGGGTCTCGCCGAGTCGGTCGAGCGCATCCTCGACGACCCGGCGCTCGCGGCCGGGCTCGCCCGGCGCGGGCTCGAGACGGCGGAGGCGTGCTCGTGGCCGCGTGTCGCCTCGGGCCTCCTCGGCTTCTACCGGGAGACGCTTCGCGACCACGACCGGGCGGCGCCGCTCGGGCCGTTCAGCGTCAATCTCGAGGGCGTGAGCTTCGAGCGTCTCGAGGATCGGCTGGCCTTCGACGTCCGCCTCGCTTCGTGCGCGACGAGGGAGCTCGCCATCCCGGTCTCCCAGCCCGCGGTCTCCGGCCACCGCGTCTTCCGCTGGCGCGTCGTCGCGCGACGTGCCGACGGCGCCGAGGGCACGACCCGCGCCTACCTCCCGGCGCGCAGCAGCCAGCCGGTGGAGGACTCCAATTACCAGGTGGGTCTGGAGCTGCTGCGCCGACGGCGCCCGGAGGAAGCCCTCGAGCTGTTCGTCGCCGAGTGCCAGCACGCGGCCCGAAACGAGCAGGCCGTCCTCGGACGCTGGATCGTGCTCTCGCTGCTCGCCGCCTCGCGTGCCGATGACGCCGCCGACGTCGCCGTCGCCTTCGCCCGCGACTTCCCCTCGCACCCGGACTACCTCTACCTCGGCGTCGTGGCCTGCCTCGCGGCACGCCGCCCCGTCGAGGTGGCCGGCCCGCTCGAGGCGATCCGACTCCTCGGGCACGGCGCTCGCCACGAGGAGTGGTTCGACGACCCGGCGGGACTGTTGAGCGCGCACCTCGCCGCAGCCTGAGGCTCGGGCCCGGCAAGCTGGCTCAGGTGTCGGCGCTCGCCCCCGGCGCCGCCGGCACGCCCGAGCCCGGCCGCTCGTTCGAGCGCTTGGCCGCCCGCATCGAGCGGACCAGGGCGTCGGGGTTCCGGCTCGTCGTGAGGGCGTCGAGGTTGGCGCGAGAGACCGCCTCGAACACCTCGGCGCGATGGATCGGAACCTGACGCGGCGCGTCGATGCTGATCCGGACCTGCTTGCCGTCGAGGACGGCGCGGACCTCGATCACGATGTCGTCGCCGATCAGGATGCGCTCACCGACCGAGCGCGTGAGCGTCAGCACGGCGCGGCGGCGTCGCGGCTCAGGCTCCCGATCATGCCGGGGTGGGCATGGGCAGTGGGGCGTGCATGCTCCAACCGACCTCCTCCTCGCTGCCGAGCGGGACCACCTGCACCCCGAGGCCGCGCGCCGGGTTGAGCACGATCGGGGCGAAGAGGTTGGCCGTCGAGTCGGCGACATCGTCTTGGAGCGTGACGACCACGACGGCGACGGCGTCGCCGGCACGGTCCAGCTGCAGCAGCTCGGCCGACTCGTCGTCGACCTCGACGGCGTACTCGGGCCAGAGCAGGCCCGGCGCGGCGACGACGAGCGCGAGCTCGCGCACCTCGCTCGTCCCGGGCAACCGCACGGCCTCGAGGCAGACGAGCCTCCCGAACACGTTGATCCCGTCCGAGCCGAGCGGCTCGAGTCGGTAGTGGCGGGCCGACTCCAGCCCGGGGAGGCCCGCGGGGAAGTCGAGCTCGACGGCGGGGAGCGTCTTCAACGCGGTGAGCGCGGTCATGGTGGGTGTCCTTTCGGCGAGGCTAGTCGACCCCGCGGCGACGCCGGAGCCGGCGGTGAGCGGTCGGGAGGTCACTTCAGGAAGGCGGCCAGCGTCTCGGGCACGGCCTGGGAGCTCGCGTAGAGCGCCGCCTGGTAGTTGGCGAGGTCCGCCTGCAGCTGCGTCGTGACCTGGGCGACGTTCACGTCACGCGTGTTCGAGAGGATCGTCTGGACCTGGGTGCTCGTCGCGCTCGCGCTCGACTGGACGGTCTGGACCTGCTGGGCGGCCTCCCCGAGGCTCGCCGAAGCGCTCGTCGCCTGGGTGATGTTGGCGTTCAGGGCGTTGAGGTCGGTCTGCAGGTTCGTCTCCGTCGTGCCGCCCGGGGCGCCGCCGAGGTCGGTGACGATCTGCTTCAGCGTGGTGAAGACGTCGCTCGGCGAGGAGCCGAAGAGCTGCGTGCCGGGCACGGACGCGGCGACCTTCTGGCCGTTGCCGAGGTCGATCGTGAACGGGGTGGTGTTGCCCTGGTAGGTGCCGGCCGAGGTGTAGGCCGACGAGCCGCCGGCGGTGCCCGAGAAGATCGCGGTGCCGGCGTAGGTGGTGTTCGCCAGGCCGAGCAGGCTCTGGGCCTGGCCCTGGATCTGGGTGGCGATCGCGCTGTAGGACTGCGCGGTCTGGCTGCCCGAGTTGAGGGCCTGCAGCACGAGGGTCCGTACCGACTGGAGATTGTTGAGCACGGAGTTCGCCGTCTGGTTGGCGATGCCGAGCCAGGACGAGGCCGTGCTCGCCGCCGAGGTGGTCGCGCCGAGCTGGGAGATCTGGCGTTCGTAGCCGATCGTGTCGACGACCGCGATCGGGTTGTCCGACGGCTTTTGGAGGGCGACGCCCGAGGAGAGCTGGGCGTCGAGGTTGGCGATCGTCCCCTGCTGGGCGTTCAGCTGGCCGGCGAGGGTGTCGGTGAGGGTCGTGTCGGCGACGCGCATCTCACACCGCCTGCAACAGGGCCTGGAAGCTCGTGTTCATCGAGTTGATCACCTGCGCGGTTGCCTGGAAGGCCCGCTGTGCCGATAGCATGTTGACCGTCTCCTCGTTGGTGTCGACGCCTTCGACGCTCGAGAGGCTGGCCGTCGTCGAGGACGAGAGCGCCTGCGCGTTCGTCGCCGCGTTCTGCGCCGTCTGCGCCTGGGAGCCGACCACCCCGACGAGCTGCTGGTAGAGGTCGTCCGGGCCGCCGGTCTGGCTGCCGAGCGCGGCCATCGCCTGGATCGTCGTCGGGTCGATCGACGCCCCGGTGACCGACCCCGCGGCGGTCGAGATCAGGCTCGGGTTCGCCAGCAAGGCCCCGCTCACAGCGATCGTCGCCGCCGAACCGGCGCCCGCGGTGTAGGTGGTCGAGGAGCCCTGGTTGACGAAGAGCGTCGGGTTCGCCGAGCCCGATGTCCCACCGGCGCTCGTCCCCGAGGCCTGGAGGGCGTTGAGCGTGGTGGCCAGCTTGTCGGCCACGCCGTCGAGCTGGCTCTGGTAGCCCGGCAGCGTCGTGTTCACGCCCTGGAGCAGCGCGCCGATCTGTCCGCCCGGGGCAAGGGCGACCCCCGCCGAGGTCTCGACGCCGAGGTTCGCGCCCGACGCCGAGCCGGTCGGCTGGAGCGCCGTCGCCGTCGCGTCCTGGACGAGGCTGATGCCGCCCGAGTACACCGTGACGGCGCCCGTCTGGCTCGTCGCCGTGCGGATGCCGATCATGCTCGCCAGCTGGTTGAGGTCGTTGCGGCGCTGGTCCATCAGCGTGTTGACGTCGAGGCCGCCGCCACCGCCGGCGACGATGCCGGCGTTCAGCTGGGCGACCTGGGTCAGCAGGCTGTTCACCTGGCCGATGAGGCCGCCCTGGCCCGACCCCGAGCCGGTGAGGTCGTTCTGGAGCTGGGTCGCGGTCGCGGTCATCGAGGACGACATCTGGTTCATCATCCCGGCGACGTTCGACGCGTCGCGGATCACGGTGTCGGCGCTCGCCGCGTTCGCCGGCGAGGTCGCGAGCGCCGACATGTCCGTCCAGAGCTGGCTCAGCTGGGACTGCAGGCCGTTCGAGCCCGGCTCGGGGAAGGCGGTCTGGGCCGAGGAGGTCACCGTCTGGGCCTCGTTCGCCGCACCGAGGTTCGCCTGGGCGATCATGTTGAGCTGCTCGTAGAGGGAGGAGGTCGTCGAGGTGACCGACCCGACGAGCACTCCCTGGCCGACGCCGTTTGCGCTCGCGGGCGCGAGCGGCTGGAGGTTGACGGTCTCGCGCGCGTAGCCGGGTGTGCTGACGTTGGCGAGGTCCTGCGCCGTCGTGTCGAGCAGCGCCTGCTGCGCGGCGATGCCCGACGAGGCGATGTCGAGGCCGAGGTCGCTCACAGGATCCCCCGGACGAAGCGCGGGAGCGACGGCGGGGTGCGACCGTAGGTCGGCACCGCCTCGGTGACGCCGTCGGAGAGCGCTTCGGAGACGAGCGCCATGCGCTCGCCGAGCAGGTTGGTGTTCTGCTCGCTCAGCCATTCGATCCGGGACTTCGCGACGAGCAACCGCCGGCGCAGCTCGGCGATGGTCGTCGCGTACGGCTCGGGCGCGGCCGCGACGACCTCGCCGATCGTCGGCTGGAAGGAGAGGCCGAGGACCGGCACGAGACCGCCGACGAGGGCGAGGCGCCGATCGCCGACGGCGCGGAGCTCGCCGAGCGCGTCCTCGAGCTCGGAGGTGGCGAGCGGCAGGTAGCGAGCGTCGTGCTGGGCGAGCAGCGCGTGCAACGAGGCGGTGCGGTGCTCGACGAGCGCGGCGACCTCGGCCTCGTCTCGGATCGCGACGATGGCCTCTTCGAGCGCGACGCGCTCGAGCTCGGCGAGCTCGGCGGTGTGGACGTCCAGTGACATGCCTCTCCTCTCCGGGCACGGTCGCTCGACTCAGCAGGTCGGCGCGGCGCCCTACGTGCTCAGCGGACGGCCCCCTCCTCGGGGTCGTCCATGTGCTGCATCTCGGCGACCTGTTGGCCGTAGCGGAGCAGCAGATTGCCGACAAGACGGACCGTCACGACCGCGAGGCCGAAGGCCACGGCGAAGCGCCACAGCGCGGTCTCGATCGTGACCGCGCCGCGTATCGCCTCCAGCAACGACGGCGCGTTGACGAGCGTCGCGAGCACGACCGCGATCAGCGGGCCGAGGCGCGTGACGTCGTTCGCGAACAGGGCGAGGCGCCGGTGCATGCTCAATCGCCTCCGCCGGCGCGCTCGGCGAGGCGGGCTGCCCACGTGAGGGGCGTCGCCTCCCGCCAGTCGAGGAGGGCGACGGGCGTCGCCGCACCGAGGAGGCAAGCCGGGCGGTCGGCGTCGTCGAGATCGTAGAGGGCGAGCGCGTCGATGCCGTGGGCGACGCGATCGATCTGGCTGAGCGCCGACGGCTCGAGACTTGCCGGCAGCGCCGCCCACGTGGCGTCGGGGTGCGTCACCGCGACCAGCAGCGCGGCAGTCGTTGCGTCGGAGGTGAGCTCGTAGGCGATCACCGTCGCCATCCCGGCGCTACGCCGCTCGGCGACCGCGGACGCGGCGCCGAGCGCCGAGCTCACCCGCTGGCCGCGCCGGGGGGCCCGCATGCGGGTGATGCCGGGAGCGGTCATGGTGACGATGCCGTCCTCGCGGATGCCCAACCGTTCGGCGAGAATCTGGGCGAGACGGGCAGACGAACCCTCGCCGCCGATCGCGAGGACGACGGCGTCCTCGTAGTCCGGCAGCGCGGGAGCGGCCGGGATGTGCCGGAGCGAGTCGAGGAGCGCCGCCTCGAGTGGCGCGACCCTCGCGTCCGGCTGGAACTGGGCGGGAAGGCCGAGACGACTGAGACGGATCCGGGCGAGCGTGTCGGTCTCGGCGTGCTTCACGCGCGCCACCGGGTCGTTGGCCACCGACACGCGCGAACGCTCGATCGGCGGCGACACTGGCGCGACCGCCTCGGAAGCGGCGGACGCGAACGACGCGTAGGTCGCGAGGCCCGCTCGTGCCCCCGCCGCCGACCGGTGCTCCAGCTCGTCGGCGAAGGGCTGCGACGTCAGCTCCAGGAAGATGCCGGCCTGTCGGAGCACCCGCTCGTACTCGGGAGCGAGCGGGAGGGAGGCCGGCCTCGGGCGAGGCGGGCGGCCGAAGGGGCGCGGTGCCACTGCGGGCCCGGCCGGGGCCGGCGGCTGCTCGGCGGCCGGTCGGGCCGCGGCGTCCGCGGTGACCGGGGCGCTGCTCAACAGGCGAGGGGTGAAGCGCCGGACCTCCTCCTCGTTGCCCGCGGCGAGGGTTGCCTCCGCCTCTTTCAAGACGAAGGAGAAGCTGTCGTCGAAGCGCTCGCCCCGGATCGACACGACGTCCGCGGTGGCCTCCACCGCACTGTCGAGACCGCTCGGCGCGAGCGCGGTGGCGAGCGCGAGGTTCGCGTTCGTCGCGATCGCAGGAGGCGCCGTCGGGGATGCGGACGCGGCGGGCCGACGGGCCGGCGCCGTGGCGGCCGGACCGACGGGGGCCGCCTCGCGGCGGGGCGCCTCCGGGAGCGTCTGGCGCCCGGCCTGGGCTCCGTCCCCGGGCGCCTCGACCTCGATCACGAATACCTCGCGCTCGAAAAAGCCGAGGACGCCACCGGAGCGCTCCCGTCCGGCGCGCACGATCGTCGCGTCCGGACCGAGCTCGGTCCGGATTCGCGCCCGCACTTCGGCGGGGTCGGTTCCCTCAAACCGTTGCAGTTTGGGCACGGCGGACCACTCCTATCGTTTCGATGACGACGTGGGACGCGATCTCGGCTGCGCCGAGGACGTCGAGACGGGGCAGACGGGCCCGGATCAGCCGGCGCAGCGCCGGACGGATGCGGCTCGAGCAGACGACGACGGGGCTCTTGCCGACCGCCTCCGCCTGGTTGGCGAGCGCGTCGAGCGAGGCGAGCAGGGGCTCGAGCTCGTCGGGGCCGGCGGTGAAGACCCGGCCGCGCTCGCCGACCTGCAGGCCCGCCGAGAGCAGCTGCTCGAGCGCTGGCTCGAGGGTGATGGCGGGCAGGACCCCCTCGACAGCGTGCATCGAGGCGATCGACGGTCCGAGCGCGATCCTCGCCGCCTCGAGCAGGCTGTCCTGGTCCTTGGTGGACGCCGCCTGGTCGGTGACGGCTTCCAGGATGCGGATGAGGTCCCGCACGGGGATGCCCTCGGCGAGCAGGCCCCGCAGCACGCCCTGGACCGCGCCGAGCGTCACGCCGGCGCCGGTCATCTCCTCCAGCACGGCGGGGTTCTCCCCCTTCGCCGCGTCGAGCAGGATCCGCACGTCCTGGCGGGAGAGCAGCTCGCCGGCGTGGTGGCGGACGACCTCGGAGAGGTGGGTGGTCACGACCGCCGAGCGATCGACGACGGTGGCGCCCGCCACCGCGGCGCGGTAGCGCATCTCGTTCGCGATCCACTTGGCCGGGCCGCCGAAGGCCGGGTCGCGCGTGTCCTCTCCGGGCACGTGCTCGATGCCGGGGCCGACGGCGAGCAGGCGGCCGCGCGGGGCGCTGCCTTCGGCGATCTGCACGCCGTGGACGCGGATCGCGTAGTGCGTGAGCGGCAGCCGGTCGTTGTCCCGGGCGTGGATCGGGGGGATGACGATCCCGAGCTCCTTCGCGACGTTGCGGCGCAGCGCCTTGACGCGCTCCAGCAGGTCGCCGCCGCGCCCGCGGTCGACGAGGTCGATCAGCTCCATGCCGAGCTCCAGCTCGAGCGGGACGACGCCGGTCTCGCGTGCCAGCTGGGCGGGCGTGTCGGCGGACGACGCCGCCGTCGGGTCGGCGGCCGGCTCGTCGCCCGAGGACGCCTCGTGGGGAAGGCGGGCCGAGAGCAGGAAGAGGCCGACGCCCACGATGAGGAAGGGGATCTTCGGCAGTCCCGGGACGAGCGCGAGGACCGCGATGATCGCCCCCGTGACGCGCACCACCCGGCGGTAGCGGGAGAGCTGGGCGATGACGTTCGTGCCGAGGTCGTCGTCGCCGGCGGCCCGGGTGACGACGATGCCGGTGGAGAGCGAGAGGAGGAGGGCGGGGATCTGCGAGACGAGGCCGTCGCCGATCGACAGGAGGCTGTAGGTGCTGACGGCCTGGGAGACGGGGTCGTGGTGCTGGAGGACGCCGACCGCGAGCCCGCCGATGAGGTTGACGGCGGTGATGACGATCGCAGCGATCGCGTCGCCACGGACGAACTTGGAGGCGCCGTCCATCGCGCCGTAGAAGTCGGCCTCGTCGGCGATCTCGCTCCGGCGCCGGCGCGCCTCGTCCTGGTTGATCAGGCCTGACGACAGGTCGGCGTCGACGGCCATCTGCTTGCCGGGCATGGCGTCGAGGGTGAAGCGCGCCGCCACCTCCGCGACGCGCCCGGCGCCGTTCGTGATGACGACGAACTGGATGATGATGAGGATCAAGAACACGACGAGGCCGACGAGCAGCGAGCCGCCGACGACGAAGTGCCCGAAGCTCTGGATGACCACGCCCGCGTAGCCGTGGAGCAGCACGAGCCGGGTGGCGCTGACGTTGAGCGCGAGGCGGAAGACGGTGGCGACGAGGATCAGCGTCGGAAAGACCGAGAAGTCAAGGGCACGGCGCATGTGCATCGCGGTCAGCAGCACGAGCACCGAGGCCGCGATGTTGACCGTGATCAACAGGTCGAGGATGAAGCTCGGCAGCGGGATCACGAGCATGATCACGACCGCCACGACGGCGAGGGGCACCGCCAGCGCCTGGACTGTCGCTATGCGCTGTGCGCCGGTCTTCCTCGCCGCTGTCGCTGCGTTGGCCACGCCGTGCCTCTCCACAGGTTCTGGACGGGGGTACCGTCCTCCTCCCCGGGTCGATCCGTGACCGCGCGCCGGCCCTCCTGGCCGAGTTCCCTAACGGCGCCGACGGGGAGGATCTTGAGCCCTTCGCCCGACGCGAGCCCGCCGGCGCCGTGCCCGGAGGTGCTCAGAAGGCGGCGTGGTGCACGTCGACCAGCGCGCGCGCCGCCGGGGTGAGTCGGTAGACGAAGGCGAGCAGCCGGGCGACCGTCTCGTACAGCTTCGGCGGGATCTCCTCGCCGACGGTGCAGGCCGCGTAGAGCGCCCGGGCGACCGGCGGGTTCTCGATGACCGGGATCCGGCGAGAGATGGCCTCGGTGCGGATCACGTACGCGATGTCGTCCTCGCCCTTGGCGACGACGCGCGGTGCCCCGTCCCGCTCGCGGTCGTAGGCGAGGGCGACGGCGAAGTGCGTCGGGTTGACGACGACCACCGAGGCGTTGGCGACGGCCGCCATCATCTGCATACGCGTCAGGCTGCGCCGACGCCGGCGGATCTCGCGGCGCACCTCGGGCGATCCCTCGGTCTCGCGGAACTCGCGGCGCACCTCGTCCTTGGTCATCTTCATCGACTCGTTGAAGCGCCGGCGCTGGAAGGCGTAGTCGCCGAGCGCGAGCAGCAGGGCGCACAGGCCGACGATGCGCACGAGGCCGAGGAGCGTCGACGCGGCGAGGGACAACGTCGTCGCGAGCGGCAAGGTGCCCGAGCCCATCAGGTCGGCGACGAGGTGACGCGTCGACGTGTAGCCGACCAGGACGAGGATGGTGAGACGAAGCAGCATCTTCGACAGGTCCCACACGCCGTTCGGGGACATGATCTTCTTGATCCCGCTCCACGGGTTGATCTTCTTCATGTCGAACCCGAGCGCGCCGGGGGTGAAGCGGATGCCGACCTGGCCGAGGTTGACCGCGAGCGCCGCGAGGGCGATCACCCCGACGATCGGCCCGGCAGCCTCGACCGCCGTCCACAGGCCCGCGCCGATCAGCGCGACCGAGCTGGCGGGATCGGGGGTCGCCATCGCGTTCGTCGCGGTGTTCATGAAGCCGATCACGAGGTGCGAGGCGCGCTGGCCGAGGGAGGGGAGCAGGGTGACGAGCGCGAGCACGGTGACCCACTGGCCGATCTCGGCCGACTTCGCGACGCGCCCTTCGCGGCGCGCCTCGCGCTTTCGCTTCGGGGTCGGCTTCTCGGTGCGCTGTCCCTTGTCGGACATGCTCAACCCCCGAAGAGCTGGCCGAGACCGCGCTGGACGAGGTTCGCCACGTCGTTCGGCAGGGCCACGATCGCCATGCCGAGCGTGAGAAAGACGAGCAGGATCTGGAAGGGGAAACCGAGGGAGAAGACGTTCGTCTGCGGCGCCGCCTTCGCGAGCAGGCCGAGCAGCATCTGCGCGACGATGAGCACGGCGACGAGGGGGGCGGCGACCTCGGTCGAGGCAGCGAAGAAGCCCACCAGGTCCTGGCCGAGCGCGCTCGGCAGCATGGCCACGTCGCGCGCCGGCAGCGTGGTGCCGATCACGCTGAAACTGTGGACGAAGCCCTCAGCCAGGATGCCGACGGCGCCGGTCGAGAAGAGCAGGACCGTGGCCATCCACTGGTAGAGCTGGCCGATGACCGGTAGCTGCTCGAGGCTCATCGGGTCGATCGCGGGCGGCAGGTTCAGCCCCGAGAAGTGGTCGATCAGCGCGCCCGCCGAGGAGATCGCGCTGACGTAGAGCTGGACGACGAAGCCGATCAGCGCCCCGACGCCGACCTGGAGCACGAGCGCGCCGACGAGTGCCGCCGTCGACAGCGGCATCGGGTCGTGGGAGAGCGGGCCGATGGCGGCGAACGCCAGGCCGCCGGCGATGGCGGTCTTGCCGACCATCGGGATCGCCTGGGTGGCAAAGGGAGGGCAGGCGACCATGAAGGCCGTCCCCCGTACGAGCGCGAGGAAGAACGCGATGACCGCGTCGGCCTGGAAGTGGACCGTCACGCGCCGGAGAGGTAGCCCGGGATCGCCCGGTACAGCTGGTCGGTGTAGTCGACGATCTCGGTGATCATCCAGTGGCCCGTGAGGGCGAGGATGGCCGCGACGGCGACGAGCTTCGGCAGGAACGTCAAGGTGAACTCCTGCACGCTCGTCACGGCCTGGAAGAGCGAGATGAACAGGCCGATCACGAGGGTCACGACGAGGACGGGTCCCGCCAGCTTCGCGACGAGGATGATCGCCTGGCCGACGATCTGGATGACGGTGTTCGTGGCCATCGCGCTAGTGGAAGCTCAAGAGCAGTGAGTGGACGACGAGCGCCCACCCGTCGACGAGGACGAACAGCAGGATCTTGAAGGGGAGCGACACGAGCGTGGGCGGCAGCATGAACATGCCCATCGACATGAGGACCGACGAGACGACGAGGTCGATCACCATGAAGGGGATGAACACGATGAAGCCGATCACGAAGGCGCTCTCGACCTCGGAGAGGACGAATGCCGGGATGACCGTCGTCATCGGGAGGTCGGCCGGCTTCAGCTTCGTCTCGTGAGACGTCGAGGTGAAGACCTGGAGCTCGTTGCTCCGGGTCTGCTTCAGCATCCAGGTCTTGATCGGCACCTCGCCGGCCGAGATCGCCGTGGTGGCGTTGATCTTGCCGTGCAGGTACGGCTGGACGGCGTCGTGGTTCACCTGGGAGATGACGGGCGCCATGATGAACAGCGACAAGAACAGCGCGATGCCGGCGATCACCTGGTTCGGCGGCACGTTCTGCAGCCCGAGGGCGTTGCGGGTCAGCCCGAGGACGATGAAGATACGGGTGAACCCGGTCATCAAGATGAGCAGCGACGGCGCGATCGAAAGCACCGTCAAAGCGATGATGATGACGATCGACGTCGAGGGGCTGTGCAGCCCGCTCAGGTTGACGGTGACGCTCGGGCTGCCCGAGGACACGAGCAGGTGGGTCATAGCCGTTCGCCCTTGGCGGCGTGACGGCACGCGTGCGGATGCATGGGGCGCTCCCGTGGAAGCGCCGCCGGGCGACTAGCGCCTGACGGTGCGCTCCTTGAGGGTGGTGAGGAAGGCATCCCATGCCGAAGGTGGTGCGATGGCCGCGAAGGCGGCCGAGGCCCCTGCCGTCCGTGGCAGGGGGAGGTTCTCGAGCAGCGAGGGGCGGGGCGACTGCGGGACCGGCGCGTCGGCGACGACCTCACCGAGCTCCGCCGGGTCGAGCTCGGTGATGAGGTTGATCGACTGCGGGGTGGTGGCCACCACCAGATAGCGGCCGCCGACACGCACGACGGCGATGCCGCTCGAGCGCGTGAGCGACCGGCGCGTCACGACGTCGACCCGCGGATCCGTGCGCCCGCCGGTGGCGCGCCGGGTGCCCGGCCGGCCGCGCGTCTGGGCGCGCCGGGCGAGGCGCGAAAGCACGAACATCAGCCCGAGGACGAGGCCGAGCGCGAGCAGCATCCGGCCGAACAGCAAGAAGGTGGTCATCTCAAACCAGTGCTCCCGGCACGATGTCGGTGATGCGCACGCCGTACTCGTCGTCGACCTCGACGACCTCCCCGCGTGCGATCACCACCTCTTCGTTGGCGACGATGTCGACCGGCGCTCCGACCTGGCGGTCGAGCTCGATCACCTGGCCGACGCGCAGCTCCAGCACCGCGCCGATCGGCAGCCTGGTCTGACCGATCTGGACGCTGATCCGCAAGGGCACGTCCCGCAGCCGGGACATCCGCCGGTCCCAGGCACCGTCGTCGGCCGGGACGATGGACTCGTCGCCGTCAACGACGCCGTTCTCCGTGGCGATGGTCACGCTTCTTGTACCTCCTCAACGATGGAGCATGCGACACGTGCCCCCGAGCGGCCCTGGCGGGCACGGGCGACGAGGACGCCCTCGGCGCGCAGATCGAGGGGACGATCGAGCGGGTGGTAGAGGCGGACGACGTCGCCGGGTCGGAGACTCGCCACCTCCGGCGGCATCAGCTCGATGGGGGGGATCTCGAGGTGAACCTCGAGCGGGGTCTGGAAGACCTGGCCGCGGACGCTGTCCGCGGTGTCGCCCTCGCCGCCGACGGGCCGCGCCGCGCGCATCGCCTCGACGACGTGGCGCACGAGGCTGAACGGCAGGCAAAGGACCGCCTCGACCGGCTCGTCCTCGCCGAGGATCAGCTCGAAGTGGACGAGCAGGCACATCTCGTTCGGCGTGGCGAGCTGCACGAACTGGAGGTTCGAGTCCTGGCCGACGATCACGGCGGTCGTCTCGCGCACGCGCGACAACGAGCGCGACAGTTCGTCGAGCATGCCCTGGATGACCGGGCCGATCACGCCGAGGTCGGTCTCGGTCGGCTCGGCGTGCCCCCGGTAGGCGGGCCGCGCGCCGCCGCCGAGCCGCAGCTCGAGAATGCGCATCGCGGTCTCGAGCGGCAGCGACATGGCGGCGGTGCCGGTGAAGGGCGCCAGCGTGAAGGTGACGAGGTACGGCGGGTCGCCGAGGTGCTCGGAGGCCTCCCGCCACATCATCTCGTCGATCCGGCCGTACACCAGCTGGCACTGCCGGCGCAGCAGGGTCGACAGGTCGACCGTGGCGTGGCGCCCGAAGGTGTCGAAGATGGCATGGAGGGCGCGCAAGAAGCTGCGGTCGATGCCCTCGGAGCGGCGGAAGTCGTGGGCGCGGACGACGCTCATCTGCTCACTCGCCCCTCGGTCGCTTGGTCATGATGACGATGTTCACCCGGCGGTTGGCGGCCTGGTTCGTGACGTTCGAGTTCGGCACGATCGGGTGGTACTGGCCGAAGCCGAGGGCGAGGAACTGCGACGGGGCGTCGCCGTCGACGGTGGTGAGCCGGGTGACGACGTTGTCGGCCCGTGCCGAGGAGAGGGCCCAGTTGTTGGCGTAGGGGCCTCCGACGATGGGCTGGTTGTCGGCGTAGCCGTCGACGTCGACGGGGTTCGAGTAGTGCTTCAGCACCGAGGAGGTGACGTCGACGGCGCGGTTGCCGGTCGGCGTGAGCTGGGCGACGTCGACGCCGTAGAAGAGCTTGCCCGACACGAATCCCTCGACGAGCCCCTGCGCCGTCATCTGCAGCGTCACGTCGTGGAGCAGGCCCGCGCGCGCGAGCGCAGCCTGGAGGGCGCGCTGCACGCTCGCGAGGGAGGCGACGGGCTTGGAGGAGGCGCTCGCCCTCGCCCTCGCCTTCGCCTTCGCCTTCGACGTCGCCGCGGGCGGCGATTTCGGGGTGGAGCTGCCTTGGGTCATGGACTTGGCGAGGCTGTGCTGGAACTCCGCGTACTTCACGTGGTTGAGGCTCGAGAGTGCGTAGAGCACGATGAACAGGACGAGCAGCAGGGTGATCATGTCGGCGTAGGTGAGCAGCCAGCGCTCCATGCCGGCACCCGCCTCGCCCTCCTCGGACTCCTCGTTGTGGGAGCGCGCCTGGAACAGGCGCATGCTCGACTTCATGCCGCGTCCTCCCGGGGGACGCGCGAGGCGATGCTCTCGTCGGCCTGCTGGCGCTCGCCCGGCGGCAGGAACGGCACCAGCCGGTCCCGCAGCTGCGGGCCGGACAGGCCCTCCTGCACGGCGAGGAGCCCCTCGATGACGAGCTCCTTGTAACGGACCTCCTCGTCGGAGAGGCGCTTCAGCTTGTTGGAGATCGGGAGCCAGATGACGTTCGCGCTGAGCACGCCCCACAGCGTCGCGGTGAAGGCGGCGGCGATCGCCGGGCCGAGCTTGCCCGGGGTGTTGAGGCTGCCGAGCACGTGGACGAGGCCGATGACGGTGCCGAGGATCCCGATCGTCGGGGCGAACCCCGCCATGTCCGA
Organism: Acidimicrobiales bacterium; assembly: GCA_035532475.1. Classification (GTDB taxonomy): domain Bacteria; phylum Actinomycetota; class Acidimicrobiia; order Acidimicrobiales; family Bog-793; genus DATKQY01. The sequence continues at coordinate 23,767 of DATKQY010000067.1, read as the reverse complement.
GAAGGCCTTGTAGCCGGTGCGGTGCCGACCGCGCATCCCGATGATCTCGGCGTCGAGCACCTGGCGGACGCGCTCGGGGTCAGAGGTCGTCGCGATCAGCTCGACGCCCGTGCGGATGAACGGGTCTTCCTGGGCTTCGGGGAGCTCGCGCTCGAGCACCTTCAGGCCGCCGGTCCGCGCGTCGCGGGCCAGGCTGATCAGGTGCTCCGCGAAGCTGGCCGCGTCGAGCTTGACCTTCGAGCGCATCGCGACCTTGAGCGCGCGGGGCAAGGTGCGCACGTCCCTGCGGATGGAGCCCGCCAGCGTCGCCCCGAACGTCCCGCCGAAGACGAGGATCAGCGAGCCGATGTTGATCAGGGACATCGGCTTGCCGTGGTCCATGATCATCGAGACCAGGATGGCGAAGAAGGCGAGGATGATGCCGCCGGGGGTCACGGTCAGTCGCCCTCGCCGAGGTGGACCACGCGAAGCTGGCGACCGGGCCCGGGCGGGCCGGAGGCGCCGACGCCGGCGGTCGCGCTGTGCTCCGCCTCGCCGGCCATCGAGAACGCGCGGGCGACGACCCGGGCCTTCGCCTCGACGACGCGGTCGATCAGGTCGTCCGCAACGTCGGTGACCATGAGGCGGGCGCCGCCGATGAAGTAGAGGTTGGTGTCGTTCGTGGCCTCGTTCCGCTCGACCCGCTCGATCCGGTCGACGTTGAGTGCCATCTTCCGTCCATCCAACCTCGTCACCACGATCACTGGACACGCTCCCTCGGCCATCGTCGACGCGGCGAGTACCACCTCTTCCCGGCGTGGCGCCGGAAGGCGTGGCCCAGCTTTGTCCGAGACCCTTCTGTGAGTACGGCCCGGGAACACGGATCTCCGGCCTCCTCGTGCGTGTCTAACGGCGGCGTGTCCGCCAACGTTGAGCGGTGCCGCGAGGCTGGTCCTCCCGGCTCGGGAGACCTGGCGGCGCGTGCGTCAGAGCTTTGGGAGGTGCCGGGCGACGCCGCGTCCGACCGGACGTCGACGCCGCCGGCACCTCGAGCGAACGGTGGCGCGCGGCGCCACCGTCTTTCGGGCTATGCGTTCGTGACGAGCGCCTGGAGCGCGGTCTGGGTCGTCGAGACGACCTTGGTGTCGGCCTGGTAGTCGGTCTGTGCCTCGATGAGGCTCGTCAGCTGGTTCGCCAGGTCGACGTTCGACTGCTCGAGCGCCCCGCCAAGGATCGTCCCGCGACCTGCCGTGCCGGGCGTGCCGATCTGGGGCTGGCCGGAGGCCGCCGTCGTCGAGTACTCGAGGTTGCCGGCGTCGAGCAGTCCGCCGGGGTTGGTGAAGCTCGCCAGCGCGATCGTGCCGAGGCTCTCGGACTGGCCGTTCGAGAACGTGCCGGTGATCTCGCCGGTCTGGCCGATCGAGTAGGACTCGAGGCTCCCCGAGGAGTAGCCGTCCTGGCCCGCGGCAATGGTCTGCACCGCCCCGTACTGGGTGACGGCGGTGTTGCTGCCGACGGCGGGGAAGTTGAACTTGATCGCCGCCTCCTTCCACTGCGCGCCGGCGGGCAGCGCGAGGCTCGAGATCGAGGTCTGGCCGGTCCCGACGGGGGTCGTGGCGCCGCCGTTCACGGCGTAGCTTGCCAGCTGGCCGCTGGCGTTGTAGTTGAGGACGACACCGCCGGCGCCGAAGAGGTTGCCGCCCGCCGAGTCGGTGGCCTGCATGTTCCACTGGTTCGCCGTGCCGGTCGGGGTGAAGGTGACGGTGATCGGCACGGTGTTGCCCTGCGCGTCGTAGAGCGTCGAGGTCGTGGTGATCGGCGAGGTCGAGCCCGTCGGGAGGTTGCCGGTGAGGGTGACGTTCGCCGTCTCGGCCGGCGGGATGGTGAGCCCGCTTGGGATGGTGAGCGGCCCGGTCGGCCCGGTCGTGGGTGCACCGGGCGCCCAGCCCTGGACCTCGCCCCCGGAGGCGGTCTCGAGGACGCCGTTCACGTCGAGCTGGAACGCGCCGTCGCGCGTGTAGTACTGCTGGCCACCCGAGGAGATGACGAAGAAGCCGTTCCCCTGGATGGCGGCGTTCGACGGCGATCCGGTCTGCACGATGGCGCCCTCGCTGAAGTCCGTCGTGACGGCCGAGAGCTGATCGCCCGAGCCGATCGAGGACGGGTTCGTGCTGGCGAGCCCCGGGATCGGGGCACTCGAGGGGGTGAGCTGCTCGGTGAGGACGTCGGAGAACTGGGCCGTCGTCTGCTTGTACCCGTCGGTGTTGGAGTTGGCCACGTTGTTGCCGATCGTGTCGATCATGGTCTGCATCGTCGTGATGCCGGAGTCGGCGGCGGCGAGTGAGCGGACGGTCATCTGGCGCTTCCCTTCGTTTCGGTGGTACCGCCGTCGCCAGCGGTCTGTTCGGTGCCTGGTGGTCGTTCTGGAGTGGGGCTCGGGGTCGGGGTCCGCAGTTCGTTGCTGCCCGGCGCCACGGTCTGCGGGACCGCCGGCGCGCACGGCGGCGTCACGACACCGAGGTCACCGACCCGAGCGAGATCGTGTCCTTGCCGACCGACAGGACGGGACCGTTGCTCGTGAGCGAAATGCCGGTGACGGTCCCCGACAGCGGGTTGCCCGAGGCGTCGCTGCCGCTCACGGTCCTGCCGAGCAGGTTCGCCGCGGTCGAGGTCTGATCGGCCTGGGCCACCTGCTGGAGCGTGTCGACCTGGGACAGCGCTGCGAGCTGGGTGAGGAAGTCGGCGCTGCTCGTCGGATTGAGCGGGTTCTGGTACTTCAGGTTGTCCACGAGCAGGTTGAGGAACTGGTTCGGCGCGAGCAGGCCGTTCGTCGACGAGGCGGCGCTCGAGCCGCCGCCTGCCGGCTGGCTCGCCGTCGGCGAGGGGTTGGCGACGCTGTCGATCGGAGTGATCATCTCGTCCTCCTCAAAGGATCACGTAGAGGTCCCCGGTACCGCCGGGGCGTGTCGTTGCCGGCCCGGTGAGCGGGCCGATGGTTGGGGTGTCCGTGGTGACGGCCGGCGAGGCCGACGGCCCGCTTGAGCCGGCGTCACGCGGCCGCCGCCCCGAACCCCCGCGGCCGCCGGAGGCGTCGTCGCGCTGAGCCAGGGTGACGACGACGTTCGCGCCACCGCCGGCGAGCTGCTGGCGGAGCTGGTCGAGGTTGGCGCTCAGCGCGTCGTGGCCGGCCGCGCTCCCGGCGCTCAGCGCCACTTGGACCTGGTCGCCCTGCACGCTCACGACCGCCTGGACGTGGCCGAGCTCGGGCGGGTGGAGGTTGGCGGTAAGCGAGTACGTCCCGTCGCCTGCGATCTGGGGGCGGGAGAGCGCGGCGACGAGGGTGCCGTTGCCGGCGAGGAAGCCCGACGCCACGCCGGTCGCCGGTTCGCGCGGCCCGGAGGAGGCGGCGGGCGACGACGGGCTCGAGGCGCCAGCCGTCGCGCCCGCGGCGGAGAGTGCGCCGCCCAGCGCGGCGTGGAGGTGGGCCGGCTGGCCGGCGCTCGTCGCGGGCATCACCAAGGCGAACGGTGCGGGCGCCGGCACGGTCGCGGCGCGCGGCGCCGTGCGATCCGCCCCGCCGGCGATCGGGGCGGCCGCGGGCGAGGCGCCGGGTGCGCGCCAGGCGCCGGCCGCCGTGGTCGTCGCGGCCGCGGTCGCCGGCCGGCGCAGCGTCGCGCCGGCCGGGGCCGTGGTCGCCATTGCGACGCTCGGCGCCAGGCTCGTCGCCGCGACGCTCGGCGCCAGGCTCGTCGCCGCGACGCTCGGCGCGGGGCTCGTCGCCGCGACGCTCGGCGCGGGGCTCGTCGCCGCGACGCTCGGTGCGAGGCTCGTCGCCGCGGCAGCCGACCCGGCGCTCCTCGAGGCGGTCGCGGCGATCGTGGCCGGCGGCGGAAGCTGCGCCTGGTGCGCCACCGTCGCCCCAACCGCCTGCGGGGCGCCGACTTCGGCGCCGGACGCTGCCGGGCCGGTCGCAACAGTCGGCAAGGCCGCCAGGTGCCCGTCCGGCCGGCTCGACACCGACGAGGCGGGGACGGGAGCCGGCGCAGCGGAGGGGGCCGCGGCCAGGGGAGCCGTCGTCGTGGCGGCTGCGGCGGGGTCGGTGCCAGCGCCGGCTGGGGTCCTCGGGGCCGCTTGGGCGGCGGCGGCATCTGGCGTGCGCGCGACCGGCGGGTCTCCCGCCTTCGTGGCGCCGCTGGTGCCGGCCCGGAGGACGAGCGGCCCTTCCGTGCCCTGACCCGCGCCGCGCGACGGCGCGGGGGGCGGAGCTGTGGCGCTCGGCGCGGCATGGTGGGCCAGCGTGGAGGTCGCCTCGGCGGTGGCACCGGCGAGGGCGGCCGCGCTGAGGTCGCCCGTCTGGGTCGCCCGGTCCCGGCGGTCGTGGCCGTGACCCGGCGCGCCGGCGTCGCGACCGGTCTGCCCGCTGTTGCCGGCACCACCCGCGGTCTCGGCGAAGACGGCGGCGAACGGCACCTGCGGGTCCGTGCCGACCTGGGCCACCGGCGCGGCGTCGCGGCTCGTCGCGGCCGACGAGGAGGAGGCGGCCGCCGCTCTTGCCACCGAGGCGCTCATGAGGGGCTCGTCCCGCTCATCCCGGCGAGGGAGAGAACCGTCGAGACGTCGTTCGGCGTCGTGCCGTCCTGGGGGATGCCGCCGGCCTGCTCGACCGCCCCCGCCCCGGCGCCGTAGGCGGCGACCGCGAGCCCCCAGGAGCCGAAGGCGGCGTGGTACTGGCCGAGCAGCTGCGCGGCACCGGGGATGGCCGAGGTCGGGTCGAACGGGTTGATCCCGTGCGCCGCCGCGGTCGACGGCATGAACTGGGCGATGCCCTGCGCGCCGGCGGAGGAGACGACCGAGGGCTGGAAGCGGGACTCGGTGTAGAGGACCGAGGCCAACAGGGACGGGGGCACGCCGGCCGCGGCCGCCGCCGAGTTGACCAGCGACGCGTACTGAGACGGGACCGGCACGGAGCCGATGCTCACCGTGGCGCCGGTGGGCGGGGCGCTCGCGTTCGTCGTCGCGAGCGCCGTCCCGTCGACTGCGGCGGTGGCCGGCCCCGCCGAGGTCGTCGCGGCCGTCGTGGGCGCGGACGAGGCGGCTGCCGGGGGCACGGCTATCCGGCGGATCTCGTAGGGCTCACCGGGGACCGCCTGGATCTGGACGTTCTGGCCTGTCTGCGGCGCCGCGATCATCTGGCCGTTGCCGATGTAGATCGCCACGTGCCCGGGCTCTCCGGTCGGGGCACCGTTCTGGCCGGGCTCGAAGAAGAGCAGGTCGCCGGGCTGGGCATCGGCCAGGCTCGCCACCGGCGTCCCCACCTGCGCCTGCTCCTCGGAGGTCCGGGGGATGGTGACGCCGAGGTCGCCGAACACGTGCTGGGTGAGGCCCGAGCAGTCGAAGCCCGTCTGGGGGCTCGTGCCGCCCCACACGTAGGGCACGCCGAGGTAGCGCTCGGCGTCGGCCACGATCGCCTGGCCGCCTCCCGCCGAGGTGTCCGCCGCCGAGGTGTACGCCGAGGACGCGCCCGCGGCGGTGGCGGCCGAGGCGCCCGGCCCGAGCGAGGAGAAGAGGGGCGACAACGAGCCGGCGCCCGTCGAACCCGCCGAGGAACCGGCGGAGGCCGTCGTCGTGGCCTGGCCCGACGAGCTGCCGGCGGCGGCGTCGAGCAGGACCGAGAAGGGATCGGTGGGGGCGCCCGTCGAGCCGCTCGCGCCCGGGCTCAGCGCCGTGGACGCGGTGGCGACCTCCGAGAACATCGACTCGATGGCCGACATGCCCGGCGGCATCGGGACGATCGAGTCAACCACCATTGTGCCGCTCCTGGAGGTCGAACGCGCTGCGGGCGTTGGCGTAGTCGTCGAGCGCCGCCGCGTCGGCGCGCTCGTTGGCGAGGCGCCACTCGTCCCGGCGGCGCTCGTCGAGGCGCTCGAGCACCCGGAGGCGGCGCTCCGCCTCGGCGAGGGCGTGCCGTGCGACCTCGTGCTGGCTCGTGGCAGCGGTGACCTTGCCGCCAGCGAGGGCGAGGGCGATCGCGGCGCGCTCGCCGAGCGCACGCCAGTCCGAGAAGGAGGTGGCGTCGGTCGGGGCGAGCAGGTCCGGCACCGCGTCGTAGTGGGTCTGCGCCGCCTCCTCAGCGGCGTAGGCGCGGGTGAGGTCCATCGTCGTCTCGGCGAAGGACTGCCGCTCGCGGGCGAGCTCCACGTGGCGGACGCGCAGCACCGCGGCGAGCGGGAAGTGGTAGCGCTTCACTGCTGAACCTCCGAGAGGGCGGGGGAGTGCGGCGCGAAGAGGCGGGCGAGCCGGTGGCGCGTCTCCTCCAGCGTCGAAAGGTCCGAGATGCGTTGGCGGCAGAAGTTGTCGATCGCCGGCTTCAGGCCGATCGCCCGGTCGACGACCGGGTTGGACCCCCTGGCGTAGGCGTCGATCTCGATCAGGTCCTTGGCGTCGCGCCAGGCCGCCAGCAGGCGCCGGATCTCGTACGCCGCCTCCAGGTCCTCGGCCTGGGCGACGGCGGGGGCGACCCGGGAGACGGAGCCGAGCACGTCGATCGCGGGGAAGTGCCCCGCCTCGGCGAGCGCGCGGGTGAGCTGGATGTGGCCGTCGAGGATCGAGCGGGCGGCGTCCGCGATCGGCTCGTTCATGTCGTCACCTTCGACGAGGACGGTGTACAGGCCCGTGATGGAGCCGCGCTCGGCGGTACCGGCACGCTCGAGGAGGCGGGGGAGGAGCCCGAACACGCTCGGTGGGTAGCCGCGCGTCGCCGGCGGCTCGCCGGCGGCGAGTCCGACCTCGCGCTGGGCCATCGCGAAGCGCGTCAGCGAGTCCATCATCAACAGCACGTCGGCGCCGCCGTCGCGGAACCACTCGGCGATGCGTGTCGCGAGGAAGGCGGCGTGGATGCGCACGAGCGCCGGCTCGTCCGACGTCGCCACGATCACCACGGCTCGACGAAGGCCCTCGGGCCCGAGGTCCCGGGCGATGAACTCGGCCACCTCCCGGCCGCGCTCGCCGACGAGGGCGACGACGGCGACGTCGGCCGAGCTGCCGCGGGTGATCATCGAGAGCAACGAGCTCTTGCCGACGCCGGACCCGGCGAAGATCCCGAGGCGCTGACCCTTGCCACAGGGCAGGAGGCCGTCGAGGACGCGCACGCCGAGCGCGAGCTGCTCGTCGACGAGGCCGCGTCGGAGCGGATGGGGAGGTACGCCGTCGATGCCGACCTCCTCCAGCCCGACGAGCGGCGGCCCGTCGTCGATCGGGCGCCCGAGGCCGTCGAGGACCCGCCCGAGCAGCTGGGGGCCGACCTTGACCGGTAGCGGGCGACCGAGCTCTTCGACGAGGGCCCCCGCCTTCAGGCCCGTGGTGTCGCCGAGCGCGAGGCAGGTGCTGCGGTCGTCACGGAGGGAGACGAGCTCGGCGAGGATCGGCTCCCCGTCGCGATGGAGCATGCAACCGTCGCCGATCGCCGCCGAGATACCGGCGACCTCGATCGACATGCCGACCATCCGGACCACGCGTCCGTAGCGGCGGGGCCGGCAGGCTGCGAGCGCCTGGGCACGCACGGCGGCGAGCAGCTCGGTCATCTCGACCCGCCCCCGTCCGTGCCGTCCAGCACGGCGCGCACGCGCTCGAGCGCCGAGTCGACCTGCGAGTCGACCAGGGTCGAGCCGACCTCGAGCACGCATCCGCCCCGGGCGATCGCGGGGTCCGGGCGGACGGTGAGGGCGCGGGCGCCGACGGCGTGCTCGCCGAGGGTGGCGGCGTCCTCGGGGTGCAGCCGGACGACCACCGGCCCTTCCGCCGGCGCGAGGTGCAGCGCCCTCGCGATGGCGTCGCGCCCGGGCGACGCCGCGACGGCGACCTCGCGCTGGAACAGCTCCTCCACGAGCTCGAGCACCAGCCCGGTGATGCGCCCCTCCAGGGTCGCGGCGAGGCGATCGAAGGCCTCCCGGGACTCGGCGGTCGCCGCCTCGAGCGCGGCCAGCGCCGCGGCGAGCTTGGTCGCGGCGAAGTCGCGCTCGGCCGCGAGCTCGGCTTGCGCCTCCTCGGTCGCCGCCCGGCGGCCCTCCTCGTAGCCACGGGCTGCGGACTCCGAGCGGGCGGTCTCGAACGGGTTGACGGCCGCGAGCAGCTCGGGGCGGACGGGAGAGATGCGGTGCCCGCCGTCGGCCTTCCGCAGGATCGGGTGCGCGCCGGCACCGGCCATGGTCATCACAGCATCTCGTCCGAGGCGCGGGCGAGGACCACCGTGCCCTCGGCTTCGAGGTCGCGCACGATCCGCACGATGTTCGCCTGGGCGGCGTCGACCATCGAGATGCGCACGGCCCCCATGACCTCCATCTCCTCGTCGAGCTCGGCGGCGGCGCGGTCGGAGAGGTTGCGACGGAGCTTGTCCATCACCTCGCCGTCGTCGCCCGAGCCCTTGATGGCGAGCGCAAGATCGTTCACGCTCACGCTGCGGAGCACGATCTGCAGCGTGCGGTCGTCGAGGGCGAGGACGTCTTCGAAGGTGAACATTCGGGCGCGTACGGCTTCGGCGAGCTCGCGGTCGCGCTCTTCGAGGTCGGCGAGCACCTGCTTCTCCGTCGAGCCGTCGGTGCGGTTGAGGATCTCGACGAGCGAGGGGATGCCGCCGGGCACCGACATGCCGGTCGAGATGAGACCGCGGAGCTTGCCGGCGAGCAGGCTCGCTGCCTGGCTGATGGCGTCCGGTGCGACCCGGTCCATCGTGGCGATCCGCTGGACGACCTCGGCGCGGAAGTCGCTCGGCAGCGCGTCCATCAGCGCGGCCGCGTCCCCGGCCGGCAGGTGCGCCAGGATCACGGCGATCGTCTGTGGGTGCTCGTCGATCAGGAACGGGACGACGTGGTTCGGGTCGGCCTGGGAGAGGAAGGCGAGCGGGCCGACGGCGACCTTGCCGTGGATCTGGGAGAGGACCTCCTCGGCGCGCTGGGCGCCGAGGGTGGCCGACAGGATCGAGCGGGCGCGGTCGAGGCCGCCCTGGCCGACGGCTCGCGAGGCGTTGACCCGGTCGACGAACTCCCGCACGACCGCCTCGACGACGTCGCGGTCGAGCGGGGGGAGGTTGGCGATCTCGGTCGTGAACACGACCGCCTCCTCGTCGGAGAGCGAGCGCAGGATCGAGGCGGAGCTCTCGGTGCCGAGCTGCGCGAGCACGACCGCGACCTTCTGCTGGCCGGTCAGCTGCTCGAGGCGGGGCGAGCTGTTGTTGTTGGTCTTCGTCCCGCGGATCGTGCCGTGCTGGCCGGGGCGCTCGAAGACGGAGTGGGGCGATGCGCCCGGCGCCAGGGCCTGCTCGGCCTCGGGAGCCTCGGTGGGGCTCACGACTGGGAGCTCCCCGAGCGCAGGGCGGCTCGCTCGTGGGACCACAACCGCATGAGCTGGGCCACCTCGTCGGTGTTGTTCTGGATGTAGTGGTCGACGTCGCTCGGCACGGGCGCGGTGGCGGGCATGAGCGAGCCCATCTCGGTCCCGATCGCGATGGCCGGCAGCTCACCGGTGTCCGGCTCCATCGACATCGACAGCGGGGCGAGCTCGGGCAGCGAGGAGATCGGCACCTCCTCAAAGCGCGGCCGCTGCTTCTTCGCGGAGCGGCGGGCGAAGAAGAAGAGCAGCAGGATCAAGATGACGAGACCGGCCGCGGGCGCGTAGCCCTTGAGCTTGGCCATCATCGCCACCTTCGGGGTAGCGGCGGCCGCCGGGGTCGCGGCGAACGGGAGGGCGCTCACCACGAGCGTGTCCCCGCCCTTCAAGTTGAGCCCCGCCGCCGCAGCGACCTCGCTCTTGATCTGGGCGAGCTGCTTGGCGTTCGGGGCCTTCGCGTTCACGAGGACGGCGACCGAGGTCTGCAGCACCTGCCCTGGCGCCTGGTCGACCGTCTGGGTCACCTGGCTGAGGGCGTTGCTCACCTGGGTCTGGGTGGAGGAGTAGGTCCCGTTCTGGTTCGTCGAGCTGGGCTGGCCGGAGCCGAGCGCGCCGGCGGCCTGTGCCCCCGAGCCGGTGAAGGTCTGCTTCGTCGTGGACTGGCTGGTCGGCGCCGAGATCGGCTTGCCGTTCTTGTTGGTCGCGATCCCGTTGGTCGTCGTGTGCACCTGGTTGAAGTTGAGGACCGCGTGCACCTGGACGGCGGCGTTGTTCGGGCCGAGCACCCGGGCGAGCATCGTGGTGATCGAGGTCGACAGCGCGTTGTCGTAGGCGGTGGTCTGCTGGGCGTTCTGGTTGGCGGAGGTGTCCACGCCCGGAGCTGAGAGGACGTCGCCGTTGTTGTCGACGACCGTCACGTCCTGGGGGTTCAGGCTCGGCACCGACGAGGCCGTGAGGTGCACGATCGCCTGGACCTGCTCGCTCGTGAGCGTCGTGCCCGACGCCAGGTCGACGAGGACCGACGCCGAGGGCGACTGGGTGTTGCCGACGGCGAAGCTCGTCGTGTCGGGCAGGACGAGGGAGACCTTGGCGCTCTGCACGCCCTGGATCGACTCGATCGTCTGGACGAGCTGGCCTTCGAGCGCCTGCTGGTAGTCGACGTTCTGCACGAACTGCGAGGAGGTGATTCCGGTGGAGGAGAGGGTCTGGAACGTGATCGTCCCGTTCGAGGGAAGCCCCGACTCGGCGAGGTTGATCCGCTCCTGGTTGACGTCGTTCATCGGGACGAGGATCGTCGTCCCGCCGTCCGCCAGCTGGTAGGGGACATGGTCCGTGGTGAGCTTCTGGGTGATGGTGCCGGCGTCTTGGGCCTGGAGATTGGCGAAGAGCGTGGTGTAGGTCGGCGTCGACGAGCGGGTGAGGAAGATGAAGCTGCCGATGACGACGCCGACGATCGCGACGACCGTGACGGCCTTTTGGCCCGGGGTGAACTCGCCGACGAAGCGGCGCGACCGCTCCCAGGCACCGTTCAGCTTCCGCGCGTCGAAGGGGAGGACTGCCATCTCATTCCTCTCAGGTGGTCATCGACATGATCGAGTTGAAGGCGGCGACCGCCTTGTCCCTGGTCGCCGTCACGAGGTCGAGCGCCAGGCTCGCCTCGGTCGACGCGACCGTGACGTCGGCGATGTTCGCCTGGCCGGTCGCGCCCTGGATCGAGAGGGTCTGCGCGTTCTGCGTGACGCCCTGCAGCTGATCGATGGCGTTGCCGAGCAGGTTGGAGAAGCCGCTGCTGCTGCCCGCCGCCCCCGCGCTCGACGCGGCCGCCGACGGCACGGCGGCCGACGGAGACGCTGAGGTGATGGCTGAGATTGCCGGGATCGCGGGGATCATTTCAGTCCTTGATGGCGAGGATCGCCTTGTAGGCGGTGTCGGCGTTCTGGAGGACGGATGCGTTCGCCCCGTAGGAGGTCTGCGCCTCGACGAGCGAGACCATCTCGTGACTGAGCGAGACGTCCGGGTACGTCACCATCCCCTTCGCGTTGGCCGCTGGGTTCTGGGGATCGGAGACGGTCACGCCCTTCGCGCTGCCGAGCGCGATCGCCTTCACCTGCACGCCGAGCCCGGCGCCCGACTGGCCCGGGATGAAGGACTGGGTCTGGGGGACGGCGACGACCTCTTGGTCGCGGTAGACGGGCTTGCCTGGCGTGACGGCGTCCTCGGCGTTGGCCACGTTGCCGCCGATCGTGTCGAGCCACGTGGCGTCGACGCCAAGCGCAGAGCCGGCCACGTCGATCGTGGGGAACATCGACATTCGGCAGCCCTCCTTCCTCTCGTTCGTTCCGGTGTCGTGCAGGACGCGCGCAGCTAGCCCTGGATGGCCGTCTGCAAGCTGGTGAACTCGCTCGTCAGTGCGTTCGACACGGCCTGGTTCTCGAGGCCCGTCTGGCTCATGAGGGACATCTCGGCCGGAAGGCTGACGTTGTTGCCGTTCGTGCCGGATTGCAGACCCTCGGGAACGATGGCCGCATTTGCCGTCCCGCCGCCCTGCAACGCCTGCGACAGCGAGTTCTCGAAGGTCACGACCGAGGCCTGGAAGCCCGGCGTGTCCTGGTTCGCGATGTTGTTGGCGAGGACCTGCTGGCGCTGCTGGATCGAGTCGAGCGCGAAGTTCAAGATGTTGATCGCCTGGACCGCGTCGGCCATTGCCTACCCCTGTGTGCTACTCGTCGGTCGGGGCCGTCCGTGGCCAGCAGCGGGGCGATCCATGCTCCGCGTCGCGGTCCCCTAACGACAGCGATCGCCATGACTTTGAGCGCGATCAGCGCGTCACCCCCCACCCACCGCGGCGATCACCGGGCTACCGTGCCTGGCGGCGCGCTGCCGCAGCCGGTGGCGCCGAGCGGAAGGGGAGTGCCCGAGCGATGGCGAACGCCCACGAGACGCTGGAAGAGCTGCGTGCACCGGCGCGCGACCTCCGGGAGCTGATCCCCGACGTGATCGGGGGCTACGCCGCGATGGGACGCGCCGCGATGGCCGAGGGCGTGCTCTCGGTGAGCATGAAGGAGCTGATCGCGCTCGCCGTCGCGGCGACGAGGGAGTGTGACGGCTGCATCGCCGCCCACGCTCGCAGCGCGGCGCGCGCCGGCGTCACGAGGGCCGAGCTCGCCGAGGCGATGGGTGTCGTCGTGATGCTGAACGGCGGACCCGGGACCGTCTGGGGACCGAGGGTGCTGGCGGCCTTCGAGGAGTACGCGGCCGAGGCGTGAGGCCGCCTCGGCGACCGTGCGGGCTCAGGGCCCGGGCGGCCCCGGGCGGTCGAGCTCGACGAGCAGCTCGCGGTTGCGCTGCATGTTCGCCTCCAGCTCCGCGAGGAAGCCGGCGATCCGCTCGAGCTGGCGGCTGACGCGGGCGTGCAGGGCCTCGCGCTCCGCGAGGCCCGCCTCGAGGATCCGGCGACGCTCCTCGTCGTCGGGGTTCCGCCGCCATGCGGCCCGCAGCGCGAGGAGACGGTCCTCGCTGCCGAGCACGTTTCGGATCTCCTCGAGGTTCAGCCCCATCAGCTCTTGCAGCTCGCGGATGCGCAGCACGCGTGCGAGCTCCTCCTCGCCGTAGCGGCGGGTCCCGCCGGGGCTGTGCGCCGCCGGGCAGAGCAGGCCAATCTCCTCGTAGTAGCGCAGCGTGCGCTCGGAGACCCCGGTGCGAAGGGCCGCCTCGCCGATCCGGATGAGCGTCCTCGCCGCCGGGTCATCGGGCGCGACGGACGGCGAGGTGGTGCTCGGCGCGCGGGCGCTCATCGCGTCCGGCCCCCGGGCGCGGCAGCGGAGTCGGCCGCCACGGCGGGCCCGCTCGCGTCGGCGGCGAGGTCGTCGCCGGCGGGCTCGGGCGCCGCCCCGTGCCCGACGCCACCGGGCTCCGTCGCGCCGTGGACATACTTCCCGCCACGAAGCCACGAGGCTGCCGCGGCGACCAGACAGGCGACGACGGCGAAGGTGAACGCCTCGCCGAGCCCGGACTCGAACGGAGCAGCGATGAGACGCGGGAAGAACGCCCGGCTCGTGAGGAAGGTGACCCGGTCGGCCGGAAGGTGGGTGAGGGAGGCGCCGAGGAGCGTGCGGATCGGGTTGTAGCCGAGGAACGCCGCGAACAGGCTCGCCACGGGGGGAAGCGCCGCCGCCCGGTGCGCCGCGGCGCTCGAGACGCCCTGGGCCACGAGCCCGCGGTAGAGGGCGTGGGGAAGGGTGCGCGCGAGCCCGAGGATGATGAGGGTAAAGAACACGCCGATCGAGAGCACCTGGGCGGAGTTCTGGAACGTGTTCAGCATGCCGGCACCCGCGCCGCGCTGCTCGGGCGGCAGGCTGTTCATGATGCCGGCGAGGTTCGGCGAGGAGAAGATCCCCATCGCGAGGCCCATCAGCAGGAGCAGGAGGGCGAAGTAGACGTAGGAGAAGTCCACCGGCAGCACCTCGAGCAGCCCGAAGCTCAGCGCGGCGAGCACCATGCCGCCCGTCGCGAACGGCCGCGCACCGAAGCGGTCGGAGAAGAACCCGGCGAGCGGCCCGGCAATCAGGAAACCGACCGTCAACGGGAGCATGTAGATGCCGGCCCACAACGGCGTCACGGCGAAGCTGTAGCCGTGCTGGGGGAGCCAGACGCCCTGCAGCCAGATGATGAGGATGAACATCAGACCACCGCGCCCGATCGACGCGAGGAGGGTCGCGAGGTTGCCCGCGGAGAAGGCCCTGATGCGGAAGAGGGCCATGTTGAACATCGGGCGCTGCACCCGCCGCTCGATGACGACGAACGCGCCGAGCAGGACGACACCGCCGATGAGCCCGGCCAGCACCTTGGGGCTGGTCCAACCCATCGTGTGGCCGCCGTACGGCTCGATCCCGTAGGTGATCCCGACCAGCAGCGCGACGAGCCCGAGCGCGAACGTGCAGTTGCCCCACCAGTCGATCGTCGTGACGTGGCGCTGCCCCTGCTCGCGCAGCTTCAAGCGGGCCCAGACGGTGCCGAAGATGCCGAACGGTACCGAGACGAGGAACACGAGATGCCATTCGACGGGCGCGAGCAGCCCGCCGAGGACGAGTCCGATGAACGCCCCGGCGATCGCAGCGACGCTGTTGATCCCGAGCGCGAGGCCACGCTGGTTCTGCGGGAACGCGTCGGTCAGGATCGGCGCGGAGTTCGCGAAGAGGAACGCCCCGCCGATACCCTGGCCCACGCGCATCAGGATGAGCCAGAGCGCCCCGGCGCTGCCGTCCAGCCAGGTGACCGACAGCAGGACCGAGAAGACCGAGAAGACGGCGAACCCAAGGGTGAACATCTTCACTCGCCCGTACATGTCGCCGATGCGCCCGAAGCTGACGAGCAGGACCGCCGTGCAGACCATGAAGCCCATCAGCATCCAGAGCAGATAGCTGGTGTTCCCGGGCGCGAGCGGGTTGAGCTTGATGCCCCGGAAGATGTCCGGCAACGCGATGAGGATGATCGAGGAGTTGACCGTCACCATCAAGATGCCGAGCGTCGTGTTCGAGAGCGCGATCCACTTGTAGCGATCCGGGTGCGCCGGGGTTCGGGCGGGTCGGCCCTTCCCGGGTCGTGGTGCCCCCTCCGCCGACTCCGTCTGGATCTGTGCCACGTCGCTCTCGAGTCCTCCTGCCGACTTCCCCGATCGCCGCTCGGGCGACCAGCGCTCGTGCGCTGACCGCGTTGGCCCGGGGCGCTCGCCGGCGCCTGGAGGGAATCGCGGCGGTCACGGCGCCCAGCCACGCCGGCGCTTCGGGGTAGGGATGGACGACGGCCCCGAGACTATCTGACGTGAACGTCAACGTCGTGCGTCTGACGGGCGATCGCGTTGTGAGAAACCCATCTCTGGCGGTGATAGCCCAGCTCGGGTCGGTGGGAACCTAAAGCTCAGGTAGAGGTCGAGGGTCGGGCGCCCCCGGGACGGCGCGCACACCGAAGGCGACCAATCAGAGGGTACGCACGAGATCGCCGAAGGGACCGGCGCCGTGGACGATCACCGCGGTGCCACCGAGGTACGCATCGCCCCGCGACGTCATGACCGATCGACGCCCGCGGGCCACCATGCCGGGGTGGCCTCAGCCGGCCGACGGTAGAACCAGAGGTTGGCCTTGCTCGAGGCTTCGCCCCGAAACGCCTCGAGGACGGCCCGTTCGACACCACCGCCGAGGTCCGCTCGACCGAGGTGTGAGTTCTGGAAGTCATCCCCGCATATGATCCCGCCAGGAGCGAGGTACGGGAGCGCGGCATCGATGAGCGAACGGGTCGCTGCGAAGGTGTGTCCCGCATCGAGGTGGATGAAGGCCAGCCGATGCCCGGCGGTGAACTCCTCAAGGAACTCGCCGCCGTCCTGACGGTGCACCACGACGTGCGGATAGGGCGCCACGTTGCGCTGAAAGGTCCCGAACACATCGCGCTCGGCCAACGCGGTGACCGTGGCGTGACCGGTCCCCTCGTCGAGATTGCCGCGCCACCAGTCGACCGCGTGCAAGTGGTGATCGCTGCCCGCGAGCGCCTTGGCGAGCTCGACCGTCGACCTTCCCTCCCAGCACCCGATCTCGACGTACTCGCCGTCGACTCCCGCCGCGACCACGTCCCGAAGGAGGCCGACGAGGTCGGACAGCTGGGTCGCGTCATACCACTGATCTTCGAACGAGGGTGGCGCGTCGACCTCATGGCGACGAGGGAGCCCGGTGACCGTCGCCACGTTCCCGGCGCGACCGGTCCTCGCGAACCGCTGCTCGAGATGGGGGGGGAAGGGGTCGTCGGCGACCTGCAGCTGGATGCCATGGACAGTCCGGCCGCTGGCGATCAGCTCGCCGACGACGCTGTGCACCTGCGGCGTGTCGTACTCGGCGTGCGAGAAGGACTCGAGCTTCTCGTGTATCCGTGACTCACCGCCGAAGTAGCTGAGGTGCCAACCGGCCTTCGCCACCGTCGGCAGGTTCGAGGGCGTGTGCACCCCGAGCATCCTGAGCGCCTCGATCGAGATCGGCAGATCCCTGCCGCGAAGGGCCTTTGGATGCCTCCAGGTCTGCGGCGATCGCCAGTCGAGGGAGTAGTAGTACATCGCCATGTCCAGGCTGACCGGCCCGAGCATCGTCGCCTCGACGATCGCGCCGACGGCGTCGCGCCGCACGATCTCATCCACGTCGCAGCATAGGACCAGGTCTTCGGGCTTCACGCAGGCGAGCGCCTGCATGGCAGCGTCACGCTGGAGCTTCTCCCTGAGCCAGGCGTCACCGTGTTCGGGGAGCCGGGCGACGACCCAGTGGAGCTTGTCCTCATGACGCGCGAAACGCTCGCGATGCTCGTGGAACCAGAGTGGCTTCAGGTCGCCGCGGAAGGTGCGATCCGCCTCGACAACCACGACATGGTCGACGATGCCCTCGAGCTCCTCGAGCCTCGCCTCGAGAAGGTCCAGCTCGTTGAAGAACAACACGCAGTCCCAGATTGTCGGCCGATCGATCGCTGCGCCGCGCGGCAGCCGACTGCTGGCGGTCCTCGGCCGGTCGACGCCGCTCGGCACCCCGGCCGGAGGGAACGCTCCGCGAACGCGCGCACCTGCCGGCGACACGACTGCGGTGGATTCGGCTTCAGCCGCTCTCACCCGGCCGACGAGCACGAGGCGCGCCGCCGTCAGCTGCGGGACCAGCTGGGCGTCGATACCGCTTATCCCGGTGCGCCCGAACGAGACGCTCAGCGTGTCAGACCCTTCGGACAGCGTCACCATAGGGAGCGCCGCGTCGCGCACAAACTCGATCGCCTCGACGACGAGCCCCGCGCCGCCGAGCAGCTCGGCGGCCGTCGCCGCGGTGAAGAAGCGGAGGTGCGAGCGGTCGAGGATGCCTGCTTCGCGGTAATCGAAGCGCCCGTTCAGCAGGTTTGCCACCACGCCCAGGTTCGCCAGGTTCGCCAGGCTCACGACGAGCACCCCGCCAGGGCTGAGCCTCGCCACCAGACGTTCGACGACGATCCACGGATCGTGCAGCCGATTGAGCACGTCAGGCGCCACGATGGCATCGAAGGTACCCGTGAGCTGGTCGAGCACGTCCCCCTCGAGGTCACCGACGAGCACGTCGTCGAGTACCCGACTCGCGTGCGCGGCCACCGAGGACGCCCGTTCGATGCCGATGACCTCGCAAGGCTGGCGGTTGCGGATCGATGCACCGAGACGCCCAGCTGCACAGCCGATGTCGAGCACCCGGCGGGCCCCCCAGGGCACGTTGACCGCGATCTCCGGGTAGTCGTGGCCCCAGCCGCGAGGAGGCGGCTCGAGCGGCGCGCTGGCGGCGTTCTCGAGAATGTGACGCGCGCGATCGTCGAAGAAGGTGCCCCACGCCTGTAACGCGGCTTCGACCCTGGCGGGCGCGGAACGCGAGATGTCGGTTGCCTTCGCGATGAGGGGGCACATGGACTCGAAGCCGCGAGCACGGAGGCGGGCGGACCACTTCGTCGCGGACTCGAGTCCTAGCCGCGGCGCGACCTGCACCGCTGCGGCGAGAGGTTCGAGGCTGATCGGGTGTGCACGCCACAACCGCTCGAGTGCCGCATCAACCGAGTCCTCGCCTTCTTGGAGCGCCGCGGCGACCTGGTCGCTCAGCTCCTCGAGACTTGAGGCTCTCGAGAGACCGCCGCGGTGCTGCTCGTCGGCGATCTGGCGTGGCTCCTCGGTGCTGACGTGCGACATCAGGTCTCGTCCCTTCTCCGGCTCCGGAGCAGCTCGTCGTCGCGCTGCCCGCTCGACACTGACGAGATGCCAGCAGTCTGACGGCCGGCGACTTCTCGAGCTTGAGACGCCGAATAGCGGACGGTCGTCGGAGTCCTGCGGCCGCGCACCGCCGATGGCGAGCAAGGGCGCGCTCGGATCGACCCACGGTGCCCCGACGGGCTCACGCGCGTATCGGCCAGGGCAGGGTGCCCGCGGCGGGGGAGCGCGCCCATGTACCCGTGGCCGGCGCCCCTGGCGAAGGCGCTCCCGTCGATCTCCGCGTCACGAGGACCGCCATCCCTGCGACGCAGTTCTGCAGCTCGGCTCGTGGCGCATCGACTCGTCGACGTTGGGCGCCGCTTGCGACGGACGGGGGCTTGCTCCTCGGCGAGGGCGGAAGGCGGCGGCGCCATGCGCGCCAAGGCTCCTGTCGCCGTGCTCGAGATGCCTGCGGCGGGAGGCCCGACGAGAGTCAGGGAACGAGGGAGAGGTCTGGCGACATGGCCGGGAGGAGCTCGCCCTCTCGTAGCGACACGACGTGGCGGCCCGCAGCCCGACGCTGGCCGACCTGCCAGGCGAGATCGTCGCCGAGCGGTTCCGCGGAGTAGTAGACGAGGATGTCGCCGGATATCCCCGCCGCGAGCTGCTCGGACTCGGGGGAGCGGGGCAGGAGCAGGATCACCTCATACGCCGAGTCGCGCAGGCCGGCGGCGACCGACTGGAGGGTGCGGACGAGCTCGCCGAAGCGACCGGCGGAATGGACGATCACCGTGGTGTCGTAAAGGTAGGTCTCGCCCCGCGAGGCCGAGCCGGTGATCAGCTGGCGGCGGGCCTCGGCGATCGGACCCTCGACGACCGGGTACTTCTCGTAGATCGAACGTAGGCACCGGTCAAAGCGCGCCACGTCACGGGTCGTCATGTTCTGGCGCCCGCCCCGCACCCGGTACTCGCAGGTGACGAGGGGAAGGTGGTGGAAGTCGATCAGGCGGGACAGTCGGATCCACAGGTCCCAGTCCTCGAGGACCTCGAGCGACTCGTCGAACCCGCCCGCCTCGTGCAGGGCGTTCTTCGGCAGCATGAGACAGATGGTCGGGATGAAGTTCGTGACCTGGAGCAGCATCGGGTCGAACGCCGGGGGACAGGGCAGGACGCTGCGCCCGAGGACGGTGCCCTGCTCGTCCTCGATCGCCTGGGCGCCGAGAGAGTAGACGGCGATGGGCTGGTCCGACGCCCGGTACGCCTCCCAGAGCTTTTGCAGGTGGTGGGGGTGGAACAGGTCGTCGTCGCCGAGGATGCAGATGGCCTCGCCCCGAGCCGCCCGAAGCCCGCTGTTCTGTGCCGCTGCCGCGCCCAGGTTGTGGTCGTGGGTGATGAGGCGGACCTCGAAGTGCTGCCGTGCGATGTCGATGACCCGGGTGGGGTCGCTCCCGGCGTCGTTGACGACGACGACCTCGAAGGAGCGGAAGGTCTGGTTGGCGATCGAGGCCAGCGCCCGCCTGAGGAAATGCGGGCGGTTGCAGGTCGGGATGACAATCGTCACGTCGGGGAGGCCGTCCTCGCGCACGCGGGCGGGGGGAGCCGCCCGGTCGGCGACCGGCACCACCGCCGGCGCCGGCGCGACCTGGGAGGGGACCTGCACGGCGTCGGCCGCCCATTTCTCCTCGTAGCGGGCCTGGTTGGCGCATTGCAGCGCGTACCAGTCGAGCTCGTTGGCGTCGAAGGTGGCGTGGCCGGCGTGGTGGACGAAGGAGGCGTTGGAGACGAGCAGCTTCCAGCCGAGACTCGTCAGCTTCCGGCACAGGTCGTCGTCGTCGAAGCCGCCGACGGCGTAGCGCTCGTCGAAGCCCTCGACCTCTTGGAACGCGGAGTGGCGCACCGCGAGGCAGAAGCCGACGAGCCGGTCCACCTCGACCGTCTGGCCCTGGAACCACGACGCCCAGCAGGCGGCGAAGCGGGCGAACTCCGGGTGCAGGGGCGACATGTAGGGCACGGGCTGGACGAGCTGCAGCCCCGAGACCATGTTCGAGCGAGGGCCGGTCGCCCCGACCTCGCCCGAGTTGAAGGGCGCGAGCAGCGTGTCGAGCCACGGCCCGGCGAGGATCGTGTCGTTGTTCAAGAAGACGATTACCTCGCGCGTCGCGACGGCGGCACCGTCGTTGCAGCCGCCGGCGAAGCCGCGGTTCTCTGCGTTCGTCACGACCCGCACCCACGGGAAGGCGCGGAGCTGGCGCGGCGTCTCGTCGGTCGAGCCGTTGTCGACGACGATGACCTCGTCGTCCTCGCGAAGCGTCGTCCGCAGCGTCCGCAGGCAGGACTCGGTGTGCTCCCAGGCATTCCAGGCGAGGATGACGATCGAGGCTGCTGGCCGCCCACTGGTCGAACGCATGGCTAGATAACGGCACCGGCACCGGCCGAGTTGAGGGTGGCGACCGACACGTGGCGACGAGCCGTTCCGAGGGGGCGGCCCTGACCGTCGGGTCTCAGTCGGGTCTCAGTAGTGTGCCAGCTGTGCCTCCGCCGAGCCCCGCTGCCCGTCGCTGCTTCCCGCCCTCTGGCGTGCTCGCCGCTGTCGCGCTCGCCGCCGGCCTCGCCCTCGCGCCCGGCGCGGCCGGAGCGGGCGCCGCGCAGCAGCGGGTGCAGGTTCACCAGACGAAGGTGCCGACGGGCTACAGCGCGACGAGCCTGGTCTGCACCTCGGCGAGGGCGTGCCTCGTCACGCTCACGACGGCCAATCTACGTGTCGCCGTCGGCATCTCGACCGACGGCGGCACGAGGTGGCGGATCGTGCGGCTGCCGGCGAGCCTCCTCGGGCTGTCCAGCCTCTCGTGTGCTGACCCGCTGCATTGCGTGGCGGCCGGGACGACGGCGACGCCGGGGACGATCCGCCAGTCGCCCGTCTTCGTCACGACCGCCGACGGGGGCGCCACCTGGCTCGTCCATCCGATTCCCGCGGCGTTCGGCATCACCGGCCTGTACTCGATCGCCTGCACCAGCGCCTCCTCCTGCCTCGCGGTCACGATCGACCTGCGCCAGCTCACCCACCTGCTCGTCAGCACGGACGGGGGAGCGATCTGGACGAAGCGCCCCGCGCCGCTCAAGGACCTTCGGGGCGTCGCCTGTCGCCGCGGCGGGCGGTGCGTCCTCTACGCCGGTGGTTACGCCGACACCGGCCCTGAGTCTGAGAAGGTCGTCTCCTCCGGTGACGGCGGCGCACACTGGGGCGCCGTCGCCACGTTCAAGGGCGTCGAGACGATCCAGGCCGCCGCCTGCCCCTCCGTACGCGCGTGCGTGCTCGTCGGCGGCACGATCAGCCAGGCCGAGCCCAACGCCGGCAACGGCGTCGTGCTGCGCACGACCGACGGCGGGTCCACGTGGTCCCGCGGAACCGTGCCATCGAACATGGCGACACTGAGCGACGTGTCCTGTGGCGACGCCTCGCACTGCGTGCTCGTCGGCTACACCCACGCGGGACCGCCGGTCGTGACGCGCCTCCTCGCGTCTGCGGACGCTGGCGCGCGCTGGTCGGCGCTGCCGGCACAGGTGTCCGGCGGTGTCTCGGGGCTCGCATGCTCGAGCGCCCGATCCTGCGTCGCCGTCGGGTCGTAGGGGGCCGGGCCGGACGGCCGGGCCGGCTTGGTTGAAATCTTACATAACGACCCTTATCGGCGACTTGGGCACCTGCGGCCCGGTCTGGATCTGTTCCGAAGACGCTCACAGCCCAGCTGGAGCAGGCCGAGGTCGAGAGCGATGCCCAGGCGCTCGAGGACAGGTTCGTCCGGGTGGCCGCCTCCGACGGCGCGCGTAAGGGCATCGACTACGCGTCCTGGCGGGAGGCCGGCGTGCCGGCTGGGGTCCTGCGGCGCGCGGGGATCACGAGACGGCGGGAGGCGTAGCCGCCGCTTTCCATCGGGGGTCTGAACCGCCAACGCCTGCGCGAGTGCGGCCCGGTGAGCTCACTACCGGAGCTCCTCCGCTGCGCAGACGCGTTCGGACAGTTGGCTCGTAAGTGTCCGCATGGGAGCGCTTACGGACACTACGTCAGCTCCTGGTGTGGCTCAGAAGACCACGGTGACGTTGCGCTTGGTGGCCTCAGCGAGCACCGCGGCGAGCCCGGGTCCGTCGTAGAGCGCTACGGGCGGACCGGCGGCGTCGACGTGGGCCCGCCGCCGAAGCTGATTCCGTCGTGCCCGGCCCCTCGCCACGAAGAGCATGAACGCGAGCTGACCGGGCGAGCGCCGGCTATCCCACACGAGCCCAGCGGGGCCATCCTGCTCCCAGGCGAGTTGGCCCCAGAGCCGGGTGGTCACGTACGCCGAGGGTGGCGTGTCTACAACTTCATCCCGACGGTAGCCGAGCTGGGCAAGGGCTGAGTCGGTCAGGTCGACGAGCTCGGTGTCCCGCTTGACCTCGATCGTCGATGCGCGGAGCTCACGAAAGTCCGAGCGGAAGACCTCCGCCGGGTTGGCTGGGTCGTCCGGCAGGTCGTGGAATACCGTCTCCCCGAGGGCGCAGCCAAGGTCAGCGCCCGCATAGAGCACAGGAAGCACAGTCCGACCGGGGGTCACGACCGGGCTGAAGCGCCGTGGCGCGTGGCTCGTCGACGGTTCGGTTGCTCCGAGGGCGTCATTAGCTACCCGCACGAGACCCAGGGCCGCAGGAAACCGCCTGGTCGTGAGGCCAAGACCGGCCTCGGGCCCTCGGGCGCTCAGAACCAGTCCCTGCGCCGACGCGCTGCTGCGACGAGACGCTCCGCCCCGCCGTCCTCCCGCTCTCGCAGCTCGAGGAGGAGGTCGACTGGCCGAGCACCGTCGAGTGCTGGCGACGGCACGGTCCACCACAGAGCGGACTCCCAGTCGCCAAAGCCTTGCTCGTGGAGGACCTCGAATACGGGCCTCAGGTTCGGGTCCGGCTGGCCGTCCTTGAGCAGCTGGAAGCCCGGGACCAGGGTCCTCCCTAGCCAACGAACCGCCACGACTCGACAGGCGCGCCGCCAGTTCTCCACGGTCGCCGTACGGCGCCTCGCGGCACTCTGCACGAGGTCGGCGACCTCCTCCGCATCGACGGCCCCGAACTCCGCCAGAAGCCTGGCGCGGAGAGCGACGTTGCGACGCACCTGGTCGATCATCGGCGGAGTCGGGATGTCGATGTCGGGTGCGTAGCGGTCCGCGAGCTCCTCAAGCTCGGTGAACACGCCGGTCATCTCCGTCACCTTCATCGCTACGGAGTTTACACACTCCAGGCCAATCGCATTGCAGCCGTAAGCACTCAGGTCACGATAGGTGTTCCAGCAGCCTCACGTGCGCTCGCCAGCCGGCCCGAGCCGGGCTGCGCTCCGACGCCACGCTCGAGCGCTCGGGCTCAAGTTGGTGCCCGCCACCCGTGAGCTGGGCACGACGACCCCGGCAACAGTTCGTTCTTGCACCGTGCTCCAGTGAGCGTGCGCCGGAGACACCGATCATCACTGGCATGTCGCCTCCTCGGTCACGCTGTTAGGAGACCGCGGTGGGCACGTCTGATTTCAGATCGTCCGGCGCTCGCGGTTCACGTCCACAGATGTGGTGTAGCTGGTAGTCGTCCCTGACGAGCTCGACGACGAGCCCGGAGGCGGACATCCACCACGCGGTGCGGCCACCGCGTGATCCTCAAGAAGAGCTTCCAAACACTTCGAGA
>DATKQY010000066.1:0-9623 GCA_035532475.1 Acidimicrobiales bacterium | reverse complement strand
CGTTCAACAAGCTCGGGCAGAACACCAAGGCGACGGCCTTCATCTTCCAGTGGCAGGGCGGACAGTTCCGCGAGGTCCTGCCGAAGGAGAAGGGCGGCGTCTCCGTGCTCTACCCCAAGCCGGCCTGGGGGAGCTGAGCGGGTGCGCGCGGTCGCCCAAGGGCTGATCGACGGAGTGCTGACGGGCGGCGTGTACGCGCTGATGGCCGCCGGATTGACCTTGATCTTCGGGGTGCTCGACGTCATCAACGTCGCGCAGGCGATCCTGGTCGTCGTCGGCGCCTACCTGAGCTACACGCTCTCGATCCACCTCGGACTGGATCTCTTCCTCGGACTCCTCGTGACCATGCCCGCCATGTTCCTCTTCGGTGCGGTGATGGAGTGGGGGCTGATCCGGCGGCTCCGCGGGCTGCACCAGGGCGACTTCGTCGTCATGGCGATCCTGGCCTCCTACGCGGTGGCGACGATCACCGAAGGGGTGCTCGACCTCGTGTACGGCCCGAACTACGTCGAGCTGCAGGCGCCGTACGTGAACCGGTCGTACGTCCTCTGGGGCATGCACTTTCCCGAGATCTACGTCTTCGGCTTCTTGATGGCCCTCGTGCTCCTCAGCGCGTTCTACGCCGTGCTGTACCGGACGCGCTTCGGCAAGATGCTGCGGGCCTCGGTCCAGAACCGCACCGCCGCGCGCCTCATCGGGATCAACGTCGATCGCGTGGCGTTCATCGTGTTCGGGATCGGGATCTCGATCTGCGCGGCCGGCGGGATGATCTTCGGGGCGACGAACGCCTTCAACGCCAACAGCGGCGCCGACCTCGTCTCGAGGTTGCTCACCATCATCGTGCTCGGCGGCCTCGGCAGCATCGGCGGCTCCCTCATCGCGGCGATCCTGATGATCGCGTTGCAGAACCTCGTCGCGGTGGTGTGGTCGCCGATCTGGTCCTCGGCGGTGTTCTCGATCGTGCTGATCTCCGTCATGGTGATCCGCCCGAACGGCCTCTTCGGGCGGATCGGAGCGCGGGCGCAGTGACGAGGCGAGACGAGACGTCCCCCGTCGGGCTGCCCGGTGAGCGCGACCCGGCGGACCCGGCGGACCCGGCCGTGTCGGACGAGGAAGACCCGGGAGCGCGCCGGAGGGAGCGGGTCCGGAAGCTGACCGCGGCGGTGCTCGCCGTCGCGGTCCTCGTGCTCGTCCCGGTGATGCTGCCGAACCCGACGATCACCTCGATCGGCGTGTTCACCCTCATCTTCATGACGGGCGCAACCGCCTGGAACGGCTTCAACGGCTACTCCGGCTATGTCTCGCTCGGGCACGCCGCCTTCTACGGCACCGGCGCCTACGCGTTCGCGATGCTCGCCAAGCATGTCGGCCTCCAACCCGGGTACTCGCTCTTCGCGCTGGTCCCCTTGGCGGGCCTCGTCGCCGGGGTCGTCGCCATCCCCTTCGGCGTCGTCGCGCTCCGTACGCGTCGCCACCAGTTCGTCATCGTCACCATCGCGGTGTTCTTCGTGTTCCAGCTGCTCGCCTACAACCTCAGCTGGCTCGGCGGGTCGCTCGGGCTGTTCGTCTCCCAGCCGAGCTGGCCCGGCGAGACCTTCAACGACCGCTACTACTACGCGGCGCTGGTCGTGCTGGTGCTCACCGTCGCGCTCTACGTCAAGATGCGGAACTCCCGCTTCGGGCTGCAGCTCTGCGCGATCCGAGACGACGAGGACCGCGCGCTGAGCGTCGGGGTGCACGTCGGTCGGGTGAAGCTCGTCGCGTTCGTGATCTCGGCGATCCCGGTCGGGATGGTCGGTGCCATCTACGCCTACTTCGTCGGGCAGGTGCTCCCCCAGTTCGCGTTCGATCCCCTGTTCGACGTCGCGATCGCCGTCATGTGCTTCACCGGCGGGATGGGGACCCTGACCGGTCCGCTCATCGGGGCCTTGCTGCTCGAACCGCTGCAGCAGTACATCACCCTGCAGTTCTCCGCGAGCGCCATCTACCTCGTCGTCTACGGAGCGCTCTTCCTGCTCGTCATCCTCTTCCTCCCGCGTGGGCTGATCCCGACGACGGCACAGGCGTGGCGAGCCCGGAGGAGCGTCACGCCGGAAGAGCCCGTGGAGCTGGGTGCGCCGCCGCTCGCCGCGCTGCGGCGCCGGCTGGTGTCGGGGGGCGGCGCCCGGTGAGCGCCGCCCTCGAGGTATCGGGCGTATCGAAGTCCTTCGGCGGCGTGCGGGCCCTGTCGCTCTGCGACCTGCAGGTCGAGGAGGGCACCATCGCGGGCCTCATCGGTCCGAACGGCTCCGGCAAGACCACGCTCTTCAACGTCGTCACCGGCTACGAGCGCATCCGCCAGGGTGAGGTGCACTTCCGGGGAAGGCGGATCACCAACTCGCCGCCCGACACCGTCTTCAAGCTCGGGCTCGGCAGGACGTTCCAGCTGACGAGGATCTTCGCCCGCCTGACGGTGATGGAGAACATGCTCGTCGCCACCCAGCACCGCGAAGGGTGGCTCCGGAGCATGCTCCACAGCCCCCATGCCCCCGGCGAGCGGCGCCGGGCGCTCGAGCTCCTGGAGTTCGTCGGCCTCGCGGCGGCGAGAGACAAGCCCGCCGGTGTGCTCTCCTACGGGCAGCAGCGGCTGCTCGAGTTCGCCTACATCCTGGTCGCCGACCCCCAGGTGATCCTGCTGGACGAGCCGGCGAGCGGCGTCAACCTGACGCTGATCGAACAGCTGGCCGACCGCATCCGGGACTGCAACGCCGAGGGGCGGACCTTCCTCGTCGTCGAGCACAACATGGAGTTCGTCATGGGGCTGTGCGACAAGGTGACCGTCATGCACCAGGGACGGACGATCATGTCCGGCGCGCCGGAGGAAGTGAGGGCTCATCCGGATGTCCTGGACGCCTACCTCGGCGGTGACTTCCCTCGAGCCGACGAGCTCGCCGGTGCCTGAGCCGACCGACGCGGCGCTCGCCCGACCGCGACCGGTTGACGATCGGGCGCCCGCTGTCAGCGCCGGGGCGCCGAGCGATCTGCTCGTGCTCGACCGCGTGGTCGCCGGTTACGGCGGCGGCGACGTGCTCCGCGGCGTGAGCTTCGCCGTGCCCGAGGGCGGCATCACCTGTCTGATCGGACCGAACGGGGCGGGCAAGTCGACGGTGCTCACCACGATCAACGGCCTGCTGAAGCCCCGCCGTGGCGAGATCCGACTGCGTAGCGAATCGATCGGGGGCATGTCGCCCCGGGCGGTGCTCGCGAGATCGGTCGTCACCGTCCCCCAGGCGCACAGCCTCTTCAACGACATGACCGTTCGGGAGAACGTCGAGCTCGGCGCCTGCACGCTGAACGATCGGGAGGTCGTCGCCCGACGTCTGGACGAGGTCCACGAGCTGTTCCCACTCGTCGCCCAGCGGGCGAAGGTCCGGGCGGGTCGGCTCTCCGGCGGGCAACAACGGCTCATCGAGTTCGCGCGAGCGCTCATGCTCGACCCCGAGCTCGTGCTCTTGGACGAGCCCTCGATGGGCCTCGACCCGAAGGCGATGGCCGCCGTCTTCGAGACCATCATCGAGATGAACCGCCGCGGCAAGACGATCCTGCTCGTCGAGCAGAACGCCAAGGCGGCGCTACGGATCTCCTCGCAGGGCGTGGTGCTCGAAAGCGGCACGGTGCGCCTCACCGGCTCCGGTCCCGAGGTCCTCGAGGACCCGGAGATCGGTCGCCTCTACCTCGGCGGCGCGGTCCGCCGGAGCGTGTGATGGCCGACATCGTGCTCGGGATCGGCTCGTCCCACACGCCCCAGATCAGCTCGCCGATCGAGCTCTGGCCGGACCATGCCGAGCGCGACCGGCGCAACAGCGAGCTGCTCGGTGCCGACGGGGAGTTCCACACCTACGAGGCGCTGCTCGCTGTCGCCGATCCCGCCATCGAGCCCGAGCTTCGTGAGGAGGTGTGGAGAAGCAAGCGCGAGCGGGCCGACGCGGCCTTCACGGTCCTCACCGAGCGGCTGCGGGCCGCGGACCCTGACGTCGTCGTCGTCGTCGGCGACGACCAGCGCGAGCTGTTCGGCGACGAGGCGCTGCCGGCGATCGCGATGTGCCTGGGCGACGAGCTGATCGACCTGCCACCGAGCGCGGAGCAGCTCGCCAGGATCCCCGCAGGCATCCGGGCCGCGCAGTGGGCGCGTCATGCAAGGGTCCCCGACGCCTATCCGGTGGCGACGGAGCTCAGCGCGTTCCTCGCCGACAGGCTCGTCGAAGGCGGCTTCGACATCGCGCAGATGCGGGGACAGGTGCCGACTCGCAGCCTCGGCCATGCGTTCACGCTCGTCAGGCACCGCCTCGGCCTCGCCCCACAGGTGCCGATCGTGCCGGTCTTCCTGAACACGTTCTACGGACCGACCGTTCCGACCCCCGCCCGCTGCTACGCGCTCGGGAAGGCGCTCCGCGTGGGCCTCGACGCGTGGACCGGGAGCGAGCGGGTCGCCGTCGTCGCGAGCGGGGGGCTCAGCCACTACGTCGTCCTCGAGGAGTTCGACAACACCGTCCTCGACGCGATGAAGGCGCGGGACGCGGCCAGGCTGTGCGCGCTGCCACGCCGCTACTTCCGCTCGGGTACCTCGGAGATCCTCAACTGGATCGCGGCGTTCGGCATCGTCGAGGACCTCGAGATGCGTCTCGTCGACTACATCGCGGGCTACCGCTCCCCGGCGGGCACGGGCACCGGCATCGCGTTCGCGCTCTGGGAGCCGTAGGCCGGGACGGCCTCGCGGGAGCCGGCTCCCCGCCGGCGGCGATCGGCGTCGGCGGCGTCCGCCGGGTCGGGCACCTGCGGGCCACGGCGCACGACCTCGACCGGCGGGCTCCCTCGCTCACCAGCCGGCGAAGCCGCTGTGGGCTTCGCCGGCGAGGTCGTCGGGCCAGTCGAGGTCGTGCTCCAGCCACGGCCAGTCGCCGGGCACCGCGCTCGGCCGTCGCTCGGCGGGCTCGAGGGAGCGGAAGCCGCCCCGGAAGAACACGAGCGGCTCGGGCGCCGTGGCGGCGGACCACAGCTCGACCACCGCTCCAAGGAAGAGGTCGTGATCCCCGCCGGGGTAGATCGTCCCCGTGCGGCACGCGATCTGGCCGAGCGCACCGCCGATCCTCGGGTCGCCGTCGCCGGACCGGCCGGCCACCGCCCGCCGGAACAGCTCACGGCCGTTCGAGCCGGGACGCGCGAAGCGCTCGGCGAGGCCCCACTGGTCGCGTGCGAGGTAGCTGACGCAGAAGTGCCCCGCCGCCTCGATCATCCGACCGGTCAACGCCCGGCGGTCGATCGAGACGAGCGCCATCGGCGGGTCGAGGGAGACCGAGAGCACGGCGTTCGCCGTCATCCCGTACCAGTCGTCGCCGTGGGACGTGGTCACGACCGTCACACCGGTGGCGAAGCACCCGGCCACCTGGCGCAGCATCGCAGGCGCCACCTCCAGCCGTTGCACCGTGCGTCGCCGAAACCTGTCAGACCCCTGCGGCGAGCTTCGCTTGCGCGAGCTCGGCCGCCCCGGCGTCGAGGATCTCCTGGAGCAGCTCTCGCCAGACCGAGATGTCGACGTGGCGGGCGTAGTTCGCGGCGAAGAACATCGGCTCTCCGGCATGGAACTGGTCGTACTGGAGCGTGCGCTGGGCGAAGGAGTCGCCGGCGTAGTCCCAGGCGGCCTTGGCGATCTGCACCCGCTCGCTCCCGGGAACCCCTGCCCCGACGAAGAACCGCTCCTCGAGCTCGCCCCCCGGCCCGGCGAAGTCTGCGAGCGAGGGGGTGAGCATCACGCCGGCTCCCGACAGCCGCCGCATGATGTGCTGGATCTCCTCCACGATCTGGGGGAAGAGGATGTTGAACGCCTGGAGCGGAGCGGCCTTCGGCACCCAGGTCCCGTTGGGGGTGACGGACGCCTGGTCGTCCGCCAGGACGAGCAGGCCCTCGATCGCCTGCTGCATCGCGATGACGCGGCCGATCTGCTCGGCGACGTTCGGGAACGAGATGGTCTGCACCGACTCCGTGAGCCTCGTCAGCAGGGCGACCGCCATGCCGGTCCTGACCGCCCCCGTGATGACGCTCGGCTGGGCGAACAGCGCCCCTGCGGGGAGCATCGAGCGGAGCGTGTTCGCCGCCTCGAGGTTGTTGTAGAAGAAGACCCGCTCCCAGGGCACCAGGACGTCGTCGAAGACGAGCAGCGCGTCGATCTCCTCGAATCGAGAGCTGAACGGGTGGTCGAACAGGCGCCGGTCGGCGCCCGGGACGAGCGGCTCCCGGCAGAGGATCTTGAGCCCGGGGGTGCTCGTGCTGACGGCGAACGCCAGACAGTACGGCTCCTCGCCGGGCACGAAACCTCGGGTGTTCGGGAACACCCACACCTCGTCGGCGAGCGGTGCCGCCGTCGCGAGCTGCTTCGCGCCGCTCACGACGAGGCCGGCGTCCGTCTCCTTCGTGGCGTGGAGATGCAGTCCGGGGTCGGCCTGGAGGTGCGACGGCCTCGACCGGTCCGTCTGGGGGCTTCCGAGCGCGTGGGTGAGGAACAGGTCGTTGTCCCGCACGTGCTCGTAGTAGGCGGCCACGTTCGCCTCGTACTCGCCGCCCCACTGGCCGAACCACGCGGCGTTCTCGCGGACCGCGGTCAGCATCGACGCGAGGACGCACGGCGGACGGCCGAGGAACCCGTAGTGCGCGGTCGAGTACGTGCGCAGCGCGCGGCCCCGCTTCGTCAGGTCGTGCCGACTGCGGGGCACCATGAAGCTCGTGTCGGCGACCTGTCCGTCGCCGTGCTCGAAGGTCAGCAGGTCGACGAGGTCTGGCCGGTGCTTGAGGTCGTACTGCGCCGCGTACGACTCGATCGGCCGGCGAAACGCCGGGTGATCGACGACATCGCGCACCAACGTCCCGTCGACGTAGACCTCGCGCTCCTCGCGCAGCCCGTCGACGTATGCCTTACCGGTCCGTACCATGTGCGCCTGCCGCCTCCTCGATTGTCGCCGGCCCGCCGAGCACGCCGGCCGCCCGTCAGCTCGCGCCCGCCCCATCGCCCGAGGTCGACGACGCCGGGACCGTGGCGTCGAGCCGCGTGAAGACCGCCCGGGCGTTGGACTCGAACAGCGCACGTCGGTCGTCGTCGCCCAGCCACTCGACGTCGTCGATGAGCAGCTTGATGTCGTCGAACCACCGCCCGTTCTCCGGGTTGACGCCCGAGCCGGTACCGGGCTTCTCGGACCCGAACAGGCACCGGTCGACGCCGACGGTCCGCAGCAGCAGCTCGATCGCGTCCTGGGTGTACAGGCAGGTGTCGAACCAGAGCGTGCGGAGGCGGTCGAGGTAGGGGATCGGGTCCCGGTTCCTGCGGACGGCCTGGGCGATGAACCTGCCGACCTGGTAGGGGATGGCTCCGCCACCGTGAGAGATGACGAGCTTCAGCTCGGGGAAGTCCCGGTGCACGGCGGAGTCGACGAGGCTCGCGACGTTGACCGTCTCCTCCTGGATGAAGTGGAGGCTGTACGTCTCCCGGGCGGGCGGGCGGCAGCTGGCCGAGTGCACCAGCGCGGGCACGTCGAGCTCGCACATCACCTCGTAGACCGGGTACCAGTAGCGGTCCCCGAGCGGCGGCAGCGGAGGGTACTGCCCCTCCTTCGGGTCCGGGTTGAGCAGGCACCCGACGAAGCCGAGCTCCTCGACGCAGCGCCGGAGCTCGGCCGTCCACTCGGCCGGATCCGTCAGCGGGCTCTGCGGCATGCCGGCCATCGCACGGAACCGGTCCGGGAACAGCCCCGACACCCGGTGGATGATGTTGTTCGTCTCCTCGGTGTACCACTGGACGAGCTTCGCCGGTTCCTCGCTGTGCATCATCGTGTAGGGCCGCGGCGAGATGAGCTGGAGGTCGATGCCGGCCTGGTCGAGGTGGTCGAGGTGCGAGATGCCGCCGAAATGGCTCGGGGCGAGCACCGCCTCGCGCAGCTCGTCGTCGGACGCCTTCACCGCCCCGCGTCCGTGAGCCCCGCGGTGCGAGAGGAGCCCCGCCTTGTAGGCGTAGAGCGACTCGGGCGCGGTGACGTGACCGTGGACGTCGATGATCATCGGAGAGCGCTCCCTCGTTGGTCGTCGGCAGGCGAATACGCCGGCTCCGCGGTGCTCGTGGCGTCCAACGCGTCACGCAGCTCGCGCCCCGGGTCTGTCGGGCCGCAGGTCGACGGGGGCCGGAGCCGGCCGGCCCAGAGCGCTCCGGCTGCCCGGGGCGGCGGCATCGTCATGCCTCCCAGACCTTGTGCGCGACCGACGCGACGAGCGCGAGCTTGGCCCGCTGCTCTTCGGCGGTCATGGGGGCGTTCGCCGCGGACGCGAACCCGCACTGCGTGCTGAGCGCGAGATCCGCCAACGGCCTGATCCTGGCCGCCTCTTCGATCCGCTTGTGCAGGTCGCTCTCGTCCTCGAGCCCCGCCGCTTTCGTCGTGAGCAGTCCGAGGACCGCGACCGTCCCCGGCGGCACCGCCGCGAGCGGCCCGAAGTCGCCGGCCCGGTCCGAGTCGTATTCGAGGAGGACGGCGTCGACGTCGAGGTGGGAGAAGAGCACGTCGGCGATGACCAAGTACCCGCCCCTCGAGTGCCAGCTCCCGCCCTGCTGGTTCCCACGGCACACGTGGAGGGCGCTCGTCACGTCGAGACCCTCGAACACCGAGCTGTCGAGATCCGCGTCGAACGCGATCTCGGCCTCGATGTCGTGCCCGCGCTCCACGTGGAAGCGGCGGGTCTGCGGGTCGCAGAGCGATCCGTAGTTCGGGGCGTCGAGCTGGATGTAGCCACAGCCCTGCTCGATCAGCTCACGCGCGACGACGCGCAACCAGTCCCTGACGTCGATGAGGAACTCCTCGCAGGCGTCGTAGGCGCCTCGTGAGACCTCGTCGGACCAGTACCGCCGGTGGTAGCTCGGCGCGGCCATCGTGTACTTGGTCGGAGCGTCCGAGTGGTCCCGCAAGAACGCGTACTCCTCGCCGAGGTGCACCCCCGGAAGCGGCGCGATCCGCTCGACGACGGTCGGGAACACCGGGTCGTCCCCGGCCTGGGCGGCGCTCGCCGGGTAGGAGCGCAGACCGGGGCGCGGCGCGATACCCGAGAGGAAGCGGGTCGTCGCCGCCCAGCTGGTGCGGCGCATCTCGCCGTCGGTGATCACGTCGAGACCGACCGACTCCTGGAGCGCTATCGCATCGAGCACCGCCTCGTCCTCGATCCTGGACAGCTCCTCCGGTCGCAGCTCTCCCTCGGCGAGCCGCTTCCGGGCGTGCAGCAACCGCTCGGGCTGGAGCAGGCTGCCAACGGTCTCGGCCCGCGCCGGCGGCCGTGTGTTCCTTGTCATGCGCGTGGTCTCCTCGTCGTCCGGCGCTCCGATCGGCCGGTCGTGGGGGTCGTCGAACAGGCGGCACCGCCGCGTCCCCGAGCGGAGGCCGCGGCGGTGCCGTCAGGTTCCTGGCTACTCGTTCGTGCCGCTCAGCTCCCCCAGGCCGGCTTGGGGTAGAGCACGGAGACGCCGCCCTTCTCCTTCGGCAGGACCTCGCGGAACTGTCCGCCCTGCCACTGGAAGATGAAGGCCGTCGCCTTGGTGTTCTGCCCGAGCTTGTTGAACG
>DATKQY010000065.1:0-33050 GCA_035532475.1 Acidimicrobiales bacterium | reverse complement strand
CGAGGTGCCCGGCGTTCACCGGACGCGCCAGCCACCCGCCGTCGCAGGCCAGATCCCCGTCAAGACTTTGCTCGCCGGCCAACCCGGCAGCGTTCCAAGTTTGGGGCAACTTCCTGCGGATACACACATTGCGGTTCCAACCCGCGGACATGAGAGTGGCGGAGGCCCGATCCACGATCGGCTGGCGCGTCCGGCGAGCACCCGAGCCCGTCCGCCACCGAAGCGACCCGGGGCAACGACGTAGCAGCCGTCACCCCGTGGTCAAGGTCGTTCGTCCTCGCTGCGCTGCGGGCGCTCCACCTTGACCACGGGGCCCCGCCGCCCGCTCGAGATCATCCGTGCGACGAACCGTTGGTTCGTCGCGGCCAAAAACCGCGCACCGAGGGCGATTCAGGGGACTTGACAAGCCGTTCCACATGAGTCTTACGCCGCGAGCGCGCCCGGCGCGGCGCGCCGGAGCACGAAGAGGCCTCCTCCTCCGCCCGGCCCGGCGACCCCGCTAGAACGTTGGTCCATGCCAACGCTGCCACCGGCGCCGGGCGCGGCGCTCCGAGGGGACGCCGAGGAGGCGACCCCGGTGAGCGATCGGGGAGGCGGCAGCCGGCTCGGGCGGCCCGCGGTTCTCCCGACGGTGCCCGCATGAGCTCGAGGATCACGGATCTGCGACTTCGCCGCCGCTCGCTGGCGCTCCGCGAGCCATTCGTCACGGCGTTGCGGTCGGCCACGAGCGTCGAGAGCGTCCTCGTCGAGCTGCGGACCGGTGACGGCCTCCGCGGCGTGGGCGAGGCCGCGCCCGTGGCGGCGATCACCGGCGAGTCGCCGGCGTCCGTCCTGCAGGTGATCGAGCGCGAGCTCCGGCCGGTGATCGTCGGATACGACAGCGAGGACGTCGTCGGGCTCGCCTCCCTGCTCGACGCCGCGCTCGCCGGCCACCCGAGCGCCAAGGCGGCCCTCGACATCGCCCTGTACGACCTGGCGGCCCGGCGCTCGGGCGTCCCCCTCGCCCTCTTCCTCGGCGCCGGCGTCCGCCCCGTCGCGACCGATGTCACGATCAGCGCGGGCGGGCCGGCCGAGATGGCCTCCGCCGCCGGGCGCCGCCTCGCCGACGGGTTCACCTGCCTGAAGCTGAAGGTCGGCGACGGCCGGGGCGACGATCTCGCGCGCATCCTCGCCGTGGCCGAGATCGCGGGGCCGCAAGGCGCTCGGCTCCGCCTCGACGCCAACCAGGGATGGACGGCGCGCTGGACGATCTCGGTCGTCGAGGAGCTGGAGCTCCGGGGCGTCCCGCTCGACCTCGTAGAGCAGCCGGTGCCGGCGGGCGATCTCGACGGCCCCGCGCTGGTCAGCGCGACCCTCGCGACGCCGGTGCTCGCCGACGAGGCCGTGCACTCGGTCGCCGACGCCGAGCGGCTGGTCGAGCGCCAGGCCGCCGACCTGGTCAACATCAAGCTGATGAAGTCCGGTGGCATCACGAACGCGAGGGCGATCGTCGCCGCCCTCGACGAAGCGGGTGTCGGCTGGATCGTCGGCGGGATGATGGAGCCGCCGGTCGCGGTCGCCGGCGGCGGGGCGCTCGCCCTGCTCGGCCGTGCCGGCACGGTCCACGACCTCGACGCCGCGTGGTGGCTCGCGCAGAGCCGTCCCGAAGAGGCGCTGCAGTACCGGGACGGGACGCTCCTCATGCCGTCCGGCGCCGGGCTCGGCCTCGACCCGGCCTGAGCGGTCGCCGGCCAGGAGCGCTCCGGCCGGCGACGCCCGCGCCATCAGCCCGGCTCGACCTCGTTCCCCTCGAACAGCACGCGGCGCACGACGCCGGCGTCGTCGAGGACCACCAGGTCGGCCCGGCTCCCCGGCAGGAGGCGGCCGGCGACCGGGTCGCCAGCCAGCCGGCCCGGTCGCTCCGTGACGGCCTGGACGGCGATCTCTAGGGGCAAGCCGAGGGCGACGAGGCGGGCCAACCCGACCGGGAGCGGCGCGACCGCACCCGCGATCGTCCCGTCGGCCCGGCGCGCCAGGCCCCCGCGCACCTCGACCGCGACCTCGCCGAGGTGGGCCGGTCCTTCGGGGCTGCCGCCGGCGGAGAGCACGTCGCTGACGAGCGAGCAACGCCGGCCCGCGGCGGCGAACGCCAGGCGGACCATGTCGTCGCTCACGTGCCGGCCGTCGGCGATGAGCTGGACGGCGACGCCCGGACGGGTGAGCGCCGCCGCGGCGAGGCCCGGGGCCCTCGCCGACAGCGGCTCCATCGCGTTGAACAGGTGGGTGACGGCGCTCGCTCCAGCGTCGAAGGCCGCCCGTGCCTCCTCGGCCGTCGCCGCGCTGTGGCCGAGGGCGACGACCACGCCGTGGCGCCGGCACGCCTCGATGAGCTCGAGCGACCCGGGCAGCTCCGGCGCGAGGGTGACCATGGTCACCCTCCCGGCGGCGAGCAGCCGTGAGAGCAACCCGGGATCCGGTGCCCGCAACCATTCGAGGGGATGGGTGCCCGGCCGACGCCGGGAGAGGAACGGCCCTTCGAGGTGCACCCCGAGGATCCGCGCGCCGCGGCCGGGACGCCGCCGCAGCAGGTCGAGACGCCCGATCGCGTCGACGGTCTGCGTGGGCTCGGCGGTGATCAGCGTCGGCTGGAAGGCCACCACCCCGACGCGGAGCAGCGCGAGCGACATCTCCTCCAGCTCCTCGTGGGTGCCCGTCAGGGCGTCGACGCCCGCGTAGCCGTTCACCTGCAGGTCGACGAGGCCCGGGGCGGCGATGCCGCTCCCGCCGCCGGCGAGGCCCACGGCGACCACCTCGTCGCTCTCGATGGCGACGTCGCCGCCGACGAGCACACCGCCCACCACCGCGCCGGCGACGCCGAGCCGGCGCACGCGCCGGGTGCCGCCGCCCCCCGGGCGCGTCGTCGGGGCGTTGGGCACCGGGGAGTCGAGCGCGACCCGCAGGCGGCCGGCCGAGGCCGCGAGCAGCTCCTCCGCCCCGGCCACGTCGAGGCCGCGCATCACGAGGAGGCTCGCCACCTTCGGCTGCCATCCGGCACGCTCGAGCGCGGCGCGCGCCACGTCGGCGGTCGTGGCGGTGATCGCCATGACGATGCGCACCGCC
Organism: Acidimicrobiales bacterium; assembly: GCA_035532475.1. Lineage (GTDB taxonomy): Bacteria > Actinomycetota > Acidimicrobiia > Acidimicrobiales > Bog-793 > DATKQY01. Next base: position 29,951 of record DATKQY010000065.1, on the reverse strand, counting down.
CGGTCGCGCAGCTTCTCGTTCGTCGCGCGGACGTCGACCATCAGGTTCCCGAAGGTCTTGCCGAGGCGCACCATCGACGCCGTCGACAAGACGTTGACCACCACCTTCTGCGCCGTGCCGGCGTTCAGCCGTGTCGAGCCGGCGATCACCTCGGGCCCGACGGGGATCTCGATCGCGACGTCGGCGACCGTGCCGAGCGGGGTCGCCGGGTTGCAGGCGACGCCGACGGTGGTCGCTCCGCGCGCCTTCGCCTCGGCGAGCGCGCCGAGGACGTAGGGCGTGCGACCGCTCGCGGAGATGCCGACGACGGCGTCGGAGGGCCCGACGTCGATCGCCCGCAACGCGACTGCCCCCGCAGCCGCGTCGTCCTCGGCGTTCTCGGCGGGGGCGGCGAAGGCGTCGCTCCCGCCCGCGAGGACGGCGACGACCTGGCCGGGCGGGGCGTTGAAGGTCGGTCCCGCCTCCGCGGCGTCGAGCATGCCGATCCGTCCGGCGGTCCCCGCGCCCACGTACACGAGGCGACCCCCCGCTTCGAGGCCGGCGACGATCGCGTCGACGGCGAGGGCGAGGTCAGGCACCGCCTGCACCAGGGCGTCGGGAACCCGACGCGTGTCGGCGCACATCAGCTCGACCAGCTCGATCGAGGTGAGGCGGTCGAGCTCGCCGAGCTCGGGCCGGACCCCCTCGGTCCCGAGGCCGCCGATGCGCTCGTCCGGCGGGGGGACCGCTCCAGGCGATCCCGTCGGGTCGCGCCGCGCCGCGGGCCCGCTCACCGGTAGGCTTCGGCGACGAGCGCGTGCAGCTCCGCCCGCACGCGCGCTTGGTCCTCGGGGCGCCGCGCCGGGTGCACGCCGTTCGTCAGGCACACGACGGCGACGCCGCTCCCGGGCGCGACGAGCAGCGACGTCCCCGTGAACCCGGTGTGCCAGTACGTCCCGACGGGCCAGTCCCCCCACCCCTCGGGGGCGAGCCTCCAGCCGATCGAGCGCACGTCGCCGCCCGTCGCGGCGCTCCGGCGCGAGAGCATCGCCAGGGAGCCGACCGAGAGGACCGGATGGCGGGCGGTGTCGAGCAGGGGCCGGACGAAGCGGATCATGTCGCCGAGCGGAGCGAACAGCCCGGCGTGCCCGGCGATCCCGCCGAGCGCCGCGGCGTTGCCGTCGTGGACGACCCCCCAGACGAGCCCCGGCTCGTTGCGCTGGTCGCCGTCGAGCTCGGTGGCGGCGCACCGGCGGCGAAGCGTCGGGGGCGGGGTGAAGCGCGTCTTCGCCATCTGCAGCGGCCGGGTGACCCCGTCGCGCACGAGACGGTCGAGGCGCGCGCCGCCGCGTGCCTCGAGCGCCCAGCCGAGCAGCATGAAGTTGAGGTCGCTGTAGACGACGTCGCCCGTCGGGCCACCGTGGGCGGCCTCCGCGAGCACCGCCGCCCGGATCGCTGCCCGCCCCCGCAGCGTCTCGAAGAACGGCCGGTGCGCGACGAGGCCCGAGGTGTGGGTCAGCAGGTGCCGGAGCGTGACGTCGGGACGCGGGTAGCCGGGGACGTACGAGCGCACCGGGTCGGCGAGGTCCCAGGCGCCGCGTTCGGCGAGGAGGAGCGCGAGCGGCACCGTGGCGACGACCTTGGTCAGCGAGGCGAGGTCGAACAGCGTCGTCCGCTCGAGCGGCACCGGCTCGCCGAGCGTGCAGGCGAACCCTCCCCAGGCGCTGAGGACCGGACCGTCGCGCTCGACGACGGCCAGCGCGACGGCCGGCGGGTACCCGCCGGCGAGCAGCCGTTCGAGCGCGCCGACGAGGCGGTCCCAGCGCGCGCGCCAGGCGCGCGGCCGGACGGCGAGCTCGATGCCGAGCTGGGCGGCAGGGGCCATCAACCGGCGCTCGCCGCGGCGCCGAGCGGAGGTGCCCCGTCGCCTGCGGCCGCGGCGCGCCCGGCGGTGCGGAGCATGCGGACCTCCTCGGCGCCGAACTGCGCCTCGACGCGCTGGGTGCCGTCGGGCACGAAGCCGCACGACGCGTAGAGGGCACGGGCGCGCTCGTTCTCCTTGAAGACCCACAACGTAACGTCGTTGCGCCCCCGCGCCGCCAGCGCGTCGAGTCCCTGCTGCAGGAGGGCCCGGCCGACGCCCCGTCCCGCCGCGTCGGGCCGCACGTACAGGGCGTAGATCTGCCCCCGGCGGGCGTCGTCGGGATCGTCGCCGACACGGGCGAACCCGACGACCCTCGAGGTGGCGTCCAGCGCGACGATCGTCGCCTGGATGCGCGAGGCGACGAGGCCCCGCAGCCACTCGGTGAGCTCGGCGTCGTCGAGCGCCTCGAGCACGGCGTCGTCGACGATCCCGCCATAGCCCGCGCGCCAGGCGTCGGCGAAGACGGCGGCGAGCTCGGGAGCGTCCTCCTCCCGCCCCAGGCGGAACGTCGGAGCCGCCGGGGTGGCGGCCGGGCGCGGGCGCTCGAGGTGCGCCCGGAAGCGGAAGCGGTCGCCCCGGTAGAAGGAACGGACGTACTCGGTGGACCGCCCGGAGGTGTCGACCGTCCGCCGGGCGAGCAGCAGCATCGGCGCGCCCGGCACGGTGCCGAGGAGCTCGGCCTCGCGCTCGCCGGCGGCCACCGCCTCGATCGTCTCGTCGGCCGAGGCGAGGTCGACGCCGTAGCGGCGGTGGAGGAGCTGGTAGAAGGAGCCTTCCTCGCCGAGCGCGGACATCAGGTCGTCGAAGCGCTCGGCGTCGACGTAGAGCGCCTCGATGGCGATCGGCTCGCCGTCGGCGAGGCGCACCCGCTCGATGCGGAGCACCTCCGCGCCGACCGGGAGCTCGAGCTTCGACGCGACCTCGCCGTCGGCCGTGATCCGGCTCACGTCGACGAGCTTCGAGCCAGGCCGCACGCCGTGGGCCCGCATGTCCTCGGTGTGGCTGGTGAGCTCGAGGAGCTGGTCGATCTTGGGCCCGGCCACGAAGGTCCCCCGGCCCTGCTGGCGGTAGACGCGTTGCTCCACCTCGAGCTCGTGCAGCGCCCGGCGCACGGTCGAGCGCGAGACGGCGAAGGAGGCGCAGAGCTCCCGCTCCGTCGGCAGCGCGGTGTCGGCCGGCAGCTCGCTGGCCATCCGCAGCAACGCCTCGTAGACCCGGCGATGCTTCAGGGCTTCGCCGTTCATCGGCACCGACCGCACCTTCCGTCGATCGAACGCGCTCGTCGTCCCACGTAGCACCTGAACGGTAGTTGGCGGTCATTGGTCTGGTCAACGATCATGACAACTTGCCGCCATATCGATACCAGCAGGTCTCATCACCCAGCGTGTCCCCGTCGCCAACCTCGACAAATACCCTGTGAACGAGGTATTTGATCGTATGCCACCTGGGCGCGTGACCCGGGGCTCCACGTGACATAGTATGCCGCCGGGGTTGAACTTGTAACTTCTCGGTACGTACCTCTTACCGGCGTGATCGGTCGTCACGCCGACCGGATTGGAGGTGGTCCGCCATGGGCCGTCGATTCCGCAGTTTCGGAGCACTCGCCAGCGTCGGGGCGGTGGCCGGCATGCTCGCCGCGTTCGGGCCGAGCGCCTCGGCGACCGTCGCGCCGAGGAAGTCGGCGTCGACCCTGGTCGTCGGGAGCACGCTCAGCGTGCAGAAGCTCGACCCGCAGGTGGCGACGAACTTCCTCGACCTGCAGGCCCTGGGGTTGAACTACGAGACGCTCGTCAAGTTCAACCAGCAGCTCCAGGTGGTTCCGGACCTCGCCACCTCCTGGAAGTTCTCGGGCGGGAGCCGGGTGCTCACCTTCATGCTGCGAAAGGGTGTCAAGTTCGCCGACGGGCACACCTTCACCTCCGCCGACGTCGCGGCGACCATCAAGCGGGTGCAGAACCCGAAGACCGGCGCTGCCGCGGCCTCCTACGTGAGCACCGTGAAGCAGGTCGTGCGGGTCGGCCCCTACGAGGTCCGGTTCCTCCTCAGCCGACCCGACACCTCGATCATCGACGGGCTCACCTCGATGAACCTCGCGATGCTCTCGTCCAAGGCGATCGCTGCCGGCACCGTGGCGAAGAAGCCCGACGGCACCGGGGCGTTCACCTTCGTGAGCTGGAGCCCGGACAACTCCTACACAGTGCGGGCGAACCCGAACTTCTGGGGCGGAAAGCCGTCGATCGGCACGGTCGAGATCAAGACGATCCCCTCCGAGCAGTCGATCGCCTCGGCGCTGCAGGCGCACACCGTCCAGCTCGCGCTGCTCACCCAGCCCCAGGTGGCGAACCACCTGCCGAGCGCCTACAAGGTGCTGAAGGTGCTCGACCTCTCCTACCGGGCGATGATGCTGCAGGACCTCACCGGGCCGCTCGCCAACGTGAACAACCGGCTGGCGATCGCCTGCGCGGTCAACCGCACGCAGGTCCTCGGGGCCTCGGTGTTCGGCCAGGGCAAGGTCGTCGGACCCGTCCCGGTGGGCCAGTTCGCCTCGAACCCGGTCTCGGCGGTCTGCCCGACGCCCGACCTGACCAAGGCGAGGAGCTACCTCCGCCAGGCGGGGAACGCGAACGGCTTCTCCTTCACGGCGATCACCTCGACCGACCTCGACCCGTCGAGCAACGCGCAGGCGATCACCGTCCAGGCCAACCTCGCCCAGGTGGGCATCACCATGAACATCCAGAACCTCGCCGGTGACGCGTACATCCAGGACTGGCTGAAGGGTCAGTTCCAGGCGGCCTTCGCCTACAACGGGGCGAACCCCGACCCGTACACGATGTACGGCCGCTACTTCGGGCCGGGCGCGAACCTCTCGGTCCCGGCGGGCTACAGCTCGTCGGCGCTGCAGAAGCTGATCGTCTCGGGCGACAGCGCCGCCTCGACCGCCACCCGGACGAAGATCTGGGCGCAGCTGTCGAACAACCTCACGTCGAACGCCGTGTGGATCTGGCTCTTCGACAGCTTCGACTACGCCGTTCTCGCCCCGGGCGTGAAGGGGTTCCAGATCAGCCCGACGCGCTCGCTCCAGTCGCTCGCGCAGACGACCGTCTCCTAGCGTGTGACGAGCGGCCGGCCGGCGCCGTGCCGCCGGCCGGCCGCCGTCATCGTCTCGGCATACAGCTCGTGCAGGGAACGCCCGGGAGCAGGAACGGAGCGTAAGGGTCGACATGCTGCTTGGCATCGGGCGGCGCATCGCGACGACGGTCGTGACGCTCTTCGGCGTCTCCGTCGTGATCTTCGTGATCCTCCGCCTCCTCCCCGGCAACGCCGTGACCGCGTCGCTCGGGGTGAGCGCCGGGCTGCTCACCCACGCCCAGCTGGTCGCGCTGAACCACTACTACGGGATCGGCCAGCCACTCCTCAACCAGTACGCCGACTGGGTCGGCTCCACCTTCAGCGGGAACCTCGGGATCTCCCTCGCCGCCCGCGTGTCCGTCGCGTCGCTCATCGGCTCGGCGCTCCCCGTCACCTTGGAGCTGGCGATCGCGGCGATGCTCCTCGGCCTGTTGATCGGCGTGGGCTTCGGCGTGCTCGGCGCGCTCCGGCCCGGTCGGATCGCGGACGACATCGGCCAGGGCGTCGCCGTCTTCGGGCTCGGCGTGCCGAGCTTCATCATCGGGACGGGGCTCGTCACCTTCCTCGCCTCGACCTTCCACTACTTCCCGTCCTCGCAGGCCTTCGCCGGCCTGTTCTCCAACCCGTGGCTCAACGTCCAGCAGATCTTCTTCCCCGCGCTCGCGCTCAGCCTCGGCATCGGTGCGGCGATCATGCGCACGACGCGTGCGGCGGTGCTTGAGGTCACGAACCTGAACTTCACCCGCACGGCGCGGGGCAAGGGGCTCTCGCCGAGCGCGGTGACGTGGCGCCACCTCCTGCTGAACGCGCTCGTCCCGATCGTGACGATGTCGGGCATCCAGCTCGGCTACCTGCTCGGCGGGACCGTGATCATCGAGCAGATCTTCGTCCTGCCCGGCCTCGGGCGGCTCCTCGTCACGTCGATCAACAACCGCGACTTCCCCGTCGTACAGACCCTCACGCTGCTGTTCGCCACGGGGTTCGTGATCGTGAACATGCTCGTCGACGTGCTCTACACGGTGATCGACCCGCGCACGAGGTCGCGGTGAGCACCCCGTGGACCCCGGCGCCGGCGCCGGCTGCACCACCTGCGCCGCTCCCGACGAGGCTGGACGACGTCGCCGAGCCGGAGCGCCGCAGCCTGCTCGGCGCGCTGGTGCACAACCGCAACGGCCGGGTCGGCTGCGTGCTCGTGGCGATCGTCGTCCTCGCCGCCATCGTCGCCGCGGCGGGCGGCACCCCCTACAGCCCGACCTACGCGGACGCGTCCGCCGCCTTGAAGGGCGTCTCGCTCCACCACCTCTTCGGGACCGACCAGTTCGGGCGGGACGTCTTCTCCCTCGTGCTCCAAGGGATCGGGGTCTCGCTCGAGATCGCCGTCGTCGCGGTGCTCATCGCCGGCGTCGTCGGCACCGTCGCGGGCATCGTCGCGGGGTTCCTCGGCCGGTGGCCCTCGTTGCTCATCATGCGCGTCACCGACATCCTCTTCGCCATCCCCGCCATCCTCCTCGCGCTCGCCATCGTGACGGCCCTCGGGCCCGGGTGGCTGAACAGCGCGCTCGCCATCGGGGTCGGCTACGTCCCGATCTTCGTGCGCGTCGTCCGCGGCCCCGTCCTGGCGCTTCGGGAGGCCGACTTCGTGCGCGCCGGGCGCGTCCTCGGCTTCTCCCGCACCCGGCTCCTGCTGCGCCACATCCTGCCGAACGTCGGCGGCGCCGTCGCGGTGCAGACGAGCCTGGCGCTGTCGTGGGCGGTCCTCGCCGAGGCGAGCCTCAGCTTCCTCGGCCTCGGGCCACCCCCGCCGACGGCGTCGCTCGGCGAGATGGTCAGCCAGTCGAGCAGCCTCGCCGGGATCGCCTGGTGGACGCTCGCCGGCCCTTCGATCGCCATCGTGCTCGCCGTCATCGGCTTCAACTTCGTCGGCGACGGCCTGCGCGACGCGTTCGACCCCCGGGCGCGCAACCGATGACCGTCCACGAGGCGCCGACGGCCGGGCGCGCACCGGGCGCCACAGGAGAGGAGCGGGAACGACGATGCGGATGATCGGGATGATCTCGGGCACCTCCTACGACGCCATCGAGGCGGTGGCCGTCGATCTCGAGCTCGACGGCACGACCCTCCAGTGCGACCTGCGCGGCCACGTCTCGCACCCCTACCCCGACGGGCTGCGCGCCGAGATCGGCGCCGTGCTGCCGCCCGCGACGACGACCGTCGAGCAGGTGTGCCGCCTGGACACCGCCATCGGCCAGACCTTCGCCGAGGTCGCCGACGACCTCGCGAGGACGTGCTTCGACGGGGCCGCCGAGGCCGTGTGCTCGCACGGCCAGACGGTGTTCCACTGGGTGGCGGACGGGTCGGCCCTCGGCACCCTCCAGCTCGGCGAGCCGGCGTGGATCGCCGAGCGCACCGGGGCGGCCGTCGTGAGCGACGTCCGGAGCCGGGACCTGACCGTCGGGGGCCAGGGCGCCCCGCTCGCGAGCCTCCTCGACGTCCTGCTGCTCGGCGGCCCCGGAAGCCACACCCGTGCCGCGCTGAACCTCGGCGGCATCGCCAACATCACCGTCGTCGGGCCGGGCACCGAGCCGATCGCGTACGACACCGGGCCGGCGAACGCGCTGTTGGACGCAGCGGTGTCCCACCTGAGCGCCGGGCGCCACGCCTACGACGAGGCGGGCCGGCGCGCGGCCGCCGGCGCCGTCGACCGGGCGCTCCTCGCCGATCTGCTCGACGAGCCCTACTACGCGGCGGCGCCGCCGAAGTCGACCGGCAAGGAGCTGTTCCACCTCGAGTACCTCCTCGACCGCCTCGCCGGTCGCGACGTCGCCCCCGACGACCTCCTCGCCACGCTCGTGGCGCTCACCGCCGAGACCGTCGCCGCCGAGCTCGTCCGCTGGCAGGTGTGCGACGTCGTCGCCTCCGGCGGCGGCACCCGCAACCCGACGCTCATGCGCGAGCTCGCCGCCCGGTTGCCCGGCGTCACCGTGCGGTCGATCGAGGACTACGGCATCCCCTCGGCCGCGAAGGAGGCCCTCGTCTTCGCCGTCGTCGGCTTCCTCACGCTCCACAACCTGCCGGCCACGGTGGCGTCGTGCACCGGGGCAAGCCGCAGCGTCGTGCTCGGCTCGGTCACGCCGGGACGTGCGCCGCTGGCGCTGCGGGTGGCCGAGCAGGCCCCGTCGCGCGCCGTCATCCGCACAGCGCTCGTCGAGGCGGTGCCGACGTGAGCGTCGCGACCGAGGCCGTCCCCGTCACGCCGGGCACGCCGGGCGGGCCGGCGCTGTCCATCCGCGGCCTGCGGATCGGGATCGCCCACCGCCAGGGCGTGCTCGAGATCGTGCGCGGCGTCGACCTCGACGTCGCCCCCGGCGAGAAGCTCGGCATCGTGGGCGAGAGCGGCTCGGGCAAGACGCTCACCATGCTCGCCGTCCTCAGCCTGCTCGCCTCGCCGCCGCTCAGCGTGCTGTCGGGGAGCATCACCTTTGGCGGACGCGACCTGCTCTCGATGGACGAGCGGCGGCTCCGCGCCGTCCGGGGCGGGGAGATCGCCATGGTCTACCAGGACCCGATGAGCTCGATGAACCCGTTGCTGCGCATCGGCACCCAGCTGCGCGAGGCCCTGCGCGCCCACGGCTTCGACAAGGAGCGGGCCGCCACGCGGACACGCGAGGTGCTCGAGCAGGTCGGGTTGCCGGATCCCGCGCGCCTCGAGACCTCCTTCCCCCACGAGCTGTCCGGCGGCATGCTCCAGCGGGTGATGATCGCGATGGCGCTCTCCACCTCGCCCCGCCTGCTCATCGCCGACGAGCCGACGACCGCGGTCGACGTCACGATCCAGCAGCAGATCCTCCGGCTGGTCGGCGAGCTGCAGGCCGAGACCCAGATGGCGGTGGTCTGGGTCACCCACGACCTCGGCGTCGTCGCGCGCCTCGTCGAGCGCGTCGCGGTGATGTACGCGGGGCGCATCGTCGAGGAGGCACCGACCGGGCAGCTCTTCGCCCGCCCGGAGCACCCCTACACCGCCGCCCTGCTCGCGTCGCTCCCCGGACCGGGCGTCGCCCACCGCGGGCGGCTCCACCAGATCGGCGGGTCGCCGCCCGACCCCGCGCACCTGCCTGGCGGGTGCCCGTTCCGGCTCCGCTGCCCCTTCGCCTTCGACCGTTGCGAGTCGGAGGAGCCGGGCCTCCTCGAGCGCGGCGCCGGCCGGCGCGCCGCGTGCTGGAAAAGGTCCGAACAGTGGACGGAGTAGCGATCCGCGCCCGGGCGCTGACGAAGGAGTACCGGGGACGGCGCGGCCGGCCGCCGGTGCGCGCGGTGCGCGGGGTGTCCTTCGACGTCGCGGCGGGCGGTTCGCTCGGGATCGTCGGGGAGTCCGGCTGCGGCAAGTCGACGCTCGCGCGCCTGCTGGTCGGGCTCGAGCCGCCGACGTCCGGCTCGGTGGAGGTCGCCGGGGCCCCGGTCGCCGCCGCGTCGAACGAGGCGCGGGGCGCGCTCGCCCGGCGGATCCAGCTCGTCTTCCAGGATCCCTTCTCCTCGCTCGACCCGCGCCTCACCGTGGAGCGGGCGCTCGGCGAGGTGCTCCGGGTGCACGACCTCGCGCCGGGCCCCGAAGCGCGCGAGGCGCGCGTTGTCGAGGTGCTCGAGATGGTGGCGCTCGGCAGGCGCTTCCTCCGCCGTTACCCCCACGAGCTGTCCGGCGGCCAGGCGCAGCGGGTCGCCATCGCCCGGGCGCTCGCCGTCGGGCCGAAGGTGCTCGTCCTCGACGAGCCGACGTCCGCCCTCGACGTCTCGGTGCGGGCCGAGGTGATGAACCTCCTGGTCCGCATCCAGGGCGAGCTCGGCCTCACCTACGTCTTCATCAGCCACGATCTCTCCATGGTGCGGCACATCGCCGACGAGATCGACGTCATGTACCTCGGGCGCGTCGTCGAGTCCGGGCCGTACGACCGGGTGCTCGACGCCCCGCTGCACCCCTACACCCGGGCGCTGGCGGACGCGGTGCCGGTGCCCGACCCCGAGATCGAGGCACGGCGGCGCCTCAGCGAGGACGTCCAGCCGCTCGCCGTCGTCGCCGAGCCCCCGGGCGGCTGCCCCTACCACCCGCGCTGCCCGCTCGCCGAGCAGATCTGTCGCGAGGTCCCTCCCGAGCTCCTCACCCTGGAGGCCGGACACGACGCCGCGTGCCACGTGGCGGCGAGGCAGCACGGCGTGGAGGCGGCCCGATGACCTCGTTCATGGTGGACGAGATGGCCGACCAGCCCCGCGTGCTCGCAGACCTGGTCGCCCGGGCCGGCGAGATCCGCGACCAGGTGGCGTCGCTCGCCGGAGGACCGTTCCACGGCGTCACGCTCGTCGCCCGCGGCTCCTCCGCCTGCGCCGCCCTCTACGGCCGGTACCTGCTCGAAGCCGCCACCGGCCACCCGGTGAGCGTCGCCGCACCGAGCCTGCACACCCTCTACCGCGTCGACGCCGACTACTCGGGCCAGCTCGTGATCGCCCTCAGCCAGTCGGGCGAGACACGGGAGATCGTCGAGGTCACGACGCGCCTCGCCTCCTGCGGCGCCGCGACCTTCGCCGTCACGAACGACCATGAGAGCGCGCTCGCCGGGGCCGCGCGCCAGGCCCTGGCGCTCGGGGCCGGCGCGGAGCGCGCCATCCCGGCGACGAAGACGGTGACCGCGGAGGTCGTCGCCCTGGCGCTCATCGCCGCGGCGCTCGGACCGGTCCCCTTCGACGAGCGCGACCTGCGCCGGCTGCCGCTCGTCGCCTCGAGGGTCCTCGCCGACGACAGCGCCGCCGCGGCCCTCGCCGGGCGCCTGTCGGGCGCGAACGAGCTCCTCGTCGCGGCCCGCGGCTACCTGCTTCCCGCCGCGCTCGAGCTCGCGCTGAAGGTCAAGGAGACGGCGCAGCTGTTCGCCGTCGGGTACTCGGCCGCAGAGCTGCGCCACGGTCACATCGCCTCGATCAGGCCCGGCACGCCGGCGGTGCTCCTCGCGTGCGCCGGCCCGGCACACTCCTACGTCAGGTCCCTCGCCGACGAGCTCGCCCGCCGGGACGTCCCCGTGTACCTGGCCGACGAGGAGCCGGGGTCCCCGCTCCCCCTGCCCTCCGGCCTGCCCGAGGCGCTCGCTCCCGTCCCGGCGATCCTGCGGGCCCAGCAGCTCGCCTATCACCTCGCCCTCGCGCGGGGGCACGACCCGGACACCCCGGCCGGGCTCGAGAAGATCACCAACATCTGAACAGCTGCACACCAGCCGGCCGGGACGAACGGTGCGCCTCCGCCCGCCCGGAGGACGCCTGCCGCGCCCCACGTGCGGGGCCGCGGCCACGAGCCGCACGGGGAGCGGCGCGCGCCGGCTCGGCGGCCGCCTCGCCGGCCCCCGAGCGCGATGTCCGAAACCCGCCAGCCGCCGGCGCCGGGCGGGCGCAGAATGGGCCGGTGGTCGAGGACTTCGAACGCTGCTACGGAGCGGTGTCGGCGCGAGACGCCCGCTTCGACGGGTGGTTCGTCGTCGCCGTCACCTCGACCGGCATCTACTGCCGGCCGAGCTGCCCCGCCCGCACGCCGCGGCGCGAGCACGTGCGCTTCCTCCCCGGCCCCGCCGCCGCGCAGCGCTCGGGCTTTCGCGCCTGCAAGCGGTGCCGCCCGGACGCGTCGCCCGGCTCGCCGGCGTGGAACGTCCGCCAGGACGTCGTGGCCCGGGCGATGCGGCTCATCGCGGAGGGCCTCGTCGACCTCGAGGGCGTCGGCGGCCTCGGCCGGCGCCTCGGCTACAGCCCGCGCCAGCTCACCCGGCTGCTCAACGCCGAGCTCGGCGCCGGCCCACTCGCGCTCGCCCGGGCCCAACGCGCCCAGACGGCGCGCATCCTCATCGAGACGAGCGCGCTGGACCTCTCCTCGGTCGCGTTCGCGTCCGGCTTCGCCAGCGTGCGCCAGTTCAACGACACCGTCCGGGAGGTGTTCGCCGCTACCCCGACCGGGCTGCGCCGACGCAGCCGCCACCGCCAGGCCGGGCTCGCCGACACAATCGACCTGCGCCTGGCGGTGCGGCTCCCGCACGACGCGGCGAGCACCCTGTCCTTCCTCTCGGCGCGCGCCGTGCTCGGCATGGAAGAGACGGGCCCGGGCCGCTATGCGCGGACGCTCGCGCTCCCCCACGGCACGGGGCTCGCCGAGCTCGCGCCGGCCGACGGCCACGTACGGGCGCGCCTGCACCTCGAGGACCTGCGGGACCTGCAGGGCGCCGTCCAGCGCTGCCGGCGCCTGCTCGACCTCGACGCCGACCCGGTGGCGGTCGCGGAGCGCCTCGGCGTCGACGCGACGCTCGGCCCGCTCGTGCGCGCCGCGCCGGGCCGGCGGATCCCGGGCAGCGTCGACCCGCACGAGCTCGCGGTGCGCGCCGTCGTCGGCCAGCAGGTGTCGGTCGCCGGCGCGCGCAGCCTCCTCGCCCGCATCGTCGCCGAGCACGGCAAGCCCCTCACCCCGAGCCGCTCGCCGGGCAGCGCCGGGCTGACCCGCCTCTTCCCCGACGCGGCCACGCTCGCGTCGCTCGACCCCTCCTCGCTGCCGATGCCCCGCGCACGCGCCCGCGCGCTCGTGGCGGTGGCCGACGCCCTCGCCGGCGGCTCGGTGGTGCTCGACGCCGGCGCCGACGCCGAGGCGGCCCGCGCCGGACTGCGCTCCCTGCCGGGGATCGGCGCCTGGACCGCCGACTACGTGGCGATGCGGGCCTTCGGACATCCCGACGTGATGCTCGCCGGCGACCTCGGCGTCCGCCGCTCCCTCGCCGCGCTCGGCCACGGCTCGAGCGTCCGCGAGGTCGCCGCACTGGCCGAGCGCTGGCGGCCCTGGCGCTCGTACGCGGTGCTCCATCTCTGGTCCGCTCCCGGGGTCGCCCCGCCCCGGACGGGCGGCTCTCCCGACGAAAGGTGACGACACGATGACCGAGCACTACCGCTTCCTCGAAAGCCCGATCGGCCCCCTGCTGCTCACCGCCGACGACGAGGGCCGCCTCACCGGCGTCGAGATGGACCACGGGAGCGGCCCGGCCGGGCCGGCGCCGGGCGCGGTCCGCGCCGACGGCGAGCTCGACGCGGCGGCCGAGCAGCTCCGCCGGTACTTCGCCGGTGCCCGGCGCGACTTCGACCTCGAGCTCGCGCCGAGCGGCACCTCCTTCCAGCTCGCTGTCTGGGAGGCGCTCTGCGCCATCCCCTACGGCACGACCGCGAGCTACGGCGAGGTCGCCGCCGCCGTCGGCCGCCCCGGCGCGGCGCGCGCCGTCGGGCACGCGAACGCCCGCAACCCGATCGCGGTCGTGGTCCCCTGCCACCGGGTCATCGGGGCGTCGGGCACGCTCACGGGCTTCGCCGGCGGGCTCGAGCGCAAGCGCATCCTCCTCGCGATCGAGGGCGGGGGCGACCTCGGCGGGGCGGGCGCGGCGGCGTCGTAGCCCCCGGTGGCGTCCCGGGCGCCCGCGGTGACGTCACGGACCGGGCGAGGCCTCCGGCGACGGCGGGCCCGGCCGGCGCCGCCCGTGCGAGCCGCGTCGGCGGTGGCGCTTTCGCGGCGGTCCCGCCGGCTCGGCGCCCTCCGCCGGTGGCGCCGCCTGGCCCGGGGCGCCGCCGTCGCGCGCGGTCACCGGCGACACGGGCAACACGGGCTCCCCGCTCGGCGCGCCGGCCGCGCCGTTCGTCGCCCGGGCGCTCAGCCCCTCGCCTGTGCTCGCCCCGCCGAGCGCGGCTGCGGCGGCGGCCGGGGCGCCGGGCGCCGGGGCCGGTCCACGCACCCGGACGGCCGCCTCGACGATGGCGTCGAGCGCCACCGTCACCTCGTCCCAGTCGCGCGTCTTCAGCCCGCAGTCCGGGTTGACCCACACCTGGTCGGCGGGGAGCGTCTCGAGGACGGCGCGCAGCGCCTGCTGGATCTCCTCGACCGACGGGGCGCGCGGCGAGCGGACGTCCCACACCCCCGGGCCGAGCCCGGCCCGGTAGCCGCGCGCGGCGAAGCTGGCGACGATCCGCTGGTGCGAGCCGGCCGCCTCGACCGAGAGGACGTCGACGTCCATCGACACGACGGCGTCGACGATGTCCTCGAGGTCGTCGTAGCACATGTGCGTGTGGAGCTGGGTCGAGTCCGCCAGCCCCGCGGAGGCGAGGCGGAACGCGTCCACCGCCCAGTGGAGGTAGCCGGGACGGTCGTCCTCGTGCATCGGGAGGCCCTGGCGCAGCGCCGGCTCGTCGATCTGGATGATCCCGATCCCGGCGGCCTCGAGGTCGGCGGCCTCGTCGCGCACCGCCAGCGCGAGCTGGCGGGCGACGGTCTCGGGGGGGCAGTCGTCGCGCACGAAGGACCAGGCGAGCATCGTCATCGGTCCGGTGAGGATGCCCTTCACCGGCTTGTCGGTGAGCGACTGGGCGTAGGAGGTCCACTCGACGGCGATCGGCGCGCGCCGCACCACGTCGCCGACGATGATCGGCGGCTTCACGAGGCGCGAGCCGTAGCTCTGGACCCAGCCGTTGGCGGTGAGGGCGAAGCCCTCGAGGTGCTCGGCGAAGTACTCCACCATGTCGCCGCGCTCGAACTCGCCGTGGACGAGGACGTCGAGACCGGCGATCTCCTGGACGGCGATGGCGGAGGCGATCTCGACGCGGATCGCGTCGTCGTAGGCGCCCTGGACGAGCTCACCCCGGCGCCGTCGGGCGCGCTGGCGGCGCAGCTCGCGCGTCTGGGGCATGGCGCCGATCGTCGTCGTCGGCAGCTCTGGCAGGCCGAAGCGCGCCGCCTGGGCCTCGCGCCGCACCTCGTACGGGCTGGCCCGGCGCTCGGCGCCGCCGTCGAGCGCCGCCAGCCGGGCCGCCAGCTCCCGGTCGCCGCGGGCCGCCGCGACCGCGCGGGACATGCCCGCCCGGGCGCTCGCCTCGAGGGCGTCGGCGATCGCCTCGCGACCGTGCCGGAGCCCGCGCACGAGGAGGGCCACCTCGTCGAGGCGCTGGACGGCGAAGGCGAGCCGGTCCCGCAGCTCGGGGGCGAGCTGGTCCTCCGTCCGGGTGTCGACCGGCAGGTGGAGCAGCGAGCAGGACGGCGCGACGAGGAGGCGGTCCGGGCCGATGTGCGACTCGGCGGCCTGCAGGAGGGCGAAGGTCTGCTCGAGGTCGCTCCGCCAGACGTTGCGGCCGTCGACGACGCCGAGGGACAACGTGAGCGAGCGGGGCGAGAGCGCGAGCGCCTCGTCGAGCTGGCGGGTGCCCGCCACCACGTCGAGGTGGAGGGCCGCGACCGGCAGCGTGAGCGCGACGGGCAGGTTCTGCCTGAGGTCGGAGAAGTACGTCGCGACGACGAGCGCGCACGAGGGCGCCGAGGCCGCAAGGCGGCCGTAGACGTAGCGGCAGACGTCGAGCAGCTCGGCGTCGAGATCGGTCGCGAAGGCCGGCTCGTCGATCTGCACCCAGGTGGCGCCCGCCGAGGCGAGCGAGGCGACCAGCTGCTCGTAGACGTCGAGCAGGCCGTCCTCGAACAGGCTGCGCAGCATGTCCGCGCCGCGCTGGCGGGCGACGTGGAGGAACGAGATCGGGCCGAGCACGACCGGGCGCGTCGCGACGCCGAGCACCGCGGCCTCGCGGAACTCGTCCATCGGCTTCATCGAGGACAGCTCGAAGCGCCGCCCGGGCTCGATCTCGGGGACGACGTGGTGGTAGTCGGTGCCGAACCACTTCCGCATCTCGAGCGGCGCGACCGCCCGGCCCTCGACCTCCCCGCCACGCGCCATCGCGAAGTACGCCTCGAGCCCGCCCGGGCCGTCGGCGCCGACGTAGCGGTCCGGCACCGCGCCCACCATCACGGCCGTGTCGAGGACGTGGTCGTAGAGGGAGAAGTCGTTCGAGGGGATGTGGTCGATGCCGTGCTCGCGCTGGAGCAGCCAGCGCTCGCGCCGCAGGCTCGAGGCGGCGCCGCGCAGCTGCGCGGCGCTCAGCTCGCCCGACCAGTAGCCCTCGAGGGCGCGCTTCAGCTCGCGCTGCGCGCCGATGCGCGGGAAGCCGAGGTTCGTCGCCGGCACGCCAACCGACATCGAGGTCGCTGTCCTCCCTGCTCCGGCCGCGCCCGTGCGGCGACACGATCCCCTCACCCTAGGAGTTGGCGCCGCGCCGCACCGTGAACGGCCGCCGCGGACGGCTGCAGCGGCACATCCCGGGGCGGGCGCGACGCTGCGGCGGCACCTCCGGCTACCGTGCTAACAGCGCCGCTCGGCGGGGCCGGAGCCGTACGCACCACCAGCTGGCGCCCGTCAGGAGCCGGCGCTGGGCTCGACACGAGGAGGGTACGCATGGCGGCATCGAGTGGGAGCCTGCACGAATCGACCGAGGTGCTCTCGCCGGAGCTGGTCGACCGGCACCGGGCGATCGTGTCGATCATGGAGGAGCTGGAGGCGATCGACTGGTACGACCAGCGCGTCGCCGCCGCGAGCGACCCGGAGCTGGCGGGGATCCTCGCCCACAACCGGGACGAGGAGAAGGAGCACGCGGCCATGACCCTCGAGTGGCTGCGCCGGCGCGACCCCGCGCTCGACCAGCAGCTGCGCACCTACCTGTTCAGCGCGCTCCCCGTGCTCGAGGTCGAGAGCTCGACGGCCGAGCCCGCCGGCGCGACGTCCCCGGCGCCCGACGGCGCCGGCTCGCTCGGCATCGGCGGCCTGAAGAGCTCGAGCAGGGAGGCGACGCTGTGAACCACCTCCTTCGCGACCACGCACCCATCACCACCGCCGGCTGGGAGGCCCTCGACGAGGAGGCGCGCGCCGCCCTGCGGCCCGCGCTCGCCGCGCGCAAGCTCGTCGACTTCTCCGGCCCGCACGGCTGGGAGCACTCGGCGACGAACCTGGGCCGCGTCGCAGCGCTCGGGGCCGGCCCGGTCGCGGGCGTCTCCGCCGCGCAGCGGCGCGTCCTGCCCCTCGTCGAGCTGCGCGCCGAGTTCAGCCTCGACCTCGCGGAGCTGCGCGACGCGGACCGGGGGGCCGACGACCTCGACCTCGCCAACCTCGACGAGGCGGCGCGCAAGCTCGCGCTCGCCGAGAACGTCGCCGTCTTCCACGGCTTCGCCGAGGGCGGGATCACCGGCATCACCGAGGCCTCGCCGCACGAGGCGATCCCGCTCGGCGACGGGGTGGCGCAGTACCCGGGCCGCGTCGCGAAGGCGGTGGCGGTGCTCCGCGGCGCCGGCGTCGACGGTCCCTACGGGCTGGCGCTCAGCCCGGAGGGCTACACCGGGGTCGTCGAGACCGCCGAGCACGGCGGCGTGCTCCTCTTCGAGCACCTGCGCGCCATCCTCGGCGGCCCGATCGTCTGGGCCCCGGGCGTGCGCGGTGCCGTCGTCCTCAGCATGCGCGGCGACGACTTCTCCTTCGAGTCGGGCGAGGACCTCTCCCTCGGCTTCGCCGGCCACGACGCCGGAGCCGTCCGGCTCTACCTCGAGGAGAGCTTCAGCTTCCGGGTCGCCTCGCCGGAGGCCGCGGTGGCGCTCAGCGCCTCCTGAGCCGGCGGGCCCTCGGGGCCGGGCCGCGACCGTCGGTCGCGGGCGCGCGGCCGGCCCGGCCGTGACCGGGGCGCCGAGCCCGAGCGCACCGGCGAGCCGGCCCACGTACCAGGCGAGGAAACGCTCGACATTGGCCTCCTTCGTCGGGGAGAGGGGCCCGGGCACGAACGCCCGAGACGTGACCCCGCGCTGCTGGCGCCCGCAGATCGCCCAGTCCTGCTCCGAGGTGAGCTGCCAGAACGCCAGGAGCCGCCCGGCGGTGTAGTCGCGGCCCTCGACGGCCGAGCCCGCGACGAGCCACGAGACGCGCACCCGCGTCGCCTCCGGACCGGCCGGGACGAGGCGGGTCGTCACCGCGTGGTCGCAGCTGGCATGGCACCAGAAGTCGGGGTGGTTGACCGCGCAGTGGAAGCACTCCCGGTTGTCCTCCCAGACGAGCTTCCAGTTCGCCGGGACGAGGTAGTCGATCGAGCGCGCCACGCGCGCCGCCCCGAGGCCCTGGGGCGCCGCCATCCGGCCGAGCTCGGAGGCCGCCTCGTCGAAGTCGGGCGGCTCGGCGGCGAGGCAGACGAACCCCAGTCCCTCGAGCTCGCGCACCGCGACGCCGGGCAGCGCCGCGCCCGACGGGTCGAAGCCCGCCGGCGCCCCGGGGCAGCGCGCCAGGCGCCCGTCGAGGTCGTACACCCACTGGTGGTACGGGCAGACGAGGCGCGAGACGTGGCCGGACTCCTCGGTGACGACGAGCGAGCCCCGGTGGCGGCAGACGTTGTGCACCGCCCGCAGCGACCCGTCGCGTTGGCGGACGACGACGACCGGGTCGCCCATCGCGTCGAAGGCGAGGAAGCCGCCGGGGTGGGCGAGCTCGCAGGAGTGGCCGACGAACAGCCAGCCCGCCCGCCAGATGGCGTCGAGCTCAACCTCGTAGAGGTCGGCGTCGGCGTAGAAGCGGCGCTCGAGGCCGAACCCCGGCCGGCGCCTCGCGACGAGCGCCGCGAGGTCGGGCGCGGAGCGCGTCGCGAGGTCGGGCGCGGGGCGCGTCGCGAGGTCGGGCGCGGGGCGCGGGGCGCGGGCCGAGGTCGGGTGCGGGGCGCGGGGCGCCGGCGGGGGCGCTCACGGGAGGCCGAGGATCGCCGGGAGCTCGGCGACCGAGCCGAGGACGTGCGTGGCGCCGGCGCCGAGGAGCCGCTCCGCGCCGTCGGCGCCGCTCAGCACGCCGGCAAGCACCGGCGCGCCGGCGCGCCGGCCCGCCTCGACGTCGGCAGCGGTGTCGCCGCAGACGGCGACCGCCGCGACGTCGTCCACGCCGAGGCGGAGGAGCGAGGTGAGCACCATGTCCGGGTACGGCCGCCCCCGCCCGGCCTCGGCGGGGCAGAGCAGCAGGTCGGCGACCTCCTCCCAGCCGAGCGCCGCGACGAGCCGGTCGCGCGTCACCACCGAGAAGCCGGTGTGGAGCGCCACCTTCACGCCCGCGCCGCGAAGCGCCGCGATGGCCTGCTCCGCCCCGGCGATCGGCACGACACCGCCCGAGGCGATGCGCTCCTCGTAGTCGGCCTCGAAGGCGGCGTTGGCCCGCTCCGCCACCTGGTCGTCGTCGAACAGCGCCCGGAACACCGCGATCTTCGAGGTCCCCATCGTCTCGGCCACGTACTCGGCCATGCGTGCCCACTCGGCCGAGCCCTCCTCCACGCCGACCTCGTCGAGCGCTGCGGCGAACGCGTACCGCACGGCACCGGCGTCTTCGACCGTGGTCCCGGCCATGTCGAGGCAGGCGAGCGCGATGCGGGGTGCGGGGTACTGAGCACCGTTCACGTGAAGCTCTCCTCGGCGATCGCAGGCGACATCGTCATCCCTCTACCCCCCGGCCCCGTCACGACCACGACCCCGGGGGCGACCTCGGCCCGGTAGTAGAGGCGCCCGGGCTCGGTCACCTCGCTGTAGACGCCGGCCCAGCGGCGCTCGACCGGCGGGAGGCGAGCCCCGAGGAGCTCCGCGGCGACGCGCAGCAGGTGGCGGTAAGGGGCCTCGTCCACGGGCGTGGGGTGCAGCGTTGTCGCGCCAGACCGTAGGAGGTGAAGGTGGACGGACCGTGCTCGGTCCGCGACCCGTCGATGACCGCGGGATGAAAGTTCACCGTCGCCCGGCGATCGACCGGGACACCTCGCCGGTCGTCCCCGGTCCGCGCCCGGCCCGACCCGACCGGCGCGCCACTCTCGGCGCGACGCTCGCTCAGGTCGTGGCGAGCCCCACGTAGGTCGCGCCGGTCGGTGCGGCGCCCCCGGCGTAGTGCGCGTCGCCGAACGCGTAGACGGCGCCGGTCGACGTCGCGATCCAGTACCCGTGGCCGTCGGGCGTGGCCGTCAACGAGACGGCGCGCCCGGCGAGGTGTCCCGGTCGCACCCCGCCGTAGCCGCGGGCGTCGCCGAACGCGTAGACGGCGCCGGTCGCACCGAGGACCCAGTAGCCCTTCCCTCCGGGAGTCGCGGCGATGCCGACGACCCGGGCCCCCGAGGCGCCGACCGAGCCGTACGACTTGGCGTCGCCGAAGCCGAAGACGCGACCGTGGCCGTTCACGATCCAGTAGCCGGCGCCGGCGAGGTCCGGGGCGAGGCCGACGACGCCGCCCGCCACGGCCGCGCGACGTCCGGCGAGCGAGCCGTAGGCCTTGGCGCGGCCGAAGGCGGAGACCCCGCCGTTCCGGGTGAGGACCCAGTAGCCGTCGCTTGAGGGGGTGGCTTCGATCGCAACGACGGGGAACGCCGGATGGTCGAACCCGTAGTTGTTGGCGTCACCGAACGCGTAGACGGACCCGTCCGAGGTCACGAGCCAGTAGCCGCCCCCGTCGGCGGTGCCGGTGATGGCGGCGACTGGGCTGGCGAGCGGGCCGCCGCCGATGCCGCCGAGCGCCGGGAGGCTGCCGTAGCCGGTGACGACGCCCGCGCTCGTCGCGAGGCGGTAGCCGTCCGCGGCGAACGCGACGGCCCTCGGACCGGCGGTCGCCCACACGCCGCGGCCCGACACGGCGTTGTCGGCGACGAGGCGGAAGGTGTAGGCGCGCCCGGCGACGAGGTGGTCGAAGTCGACAGAGCGGGCACCCGGGCCGATCTGCACGCCCGCGGGGGCGACACCGGTGGCGGAGGCGATCGCCTCGTACTCGGTGACGGGCGAGCCGCCGTCGCTCATCGGGGCCACCCACGACAGGTGCGCGTGCGAGCCGTGCACGGCGGCCCGCAGGTGGCGCGGCGCGCTCGGCCCGCTCGCTGTGTACCGGAAGGTCCCCGCCGCGAGGACGCCTGTGCGCCCGGAGCGCGTGACCACGCTCACGCGGACCGTGCCGCCCGCCCGCCCGGGCGCCGAGCGCACGCCGAGCACGTAGGGGTCCGAAGAGGGCACGCCGCTCACCGCGACGAAGTGGTCGCTCGAGGCGCCGCCGAAGCGGACCGACACGGCGCCGTCGAGGTTGTCCCCGAACAGCACGACCTCGGTGTCGCCGTGCGCCGGGCCGTGGCGGGGCGTCACCGCCGCGAGCGACGGCGCCCCGGGATCGAAGTAGACGAACGTGTCGACCGTCGGGTTCGCCCGGGCGCACGCCGTGGCGCTGCAGGGCAGGACGTCGACGGGCCCGGGGAGCGCCGCCGGCGTGACCACGGTGAGCGTGCTGTCGGTCTGGCCGGTGATCGCGTAGCTCGTCGAGGCCGCCGCGGCCGTCCCGCCCTCGGGCGTGAGCTCGCCCTCGAAGACGATCCCGCGCACGCTCGACAGGCCGCTGCCGCGGATATGCAGGACCGTGCCGCCCGTCGCCGGGCCGCCGAGGGCGGAGATCGACCGCACGATGGGCGTGCCGCCGTAGGAGAACGGCACGACGTTGCTCAACCCGCCGCTCGTCTGGACGCTCACGCCGCCCTTCAACGGGATGGACCGCGGACCGCCCGAGCCCGACGGCGAGGGCGGGGCGATCTCGATCCTCGTCGGGGAGATGTAGAGCAGCTGGACCTGCTCGCTCGACGCCGTCGAGGGCGGCCCGAAATTGACCCAGGCGAAGGTGTTCAGGCTGAAGCCCGTCCCGGTGATCACCACGGGCGTCTGGCCCGAGGCGTCGCCCGGGTCGGGCGCGATCGACGCGATGACCGGCGTCGGCGCGTAGTCGTACTCGGTCGAGGCCGGCGTGACCTCCGTCTCGGGCGTGGGCTCGATGACGGCCTTCGCGTCGAAGACGATCGCGCCGGAGAGCGCCGGCAGGATCGTCGCGGTGGCGCTCGACCCGTTGGCGTTCGTCACGACGACCTGGACCTGGCAGGCCGCCGAGGGGACGAAACCGAGCCCGGTGGCGCAGGCCGTCGCGGCGGTCGCTTGCGGGGCCGTCGCCATCAGCTCGAAGGCGCTGACGACGTTCACGCCCGTGGCGGCGACCCCGCCGAAGGTGACCGTCGGCGGCCCGGCGGTGGTGAAGCCCTGGCCGTAGACGACGACCGTGTTCCCTCCGGCGACGTTGCCGCCGGAGGGACCGACGCCGGTGACGCTCGGGACGGTCGCGCCGGCACCGTTCTCCTGGACGTAGTTGAACACCGAGGAGGTGGCCGGGACGCTGGTCGAGGCCCCCGCGGCGCCCGAGACGGTGACGGCGACGTCGACCGGTCCGGCGCCGGTGAAGCTGGAGGCGCCGGGGGCCACCGTGGCGGCGGGCAGGCTCACCGTGAGGGTCTGGGCGTCGGGCACAGCGGTCACGCTCGCCGCGGCGTTGCCGAACTCGACGTGGACCGCCGACGGGTCGCCCGCCGGGAAGTTCGTCCCGGTGACGGTGACGGTGCCGCCGCCCGACGTCGGACCGAAGGAGGGGCTGAGGCCGCTGACGGTCGGGCGCGCCGGCGTCGACGGGCCGCTCCCGGCGACAGCACAGAGGCTCGCGTCCAGGCCGCCGGTGTCGGTGGCGTCGGTCACGACCGGGGTGCCGAGGCCGGTCGCGAGGTCGTAGCCGGGGGTCGCCGGATAGCCGAGGCCGAGGCCGAACACGTCGTTGTTGCCGCGGACCACGTCGCTGAATGACGCCGCGTACGACGTCGGGTTCGCCGCAACCGAGTAGAGCTCGGCGCCGATGAACCCGAGATCGGGCACGCCGCCGACCGTCGGGACCGACGCCGCGCTGCACGCACTCGACGCCGCGATCTCGGCCGCGATCGCGGCCCAGGTCGGAGCGGCGGACGAGGTGCCGCCGAGGGTCGTCCAACCGGGCGGCGCGGTCGGGGCCGCCGCCCGGGGGGTGATGCCACCGGGGTGGGGCGCCGTGCTCGCCGACGAGCCCGAGAAGAAGCTGCTGTAGACGGTGATCCCACGCCACTCGTCGGCGCTAGCGCTGACGTCGGGCACCTGGCGGTTCGCGCCCGGCTGGACGCCCGCGACGCCGGAGTCGGCCTGCCAGGCCGGGCTCGCCCAGGTGTTCGAGATGCCACCGCCGCCCGCGCCCCACTTGGCCCCGTCGTTCCAGACCGTCTCGGTCGCGGGCTGGGTGTCGCTGTGCAGCGACGTCCCGCCGACGCCGACGACGTAGGGCTGGCTGGCCGGGTCGTCGACGGACAGCAGCGGCTGCGCCGGGTTCGTCGTGCCGAACGGGGTCCCGGCGCAGTCGTCGGAGCCGTCGTCGCCGGCCGCCGAGAAGACCGTCTGGCCCTGGGCGGCGGCCTCCTCGAAGAGGTAGTTCTCCACCTGCTGGGCGCCGGGCGCCGCGACCTGAAGCGCCGACTCGCACTCGCCCCAGCTCGACGAGACGATGCTCGCCCGGTCCTGGCTGACGATCGCGTTGTACTCGTCGAGGCCGCCGAAGGTCGTATTCGGGGCCTCGTAGACGAGCACGTGCGCGGCGGGAGCCAGTGCCGAGATGTCCTCGATGTCGAGGAGGGCCTCGCCCGAGCCCGTCCCCGACAGGCTGAACCCGTCGACCGGCACGGTCTGGACCTGGGCCGCGTGGCTGGCGCCGAAGTAGCAGCGGTCGAACGTCGCGATGTCGCCGGACGCGAACGGCTCGAGCTCGTAGAGCGCGATCGTCTGGCCGGCGCCGAGGTCGCCCTGGGCGTAGAGGGCGCTCAACCCGTACGCCTTGGCGATCTGCGCGTCCGTCCAGCCCCCGCCCTGGACGGCTGCCTGGCTCGCCGCCGGGCAGGCCTGGGGGACGGCGGTCGCGGCCTGGGGGGTCGCGACCCGGGGCGTCACCGTGGAAGCGGTGGTCCGGCCGGCCGCGGCGCGCCTGGCCGAGGTCGGTGCCCGCTCGAGCATCGAGTGCGGGGTCGCGAGCTCGTCGAGGCCGAGGACGGCCTGGACGGCGCCGGCGACACCGGCGGGGAGCAGCGGTACGGTCGCGGCCGCCCATCCCCTGGCGCCGCCCGCCAGGCGGTAGGCGGCGAGGCGGGTGTGGAACGCCGACTCGACCCGTCCGACCGACCCATTCACGGGGAGCATGAGGCCGTTCGCCGACGGGCTGCCGACCTTCAGGCCCGCGCGGCGGAGCGCCGTCTCGACGGAGCGCACCGCGGCGTGGGTCGGCCCGTAACGGGCGGCGAAGGACCGAGGGGTGAGGTAGCGGTGGTAGTCGGGCGAGCCCGGCGTGGAGACCGCCGCGGCATAGCTCGAGAGGCCGAGCGGATCGCGCGGGCGGAGGGCGACGCCGAGCTGCAGGGGGGTCCCGGGACGCAGGGCCCCGTCGGGGCGAGCGCTCGACGGGACGTGCGCGGGACCGCCGACGCGGACGAGGGCGCTCGCGGCGGCGAGCCGCGGGCGCGCCGAGGCGCCGGAGGCGGAGGCGACCGCCACCGGGGCGGTGGCGGTCGCGGCGAGCAGCACGACGCCGAGCACCCGTCGCCGACCGGACCGCTGGTCCGCACGGCCCGGGCGAAGGCCACTCGGGCGCGCCACCGGCCGGGGGCGTGGGACCCCCGTCGGATGGACCTTGGCGTTGCGTTCGGACACAATCCCCCGATCGGCGTGCGGGCTCCGGCACTGGTGGTTCCCCAACGGCAGCGGTTCCCGGTCGCTCAACGCGGTGCGGCCGCCCCCGAAGGCACGACCACGCGGTGAGGACCGGGCGGCGTCCTGAGGGAGTCCCCGGTGGGTCTACCAGTGTGCCCGCTTTCGGTCAACGCAACGTGGCGGAGCTCAGGATGCCCACAGCAAGCCGGGCGGTCGGCGCGCCACGGCGCCGGGCCGCGCCCGGCACCGTGGCGACGACGCAGCGCTCGACCGCCGCCACGTCGCGAACGGCGAGGGAGCGGCTGGATCGGGACCACCGCCGTCGGACCGCTCCCGGCCGAGCGCCGCGACGACAGCCGCCGGGGATCCCTCAGGCGACGGGGAGACCTCCGGCGACGAGGCCGGCCGGGGCGGCGCCGACCCCCCGCCCGCGTTCGCGGTCGCCGACGCCGAGTTGTCCGGCGGCGCGGCACATCGCCCGCGCCGCCGCGCACCCGCCTACCCGGCGGCCGCCACCCGCGGCACGTGGCCGAGACGCTGCTCCAGCTCCAGGACGAGCTCGGTGGTCTTCAGCACGGTGTCGGGGTTGAGGCTCATCGAGTCGATGCCGAGCTCGACGAGATACTCCGCCATCTCCGGGTAGTCGGAGGGTGCCTGGCCGCAGAGCCCGGAGTGCATCCCGTTGCGGCGGCAACCCTCGACCGCGAGGCGGATCATCTCCTTCACGCCGTCGTCACGCTCGTCGTAGTCGAAGGCGACGATCTCGCTGTCGCGGTCCACGCCGAGCGTGAGCTGGGTGAGGTCGTTCGAGCCGATGGAGAAGCCGTCGAAGAGCTCGCTGAAGCGGTCGATGAGGATGACGTTGTTCGGGATCTCGCACATCGCGTAGATCTTGAGCCCGTTCTCCCCGCGGCGCAGACCGAGATCGGCCATCCGGTCGAGCACCTGCTCGGCCTCGGCGACGCGCCGCACGAAGGGAAGCATGAGGACGACGTTCACGAGGCCCATCTCCTCGCGCACCCGCTTCATCGCCTGGCATTCGAGCGCGAAGCCGTCCGCGTAGGCCGGGTGCGCGTAGCGCGACGCACCGCGAAAGCCGATCATCGGGTTGCTCTCGGCCGGCTCGAAGGCGGTCCCGCCGACCAGGCTCGCGTACTCGTTCGTCTTGAAGTCCGACATGCGCACGACGACCGGCTTCGGCCAGAAGGCCGCGGCGATGGTCCCGATCCCCTCGGACAGGCGCTCGACGAAGAACGTGGCGCCGTCGCGATAGCCACGGATGAGCCGGGCGAGGACCTCCCGCTCCTTCGGGTCGGCGACCTTCTCGGGGTGCAGCAGCGCGAGCGGGTGGGCCCTGATCGACTCGCTGATGATGAACTCCATGCGCGCGAGCCCCACCCCGTCGTTCGGGAGGAACGACGTCTTGAACGCTAGGTCGGGGTTGCCGAGGTTGATCATGATCTGCGTCGCCGGCCGGGCCATGCCCGCCACCTCGGTCCGCTCGACGTGGAAGCCGACCTCGCCCCGGTAGATGCGCCCGGAGTCGCCCTCGGCGCACGAGACGGTCACCATCTGGCCGTTCGACACCGCGGTCGTCGCGTCGCCCGCCCCGACGACGGCCGGGATGCCGAGCTCCCGGGCGATGATCGCCGCATGGCAGGTGCGCCCGCCCCGGTTGGTCACGATCGCCGCGGCGGTCTTCATCACCGGTTCCCAGTCCGGGGTGGTGGTGTCGGCCACCAGCACCTCGCCGGGCTTGAACTCCGAGAGGTGGGTGAGGTTCTCGAGCACGTGCACGGCGCCCGAGGCGATCTTCTCGCCGACGGAGCGCCCTTCGATCAGCACCTCGCCGGTGCCGTCGAGCGAGTAGGTCTCGAGGCTCGTCGTCTTGCGCTGGGAGGCCACGGTCTCGGGCCGGGCCTGCACGACGTAGAGCAGGCCGTCGATCCCGTCCTTCGCCCACTCCATGTCCATCGGCCGCCCGTAGTGGCGCTCGATCGCGATCGCGCTCTGGGCGAGCTCGAGGACGTCCTCGTCGGCGAGACAGAAACGCTCGCGGTCGGCCCTCGGGGTCGGGATGTTGCGCGTGGTCTGCTTCGTCTCACCCTCGACGAAGACCATCTTCACGGCCTTGTCGCCGAGCAGGCGGCGGAGCACGGCGCGGTGACCCATCTCGAAGGTGGGCTTGTGGACGTAGAACTCGTCGGGGTCGACGGCGCCCTGCACGACGTTCTCGCCGAGACCGTAGGAGCCGGTGATGAACACCGCGTCGCGAAAGCCCGACTCGGTGTCGAGCGAGAACATCACGCCGGAGGAGGCGAGGTCGGAGCGCACCATCTTCATCACGCCGATCGAGAGCGCCACCTTGAAGTGGTCGAAGCCCTGGTCGACGCGATAGTGGATCGCCCGGTCGGTGAAGAGGCTCGCGAAGCAGCGCTGGCAGGCGTCGAGCAGGCTCTCGTCGCCCTTGATGTTGAGGTAGGTGTCCTGCTGGCCGGCGAAGCTCGCCGTGGGCAGGTCCTCCGCGGTGGCGGAGGACCTCACCGCGAGGCTCACCCCCTCGCCGTACTGCTCCTGGAGCTGGCGGTAGGCCGCGAGGACCTCGCCCGCGAGGTCCTTCGGCAGCCCGGCGCCGTAGACGACCTCCCGGGCGCGCTTCGCGCACCGTGCCAGGTCGGTGACGTCGCTCGGATCGAGGTCGTCGAGCGCGGCGTGCAGCGGGCCCCACGCGTCGGCCTCCTCGAGCATGTGGCGGTAGCCCTCGGCCGTGATGGCGAAGCCGTTCGGGACGCGGACGCCTTCGGACGAGAGCTTCTGGTACATCTCGCCGAGCGAGGCGTTCTTGCCACCGACCAGGGGGACGTCGCCGATCCCGAACTCCTCGAAGAAGCGGACGTAGGTGAACTTGTTCATGGTGCAGCCTCCTGTAGCTGGTCGAGCAGACGGGCGGCCTCGAGCCCCCGCCAGGTGTCCTGCAAGGTCGAGATCGCGGCGTGGCGAGCTCCGAGACCGCCGTCGACGCGCTGCATCAGGGCCAGGCTCTCCGCCACGGCTCCCGGGTGGGTCAGGGCGAGCCCGAGATGGCCGGCGAGCTCGAGCCCGCCCCACAGCGCGCCGACCGAGGTCGCCCCGGCATCGGGGCGGAGCCGCAGGCCGAGGACGCCGTCCTCGCAACGCCGCAGGAAGTCCCCGGCGTCGACCCGGTCGTGCCCGGAGAGGTCCTTCGGGCCCCCTATCAGCACGGCGACGCCCGTGGTCTCGAGGTCCGCGCCGGGAGACGCCCAGCCCCCGAAGGGGTCACGCGCCTCGTCGAGCAGACCGGAGAACACGCCGCGCCGGGTGCGCCCCGGCGCAGGCTCGCTGAGGTGTGACAGCTCCACGAGGCGGAGGGCGTCGCGAAGCGCACCGCGCCAGTCGCGGACCAGCCGCTCGCCGAGAAGCGCGTGCTCGCGACCCGACAGCCACTTGGCGAACGGGTGGACCGGCTCGATGCCGAGCAGGGCGAGCGAGCGCAGCGCGGCCCAGCCGATCGTGAGGGTCGGGTACCCGCCGTCCTCGGCCTGCAGCGCGCGCAGCCAGGCGCCGGTCGATGCTGGCCGCGGCGCCACGATCCCGAGGATGCGGAGCGACTCGAGCGCGGCCAGGGTGTCGGGCGCGTTCGGCTCCTCGACCCCCCACTGCGGGGTCCGGTAGAAGGAGTACCCCCCTTCCGGCGTGAGCCGGCTGAGGACGTAGCGCCCGGCCGCCTCGCGGTCGAGATCGACGGTCACCGGCGAGTACACGGTCCTACGCCAGCCCGTACGGCAGCTCGTCGCCGGCCTCGATCTCGATCAGCCGGTTGTACTTCGCCACGCGCTCGCCCCGGGCGGGCGCCCCGCTCTTGATCTGCCCGCACCCGGTCCCGACCGCGAGGTCGGCGATGAAGCTGTCCTCGGTCTCGCCCGAGCGGTGCGAGACCATCTGCGACCAGCCCGCCTCCCGGCAGATCCGCATCGCCTCGAGCGTCTCGGTGACCGTGCCGATCTGGTTGAGCTTGATCAGCGCGGCATTCGCGGCGCCGCGCGCCACGGCCTCGGCGATGATCGCGGGGTTGGTGACGAGGAGGTCGTCGCCGACGATCTGGAGCCGGCCGCCGAGACGGGCCGTGAGGCGCTCCCAGCCGTCCCAGTCGCCCTCGGCGAGGCCGTCCTCGAGGCTCCACACCGGGAAGGCGTCGACGATCGCCTCGTAGCGGGCGATCATGTCGTCGCTCGACAACGTCTCGCCGGCCACGTGGTAGGCGCCGTCGCGGTAGAACTCGCTGGCAGCCGGGTCGAGGGCGATCGCCACGCCCTCGCGGCCGGGACGGTAGCCGGCGGTCTCGATGGCGGCGACGAGCAGGCCGAGGACCTCCTCGGGACGATCGATCTCGGGGGCGAAGCCACCCTCGTCACCGAGACCGGTGGCGAGCCCCTTCGCGCCGAGCAGGCCCCTGAGCGCCCCGTAGACCTCTGCTCCGGCCCGGACGGCCTCGGCGAGCGATCCTGCGCCGAGGGGGGCGAGCATGAACTCCTGGAAGTCGAGGTTGTTCGGTGCGTGCGCACCGCCGTTCACGACGTTGAAGTGGGGCACGGGAAGGCGCGAAGCGACCCCCGGCGGGCGGAGCGCCCTCCAGAGCTCCCGGCCGGAGGCCGTCGCGCCGGCCCTGGCCGCGGCCATCGACACGCCGACGATGGCGTTGGCGCCGAGCCGTGCCTTCGTCGGCGTCGCGTCGAGGGCGACGAGCGCCGCGTCGAGCTCGGCGAGATCGGCGAAGGCGCGCCCGACGAGAGCCTCGGCGATCTCGGTGTTCACGCTCCGCACCGCCGTGAGCACACCGGCTCCGGCGAAACGGCCGGGGTCCCCGTCGCGGAGCTCGACCGCCTCGCGCGAGCCCGTCGAGGCACCCGAGGGGACGCCCGCATGCGCAGTGGTCCCGTCGACCAGGGTCGCCGTCACCGAGAGCGTCGGCCGGCCCCGGGAGTCGAGCACCTCGAGTGCGGCCAGCCGCGCGAGCCTGAGCGTCATCCGGGTCCTCCTCGACATCCGTACCCCGAGCCTCCCGCCCTGCCGAGGCGTGTGCCAGGGCACAAGGTCACCGCTTGCGACCTCAGCCCCGCCGATGGCGCCCTCGACCTGGTCCCGCACCGGTCACCCGCGGGCGAGGGAGCGGCGGCGTCCGGCCGGGGGGACGGCACGACCGCGGTCCGGTGGACGGGACGCCGCCGGCCTGAGAGCGGATCCGCCGGAGCCAGGCGCACGATCCGGCAATCCACCTTGCTCACCTCGATGGGGGAGCCTGTACCCTTGGGCCTGCGCTCGGCCGCCACCAGTTTGGCGGTGCGCGGGCCAGCGTCAAGGGTGACGCCGAAAGGCAAACACCCTGTTGGAGAGGTGCGAGAGCGGCCGAATCGGGCTCACTGCTAA
>DATKQY010000064.1:0-71904 GCA_035532475.1 Acidimicrobiales bacterium | reverse complement strand
GCGCCGGGTGGAACTCGGCGGGCTGGAACAGCGCCGGGTGGAACTCGGCGGGCTGGAACAGCGCCGGGTGGAACTCGGCGGGGTGGAACTCGGCGGGCTGGAACTCGGCGGGCTGGAACTAGCATTGCGGGCACGGCCCGTCCACTGACCCCTCAGACCCACAACCCCTGAGGTCATCCGGCCGTTAGAGGACTCATGCTTCTCCCGCGTCGGGCCAAGGTGGTCGTGACCGGAACCGTGGCCGGCAGCGCTGCGAGCGTGGCGCTGACCATCGTCCGGTTCGGCAAGTTTGGCGCGGGCTCGGTCTGGGTCCTGTCGGTGCTGACTGCCCTGGTCCTGGCCAGCTGGCTGTGGCCGATGCTCCTCTATCGCGAGACCACCTCCGAGACGCACCACTTCGACGACGGTCTCTTCCTGGTACTGGCCCTGGTGCTGCCTCCCGAAGGCGTGGTCATCGCGTTCTTCGTGGCGACGGCGCTGGCCGGGGTGCTCCGCCGGCTGCAGCCCGTAAAGGCGCTGTTCAACCTCGCCGGGACCCTGCTCGCCGCGTGCGCCGGGCTGGCGGTCATCCACGCGATCGCGCCTCCGGGGAGACATCTGACGCTCCCCGAGCTCGGCGCGGGCGTGCTCGGGACGATCGTCTACATCTACGTCAACTACACGGCGCTAGCTGCGGTGATGGCCGCCACGGGCGCTGGGACCGTGCGGCACAACCTGCTCGACGGCTTGAAGATCCGCTCGCTGCTCCAGGCGGCGTCGATCTCGCTCGGCCTGGTAGGAGCGCTGGCGGTCTCCGCCTACCCGATGGCTGCCGTATTGATCGCTTTGCCCTTCTGGGCATTTCGGGAGACGGTCGCCGGCCACTTCCGGGCTCGCCAGGACCGGTCCCGGCTCCTCGGCCTCTTCAATGCGACGCTCGACGTCCACCGCACGATGGGCGATGGGGAGGTGGCGGCCGCGTTGCAGCGGAGCGCGTCCGAGCTCCTGCGCTCGCCCGAGACGGCGGTGGTGACCGAGGAGCCCCCCGAGGACGCCATCGCCGCACGCATGACGGGGAGGATCGCGGACCACTGGCTCGTCGTCAGCGGACGGAGCCGGGCCGAGCCGTTCGACGGCGCCGACCGTGCGCTGCTGGACGCACTCGCCGCGGTCGGGTCGGGCGCTCTCGAGAATTCCGCCCTCTACGAGGAACGCCGGCGCGAGCAGGAGCGCCTCGTGGCGATCACCTCGAGCCTCGGCGAAGGCGTCTGCGCCTTCGACACGCTCGGTCACGTCACCTTCCTCAACCCGGCGGCCGAGGAGCTCCTCGGCTGGCTGGAACACGAGGTCCGCAGCGACGAGGACCGCTCGCCGGTCGCCGAGCTGTCGTTCCTCGCCATGCCGGCGCTTCGCGCGATGCGGTCGGACTCGACGATCCAGAGCGAGCGGGCCACCTTCTCGCGGCGCAACGGTGAGCAGTTCCCCGTCGAGTACACGTGCTCGCCCATCCGCTCCGACGAGGGCGTCGAGGGCGCGGTCATCGCTTTCCGGGACATCTCCGAGCGGATCGCGTTCGAGGAGCAGCTCGCCTACCACGCCTTCCACGACGCGCTCACGGGACTGCCGAACCGGCGGGTCTTCCTGGACCGGCTGCAGCACGCGCTCAGCCGGGCGAGTCGCAGCGGCGAGGTCCACGCGGTGCTCTTCGCCGACGTCGACCGCTTCAAGGTGGCGAACGACAGCCTCGGTCACCAGGCGGGCGACCAACTCCTCGTGGCGATCGCCGAGCGGCTCCGCGGCCTCGCGCGCGAGGACGACACCTTGGCCCGCTTCGGAGGCGACGAGTTCACCCTCCTCGTGGAGGACATCGGGGACATCGAAGCCGCGGCGGCGGTCGCCAACCGGATGATCGACCTCGTCCGCGTCCCTGTGACACTCGAAGGCGGCCGCACCGTCATGACCAGCATCAGCGTCGGGGTCGCGCTCGCGACCGCGGGGGTCTCGCCCGACGACGTTCTCCACGACGCGGACGTGGCGATGTACCAGGCGAAGCACCGGGGCGCCGGCCGCTACGAGATCTTCGACGCGACGGCGATGAGCTCTCGCTCGGCGGAGTGGGTCGACCTCGAGGTCGGCCTCCGCCAAGCGCTCGACCGCCACGAGCTCACCGTCTACTACCAGCCCCTGTTCGCCACCGCCAGCCGCCGGATCGTCGGGGCGGAGGCCCTCGTGCGCTGGGAGCACGCCGACCGTGGGATGCTCCAGCCGAGCCAGTTCATCGGCCTCGCCGAGGAGACGGGCCTGATCTTGCCGCTCGGTCGCTTCATGCTGGAGGAGGCCTGCGGCCAGGCGAAGAGCTGGCAGGACACCCTCGACCTGCCGTTCAGCATCTCCGTGAACCTCTCGGCTCGGCAGTTCCAGTCAGACGATCTCGTCGAGGAGATCCGCAGCGCCCTCCTCGACAGCGGGCTCGACCCGGGCTATCTCTGCCTGGAGATCACCGAGAGCCTCGCCCTCCAGGACATCGGGCGCTCGATCACGACGCTCACGGACCTGAAGTCACTCGGCGTGCAGCTCGCGATCGACGACTTCGGAACCGGCTACTCCTCGCTGAACTACCTGAAGCGCTTCCCGGTCGACGTCGTGAAGCTCGACCGCACGTTCGTCCAGGACCTCGACGTGAGCCCCGTCGACGCCGCGATCGTGGCGGCGGTGGTCGACCTCACCCGCACCATCGGGATGACCGCGGTCGCCGAGGGCGTCGAGACCGAGGACCAGCTGCTCCGCCTCGAGGCGATGGGCTGCCCGGTGATCCAGGGCTACCACCTGGGCCGGCCGATGCCTGCGAGCGAGCTGACGCTGCTGCTCGAGCGGGCGGTCGAATCCGACGCGCAGGCCGGCCCGATCTCGCTCGCCGCCGGCTCCTGACGGCAGCTCCCGAGCGGCGGCGCCGCTGGCGACCGGCCGCCTAGCCGCCGAGGGGGAAGCGGCCGAGCAGCGTAGTGCTCTCGGCGCTCATCACGCGGTCGGTGAGCACGAGGTCGACCGCCGGCACGTCGAACTCGAGGCTCAGCGCGCCGAGGCCCGCGACGGCGGGGACGAGCGCCGGCTCGACCGGCGCGGTGAACCGGACGACGTTGACGACCGCCAGGCCGCCGAGGAGGCGGTCCTTCGGTCGCCCGATCCGGCGATGGGAGGCGCGTGCGATCCGCCCCCGGAGACGGCGCAGCTCCGGACCGACGTCGAGCTCGGCGTAGACGGTCTCCGGGCCGACGCCGAACCGCGCGACCCGTGCCCGCAGCGGGCCCGTCGCCGCGACCGCCGCGCCGACGGCGCGCTCCGCCCGCTCCTGCGGGCACCCGTCGAGGTTGAGCACGGTGAAGTGCATGGAGGCCGCAGGGTAGTGGTGCTGGCGGGGGTCGCACTCGCGGAGGGGGGCGACCGAGGAGAAGAGCTCGAGCGCCACCGCGGCGGGGAGGCCGACGACACAGGTGAGGTGCGCGCCGGAGTCGCCGGGCGGAATGGCGCGATCGCGCACCACCGCGCGCGCCCGGCGGCGCGACGACAAGTAGACGAGGCCGCGGGTCGCGCGGTGCAGGAAGGAGGACAGCCGGGAACGATCCTCGGGCCGGCTGACATTCTGGTGTCGTTCCGGGTTCAAGCCACGAGCATGCCACATGCCCCGCCGGGAGCGGTCCAGCTGCCCGGTGGGCGGAGCCCGAGGCGGGTACGGGCCCGTCACCAGCATCGATAGCTGGGCCGGATCTGGCGGTTGCCGCCATCAGGGCATCAGCGCGCGCTCCGCGGCGCGGCGCGGCGTCGCCAGCACATAGCTGAATTCCGAGCACCGACATTTTGTGAAAGAAATCGTGTCGATCCGGACTGCATGAGGCACCCACGCTGGCACGACATGCGGATTGGCAGAGCCCCCGCGCAGCGTTCGATATTGGCGGATGCTGGTAAAGACATACCCGGCGCGCGCTTGTGGCACGATTGGACGGTATCCCGGTGGCGCGCCGCCGCCACGGGTGCCCGCGCCCGGCCACCGTCAAGCACGCGGCAGACGGTGGCCGGGCACGAGCCCCGTGGCGGCGGTGGGGTCCTCGCCGCGGTGCCTAGAGAGCGACCTCGGCCGAGGGGCGCTGCTGGCCGGCCACCGGCTCCAGCACCCGGAGCTGCGCGTCGGCCTCGCTCCGGACCGAGCGTCCGGCGAGCACGACGTAGACGAGGGCGGCCAGGATCATGCCGGTGAACACGCTCAGGTCCGGCTTCACCGCGGAGCCTCCGCCGAGGGCACGGGAGATCGCCCCGGTGAAGAAGGTCTGGGAGAGCGCGAGCACCGAGGCGACGGTCCCGGCGGCCTGTGCGGCGATCGCGGGCCAGTGCACGCCGCCCCGTCGCCAGTAGAGGCCCGCCCGGTCGGAGCGGAGGAGGTCGCCCGGGACGTAGCGGTAGCGGCGCAGCACCCAATCGACGATGAAGATGCCGAACCACGGTGCGATCCAGCAGATGACGCAGTCGGCGAAGTCGGTGAGCAGCGTGTGGAACGAGGAGGAGAACACGGCGTAGATCGTCAGACCGAGCGCGATCACCGTGTCGATGACGACGGCGTGCCAGCGGCGCACCTTCAGACCGAGCGCCTGCAGCGTCACCCCCGAGGAGTAGAGGTCGAGGCTGTTGATCGCGAACAGCTGGAGGATCGAGACGACGAGGAAGGGGACGACGAAGCCGGTGGCGACGACGTGGGAGGACTCGAAGGCCGCGAACGGGTTCGCGTCGGTCGCGATCGCCGAGGCGTAGGTGCCGACCGCGGCGCCGAGCCCCATGATGAGCATCTGTGGGATCGCCGTGCCGAGGAAGACCCAGCCGACGATTGCGGACTTGCTTGAGCTCCGCGGCAGGTAGCGCGAGTAGTCGTTGCCGTTCTCGGTCCAGCCGAGACCGCTCAGCGCGATGGTGAAGGCGAGACCGACCAGCAGGCCCTGCCAACCGGTGCCGTGGGCGGTCACGTGGACGTCGACCTTGCCGAGCGTCAGGCCGGCGAGGACGGCGAACAGGATGATGAAGGGCAGCGCGAGCGCACGGAGCGTCTTCAGGATCGTCGCGTGGCCGAGGAGCGGCAGGAGGAGCTGCACGGCGACGGCGGCAACGATGAAGACGACCTTCGCGGGCGTTCCCGGCAAGAAGCCGGCCTTCAGCGCCAGGATCTCGGCGGCGTAGACGACGAGGATCAGCCCTTCGGTCTCGAACCCGACCTGCGTGAGCCAGTTGAAGAGCGCGATCAGCCGGGCGCCGCTCGGCCCGTAGCTCGCGCGTGTGACCATCATCGCCGTCGTCCCGGCGTCCGGGCCCTGCAGGCTCGCCAGCCCGAGCAGCAGGTAGGAGAGGTTCCCGACCACGATGAGGACGATCGCCTGCGCGAAGCTGAGGCCGAAGAAGGCCATCAGGATCACGCCGTAGACGAAGTACTCGACCTGGAAGCTCGCACCGGCCCACATGCCGAACAGGTCGCGCGGGCGCGCCCAGCGCTCCTGCTCGGACACGTAGTCGATCCCGTGCCGTTCAATGTGGAACACCTCGTCGCTCGCCGGGAGCGTGTCTGTGGCCGCCGCCATTGCCCTCCCCTTCGCCTCGCTCGGATCCTGAGCTTGTCTGGCCTTGTCGCGCCGCCGGGTCAGACCGGGCCAGGCGGCACCTGGTTCAGCGTCGCACCGGTCGCTGCCCGGCCGGCGCCATCGCCGCGTCACGGCGCCGTGGTGGCCCCGCCGCCGCGGCGTCCGGCGCGGCGGGTCCGGGGCGCCCGGGCGCCCGGGCGCCCTCGGCTGCAGCGGCCGCGACGAGCTCGGCGAGGACTCGGCGCAGCTCGAGGGTGCCGCGGTCGGCGCGGGTGTGCACCTCGACGGTCGAGTCGATCGGCAGGCAGAGCTCGTCGTAGCGGGAGGCGAGCGCGAGGTCCTCGTCGAGGACCCGCTGCTCGAAGGCGAGCGCCGCGGCCATCTGTTGCTCGTCGCCTCCGAGGTCGTCTCGCCACATCGTCGCGTAGAGCCGCGTCGACTCCGCGGTCTCGGGCTGGATGACGAAGCCGATCGTGTTGGCGCCGCCCGCGTCCAGGAACTCGAGTCGGAGGCTGAGCGAGAAGGGTGCGTGGTAGCGGTAGGTCATCCTCCGGGTCTGCACGAGCGGCCGGAGCCCGGCCTCCACGCCCGGGTCCTCCCGGTTGGTGAAGGGATGCTCGTAGGCGACGGTCAATCCCCACCCGTCACGGTCCACCCGGTAGGGAGCGAGCTCCGCGGACTCCTCGGCGCCGAACGTCCCCTTGTCGAGCAGACCCGACCGACCGCCGATCGCCGTCATCTCTCTCCCCGGTGCCAGCCGTGTCGGCAGCGTTCGCCGGATGATAGCGAGCCGAGTCGCGCCGGGCGCGGGTCCAGAAGCGCCGGCGGACCGTCGGCCCCGCTCAGCCGGCGCGGTCGAGCGAGAGGAGGAGCGCCTGGACGAGCAGCGCCTCGTTGGGGTTCCTGACGAGGGACTTGGCCGCCTCGTCGAGCACGGCGCACGACCCGAGCAGCGCCGCGACCCGCCGCGACGGCATGCCGGGGGCGTCGAGGCGCGAGCGGTAGGCGGCGGCGAGCGAGGCGAGGCCGGCGCGCAGCTCGTCGGTGCGGACCCGGCGCTGCTCGCGCTTGTGGCGCTCCTCGATGGCCTGGCGGCCCGGGAGGTGGCGTTCGCCGGCGCGCTCGGCGGCCTCGGCCGCCGCGGCCAGCTCCTCGGCCTGGCGGGCCTTCAGCACGTCGACGAGCTCGTCCGACGCCGCCAGCAGCTCCGCGGCGAGGACGGAGACGGTCGAGCCCGTCCCGTCGAGGCCCTCGGGCACCGAGCGCCAGCGCGCCTGGCGGCCGGCGAAGCCGCTGTCCCTGGCGAGCAGGCGTGCCCGGTCCAGTCTTCCCCCGGCGCCGGCGGCGGCGGCCGCGGCGATCTCGCGCTCGACGCCCTCGGCGACGAGCGCCGCCTCGACGACCGCTTCGTCGAGCGGGGAGAACTCCACCTCGACGCAGCGGCTCGCGATCGTGACGAGCGAGGGCGGCCTCGACTCGGCGAGCACGACGAAGACCGTCGACGCCGGTGGCTCCTCGATCGTCTTCAGCAGCACCGGCGCCGCGTTGCCGACGAGGTGGAAGTCGACGAGCACGAGGACCTGGCGCCCGGCGAATCGCGGCGAGCGCTGCGCGAGGGCGCCGACGGCCCGCGCCTCCTCCACCGAGATCGAGGCGCCGTGGCGCTCGACGACCGCCACATCGGCGTGGCGCCCCGCGAGGACGTCGCGGCAGACCGGACAGGCACCGCAGCCCCCGTCGGGGCAGAGGAGCCCTGCGGCGAAGGCGAGCGCGGCATCGCGCTTGCCCGTGCCGGCCGGTCCGACGAAGAGGTACGCGTGAACCGGCGAGGCGAGCGAGGCCGCGAGCACCGTCGCCGCCCGGGGCTGGCCGACGAGGCGCTGGAGCACGGGCGGGACGCCCGCCCCGGACGGCGCGCCCCGGGCCTCGGCCGTGATCCCGGCCGTCACGGCGCGACCCGCGGGCGGCTCGGTCCGAGCCGCCCGTCGACGACGCCGGCGACGTGCGTGGCCACCTCCTCGCGCGTCCCGGTCGCGTCGACCACGGCCCAGCGCCGCGGGTCGGCCGCGGCGAGGGCGGCGAAGCCGGCGCGCACCCGCTCGTGGAAGGCCTCGTCCTCGGCCTCGATGCGGTCGCTCACCCCGGCGAGGCGCCGCCTCGCCTCCTCCGGCGGCAGGTCGAGGAGCACGACGAGGTCGGCGGCGAGCCCGGCGGTCGCCACCTCGGAGGCCAGCGCGACGTCCTCCAGCGGCAGGCCGCGACCGTAGGCCTGATAGGCGAGCGTGGAGCCGGAGAAGCGGTCGCAGACCACGTCACGACCGCGCTCGAGGGCGGGCCGGAGGACCTCGGCGACATGCTGGGCGCGCGCCGCCACCATCAACAGCAGCTCGGCGCGCGGCGCGAGATGGCCGAGCGAGCGGTCGAGCACGATCGCCCGGACCCGCTCGCCGACCTCCGTGCCGCCGGGCTCGCGCGTGAGCTCGGCCCCGAGCCGCTCGGCGAGGAGGCGCGCCTGGGTCGACTTGCCGCTCCCCTCACCGCCCTCCAGCACGATCAACCGCCCGCGCGCGCCCACCGGGTCGCACACTACGGCAGCGCCCACCCGGCGGAGCGCGGGGTCGGCGGGGACCGGTGCTCACCGTGCCGGCGGACGGCCGCCGTCGACCCCCCGGCGACCGGGCACGGGCGCGGCGGCGTGCTCAGCTCGCGCCGGCCCGCTTCGCGACCGCCTTGCGGGCCGGGGCCTTCTTCGCCGCCCCGGCCTTCTTCGCCGCCGCCGTGGACTTCGCCGCGCCGGCCTTTTTCGCGACGGCTTTCTTCGCCGCGCCGGCCTTTTTCGCGACGGTTTTCTTCGCCGGGGCCTTCTTCGCGGCACGGCCTCGCCGTGCCGGCGCCGGGCCAGCGGCGCGCTTGTCGGCGAGGAGCTCCGCGGCGCGCTCAAGCGTGAGCGACGCGGCGTCGTCGCCGCGCCGCAGCGAGGCGTTCACCGTGCCGTCGGTCACGTAGGGGCCGAAGCGGCCCTCGCGCAAAAGGATCGTCTGGCCGGTCTCGGGGTCCTGCCCGACCTCCTTTGCCGGCGCCGCCGCGGCCCGGCCGAACCGGCGCTGCTTCGGCTGCGCGAGCAGCGCCAGCGCCTCCTCGAGGGAGACCGTGAGCAGCTGCTCCTCCGCCTCGAGGCTGCGCGACTCGCTGCCACGCTGGACGTAGGGGCCGTAGCGGCCGTTGCGAGCCACCACCTCCTCGCCCGTCGCCGGGTCGACCCCAACGGTCCGGGGCAGCCGGAGCAGCTCGAGCGCCTGCTCCAGGGTGAGCGAGTCGGGCGACATCGACTTGAACAACGAGGCGGTGCGCGGCTTGTCCCCGCCGGCCTCGGCCTCGCCGAGCTGGACGTAGGGGCCGAAACGGCCGGCGCGTGCGAGCACCGGCAGGCCGGTCGCCGGGTCGTCGCCGAGCACCCGGTCCCCCGCCGGGGCGTTCAGCAGCTCGAGCGCCCGCTCGACGGTGAGCTCGTCGGGCGGCAGGTCCTCCGGGATCGAGGCGCGGTCCTCGCCGCGCTGGAGGTAGGGGCCGTAGCGGCCGACGCGGGCGACGATGACCTCGCCGTTCTCGTCGGCGCCGATCGGGATCGAGTTGACCTCCCGGGCGTCGATCTCGCCGAGCCGCTCGGAGACCGCCTCTTTCAGGCCGTGGACGCCGTCGACACCGACGCGCCGTGCGCCGGCCGGCACGCCGTCGGGCGACGAGCCGGCGCCGGCGGCGGCCTCCTCGCGGGCG
Organism: Acidimicrobiales bacterium; assembly: GCA_035532475.1. Taxonomy (GTDB): domain Bacteria; phylum Actinomycetota; class Acidimicrobiia; order Acidimicrobiales; family Bog-793; genus DATKQY01. The sequence goes on along the minus strand of DATKQY010000064.1, from coordinate 62,536 downwards.
CGACCGGGGACGTCCGCCCCGAAGTAGAAGCGCTCCAGCCAGGGGACCGCCTCCTCCTCGCCGCCGGCGATGTCGTCGAGGTCGTCCTCCATGCTGGCCGTGAAGCCGTAGTCGACGAGCGCCGGGAAATGCTCCTCGAGCAGGCCGACGACCGCAAAGGCCGTGAGGGAGGGCACGAGCGCGCTGCCCCGCTTCCACACGTAGCCCCGGTCCTGGATCGTCTGGAGCATGCTCGCGTACGTCGAGGGGCGCCCGACCCCGAGCTCCTCGAGACGCTTCACGAGCGAGGCCTCCGTGTAGCGCGGCGGCGGCTTGGTGGCGTGCCCCTCCGGCTCGATGGCCCGCACGGCGAGCGGGTCGTCGCCCGAGAGGCTCGGCAGCCGCCGGTCGCCCTCGCGACGCTCCTCCTCAACGTCGTCCTCGTCCTCGCGGTAGACGCGCAGGAACCCGGGGGAGGTGATGACCGTCCCCGACGCCGTGAACTCGGCGGTGGTGCCGGCCGGCGCAGCCGGGCTGTCGGCCGTCGTCTCGCCGGAGATGCGCAGGCGCGCCGTCACCCCGGTCGCGTCGATCATCTGCGAGGCGACCGTGCGCTGCCAGACGAGCTCGTAGAGGCGCAGCTCGTCGCCGCGTAGCTCCGAGGCGAGCTGCTGGGGGGTGCGGAAGCGCTCGCCCGCCGGGCGGACCGCCTCGTGGGCCTCCTGGGCGTTCTTCACCCGCCGGTCGTAGGTGCGCGGCGCCGACGGGACGCTGTCCTTGCCGAAGAGCTCGCGCGCCTGGTCGCGCGCGGCGTTGAGCGCGGTCTGGGACAGCGTCGTCGAGTCCGTGCGCATGTAGGTGATGTAGCCCTGCTCGTAGAGGCGCTGCGCGACCTGCATGGTGCGCTGGGCGGAGAAGCGGAGCTTGCGGGCGGCCTCTTGCTGGAGCGTCGAAGTGATGAACGGCGCGGCGGGCGAGCGCCGGTACGGCTTCTCCTCGACGGACACGACGGCGAACGACGCCCGCTCGAGCGCGCCGCCGAGCGAGCGGGCGCCGGCCTCGTCGAGCAGGACGACGGCGCTCGCGTCGGCCAGCTGGCCCGCGGACGTGAAGTCGCCCCCCTCGGCGATCTTCCTCCCTCCGAGGCTCGCGAGCTCGGCCTCGAACGCCTCGGCGTGCTCGGTCTCGAAGCTGCCGGTGAGGCTCCACCACGCGGCCGAGCGGAAGCGCATCCGCTCGCGCTCGCGCTCGACGACGACCCGGGTGAAGACGCTCTGGACCCGGCCGGCGGAGAGGCCCTGCATCACCTTCTTCCACAGCACCGGCGAGAGCTCGTAGCCGTAGAGCCGGTCGAGGATGCGCCGGGCCTCCTGGGCGTCGACGAGTCGCCGGTCGAGGTCCCGCGGGTGCTCGATAGCGTGCTCGATCGCCTGGCGGGTGATCTCGTGGAAGACCATCCGCCGGACCGGCACCTGGGGGGCGAGCACCTCGAGCAGGTGCCACGCGATCGACTCGCCCTCGCGGTCCTCGTCCGTCGCGAGGTAGACCTCGCTCGACTGGCCGACGAGGGAGCGGAGCTTCTTCACCTGCTCCTGCTTCTCGCGGGACACGACGTAGAGGGGCTTGAACCCGTTGTCGACGTCCACGCCGAGGCGCGCCCAGCCCTCGCCCTTGTAGGCGGCGGGGACCTCGGCGGCCGAGCGCGGCAGGTCACGGATGTGCCCGATGGAGGACTCGACGAGGTAGTCGTCCCCGAGGAAGCGCGCGATCGTCTTCGCCTTGGCCGGTGACTCGACGATGACCAGTGGCTTGGGCATGCTCACGACCTGCTCGGGACGGTGGCGAAGGTTACATACCGGGCGGCCCGAGGGCCAGCCCCCTCCCGTCGGGCTCCCCGACGGGCCGGCGCGGCGGCCGCCTCAGGCCTCCCTCGAGCTGTCGGAGTCGGTCGCGCTCGACAGGAGCGTATAGCTGGGATTGATCATCGCCGTCCGGCGGGTGCGCTCGCCGACCATTCCCTCGACCAGCAGCCGCGCCCCCGGCTCGATGCCCGGCACGAGCCGCCGGCCCTGGAAGACGAGGAGGAGCTGCCCGGTCGGGTCGACCAGGGTGGCCTCGAGGCTCGAGATCCCAGCGCCGGGCTGGACCCGCACCGAGCGGATCCTGCCGGCGACGCGGGCCCGCTGGCGCCAGCGGAGCTCGCCGATCGGCGTGGTGCCCGGGAGCGCGCCCGCGTGGAGGCCCGCGGTGGCCGCCTCGCCCGGAGCGCGCGCCACCTCGATCTGGGCGCCCTCCCCGCGCGCCGAGACGGCGGCGCGCGCTTCCGCCGCGGCGAGGATGTCGGCCCCCTCGGGCAAGCGGAAGCGCCGCCGCTTGCCGAGCGGGTACGGGATGATCGTGGCGCTGACGTTCGGGAGCTGGCTGACGACGGCGGCGATGCGGTCACCGGTCTGGTCGTGCAGGACCCGGCCGAGCACCCCCTCGAAGCCGCGCCGGGGCAGCAGCACGCTCACCTCGGTCTGGCCGTCGCCGGCGATCTCCGCGACGAGCTCCAGCGCGGCGCGCGCGAGGCGGCGGTCGGGGCACTCGAGGACCTCCAGGGAGACCCTCGAGAGCCCGAGCCTCGTCCACTGCTCCTCGAGCTCGCGGCTGGCGCGGGTGTCGAGGACGAAGTGCACCGCCCGGGGCTCGTCGGGGCTGAGCGAGCGAGCGTACTGGATCGCCCTCGCCGAGGCGAGGTCGAGGCGCTCGACGAAGACGAGCACGGCGTGGCGCTTCAGGGTCGGGGCCTCCACCGCGTGCTGGACGTTGTGCTCGAGCTCGGCCTGCTCCTCGCTGTAGATGCGGTGGAGGTGGATGAGGACGAGGAACAGGAGCGGGAAGGTCACGACGACCAGCCACGCACCCTGGGTGAACTTGACGACGGCGAGGATGGCGACGATGGCGAAGGACAGGGCGGCGGCCCCGCCGTTGATCGCGACCTTTCGCCGCCACCTTTGCTGGCGCTCCCGGAGGTGATGCTTCACCATCCCCGCACCCGCCATGGTGAAGCCGACGAACACGCCGATGGCGTACATCGCGACGAGCGAGCTGAGCGTGGCGTTGGTCGCCACCAGGAGGGCGATCGAGAGGACCGCGAGGATGATGATCCCGTTCGAGAAGACGAGCCGGTGGCCCCTTCGCATCAGCTGGCGAGGGAGGAACGCGTCCTTGGCGACGAAGCTCGCCAGGTTGGGGAAGCCGTTGAAGCTCGTGTTGCCCCCCGTCCAGAGGATCAGCATCGTGACAGCCTGGATGAAGTAGAAGGCAGCATGGCCGAAGGTCCCGATGCCGAAGACGTAGCGCGCCTCCTGCGAGAGCACGGTCGGCGTGCCGGCGACGTACGGCACGGCGTGCGTCACGTGCGCGAGCAGCGAGACGCCGAGCACGAGCGACCCGAGGATCGTCGCCATGAGGACGAGGACCCGGCGGGCGTTCGCGCCGGTGGGCTCGCGGAAGGTGGCCACGCCGTTCGACACGGCTTCGAGGCCGGTGAGCGAGGCGCCGCCGTTGGCGAAGGCGCGCAGCACGATGAGCACGGAGGCCCCCATCAGGAGACCGCTGCCGGTGTGGCCTGCGACGACCCCGGGGTGCTGGAGGCTGTGGGCGTGCAGCTGGCCGAGCGCCGTCCGGATGAGCCCCACGACCACGAGCGACCCGACGCCGAGGACGAACAGGTAGGTGGGCAGGGCGAAGATCTTCCCGGCCTCCCGCAGGCCGCGCAGGTTCCCCCACGTCATGAGGAGCACGATCGCGACCGTGATGTAGACGTGGTACGGCGCGAGCGTGGAGAACGCCGAGGTGAGCGCGTCCGTCCCGGCGGCCGTCTGGACGGCGACCGTAAGGATGTAGTCGATGATGAGCGCTGACGCCGCGATCTGGGCTATCCGGGGACCGAAGTTGTCCCGGCTCACGACGTAGGAGCCGCCGGCCTTCGTGTACACCATGACGACCTCGCGGTACGAGAGCGTCACGAATACGAGGACGACCAGGATGGCGGCGGTGATCGGCAGCAGGAGCGTGAAGGCGGCGACGCCCACGTACTGGACGAGCTGGTTCAGGATCTCCTCGGACCCGTACGCCGTCGACGAGATCATGTCCGGGGCGAGCACCCCGAGCGCGAGGACCTTGCTCAGCTTCTCCTGCTGCAGGCGCTCGGTGACGAGCGGCGGGCCGAGGAGCCGCTTCTTCAGCCGGTAGGAGAGCCCTTCGGGCAGCTCGATGCCGCGGACGGCCGGGCGGGGACCCCCGAGACCGGGCGGGACCGAGGGGTCGTTGGCGCCGCTCACGCCCCGTAGTCTGCCTGGAGCGCGCCTCCAGGACGCAATTCCCGCGCCACGCGGGCGCCCGGCGGCACCGGGGCGAGTTGTGCGCACCGCCGGTGACGTGTTCGATAGTGCCGTGCATGTCATCGTCGTCGGCTGCGGCCGGGTGGGAGCGCGCCTCGCGCTCGAGCTCGTGCACGACGGCCACACCGTCGCGGTCATCGACAAGAACGAGGCGGCGTTCAAGCGACTCCCCGCCGGCTGGGGCGGCGACGCCGTCGTCGGCGCGGGCTTCGACCGGGACCGGCTCGAGCAGGCCGGGGTGCGCCACGCCCACGCCCTCGCGGCGGTGACGAGCGGGGACAATTCGAACATCCTCTGCGCCCGCATCGCCCGGGAGACCTACGAGGTGCCGAACGTTGTCGCCCGCATCTACGACCCCCGCCGGGCCGAGATCTACCAGCGCCTCGGGCTGCCGACGGTGGCGACCGTCACCTGGACCACCGACCAGGTACTGCGCAAGCTCTTCCCCGACCGCACGGTCGCCGAGTGGGCCGACCCGACCGGGCGGATCCGCCTGGTCGAGCGGGCGCTCCCGGTGCGCTGGTGCGGCAAGCGCCTCAGCTCCCTCGAGACCGAGACCGGGGCCCGCATCGTCGCGGTGACCCGGGCCGGCGTCCCCCAGCTCGGTCCGGGCGACCTCGTCGGCCAGGAGGGCGACCTCCTCCATCTTGCGGTCAGCTTCGCGTCCCGCACCCGCCTCGACGAGGTGCTGGGCGAGCCCGCGACCGCTCCCGGCGAGGCCGGCGGCCGATGAGGGTCGTGATCGCCGGCGCCGGGGCCGTCGGCACGTTCCTCGCCGAGGACCTGGCGAGCAGCGGTCACGAGGTGCTGCTGATCGAGAAGAACCTGCCCGGCATCGAGCGCGTTCCGTCGTCGACGTCGATCAAGCTGCTCGGCGCGGACGCGTGCGAGGTCGACGTGCTCCAGCGGGCCCACCTCGAGGACGCGGACGTCGTCGTGGCGGCCACCGGCGACGACGAGGACAACCTCGTGATCTCGCTCCTCGCCAAACAGGAGTTCGCGGTGCCCCGGGTCATCGCCCGCGTCAACCACCCGAAGAACCACTGGCTGTTCAACGAGACCTGGGGCGTGGACATCGCCGTGTCGACGCCGCACCTGCTGTCGGCGCTCGTCGAGGAGGCCGTCTCGGTCGGCGCGCTCGTGCGGCTCCTCCACTTCGAAGGCGGCAACACCCGCCTCGTGGAGGTCACCCTCGCCGAAGGGTCGCCGGCCCTCGCCCGCACGATCGCCGACATGGGCCTCCCGCGTGAGGCGACGGTCGTCGCCGTCGTCCGCGAGGGCCGCGTCGTCGTGCCGAGGGGCGACACGGTCCTCGACGTCGGCGACGAGGTCATCCTCCTCGTGACCGGCGAGTCCGACGACGAGGTCCGCCAGCTGCTCGTCGCGCCGTGAGCGGGACGGCGCCGCCCGGGCCCGGCACGGGCACCGAGCGGGCCGGGCGGGCCGCGGCCCCGGGCGGGCGAGAAGCAGCCTTTTTCGACCTCGACAAGACCGTCATCGCCAAGGCGGCGATGGCGGCGTTCCGGGGCCCGTTCCACAAGGGCGGGCTGCTGGACCGCCGTTCGCTCGTGCGGGCGGTCTTCGCCCAGATCGTCTACCTCCACCTCGGCGCGAGCGAGCAGCGCCTCGACCACATCCGCGAGTCGGTACTGCGCCTGACGAAGGGCTGGCAGCGCGACCGGGTGGCCGCGGTGGTCGAGGACACCCTCGAGACGGTCGTGGAGCCGATCATCTACGCCGAGGCGATGGATCTCATCGAGCGCCATCAGGAGGAGGGCCGCCTTGTCGTGATCGTCTCCGCGTCGCCCGAGGAGATCGTCGGCCCCCTCGGCCGCCACCTCGAGGTGGACCGGACGATCGCCAGCCGCGCCGCGCTCGACGCGCACGGGCGTTACACGGGCCAGATGGGGTTCTACGCCTACGGCCCGTACAAGGCCCGGGCGATGCAGGAGCTGGCCGAGCGCGAAGGGATCGACCTCGCCCGCTCCTACGCCTACACCGACTCCTACACGGACCTGCCGATGCTCGAGGCGGTCGGCCACCCCGTCGCGGTCAATCCGGACCGCGTGCTGGCGCGCCTCGCCCGCGAACGCGGCTGGGAGATCATGCACTTCGTGCGACCCGTGCGCCTGCGCGACCGCGTCCGCGACCGGATGATGACGACCCAGGTGCGGCCCGCCGTCGCGATCAGCTTCGGCGCGATAGCGGTGACGCTCGGCGCGCTCGCGCTCGGGTGGTGGCTCGGGAGCCGCCGGTCGCGCGACGACGACCCGGGTGACGTGGTGCGCGTCGTCTGACGCGCCCCCCCGGCCCGGGGTCGCTGCGCTGGAACTAGCTGGCGCGCAGCCGCTTCGCGGCGACCGCGCCGAGCGCGACGAGGACGGCGACGATCAGGAGCTTCTTCAGCATGGCCCCGATGCTACCCGGCCGGGAGGGGGCCCGGTCCACGGCCCCCGCGCCCACGGGCGCCCACGGCCGCACCCGCGACGTGGACAGTGCCACCGACGGCCGTTAGCCTGATCCGCACAGGCGATGGGGCTCGCCTTCAACCGGTCGCATCCCGGCCTGATGGCTCCTGGCAGTTCGACGACAGGAGGCATCATGTCGAGACCGCCGGAGAACGTGGCGCACGCTGGTCGGTCCCGTTGGGGGCGCTTCGTCCGGCGCCTCGGGCCCGACACGGCGCTGCCGATCGACCCGGACCTCGCGCCGGACGACCCCGCCGAGCCCTCCCCGACCCACGTCGCCGCCCGCCACGCCGGCCGGTCGGCTCGCCGGGCCGACCCCGGGGTGCTGGCCGCCATCGCCGCCGGGGGCTTCGCCGGCACGCTCGGCCGCTACGAGCTCGGCCTCGCGTGGCCGGAGCACGACGGCCACTTCCCGGCGACCACGTTCGTCATCAACACCTCGGGCGCGTTCCTCATCGGCCTCGTGACCACGCTCATCGTCGAGCGCCTCAGGCCGACCCGCTACCTCCGCCCCTTCGCCTGCGTCGGCGTGCTCGGCGGCTGGACCACGATGTCGACGCTCGCGGTCGGTGCCGACCGGCTCCTCGGTGCCGGGGGGTTCGCGACCGGCTTCGGGTACCTCGCGACGACGCTCGTCGCGGGTGTCGTCACCACGACGCTCGGCATCGCCGTCGGCCGGCGGATGCCCGACGAGGTCGTGGCGACGCTCCGGGCGCCGGCCGAGCTGGCGCTCGAGCGGCTGGCGATCCGCCAGCCCTCCCCGGACGGCTCCGTGGAGGGCGACGCGTGAGCGGCGGCTGGCTCGCCCTCGTGGTCGGCGTCGCAGGCGGGCTCGGTGCCGTCTGCCGCTACCTGGCCGACGGCGCCGTCGGCGACCGGACGTCGGGCGTCTTCCCCTTCGGCACCCTGACGGTGAACGCCGTCGGCTCGCTGGTCCTCGGCATCGTCACCGGGCTCGTGCTGCACCACGGGGTCCCCCCCGAGTGGCGCCTCACCGTCGGCGTGGGCTTCTGCGGCGGCCTGACGACTTGGTCGACGGCCTCGTTCGAGACGGTGCGCCTCGCCGAGGAGGGCGCGCTCGGCCACGCGCTCTCGTACGCGCTGGCCGGGCTCGTCGTGAGCTGTGCGGCGGGGGCCGTCGGGCTCGGGCTCGCGCTCATCTGAGGTCCGTCACCGCCTGCCCGCGGCTGCTCGGCGCCGGACGGGTCGACGAGGAGGAGGGGGCCACTGCCCTGCCCCGTCGTGTCCACGACGTCGTCACGCGCAAGGTGTTGCGCAAGCGGCCCGGCGGCGCACCCGTCGCGGAGCGACGGCTCGGTGGCGGCGCCGGTGCGGCCGACGCGTCGCCGCTCAGACGGTGAGGAGGTCCCGCGCCCCGGTGTCGCTCGAGGGGTGCCGGAGCTTCGACATCGCCCTCGCCTCGATCTGGCGGATGCGCTCACGGGTGAGGTTGAAGTGCTCGCCGACCTCTTCCAGCGTGCGCGGCTCGCCCCGGTCGAGGCCGAAGCGCAGCCGGAGGATCTCCCGCTCGCGCTCGTCGAGGGGCGCCAGCAGGCGGTTGATCTCGATCGGCAGGAGCGCGGTCGCCGCCATCTCGAAGGGGGACTCGGCTGAGCGGTCCTCGACCACGTCGCCGAGCTCGGCGTCCCCGTCCTCACGGAGCGGCTCGGAGAGCGAGAGCGGCTCGGCACGAAAGCGCAGTGCCTCGATCAGCTTGTCCTCGGGTAGCTCGACCTCGGCGCCGAGCTCGGCCAGGGTCGCTGGCCGGCCCAGCTTCAGCTCGAGGCGGGCCTGGGCCTTCTGGACTCGGGCGAGGGTGTCGCCGGCGTGGACGGGGAGACGGATCGTCCGACCGGTGTTGGCGATGCCGCGGGTGATCGCCTGGCGGATCCACCACGTCGCGTAGGTGGAGAACTTGAAGCCCTTGCGCCAGTCGAACTTCTCGACGGCGTGCATCAGGCCGAGGTTCCCCTCCTGGATCAGGTCGAGGAGTGGCAGGCCCGAGGCCTGGTACTTCTTCGCGATCGACACGACGAGTCGGAGGTTCGACTGGACGAAGGTGCGCTGCGCCTCGTCGCCGTGGCGGATGACCCGTCGCAGCTCCCGGCGTCGGGCGGGGGTGGTGTCCTTCCCCGCGTTGCGCAGCTCCTCCTCGGCCTGACCTCGGCCCTCGATCGCCTGGGCGAGCCGTACCTCGTCATCCTTCGTGAGGAGGGGGTACTGCCCGATGTCGGTGAGATAGAGGCGTACGAGATCTTCCTCGTCGCGCTCTACACGCTCCTTCGCCAACGCTGTCTGGTCCTTTGTCCGATGTCCGATTTCTCGCCGTGCACCGCGCCGAGGCGGACATGCCTCTCGGGTGCAATCGCGCCGGGCATACTTCGGGCAGCAACAGCGTGCCCACTACCGAGGCCCTCGTTGTCCTCGGCTCCTGACTCAGTGTAACGACCACGTCAAGTGGAGAATCCACAGTCCTGAACAGGGAATATTCGCGGCGGGCCGGCGCGGCGCCCCGAGCGCCCCGAGCTCAGCGAGGCCGGAGCAGGGGCCCGAACGCGCCGCCCCCCGCCTCGAGCTTCGCTTCCAACCGCCCGCGCAGCGCGCCCGGCGCGGGTGGCCCCGAGGCGGCGAGGCGGAGGCCGGCGGACGTGACGCGCTCGAGGTCGGCGGCGGCGCGCCCGAGCGCGAGGACGACTGGTGGGTCGGCCGACGGTGAGGCGATCTCCAGGCGGGCCGCGTAGCCGGCGAGCATCGACGGGTAGAGGGCGCCGAGGAGGGCGTCGAGCAGCTCGAGGTCGCCTTCCGCCCCGGCGCCGGGCGCCGCCAGCTCGTCGAGCGCCTCGTCGAGGAAGCTCCCGGGCGACCGGGTCGACGCGGCGGCGTCGGGCAGGCCGACCGAGACGGGGAGCCGCTCCTCCACCAGGCGCGCCCGCCAGGCGTGGGCGAGGCTCGCCTCCGACAAGAACGCGGCGACGCCGGCGTGCGAGCATGCCGGCGCGCGACGACCGAGCCGCTCGAAGGCCGCGAGCTCGGCGTAGCGGTAGCGGCCGAGCAGGTCCGCCGACTGGTGCAGGGTGAGCGGCGTCGTCACGACCGCACGAAAGGCGGCACCCCCGGTGCCGCACCGCCTGGCCGTGCGCCCCCCGGCCCCGTGCCGGCCGGACCCGCCCCGGGCGGGGCGGGCGGTGGCTCCTCGAGCGGCGCCTCCCAGGCGCGGAAGCGGTTCGTGATGGGCATCCTGCGGTCCTTGCCGAACGCCCGGCTGGTCACGCGCACCCCCGGGGGGGCCTGGCGGCGCTTGTACTCGGCACGGTCCACGAGCTCGATGACGCGCCTGACCGTCATCTCGTCGTGGCCGGCCGCGACCAGCTCACCGACGGACAGGTCCCGCTCGACGTAGCCCTCGAGGATCGGGTCGAGCTCCTCGTAGGGCGGGAGCGAGTCGGCGTCGCGCTGGTCCGGTCGCAGCTCGGCCGAGGGCGGCTTCTCGAGGATCGACCGCGGCACGAGCTCGCGTCCGGCGCGCTCGTTGCGCATGGCGCACAGCCGGTAGACGAGCGTCTTCGGGACGTCCTTCACCACGGCAAAGCCCCCCGCCATGTCGCCGTAGAGCGTGGCGTAGCCGACGGCCATCTCGCTCTTGTTGCCCGTCGTGAGCACGAGCCAGCCGAACTTGTTGGACAGCGCCATGAGCAGCGTCCCCCGGACGCGTGCCTGGAGGTTCTCCTCGGTCACGTCCGCGGGCCGGTCGCCGAAGATCGGCCCGAACAGCTCGAGGTACGCCGCGTGCGCCGTCTCGATCGGCACGACGCGATAGTCGATCCCGAGGTTCGCGGCGAGCGCCGCAGCGTCGTCGAGCGAGCCCGCGGAGGAGAACCGCGAGGGCATGGCGACGCCGTGGACGTGGCCGGGACCGAGGGCGTCCGCGGCGATCGTGGCGACGAGCGCCGAGTCGACGCCGCCGGAGAGCCCGACGACGACGTCACCGAAGCCGTTCTTCCTCGCGTAGTCGCGTGTCCCGGTCACGAGCGCCTCGTAGACCTCCGCGACCGGGTCGAGCCGCTCGGCGAGCACGGGCGGGCGACGGTCCCCGGGCGGGTCGGGGCGGCGGTCGGAGACCTGCACGACGGGGAGCGGAGTCGCGTGCGGGTGCCCGCGCGGCTCGACGATGCGCTTTCTGAAGGCCGGACGCACGTCGACGTCGACGAGGAGGACCGACTCCTCGAACTGCGGCGCCGAGGCGACTAGCTCGCCCTCGAGATCGAACAGCATCGAGGCGCCGTCGAAGACGAGCTCGTCCTGGCCGCCGACCACGTTCACGTAGGCGAGCGCGCACGAGGCATCCGCCGCGCGGGTGCCGAGCATCGCCTCGCGCTCCGCGAGCACCCCGGCTCGGTACGGCGAGGCGTTCAAGGTGACGACGAGCTCGGCGCCGCCCGCCGCGAGCCGCTCGACCGGGCCGGTCGGCGACCAGGCGTCCTCGCAGATCGCGACGCCGACGCGCACGCCGCCGACGAGGAACAGCGGCGAGTCCCCCCGGCCGGGCACGAACCAGCGCCGCTCGTCGAACACGCCGTAGTTGGGGAGCAGCTCCTTGTGGCAGATGCCATGCACTTTCCCGCCGGAGAGGACCGCGGCCGCGTTGTGCAGGTCGAGATCGGCCTCGACGAAGCCGACGACGGCGACGCAGCGGCGCGTCGCAGAGGCGACCCGGTCGAGCGCGCGCATGCTGGCTTCGACGAAGCCGGGCTCGAGGAGCAGGTCCTCCGGCGGGTAGCCGGTCAGCATGAGCTCGGGGAAGACGGCGAGGTCCGCACCGTCCGCCTCCGCCCGCTCGAGCGCCGCGAGGACGCGCGCGGCGTTGCCCTCGAGGTCGCCGACGACCGCGTCGAGCTGGCACAGCGCGATCCGCAGGCGGCCCACGGGGCGCATCGTACCGGCCGGGATCGGCCCGACGGGGCCCGGCTGGTCGCCCCTCGCCGCTCCTGCGACACTTGTGCCATCGCTGGCCGGTCACGGCGGCGCCGGGCGGGGCGGGAGAGGAGCGGTCGATGCAGAGCCAGCGTGAGTACGTGCTTCGAACCGTGGAGGAGCGCGGCGTCCGCTTCGTACAGCTCTGGTTCACCGACGTCCTCGGCATCCCGAAGACCTTCAGCATCACCCCCGCCGAGCTCGAGAACGCGCTCGACGAGGGGATGACCTTCGACGGGTCGGCGATCGACGGCTTCAGTCGTGTGCAGGAGAGCGACGTCATCGCCCGCCCCGACCCGAAGACCTTCCAGATCCTGCCCTTCCGCACCGGCAACGACTCGACCGTCGCCCGGGTGTTCTGCGACATCTCGAACCTCGACGGCACGCCGTTCGAGGGCGACCCCCGCCACGTGCTCCGCCGCCAGCTGGAGCGTGCCCACGAGCTCGGGTTCAGCTTCTTCGCCGCGCCCGAGCTCGAGTACTTCTACTTCGCCGACGAGGGGCCGGTGCCCCGCCCGCTCGACCGCGGCTCGTACTTCGAGCTCACCGTCGCCGACCTCGCCACCGACCTCCGCAAGCGCACGGTGCTCACGCTCGAGGAGATGGGGATCCCCGTCGAGTACGCCCAGCACGAGGACGCCCCGAGCCAGCACGAGATCGACCTGCGCTACACCGACGCCCTCACGATGGCCGACACGATCATGACCGTGCGCCTGGTCGTGAAGGAGGTGGCCCAAGAGCGCGGCGTCTACGCGACCTTCATGCCGAAGCCGCTCTCGGGCGTGCAGGGATCGGGCATGCACACCCATTTCTCGCTCTTCGCCAACGGCACCAATGCCTTCTACGGCCCCGACGACGAGCGCGGGCTGTCGGCGGTGGCAAAGCAGTTCATCGCCGGCCTGCTCGAGCACGCGAGCGAGATCACCGCCGTGACGAACCAGTGGGTCAACTCCTACAAGCGCCTCGTCGCCGGCTACGAGGCGCCCGTCACCGTCTCGTGGGCCTACAACAACCGCTCCGCGCTCGTGCGGCTCCCGATCGTGAAGCGCAACAAGACCGAGTCCACCCGCGTCGAGTACCGCGCCCCCGACCCGGCGTGCAACCCGTACCTCGCGTTCGCCGTCATCCTTGCGGCGGGCCTGCGGGGCATCGAGGGCGACTACGAGCTCCAGCCCGAAGCGGCCACGAACCTGTTCCTGATGTCGCCGGAGGAGCGCAGCACCGCCGGGATCCGGCCGCTCCCCCGCACGCTCGACGAGGCGCTCGCCGCGATGGAGCGCTCCGAGCTCGTCGCGACGACGCTCGGCGAGCATGTGTTCGAATGGTTCATCCGCAACAAGCGCACGGAGTGGGAGGAGTACACGCGCCAGGTGACCCCGTACGAGCTCGAGCGCTACCTGCCGGCGCTCTGACCGGGCCGGCCCGCGTTCCGATGGAGCCACTGCTCTGCTTCCCTGACCCGCTGGACGAGAGCCTCACGGCCGCGCTCGACACCGCCGGCTACCCCTGGTGCGCCGTGGGCAACGCCGCCGACGCGCAACGCCTCGAGCCCGAGGACGGCTGGGCCGGAGCAGTCGTCTCGGCGGCGGAGAACCCCGAGGCCGGCTTCGGGCTGTGCCGGGCGCTGCGCAAGCGCGAGAGCCCGGTCGCCCCGCTGCTGCTCGTCGTCACCGCCGGGCTGCTGGAGGACCTCCAGTTGCGCGAGGACCTCTTCGACGACTTCGTGCTGGCCGGCGCGCCACCAGCAGAGATCGAGGCGCGCCTGACCCATCTGCTGTGGCGGACCGGGCGCGGCAAGCACCACGAGGTGATCGCCTACGGCCCGCTCGCGCTCAACCTCGAGACCTACCAGGCTGTCTGCGCCGGGCGCCCCCTCGACCTCACGTTCATGGAGTACGAGCTGCTGCGCTTCCTCGCGGCGCACCCGGGCAAGGTCTTCACGCGCGAGGTGCTGCTCTCGCGGGTCTGGGGCTACGAGTACTTCGGCGGCGCGAGGACCGTCGACGTCCACATCCGGCGGCTTCGCGCCAAGCTCGGCGAGGAGCACGCCCACCTGATCGAGACGGTCCGCAGCGTCGGCTACCGCTTCGGCCGGGCCCGGTGGGCGCCGTAGGACGAGCGCGCTCGGGGCCGCGCCCGTCGGTCGCGTCGTCCCGGTCCCCGGGGCCGTGAGACGGGCGCCTCGCCCGGGGTTCGGACCGCCGGCTAACCGGTGCTCTTGTTCTTGTGGGCGCCCGTGGTCGTGGTGGCGCCGCGGGCCGAGGACGTCGAGCCGCCACCTTGCGCGTGGCTGGTGAGCGCGATCGCGTAGGGCCCCCCGGCGACGACGACCGACTGGGCGACCTTCGCAGTGGAGAGGTCGACGGACACCAGCTCGTTCGCTCCCGAGCAGGTCACCCAGGCGACGCCGCCGTCCGAGGTGATAGCGATACCCGCCGGAGCCTTCGCGACCGGGACCGGGGCGCCGGCGACGCCGGTGGCGACGTTGATCGGCGTGATGTCGCCGTGCTGGGGGATGACCGACGTGTCGACCGCGACCCAGGCGGTCGAGCCGTTCGGCGCGAAGGCGATCGCGGCCGGCGCGCCGTCGAGGGCGATCGGTGTCCCCGCGGTGTTGCTCGCGGTCGAGATCGGCGTGACACTGCCGGAGTTGGCGTTGCCGACGTAGACGGTCGAGCCGTCGGGGCTGGCGGCGACCGACTCGGGCGCGTTGCCGACCGGGATCGGCGCGAGGGCCTTCTTCGTCGTGAGGTCGATCGGGGTGACGGTGGCGCCGATGGCGCCGCTCTGGCCCGTGACGACGGCACCGGAGTCGGCGACGTAGGCCAACTTGCCGTCGGGGGTGATGGCGATCCCCTCGGGGCCGGCGCCGACGGTGATCGCCGGCAGCGCCTTTCCGGTCACGAGGTCGATCGGCGTGACCGTGTCGCCGATCGGCGAGGACCCCGCGTCGGCGACGTAGGCGGTCCTGCCGTCGGGGGCGATGGCGATGCCGGCCGGACCGGGGCCCGCCGGGATCGGCCGCCCGGCGCGGCCCGTGGCGAGATCGATGGGCGTCACGTCGTTCGAGCCGTAGTTCGCCACGTAGGCCGTCTTCTGGTCGGGGGTGATGGCGATCGCGGCGGGGAACACACCGACCTGGATCGCCGCCGAGGTGCTCGCCGGTGCGGCCGTCACGTTGACGGGTAGCACCCGCGAGCCGAGGCCCACCTGCGACCCGCTCCCGACGAGTGTCACGTAGGCGATGACGGCAGGCGGCAACGGCGGGAGCGTGGAGCTCGTCGTCGACGGGATCGCGCTCGAGCCCCCACCGCACGCTGCGGCGAGGAGGCCGCCGCCGACCAGCGCGACGGGGCCGAGGAGGCGCCGCGGCCGGCCGGGGAGCGGCCGGCTCACTGCCACGTCACGAGTGGCTCACGGGCACGTCACGAGTGGCTCACGGGGCGGTCGGGACGAACGCCCACGCCTCGATCTCGACGAGGGCGCCCATCGGCAGCCCCGACACCCCGACGGCCGAGCGTGCCGGGCGGTGGCCGGCGAAAGCGGCAACGTACGCCTCGTTCATCTGGGCGAAGTCGGCGATGTCGGCCAGGAACACCGTCGTCTTCGTGACCTGGGCGAGACCCGCGCCTTCGCCGGCGAGCAGCGCCTCCAGGTTCGCGACGGCCTGGGTCAGCTGCGCGCCGACCCCGCCGGCGACGAGCGCGCCGCTCGCGAGCCCGAGCTGGCCGGAGCAGACGAGCCAATCACCCGCGCGCACGACGGGCGAGTACGGCCCGACGGGCGGCGTAGGAGCTGTGCCGCCGGGCATCTAGACCCCGGCGCTCAGCTGAAGGACGAGCCGCAGCCGCAGGTACGGGTGGCGTTCGGGTTCGTGATGTGGAACCCGGAGCCCTGGAGCCCGTCGCGGTAGTCGAGCTCGGCGCCCTTGATGAGGTCCGCGCTCTCCGGGTCGATGACGACCTTGACGGCGCCGAAGGAGCGGAGGACGTCGTCCTCGGCGATCTCGGAGTCGAAGAACATGTCGTAGCTGTAGCCCGAGCAGCCTCCGGGGCGCACCGCGACGCGAAGCGCCAACGACTCGCCTCCTTCTTCCTCGGCAAGCAGCTCGGCGACCTTGGCCACCGCGGCATCGGTCAGCGTCACCGGGCTCGGCCGGCGGCCGATCTGGACAGACGTGGTTGCCATGCTCACGAGCGGTTCCTCCTCGGTATCTCCCGGGTGCATCGTACCAACCGGCTGGAACTGGCCGTGTCGGTAGGATCGGCCCGATGGGCGACGACGGTATGCCGCGCCCCCCCGGGGGCTCCGACGGTGAGGCTACCCGCTCACCGGCCGGCCCCGCCGTGCAGGGCGCGGCGCCCGGTCCGCGCGGAGCGGCCGCCGCCGACAGCCCCTTGCTCGAGGCGCTGCGGGGCGTGGTCGACCCCGAGCTCGGCGGCGACATCGTGGAGCTCGGGATGGTGCGCTCGGCGACGGTCGAGGCCGGCCGCGCGGTCGTGGAGGTCGCGCTCACGGTGGCGGGCTGCCCGCTCAGGGGCCAGCTCCGCCGGGACGTCGAGCGTCACGCCATCGCCGTGCCGGGTGTGCGCGAGGTCGAGGTGGTCACCGGGGTCATGGGGCCCGAGGAACGCGCCACGTTGATGGAACGCGCCCGGCGCAAGGCCCAGGAGCGGGCCGTCACGACAGATCTGCCGCCGACAGCGCGCGTCCTCGCGGTGATGTCCGGGAAGGGCGGGGTCGGCAAGTCCTCGGTGACCGTCAACCTGGCGGTGGCGCTCGCACGGCGGGGCCTGTCCGTTGGGTTGCTCGACGCGGACATCTGGGGCTTCTCCGTCCCGCGCATGCTCGGCGTCGAGGGTCCCCTCCCCGTTCGCGCGGGCAAGATGGTCCCGATCGAGCGCCCGGTCGGCGACGGCGTCGTGAAGGTCGTCTCGATGGGCTTCCTCTCGGGCGAGGACGACGCCATCATGTGGCGCGGCCTCGTCCTCAACCGGGCGGTCCAGCACTTCCTCGAAGACGTCGCCTGGGGAGCGCTCGACTATCTGCTGGTCGACATGCCACCGGGGACGGGCGACGTGCAGATGGGTCTCGCGCGCATGTTGCCGAGGACGGAGCTGCTCGTCGTGACCACGCCGGCGCTCGCCGCGCAAAAAGTCGCCGGGCGCGCGGCCGACATGGCGCGCAAGGGAAACCTGCGCGTCGCCGGCGTCGTCGAGAACATGGCGGGCTTCACCTGCGAGCACGGCTCGCGCCACGCGCTGTTCGGCGTGGGCGGCGGTGAGCGGCTTGCCGCCGAGATCGGCGTCCCCCTCGTCGGCTCGATCCCGCTCGACCCGGGCGTCGCCGCCGGCGGGGACGCCGGCGCGCCCCCCGCGCTCGATCCCGCCAGCCCGCTCGCCGGGATCTTCGCCGACCTCGCCGAGCGGATCGCCACCGAGGTCGCCCCGGTGCTCGAGATGTCGAGCTGCAGCGCCCGGCTGCTTCGCGGCGTCGAAGCGGCGCTGCGCCGCCCCGCCAGCTGAGCCTTACGAACCCGCGAGACGCCACCTCGCGCCGCGGCCGTCCGGGTCGTCGCCGACCGCGCGCCCCTCGGCTCCGAGCTTGCGCAGATGCGCCCAGAGCGTGGCCGACGCCGCCCAGCGAAGCGACGGGAGGAGGTGCCCGTAGACCGCGTCGACCAGCTCGTCCGGGCTCGCCGGCCCGAGGCGTCCGAGCGCCTCGAGCACCGAGCGCTCGCGCGCCAGGCGGTGCGAGACGTAGCCCTCGAGCACGGCACGGGCCTCGACGATGAGCGGGCCGTGGCCGGGCGCGATCGCGTCGATCGGGGGGTCGAGCCGGAGCAGGCGCCGGAGGCTGGTGAGGTAGGCGGCCATGTCGCCGTCGGGCGGAGCGATGGCCACCGTCGAGCCGCCCATCACGTGGTCCCCCGAGAGCAGCACCCGCGACGGGACGCCGTCGGGAGAGGTGTCCACCTCCGGCTCGAAGAGGAAGCAGAGGTGGTCGGGTGCGTGGCCGGGGGTGTGCAGCGCCGTCAGCCGGGCGCCGGGGACGGCGACGATGTCCCCGTCGGCGAGCTCGCCGTCGGGCACGAACCCGCCGCGCGCACCGAAGCCGAGGAGCGTGGCCCCCGTCCTCGCCGCGAGCGCCGCGGCCCCGGGCGCGTGGTCGGGATGGGTGTGGGTGACGAGCACGTAGCGGATCCGGGCCGCTCCCGCCTCGACGACGGCGTCGAGGTGGACGGGGTCGTCGGGGCCCGGGTCGACCACGACGGTATCGGGCGCGCCCACCAGGTAGGTGTTCGTCCCGGGCCCGGTCATCGCCGACGGGTTGGGGGCGAGCAGGCGCCGCAACCCGGGAAGGACCTCGACCGCGAGGCCGGGGACGAGCTCGGCGTTCGTCACCGTCGGCGGACCTGGTCGAGCGCGGGTGGCGACCCCGACGGGGTCAGCCGGCCCTGCGGTCGATCAGCTGCTTGCGCTCGACCTCGTTCAGCCCGCCCCAGATGCCGTGCGGCTCGCGGATGCGGATGGCGTAGTCCAAGCAGGCACGGCGGACGGGGCACGTGGCGCAGATCCCCTTGGCCGCGCGCTCACGGTCGACGCGCTCGTCCTTGCGCTCGACGCGGGCCGGCGGGAAGAAGACCTCGGCCTGCGGCCCGCGGCAGGCCGCCTTCACCTGCCACTCGTCGTCGGATCGCCTCGCGACCACGACCCCCTCCTCATGCGGTCCTCGCCGACGCGCCCTCGCCCGGCGTCCCGGGACGGCCGACGCGGCCCCGTCCGCTTCACGACGACGCTATCGCCGCCTCCGACCCTCTGACAAGGGTGAACTTGCCGAGGCCGCCCTCCGCGGGAGCCCCGGCCTGGACCGGCGGGCACCGGCGGTAGTGTCGGCGGCCGGATGGACGTCGAGCGTTTCTGCCAGCAGAGCAACGTCGTCGTCGTCGTCGGCAAAGGTGGCGTCGGCAAGACGACCGTGACCGCGGCCCTGGCGCTCGCAGCGGCCCGGTCGGGGCTCGACGTCCTCGTCGTGGCCCTCGACGACAGCGGCGCGCTGCCCGGCCTGTTCGGGGTGGAGGAGGCCTTCGGCTACGAAGAGGTCGTGCTCCGACCCGGCGGGAATCGCGCGCGACCCGTCGAGCGAGCTGTCGCCGGCGACACGGCGGGCACGGAGGCGACGGCACCGGGGGACGGCCAGGGCGACGGTGGGGGCGGCCCCGAGCGCGTGGCTGGAAGGGTGCGGGGAAGGGTGCTCACCTCCGACGCGGCGCTCATCGAGTACCTCGTCGAGCACGGTCTCGGCCGCGTCTCGCGCCGCCTGGCGAGCTCCGGCGCGCTGGACGTCGTCGCGACCGCGATCCCGGGCGTCGAAGAGGTCCTCGTCCTCGGCAAGTTGAAGCAGCTCGAGCGCGCCCAGGTGGCCGACGTCGTGCTGCTGGACGCCCCCGCGACCGGCCATGCCGTCACCTTCCTTACGAGCTCGGGCGGGCTGGTGGATGCTGCCCGCGGTGGACCGTTGCGCACGCAGGCGGAGCAGGTCGTCGAGCTGCTGACGGATCCGGCGCGTTGCCAGGCGCTCCTCGTCACGATCCCCGAGGAGACGCCGGTGAACGAGCTCGTCGAGACGGCGTTCCGCCTGGAGGACGAGGTCGGCGTCGCGCTCGGGCCGGTCGTCGTGAACGGGTGCTACCCGGTGCTCACCCACCTCGGCACCGACCCGGCGGCTGCGGCCGCCGCGGCGGGGGTGCCGGCGCCCGGGCCGGAAACGGCGGAGCGGCTGCGGTCGGCGGCGGCGTTTCGTGAGAGCCACCAGGAGCTGCAGCAGATCCAGCTGCAGCGGCTCAGCCGGGAGCTGCCGTTGGCGCAGCTGCGCCTGCCCTACCTGTTCAGCGCCTCCATCGGCCCGGGCGAGATCGGCACCCTGGCGGGCGCGCTGGCCGAGTCGATCGCCGACTTGCCGTGAGCGACGGCGTGAACGTGATCGCCAGCCTCGTCGACGAGCGGTCGGTGCTCGTCTGCTGCGGCTCGGGCGGCGTCGGCAAGACGACGACCTCCGCGGCGCTCGCGCTCGCCGCCGCCGAGCGGGGACGAAGGGCGTGCGTCGTCACGATCGACCCCGCCCGCCGGCTGGCCGACGCGCTCGGCGAGGTGGGCGTCGCCGACGAGCCGCACCGCGTCGAGGGACCGTGGCCGGGCGAGCTGTACGCGGTGATGCTCGACGCCAAGGGCACCTTCGATCGCCTGGTACGCCAGAACGCCCGCGACGCCGAGCAGGCCGAACGGATCCTCGGCAACCGCCTGTACCGCAACCTCGTCGGTGCCCTCTCTGGGACCCAGGAGTACATGGCGACGGAGAAGCTCTTCGAGCTGCACGAGGAGGCCGACTTCGACCTCGTCGTCGTGGACACGCCGCCGACGCACAACGCGCTCGACTTCCTCGACGCGCCCCGGCGGCTCACCGGCTTCCTCGACAACCGGCTCTTCCGTCTCCTCCTCACGCCGGGCAAGGCGTACCTTCGTGCGCTGAGCGTGGCCACCCAGGTGCTGCTTCGCACCATCGCCCGCGTCGCCGGCAGCGAGATCGTCGACGACACGGTGGCCTTCTTCCAGGCCTTCGAGGGGATGGAGAGCGGCTTTCGCGAGCGCGCCGCCAGGGTCGAACGCCTGCTCGCCGAGCAGGCGACCGCCTTCGTGCTGGTGAGCGCCCCGAGGCGGGACTCCATCGAGGAGGCGACCTTTCTCGCCGCCAAGCTCGCGTCCTCCCACCACGATCTCGACGCGCTCGTCGTCAACCGCGTCCAGCCGTACTTCGGCGAGCCCGTGGTCCCGGCGGGCGGCCTCGACGAGGCGGGACGCGGCGCCGGGCGAGGCGACGACGCCCGACGGCCCTGGGACGAGCTGGTCGCCAACCTCGCCGAGCTCGATGCGCTGGCCCGGCGCGAGTCCGACCTCATCGACGAGCTCGCGACGAAGGTGGCGCCCGCACCGGTCGTGCGGGTGCCGGCGCTCACCGTCGACGTCCACGACCTGGAAGGGCTGCACCTCGTCGTTCGCCACCTGCTCGGCGGGGAGCTACCGTTGCCCCGTGACGATGGTGGTGATCGTTAGCGACGCTCCGAGCGTCATCGACGAGGTCCGCGCCGTGGTCGACGACGGCGAGAACGAGATCGTCGAGCTGCGCGACGGCGCCCAGGTGCGGGACGTGGTCGAGTACGACCCGCCCGATCTCGTCATCACGGACTGCCAGGTCCAGAACATGGGTGGCATCGCCGTCGCCCTCGACCTCAAGCTCGAGGAGTCGGGTGGCCGGATCCCGCACGTCCCGGTGCTCGTCCTGCTCGACCGGCGTCCCGACGTGTTCCTCGCGAAGCGGGCCGCGGCCGAGGGCTACCTCGTCAAGCCGCTCGACCCCATACGCCTGCGCCGGGCCGTCACCGCGCTGCTCGCCGGGGGGACGTTCCATGACGAGTCGTTCCGGCCCTTCACCGCTGCGGCGCGCTGACGACCGACTCCGGCCCGTTACCCGCAGGTGAGCGACGGGGGCAGCGGCGGACGGACACGATGAGCCTGATCAGGCGGTTACGCCGACGCGCCGACCAACCCGCCCCGCCGCCGCCCTCGGAGCAGGAGCTGCTGATCACGAGCGGCCTCCGCTCGCTTCGCGAGGCGACGGCCCGCGAGGTGATGACGCCACGCGTCGACGTCGACGCCCTCCCGGCGCCCGTCTGCTTCGCCGACGTCGCCCGAGCGGTCCGGCGCTCGGGCCACAGCCACTTCCCCGTCTACGAGGGGGATCTCGACCGCCTCGCCGGCGTCCTGTTCGTGAAGGACCTGTTCCACCTCGGGGCGCGTTCCTGGCTGGCTGCCGACGGCGGCCCGCCGGACGCTGCACCCGGCCCGGCCGAGGGTGGGATCCCGGCGGGGCTCGACGTGACCAATCGCGTGCGCGAGCCGTACGTCGTGCCGGAATCACGTTCGGCCCTCGAGATCCTCGCCGACATGCGTCGACGCCGCCGGGGCTTCGCCGTCGTGGTCGACGAGTACGGCGGCTTCGCCGGGGTACTCACGATCAAGGACCTCGTGAGCGAGCTCGTCGGTGACCTGCACGACGAGTTCGACCGGACGACCAGCCCCGCCGTGCTGCGGGTGGACGGCACGCGTTTCCTCGTCGACGGGGCGATCGGCGTTCCGGAGGTCCGCGAGGAGGTCGGCGTCGACATCCCCGACGGCGAGTACGTCACCCTCGGAGGCTTCCTGCTCGACGCCCTCGGCCACATCCCGACCGAGGGCGAGGTCCTGGAGCGCGACGGCTGGACGTTCCGGGTCACCCGCATGGACCGTCGGCGGATCGCCAAGGTGGTCGTCGAGGCGCCATCGGCTACGATCGCTGCGGGCGGCAGCCCGGTCCGCGAGGACGGCGAACCGGACCGTTCGGCCAACGGGAAGTAGCGCAGCTTGGTTAGCGCGCAGCGTTCGGGACGCTGAGGTCGCGGGTTCGAATCCCGCCTTCCCGACCAGAAGGGCAAGGTCAGGACTGCCTGCCTCGGCACTCGGCGAGTCGGCTTCTCGAGACTGACGCTCGGCCCGGCATGGTCACGAGTGGTCGATGCCGGATCTGGCTGCGCAGCCGGTCGCCACGGGCGCCTGAACGGGATCGGTCACACCCGTTACGTGGCGGGCGGCAGTGGGTCAGGAGACGCGCCGGAGGATGACGACCGGGATGACTCGGGCGGTCTGACGCTCGTAGTCGGCGAAGCCTGGGTAGGTGGCCTTCTGCTTCTCCCAGATGGGCTCCCGCTGCTCGGGCGTGGCGACGGCTGCCTCGACCGGGTAGGTCTCCACCCCGAGCTCCACCGACGCCCGCGGGTTGGCCACGAGGTTGTGGTACCAGTCGGGGTTGGTCGGCGCTCCTGCCTTCGAGGCGAAGACGGCGACCGAGTCGTCGTCCAGCCGCTGGTACATCATCGGGTTCACCCGCTCGATGCCGCTCCTGGCCCCCTTCGAGTGGAGCAGGAGGACGGGCGCGCCCTCGAACTGGCCACCGAGCACGCCCGCGTTCGCATGGAACTCCTCGATGATCCGAGCGTTCCAGTCGTTCACGTCCGCCACGGATCCTCCCGTCGGCCGATGCCTGCGCCGGTGGTCGGCGCGGCGATCTGCGGGCGCCCGCCGCCGACCCGGCTTCGAGCAGTATTCCCGACCGGAGCCCCAGCGTGCCGCGCCCGGGCCCTCGCCATCAGGTCGCCCAGTCGGAGTCGACCTGGTCGGTCGCAGCCGAGGGCGCGCCGGTGTCGTCGACCGTGAGCTTGCGGAAGCCGGGAAGAACCAGTGAGAGGACGATCGCCCCGGCGATGCACGCCAGCCCGCCCGACACGATCGAGATGTCGACGCTGGCTGCGGTGGCGACCGCGCCGGACTCGAGGTCGCCGAGGCGTGGACCACCTTGCACGACGGCCATCTGGATCGACGACAGCCGGCTGCGGAACTGCTCGGGGATCGAGGTCTGCAGGATCGTGTTTCGCAGCACCGCCGAGATGACGTCGGCCCACCCGGCGACGGCGAGCAGGGCCAGCGACAGGAGCAGCGTGTGCACGAGCCCGAACACGGTGATGGCGACACCCCAGACGACAACGGCGACGATCACCGCCCGGGCCTGGTGGCGGATGCCCGTCAACCAGCCCGCGGTGGCCGCGCCGACGAGCGCACCGACGCCCGGTGCGGCGTAGAGGTAGCCGAGCGTCGTCGCCCCGCCGTGGAACACGTCGAGCGCCAGCGCCGGGAACAGGGCCCTCGGCATGCCGAAGACCATGGCGTTGATGTCGATCAGGTAGACGCCCTGCAGGGGCTGGCGGCCCCGCAGGTACCGCACACCCTCCGCGATCGAGCCCAGCCCGGGACGCATGGCTCCGGGGACCGGCGGGATCGGCGACATCATGACGACCGTCACCAGCGCGACGAGATACGTGACGGCGTCGATGCCGTAGAGGGAAGGCAGGTGGATGGCGCTGATCAGCAGGCCGGAGGCCGCCGGGCCCGCCACGGTGCCGACCTGGAAGACGATCTGGGTGAACGCGTACGCCGGCGCGAGGTGCCGGCGGGCCACGAGCGCCGGGACCGACGCGGTCCGTGCGGTGTTCGCGAAGCCCAACAGCCCGGCGGCGAGGGCGCTCACGAGGTACAGCACCACCAGGCTCGGGCGGGCGACGACGGCATTCAGCGCGAGGGCACCGCTCGTGAGCGCGAGCAGGGCGGTCGTGACGAGCAGCAGCTTCCGGCGGTCGATCGCGTCGCCGACGGAGCCGCCGACCAGCGCGCCGACGATCAGGGGGCCGAGCTGCGCGAGGCTGATCGCGCCAACCTGGAGCGAGGACCGGGTCAGCTCGAAGACCTGGTAGGGGATGGCGACCACGGTCAGCTGGCCGCCCACGGTGCTGATCAGCTGACCCTCGAACAACAGGCGGAAGTCGCGGCTCTCCCGGAGCGGCGAGACGTCGACGAGGATCCGGCCCGGCATCGGGTGCAGCCTACGGATTGCCCGGCGCGCGGCGCGCCGGTCGGGCACGTGCGCCGCTGGCGGCGCGGTGGGCGACGGACCGATCGAGCGGACCCGAGAGGCCCGCCCGGTCTCGGGGCTGGGTCGGCAGGGCGAGACCCGCTGCGAAGGCGACGCCCCCGGTCACTAACCTGCCAGCCTTGTGAGCACGCCCGGCGCCTCGACCGACACGGTCCTGGCGCTGCCGGCGGCAGCGAGCGGGGAGACCGTGCCCGTCCGCCCGGCGCGCTCGTGGCGCGGCCCGCTCCGGCGCCATCACGCGCCGGCGGTGTTCCTCGTCTATGCCGTGCTCGGTCTCCTGGCGAACTATCCCGCCTGGCCCGGGTCCTCCTCCCGCATCGGGACCTGCGTGTGCGGCGGCAACGAGGACCCGACGCAGACCGTCTGGTTCCTCGCCTGGCTGCCCTACGCGATCCTCCACGGCCGGAACCCGTTCCTCACGAACGTGATCAACGTCCCGTTCGGCGCCAATCTCGCCCAGAACACGGGCATACCGCTCCTCGGTCTGCTCACCGCACCGCTCACCTTGGCGGTGAGCCCGGTCGCCAGCGAGAACCTGCTGCGCTGGCTGTCGTTCCCGCTGTCGGCCTTCGCGATGTACTTCGTCCTGCGCCGTTGGACCCGGTGGGCCCCTGCCGCGTTCGCTGGCGGGCTCTTCTACGGCTTCTCGCCGTACATGATCGGCCAGGGATCGGTCCACGTGGACCTGGCGTTCGTCCCCCTGCCGCCGCTCATCCTCTACGCCCTGCACCAGCTCGTGACCCGCCCGAACGCGCGGTTCGTGCGCCGGGGCCTGGTGCTCGGGGCGCTGATGGTGGCGCAGTTCTACATCTCCGCGGAGATCCTCGGGACCACCGTGCTCGTGGCGGCGATCGCCGGGCTGCTCCTCGTCCTCCTCCGGCCGCGCAGCGTGCCGCGCCGCGCCGTGCACACGCTCGGCGGCCTCGGCGTCGCCGCCGTCGTCCTCCTCGCCTGCATCGCCTACCCGCTGCTGCTGCTGGCGGGCGGGCCCGGGCATTACGTCGGCCCGTCGCAGGGACCGGTCGAGGTGTACAACGCCGATCTGCTCGGCCCGATCCTCCCGACCGCCTCGCTGCTGGTCGCCCCGCACCGGCTGGCGACGGCCGGCTCCAACCTCGTCGGCGGCCTGGGCGATATCGACGAGAACGGCAGCTACCTCGGGTTGCCGCTCCTCGCGCTCCTGTCGTACTTCGCCGTGCGCTACTGGCGGAGGCGCTGGATCGGCTTCGCCATGACGATGGCCGTCATCTGCTTCGTCCTCTCGCTCGGCCCGCGCCTGGTCGTCGACGGCCGAGAGCGCGCCGTCCGCCTCCCCTTCGCCCTCCTATCGCACCTCCCGCTCATGCAGGACGCGCTGCCCGTCCGGCTCTCCCTGTACGTCGCGCTCTTCTCGGCGACGGTGCTCGCGCTCGGCCTCGACGCGTTCCACGACGGCGTCGTGGCCCGGCACGGGCGGACCACCCTGCTTCGACGCGACCGCGTGCTCGCCGGCGCGGTCGTCGCGGGACGCCTCGTCGGGGCGCTCGTCCTCCTGGCCGCGCTCGTCGCGCTCTTGCCGAAGTGGCCCTACCGGTCACTGCCGGGCACGCCGCCCCCGGCGGAGCAACCAGCCGCACTGGCGGCGATCCCGACCGGCGGAGCGGTGCTCACCTATCCGTATGCGACCCCGTTCGACGACGATGCGATGCTCTGGCAGTCCCTCGACCGCATGCGCTTCAGGATCTTCGGTAGCTACATCCTGCGCCGCGGCGCGGGCGGCGGAGCGACCGCGCTCGCCGCCGAGCTGAGCCCGCTCGACGTCCAGACGATGCTCTCCGACCCGCTGGCGCCCGTCGCCATCCCCGGCCTGCCGTAC
This sequence comes from Acidimicrobiales bacterium, assembly GCA_035532475.1. Taxonomy (GTDB): domain Bacteria; phylum Actinomycetota; class Acidimicrobiia; order Acidimicrobiales; family Bog-793; genus DATKQY01. The sequence continues at coordinate 36,299 of DATKQY010000064.1, read as the reverse complement.
CTCGAGCCGACGGCCCGGACGGTCGTCGCCCGCCTCGTCGTCGTCGAAACGGCGCGCGCCGTCGCGAGCAGGGCCCGGACCGCGACACTGCGCGGCATCGTCGACAACGTGAACCTCGGCAACGGCTCGTTCTACGTGATCGACCCGCGGGGTCTGGGGCTCACCGGCGTGACGGTGACCCCGACGACGCGCTTCATCGACCCGGGGCCGCTCGCGTCGCCGCTCCTTCGCGTCCAGCGCGGCGACCGGGTCGCCGTCTACGGCCGGCTCGTGGCGGGCACGGTGGACCCGCACCGGGTCCTCGACCTGCGCTCTTTCGTCCGGCTGCACCACGTCAGCGCCATCGTCGTCGAGCTCGGACGGATCGGCTCCACCGAGGTCGCGGCCTGGATGCGCGACGCGTTCGGAGCGCCGAGCCGCGTCCGCCCCGGCGGGGAGATCTGGCTGCACCCCCAGCCACCTGCCCGCCACCTGGTCGCCTCGCGAGCCAGGCACCGCTCCCGTCCGAGGCATCCGCCCACGCTCGTGGCGCTCGTCACGCGCCGGGCACCGGGGACGTCGGCGCCGACAGCTAGCTGACGCGGGCGTCGCGCCAGGCGCCGGCCGCGATCTCGGGCGCGCCGGCGACCGCTAGCGTCGTCCGCACGGGGCGCCTGGCGATGCCGCCACGAGCGGCGCGGCCGGCGGTCGGCCCCGAAGGACGCCGCCGCTCCCGAGCCATCCGACGGAGGACTCGTGGCATCTCGCCAGCGCTGGACCATCGTGATCACGCCGCTGCGGCTCGCGCTCGGCGTCGTCCTCGCTGCCGCGATCGCAGGCGGGGTGACGCTCGTCGTTGCGCGTCGTGCCACGACCGGCGCGCCGCCGAGCACGACGACGCCCGCCACGAGCCGGGCGGCCGGATCGGGCGCCTCCACGACGGCGGCCCCGCCCGCCGCGCGGGCGGGCTCGACCACCACCACCACCACCACCACAACAACGACCACCACCACGACGACGACGACCGCCCCGGCTGCGGCGCTCCGGGTCGTGCGGTTCAGCCCGGCCGGCGGCACGGCGAACGTGGCCGGCTCCGGCCCGATCCAGGTGACGTTCTCCGCCGCCCTCGCCGCGGGGACGCCGACCCCGACGATCTCGCCGGACGTCCCCGGCAGCTGGACGCAGACGGCGGCGGACACCTTGACGTTCACGCCGACCGAGCCGTTCGTCCCCCTGAGCGCCGTGACGGTCACGGTGCCCGCAGGCGGCGCCGGCGTCCGGTCGGCGAGCGGGGCCGAGCTCTCCCGGCCGGCGCAGGCCGGCTTCAGGATCGAGGACGGCTCGATCCTCCGCCTCCAGCAGCTCCTCTCCCTGCTCGACTACTCGCCGCTGTCGTGGACCCCGACTGGGTCGCCGGTCGCGCCCGGCGATGTCAGCGCGCAGCTGCAGGCGATGTACGCGCCGCCGGCGGGGAGCTTCACGTGGCTAGAGCACGGCTGGCCGGCGCAACTCATCTCCCTGTGGCAGCCGGGCGTCTACAACGTCATGACCCGCGGGCTCGTCATGGAGTTCCAGGCGGACCATGGCCTCAACGTGAACGGCCGTCTCGGCCCCGGCCTGTGGAACGATCTCCTCAGCGTGATCGGCGGCGGCGGGCACAACACCGGCGGCTACGACTACGCCCTCGGCAACCAGGCGAAGCCCGAGTCGCTCACGATCTGGCACGACGGCGCGGTCGTGCTCCGCGTGCCCGCCAACACCGGGATCGCGCAGGCACCCACCGCGGACGGGACGTTCCCCGTGTTCGCCCGCTACCGCAACGAGATCATGCGTGGCACGAACCCGGGCGGCTCGAAGTACGCCGATCCGGTGCAGTTCGTCGCCTACTTCAACGGCGGCGACGCGGTCCACTACATCCCCCGGGCGAGCTACGGCATCCCGCAGAGCCTCGGCTGCATCGAGCTGTCACTCGCCGACGCGGCGCGGGTCTGGCCGTACCTCGCGTACGGGACGCTCGTCACCGTCGTCAACTGAGCCGCGCGCTCCACCCGGGCGAGCGGGCGGCGGCGGGTGACCGGCTCAGGCCGGCACGGCCCCGCTCGCCTCCGCCGCCTCGATGGCGGAACGGAGCTGCTCGAGCAGCGCCTTGCCCGACGTGATGTCGAGCTCGAGCGCGACCCGTGCTCCCGTCCCGATGTCGTAGTTGACGAAGTCGAGCAGCAGCGCGTGCTCGTCGGCGCTGTGGGTCGCGTGGTCGTAGCCGACCGTCGCCTGGGTCAGCGGGAACCATCCGTCCGGCCCCTTGCCCGCCCCGTTGATCGCCCGCGTCACCGCGATCATCGTGCACATGGTGCGCCTCTCCCGTTCCTCGTCGTGCCCGCGTGCAACGCCTCAGCCCCCGAGCTGGTGGTGGAAGAACCCGAAGACCTTGCCCCAGGCGTCCATCGCCTGCTCCTGGCGGTACAGGGGGGTGTGGTAGTAGAAGAACCCGTGCCCGGCACCGTCGTAACGGTGGAACTCGTAGGTCTTGCCGTGCTTGGCCAGCTCCGCCTCGTGCTCGTCGACCTGCGCGGGCGTCGGGTTCTGGTCGTCGTTGCCGAAGATCCCGAGCAGCGCCACGTCGAGGTCCTTCGTGTACTCGATCGGCGCCACCGGCCGCGCCGGCGACAGCTGGTCGGCGGGCATCACCACGCCGCCTCCCCACAAGTCGACCACGGCGTCGAAGCCGGGGGCCCGGGAGGCGACGAGGAGCGCGTGGCGACCGCCCGAGCAGGTCCCGATGATGCCGACCTTGCCGCTCGACGTCGGGCGCGCCTTCAGCCAGGCGCGCGCGGCGGCACAGTCCGCGAGCACACTGTCGTCGTGCACGCCGCCCTGGCTGCGCACCTTGGCCGCCACGTCGTCGGGCGTGCCGTGCCCGAAGCGGCAGTAGAGGTCGGGGCAGATGACCTCGTAGCCGTGACGGGCCAGGCGCTCGGCGAACTCCTGGTAGAACTCGTCCCATCCCGGCATGTGGTGGACGAGGACGATGCCCGGGACGGGCCCGTCACGCTCCGGCCGGGCGACGTACGCGTGGATCTCATCGCCGTTGCCGCCCGTGTAGGTGGTGATCTCGGCGCTCACGCCGGCCCGACCGTCAGTGCTGAAGGAATTCCACACGTCTTTGCTCCCGGCTCGCTTCTCGCGGTGTCGGTCGCATGATAGGTGGACGCGCTCCGCGCGAGCCCGTTCAGCGGTGGCCGGGGCCCCTCCCGTGGCGGCCCCCGCCCAACGGCTCGTGGCCGGCGAAGTGCCAGTCGTGGGGGGAGGCCACGTAGACGAGCTGCGCTGCGAAGCTCGTGGCCGAGGTGGCGCTCCCGAGCGCGATGAGCTGCTGGCCGGCGGTGAGCGTGGAAAGCGCGACGGTGCCCGCACGGTTGCGGACCACGGTCGACGACGTGGTGGTCACCGAGACGGTCGAGCCGCCCGGCTCCGCCGTCAGCGTGACGGTCGTGCCCGAGACCGACTGGACCGTGCCGTAGAGGGCGGCGAGCTCGATCCTCACCGAGGTGGCGTCGAGGCTGGTGTGGTTGGGGTCGACCGTGCCGATCGCGTCGACCCGCACGCCGGGCACGACTTCGGCCACCGTCGCGGCGGCGCCGGGCACACCGCCCTTGCCGGAGCTGTAGGTCGTCGAGGCGCCGACCATGACCGTCCGCCAGAACCCCTGCGCGTCCTGGACGACGATCGAGGTGCCGGTCACGCTCACCACGGTCCCGTCCACGCGGGCGGGGACGACGTCGATCTCGCTCGCCACCGGCGGCGAGGTCGAGCCGGGGACGAGGCGCGCCACGACGTTCTCGCCGACGACGAGGCTGGAGGCGCTGACGGTCGTCTCGTCGAGGCGGTAGGTGGTGCTCGACGTCGTGGTGAGGATCACCGACAGCCCGTTCGGCTCGGTGACGGTGAGCGAGCCGGTGCCGACCGCCCCGATCGAGCCGCGTAGGTCGCCGAAGCCGCCCCCGATACCCCGGCCGTGGTGCGCGACGGTGGTGCTCGCCCCTGCGGTGCCGACGGCTGCGAGCGCGCCGGTGCCGAGGAGCGCGACGGCGCCGAGCATGCTCGCCACGACCTTCACGGATCGCCTGCCCGCTCGTCGCTGCACGCGTGCCCGGGCGCCGAGCGCGCCGCGCCGTCCGACCGTGAGGACCTCCATCTTGCTGCCTCCTCCATGCTGCAGCACCTATCGGTGCCGGCCACCGTCCAGACGGGCTGGCGTCCACCACCTTCGGCACTACGGCGGGACGATGCGAGGCCAACGCGGTTAGGAGGTTGTTAGGAGACGGTGAACCGGTGCACGGCGCGTGCACGGGACCACCGGGTATGGCGCGTGCTCCATCGCCGTCGCGCCGAGCCTGCTCCCGTCGCCGGAGCGCCCGGCGGCCCACGAGGGTGCCATCGTGCCCTGCCCGCTCGCCCGGACGATCGGGCGCCGCGGGCGGGCGGGCTACGCTCCTGTCTCCGATGCGACCCTCACCCTGCGCCGCGGACCGCCGCGGCACCTGCGGCCGCCGACAGCAATGTCCCGACGACTGGCGGCCGCCAGCCGCCGGGAGGAGCCCCCGATGACGGACCGCCTGTACGTCACGACCGGACCGGACGGGGTGGAGCACACGACCGTCGGCGACATCGTCTGGCAGCTGCCGGCCGCGACCGGCACGGGCCCGGTGAGCCCGACCGTCGCCGAGGCGCCGGTGCTGATCCTCCGGAGCGGTGACGCCCTCCTCGACGTGCTCAATGACCGCATCTTCACCGCCGAGCCGGTCGACGCCGGCGGCGCCGCGACAGCGCCCGCCTCGGCGGCCGAGGCGGGCGCCGACGGCACGCTCGCCGTGCGGGCCGCGCGCCTCCTCGCGGAGGCGAACTGGGACCCCGAGCGCGCGGCGGCCTTCGCCCTCGACTGCGTCGAGCACGCCGTCGGCGAGAACGTCGCCGTGCCCCTCCCCCACGGCAGGACGATCGGCGGGGTCATCGAGGAGGCCAGGCGCTTCCTCGAGCGGGCCGATGCCGAGGGCGGCCTCGCCCGACTCGCCCGGCTGGCCGCCGCCCGGCGACTACGCCGCACCCAGGAGACGCTCGGCGACGTCGCCTTCCAGACCTCGCTCTCCGACAAGGACTCCGACATCGACACGTTGGACGACCCCGCGTGGACGACGATCGCGGCGCTCCAGGAGGCCGTGCTCGCCGCGGTCGAGGCCTTGCGCCACGTCGCGTTGCCCCGCTACGTCGCGACGCGCGAGTCCGTCGCCGAGGAGGCCGGTGAGCACGAGGCCGGGGAGGAGAGGTCGCCGCGGACGGCCGAGGTCATCACGACCCCGTGGGGCGCGATCGCGTTCGGCACCGAGCACGTCCCGGCCTACGAGCCCGCGGCCGTCTGCGCCCGCGACGCCGCCGATCGCGTCCGCCAGGCGGTCGCCGACCGCGACGGCGCGGCGGCAGGCGTCGCCGAGCGCCGCTGGCAGGCCGAGCGCCTGGAGGCCGTCCTCAGCGGGAGCTGACGGGTCCGCGACCGCCCGGCAGCAGCCGCCGCCGGGCGAGGAGCACGAGCAGCACGGCGCAGCCGAGCGCGGCGACAGGAGGGAAACCCTGGGGCCCTCCGCCGGACCGGGAGGCCGTGCGCGCGAGGCCCACGCCGGGAAGGTCCCGCTCCCCCCGGGCGGCCGCCACCCGGGGACCGGGCATGGCCGCGACGAAGTCGACCAGGCGCGCCTCGCCGCTCGCCGGCGCGCCGGCGAGCTCAGCCGTCCGCCGGCGCGAGCGTGGACGGCGCGCCATCGAGGCGGGCACCGTCAGGACCAGGGCTGGCGAGTCGGCGCGCTCGCGGGCCAGCTGGTCGAGCTGGAGCCGCCGGGCGAGGGCCGCTTCCGTGGGGGTCGGCAGGACGTGCAGCCACTCGGCGTAGGGGAACTGGAACTCGGCGTTTCCCGGCTCCTGCGGGTCCTCGAGCCGCCAGCCGACCACGTCCAGGGTCATCAGGTAGTCGCTGCTCGAGACGTTCTGCTGCGCGACGAGGACCGAGCCGTTGCCCGAGAACGGGTCGACCGAGGAGCGCACGACGATGGCGACGTGGCCGTCGCTCGGGTCCTCGAAGGACGGCACGAGGGAGAAGCTGATCACGTCCCCCCGTACCGGCGGGTGGCCGACCGCGCCCGGCGAGCCGTCCACGACGAGCGTCGAACGAGGGAAGGCGGCGTGGTAGACCGCGGCGACAAGCGACCCCTCGGCATGCTGGGGCGCGAACCCGTCGGCGACGGCGAGCCAGCGCTCGGCGAGCTCGACACACTGGAAACCCGGCGTGGCGTTGTAGAAGCCGGCCGGCGCACCGCCCGGACCGGGCAGGTCGACGTACTGCCAGGTCCCGCCGTAGTCGGGGCCGGGGCCGCAGATCGGCAGGTTCGGGCTCGTCCCCGTCCAGCCGCCGAGCCCCGACCCGTGCGTCGAGCACCAGGCGGCCGAGGTGGCGAGGGGGCGTCCGGAGGCCCCGGCCGGGCGGGCGGAGCGCGTCGAGGCGGCGGCGGGCGCGCCCGGCAGCAGCGAAAGCGCGCCGAGGGCAGCCGCCAGCACCGCCGCGGCGCTGGCGGCCGGCGGCCGGGGATGGCGACCGGCCATCCGGGCGCGCCGCGCCAGCGCGTCGGTACGCGACATCTCCCCCCTCCGGCGGTCGAGACGACCGTGAGCACGCCTCGAACGGTCGACCGCAGGATGCTAGGAAGCCCTACGTCGGGGCGGCAAGTGACACGGTGATGTCGATCGCGTGACGCGCCCCGCAATACCCGACCGGCGCCGCGCGACGCGCCGGGCGTGTGGCCAGGGCGGGCGCCTCCCGTGGGACGCGGGCCGCGTGCCGCCGCTCGCCCCGACCCGGGGCACCGCCTGGCACCGCCCGGTGTTCGGCGTGGCCGACCGCGGGGCGGTCGGAGCGCGCTCGCCTCAGTTGCGAGCCCGGAGCGCCTCGGCGATCTGGACGGCGTTCAACGCGGCGCCCTTGCGCAGGTTGTCGCCGACGACGAACATCGCGAGGCCGTGCTCGACGGTGGCGTCCCTGCGGATCCGGCCGACGAGCGACGGGTCCTTGCCGGCGGCCGCGAGCGGCGACGGCACGTCGACGAGCGAGACGCCCGGCGCGCCCTCGAGGAGGCGCCTCGCCTCCTCGGGGGGCAGCGGCCGCTCGAACTCGAGGTGCAGCGCCAGCGAGTGCCCGGTGAAGACCGGCACCCGGACGCAGGTGCAGTCGACGAGCAGGCGGGGGAGCCCGAGGATCTTCCGGCTCTCGTTCCGCCACTTCTGCTCCTCGTCGGTCTCGCCCGACCCGTCGTCGACGAGGTTGCCCGCGAGCGGAACAACGTTGAAGGCGATCGGCGCCACGAACTTCGACGGCACCGCCAGCTCGACGGCCGCGCCGTCGAAGGTGAGGGCCGAGGCACCCTCGGCCACCTTGCGCACCTGCTCGTCGAGCTCGGCCACGCCCGCGACGCCCGCGCCCGAGACCGCCTGGTAGGTGGCGACTAGAACTCGCCGCAGTCCCGCGGCGTCGTGCAGCGGCTTCAGCACCGGCATCGCCACCATCGTCGTGCAATTCGGGTTGGCCACGATCCCCTTCGGGATCGAGGCGAGCGCGTCCGCGTTCACCTCCGAGACGACGAGGGGAACCTCCGGGTCCATGCGCCAGGCCGACGAGTTGTCGATCACCACCGCCCCGGCGGCGGCGACGCGGGGCGCGAGCGCGATCGAGGCGGCCTTCCCGCAGGAGAACAGCGCCACGTCGAGGCCGGCGAAGTCGGCGCGCTCGGCGTCCTCCACCTCGACCTCGCGGCCGCCCCAGACCACCCGGGCCCCGGCCGAGCGCGCCGAGGCGAAGTAGCGCATCTCCTCGACGGGATAGCCGCGCTCGGCGAGGATGCTGCGCATCACGCCTCCGACCTGCCCCGTCGCCCCGAAGATCCCGACTCGCACGGTCAACAGGTTAGCGATGCGGCCTTCCGGTCCGGGACCGGACCCCGCGCGGGCCAGGGCTCAGCCGGCGAGGCCGAACGCCTCGTGCAGCGCCTGGACGGCCCGCTCCTCGGCACCGGACTCGACCATGCAGGAGATGCGGATCGGCGAGGTGGAGATCATCTGGATGTTGATCTGCTCCTTCGCCAGCGTCTCGAACATCGTCGCCGTCACGCCGGGGTGGGTCTTCATCCCCGCGCCGACGAGGGACACCTGGGCGACCGCCTCGTCCACCAGCAGCGAGACCGCGCCGATCTGGGGGCAGAGCTCCTCCGCCACCGACGTGGCGATGCGCAGCTCCGTGCGCGGCACGGTGAAGGAGATGTCGGTCGTCCCGTGATGGGAGGTGTTCTGGACGATCATGTCGACGTTCACCGAGTGGTCGGCGAGCGCGCGGAACAGCGAAGCGGCGATGCCGGGCCGGTCGGGGACGCCCGTCAAGGTGAGCTTGGCCGCGGAGGTGTCGCTCGTCACGGCAGAGACGATCGGCTGCTCCATGGTCGGGTCCTCCTCGGTGACGATCGTTCCCGGCTCCCACGTGAAGCTCGAGCGGACGTGCAGCGGGACGTGGTGGTTGCGGGCGAACTCGACCGAGCGCAGCATCAGCACGCGCCCGCCGGTCGCGGAGATCTCCAGCATCTCCTCGAAGGAGATCCGGGGCAGCTTGCGCGCGCTCGGCACGATGCGTGGGTCGGCGGTGAACACGCCGGACACGTCGGTGTAGATCTCGCAGCGGTCGGCCCCGAGCGCCGCTGCGAGCGCGACGGCCGAGACGTCCGACCCGCCGCGCCCGAGCGTCGTCACGTCGCGCTCGCTCGAGACGCCCTGGAAGCCGGCGACGACGGGAACGGCGCCGTCGGCGAGCGCCTGGCGCAGCCGGTCCCCACGGACCTGCAGGATCTTCGCCTTCGTGTGCGTCGTGTCGGTGATGATCCCAGCCTGGCTCCCGGTGAACGACGAGGCCGGGACGCCGAGCTCGGCGAGCGCCATGCAGACGAGGGCCATCGAGATGCGCTCGCCCGCGGTGAGCAGCATGTCGAGCTCGCGCCCGGGCTGGGTCGAGCTCACGTCGTCGGCCAGGCGCAACAGGTCGTCGGTCGACTTGCCCATCGCGCTCACGACCACCACCACGTCGTCGCCGGCGCGGCGCGTCCGGGCGACGTGATCTGCGACGGCTCGGATCCGCTCGGCGTCGGCCACCGAGGTACCGCCGAATTTCTGGACGGTGAGGGCCACGGGCCACAACCTACCTTGCGGTCGCGGCTAGCTTGTCCGTCCGTGCCGAGCGACAAACGAGCCCGCCAGCGGGCGATGCGCGAGCTGAAGCTCGCCGAGCAGCAAAAGCGCGCGCAGCGGAACCGGACGCTGCGGCGGGTGGCCGGCGCGCTCGTCGTCGTCGGGGTCGTCGTCGGGGTCGTCGTCCTGCTCACCGGCAAGACGCCGAAGAAGCCCGTCGCGACCAAGCCGGCGGTCACCTGCCCGCCGACCACGGCCGCCGGCGCCGCTAAACGCGTCACCCACTTCACCAAGGCTCCGCCGACGTGCATCTCGGCGACGGGCATCTACGACGCCACGTTCACGACCGACGTCGGCACCTTCGTCGCGCGGATGCCGGCGGCCTCCTCGCCTGCCGCGGTGAACAGCTTCGTGTTCCTCGCCCGGTACCACTTCTTCGACGGCACGCCCTTCCACCGGGTGATCCCCGGCTTCGTCGTCCAGGGCGGCAGCCCGGACGGATCGGGCAGCGGTGGTCCCGGCTATACGTTCACCGGCAACACGCCGCCGAAGACCTGTACCGCCAAGCACGACTGCTACCCGGTCTTCGGGTTGGCGATGGCCAACTCCTCCGGGCCCTCGACGAACGGCAGCCAGTTCTTCGTCATCCTCCCCGGCGGCCAGACCCAGCTCGACGCCGAGCCCAACTACACGCTGTTCGGCACGGTGACCTCAGGCACGGCGGTCGTCGAGAAGATCGGCGCGGACGGGAGCTCGGGTGGCACGCCGAAGGTCCTCCACCACATCGTGAAGGTCACGATCACCAAGGTCGGCTGAGCGACCCGTCAGCCGAGCCACCCTGGCCCGGTGCCCGCAGGCACCCGCCGGATCGAGGAGAAACGGAGCGAACCATGCCGATCGAGTGCCCCCCCGCCGACGGTTCAGCGGCGAAGACGCAGCACTTCGACGAGGTCCCGCCCATGTGCATCGACCTGTCGAAGCGCTACACCGCCGAGATGCGCACGACCAAGGGCTCCATGACCCTCGCCCTCGACGCGATCGGAGCCCCGCGCACCGCGAACAACTTCGTCTTCCTGGCCCGCTACCACTACTTCGACGACGTGGCCTTCCACCGCATCATCCCCGGCTTCGTCGTCCAGGGCGGCGACCCGACCGGCAGCGGCGCGGGCAGCCCCGGCTACCGCTTCGAGGACGAGCTCCCGCCGCCCGGGCGCTACGAGATCGGCTCGCTCGCGATGGCGAACGCCGGGCCGGACACGAACGGGAGCCAGTTCTTCATCATCAGCGGGCCGCAGGGGACCCAGCTGCCGCCGCTCTACTCGCTGTTCGGCAAGGTGGTCTCCGGTCTCGACGTGCTCGAGGCCATCGAGAAGACCGGCAGCGGCTCCGGCCGGCCCGCGGAGCGAGTCCTCATCGAATCCGTCACGATCACCGAGGCCGACTAGCCGGCCCGCCATCACCAGACGGGCTTGCCGGCGAGCGCCTCGAGGCCGTCCGGCTCGGCGTCGACGAACACCGAGACCTCTCCGGAGCCGGCCCGGCGCCAGGTGCCGTCGGGCTCGCGCACGAGCGCCGTCGTCTCGCCGAGCGCGGCGACCGCGCAACCAGACGGGGCGAGCGCGAGGGTCCGGCGCAGCTGGGCGGTCAGCTCACCGGTGAAGTGCGGGACGACCGCGACGTTGCGCACGAGTCCGAGGCCGACGGTGAAGGCCCCGCCCCGGGGGTCGACCATCGGGTCGGTGAGCACCATCGCCCCGGCCGACGAGCCGGCGACCACGGCGCCCCCGTGCCATGCGGCGACGAGTGCGTGGAGCACCGCGGAGTCCTTCAGCACCGAGCGGAGGTGGAGCGGCGAGCCCCCCGAGAGGTAGACGAAGCGCGCCCCGCGCACGACCGCTGCGGCCTCGGCGGCCTCGGCGTCGGCCCGCGTGAGGACCATGCAGGCCCGGACCCGTCCGCCGAGCGAGGAGATCCACTCTCGCGCCGTGGCCACGGCGCGCTCGGGACGCTCGTAGGCGGCGGCGGTCGGCAGGACGACCACCTCCCCGCCGGAGCGCTCGAGCATCTCGGCGTCGAAGGTGGCGCCGGCACGCCACTCGCCGCCGCCGACGAGAACCAGTGGACCGGGTCCGGCGGCGGGGGGCTGCGACATGGGCCGAAGCTAGCGCGCCCGCCGCGCGCGCTTCACCCCTCGTCGACCGTCGGGGCAACTAGCGTCAGGGCGCGTGCCAGCGATCGTCACCATCGCGACGCCGGAGCTCGGAGACCGCTCGTACCTCGTCCACGACGGCTCGACCGGGGTCGTCGTCGACCCCCAGCGCGACGTCGAGCGCGTGCTCGAGGCGGCAAAGGCGGCGGGCGTCGAGATCGCGCTCGTCGCCGAGACCCACATGCACAACGACTACGTCTCGGGCGGCCTCGAGCTCTCGCGCCTGACCGGCGCCGACTACCTCGTCGCGGCCGACGAGGACGTCGCGTTCGCCCGCCACCCGGTGTCGCCCGGCGACGAGATCACCGCCGGTCGCCTGACGGTGTCGGCGCGCGCGACGCCGGGCCATACGCCGAACCATCTCGCCTACGTCGTGGCCGAGGACGGCGTCGCGTGCGCCGTGCTGACCGGCGGCTCGATGCTGTTCGGGACCGTGGGGCGAACCGACCTCGTCTCCGAGGCCCTGACCGACGAGCTCACCCGTGCCCAGTACCGGTCGGTGCGCGGGCTAGCCCGCGAGCTCCCGGGCGACGTGGCGGTGCTGCCGACCCACGGCTTCGGCAGCTTCTGCTCGTCCTCCCCGCCCTCGCCGTCGGCGAGCGCCACGATCGAGGACGAGCGCTCGCGGAACCTGGCGCTCGTCGTCGAGGACGAGGGCGAGTTCGTCTCCCGTCTCCTCACGGGGCTGACCGCCTACCCCCGCTACTACGCCGCGATGGCCCCCGCGAACCGCCAGGGTCCGGCCCCCTTCCCCCGCCACCCGCCCGAGGCCGTCGACCCGGACGAGCTCCGACGCCGCATCGAGGCCGGCGAATGGGTCGTCGACCTGCGGGCGCGCCGCGCCTTCGCCCGCTCGCACCTGGCCGGCACGGTCGGTTTCGAGCACTCCGAGCAGTTCACGACCTACATCGGCTGGGTGATCCCCCGCGGGAAGCCGGTCACTCTCGTCGGTGCGTCGGCCGAGGAGGTCGCGCGCGCGGCGCGCGACCTCGCGCGCATCGGTATCGACCACCTCGCGGGGGGCGCGGCCGGCGACACCGCGCGTCTCGCCGGGGCGAGCGGTGTGCCGGTCGCCGCCTACCCCGTCACCGACTTCGCCGGGCTGGCGCGGGCGATGCGCGAGGAACCCCGCCCCGTCGTGCTCGACGTGCGGCGCGAGGACGAGTGGCGCGCCGGCCACGTCGCCGGCGCGAAGAACATCTTCGTCGTCGACCTGCCCGCGCGCCTGGCCGAGGTCCCGGCCGGGACCGTCTGGACGCACTGCGCGAGCAGCTACCGGGCATCGGTCGCGGCGAGCCTGCTCCACCGGGCCGGCAGGGAAGTCGTCCTCGTCGACGACGACTGGCAGAACGCCCTCTGCTCAGGCCTGCCGATCGAGGCCTGAGCCGCCGGGCGCCGGGGCGGCCACGAACCGAGCGCCGCAGACCCAGCCGTCCATAACCGCGAGCTCCCAGGTGCTGGCCTTCGGAACGCCGGCCGCCGACGTCGCCACCACCCCGGCGGGCTCGAGCGCCTCGAGGATCCCGTGGATGACGTCGCCGTGGCTGCAGGCGACGAGCGACTGGCCCGGCGCGAGCTTCTCGGCGCGCCGCACGAGGTCGGCGAGCGCCACCGCGGGGTCGCCGCCCTCCTCGAGGGGCGCGGTCTCCTCGAGCGCCAGGCCCGTCAGCGCGGCAAGCGGCGCGACCGTCGCCAGGCACCGCTCCGCGGGGCTGGAGACGATCGCCGCGGGTGCCACGGCGACGAGGCGCTCGCCGATCGCCTCGGCCTGGCGCTCGCCGCGCGGGCTCAGCCGCCGGGCGCGGTCGGGACCCGGCCAGGAGCCCCGGGGGAGGGCGTGGGCATGGCGCACGAGGTGGACCGTCCGGCCCCCGGATGCGCTCACCGGACGGCACCCGGGCGGACCCGGCCCCGGGTCGGCGAGGAGGGTGGGGGCCCGGCGCGCCTCAACCGCTCGCGACCCCGATCGCCGAGCCGATGCCGTAGGTGACCGCGCCGGCGATCGCGCAGATGGCGAGCTGGCGCAGCGCCGAGAAGCGCCAGGAGCGGGCGGTCACGAACGACAGCGCCGTGCCGATGGCGAGCGCCGCCACGCCGGCGATGATGACGGCGGTGATGATCGACCTCGCGTCCGAGGACCCGCCGAGGAACGGCACGAGGGGGAGGAAGGCGCCGAGCGCGAATGAGACGAACGAGGCGAGCGCGGCCTGCACCGGCGATCCGAGGGCTTCCGGGTCGAGGCCGAGCTCCTCCCTGGCGTGGGTCTGTAACGCGATGTCCGGGTCGGCCATGAGCTCGCCCGCGAGCTGGGACGCCACGTCAGGGGTGATCCCCCGCCGCTCGTAGATCCGTTCGAGCTCGCGGCGCTCGCTCTCGGGCCGGCGGCGGATCTCCTCACGCTCGATGTCGAGCTCGCGCTCGAATGCCTCGCGCTGGGCCTGCATCGAGATGTACTCGCCGGCGGCCATCGAGAACGAGCCGCCGAGCAGCCCGGCGAGGCCCGCCAGCCGGACGACGCCGGCACCGGGATGGGCGCCCGCGGTGCCGAGGACGAGCGAGACGTTGGACACGAGCCCGTCGCTCACGCCGAAGACCGCGGCGCGCAGCCCCCCGCCCCGCAGGTCCCGGTGCGTGTGGTCCGGGGCGTGCAGCTCGAGGTCGTTGTGGTGCCCGCGGCGGGCAGTCGTGCGGCGCCGCGCCGTCGTGCTCCGCCCGGAGGGTTCTGCCGCCACGCCGACGAGGTTAGTGCGACGCCCCGAGCGCGAGGCGGACGAGCACGAGCGCGCCCAGCCCGGCCGCGAACGAGGGGAGGCCGATGCGCCATCCGAGGCGGAGGTAGTCCCGGTCGTGCACCTCCAGGCCGAGCCGGCGCACCGTCGCCAGCCACAACAGGACGGCCAGCGAGCCGCTCGGCACGAGCAGCGGGCCGACGTTCGTGCCGAGCAGCACCGCCCAAGCGCCCCACGACGGCCCGTGGCCGAGTCCGGGGAGTGCCACGAGCACCGCAGGGAGGTTGTTCACCGCGTTGGCCACGCCCGCCGAGAGCGCGCTCACCCCGAGCGTGTCGAGCGGCGTCGAGCCGTGCAGCAGGTGCGCGACCGGCAAGTGTCGCGCCGCGGCGCTCGCGAGCACGCCGAGGCCGAGTACGGTGCCCGCGCTGTCGAGCGGGGCCACCCGCCACGGCACGGACCTCGTGAGCACCGCGAGCACGAGGTCGCCCGCCCCGGCGACCTCCCACGGCGCTCCCCCGAAGCTCGGGAGCACGAGGAAGCCGGCGACGACCACGATGACGAAGACGCCGCCGACGAGAATGGTGCGGCTCCGGGGCCGCGCCGGCTCGCGCGGCGCCTCCCTGCCGAGCTCGGGCGCGCGCTCGACGATCGCCGCCTCGGCGGCGACGATGCGGCCGAGGCTCGCGCGGTACGCGAGCCAGCCGACCCCGCTCGCCACCGCCGTCGGCAGCCCGAGGTGCTCGACGAACCCCCACGTCGACAGGTGCAGGCGGCCGACGGCGATGAGGTTCGTGAGGTTCGAGATCGGCAGCGCCGAGGAGGCGAGCCCGGAGAGCAGGGCGGGCTGGAGCGCGAGCGCGAGCCGCGACGCCTCCCGGCGCTCGGCGATGCGCACGTAGAGCGGCGACAGGAGCACCACCGCCGCGTCGAGGTTCAACAAGGCGGTGACGAGCGCCGCGAGTACCCACAGGCCCCCGAGGTAGCGCCGGCCGCCGGCCACGACCTGGGCGAGCTCCTCGAACAGGCCGTAGCGGTCGAGCATCACCGCCATCGGCACGGCCAGCAGCACGAACGCGAGCGGGGCGAGCAGGGGTCGGACGGCGTCCCAGGCGACGGCCGCCGAGGCGATGCCGCCCGCCACGGCGACGCCGGCGAGCACCACCGGGACGAGCCACTGCACCTGGCGCAGCCGCGGCGTGAGCAGGCCGGCGACGGCGACAATGAGCAGCCCGATGCTGACGACGGCGTGCACCGCCCCTCCTCCAGTCGCGCGGGACGCCGGCACGCGTCCGCGCGTTCATAGTCGATCCGGTGCCACGCGACCGGCGGCGCGGCGCGTACGGCCCGGAGGCGAGCCGGTGGGCGGGGGATTCCGCGCCGCGAAGTCGTTCCCGAGAATTCGTCCCTCCGTCATGTGCCGTTCACCGTCCCCTCGCAGTCGCGTCATCGGCTGCCGCCACCATCGGAGAGGGCGCTCCTCGCCCTGGATGCGAGCCTCAGGTGGCCGAATGGCGTTGACGAAGAGCGAGCGGTCGGAGTGGCCTAGGGTCCTCGTCGTCGAAGACGACGAGTCGCACCTCCTCGCGCTCACGATCGGCCTCGAACGCGAGGGGCTCGCCGTCACCGCCGTGCGCGACGGTCGCGACGCCGTGGACGCCTACGACCGGATCCGCCCGGACGTGATCCTCCTCGACGTGATGCTGCCCGGGACCTCGGGCATCGAGATCTGCCGTGAGCTCCGCTCGCGCGGCGTCGACACCCCGATCATCATGGTGAGCTCGCGCGGCGAGGAGCTCGACGTCGTCGTCGGCATCGAGGTCGGGGCCGACGACTACGTTCCGAAGCCGTACCGAATGCGCGAGCTCGTCGCGCGCATCGGCGCGCTGCTGCGGCGCCGGCGCGTCCCCGCCGAGGCGACGGTCGGCCACGAGGGGGCGTACCGCTCGCCGTCCGTCGGCGACGGCGTGCTGCGCGTCGGCGACGTGGTCCTCGACCCCGAGCGCCACGAGGTCTTCGTCCGCGACGTCGAGGTGGAGCTCCCGTTGCGGGAGTTCCAGCTGCTGCGCGAGCTCCTGGTGCACGCCGGGCGCGTCGTCACCCGCGAGGCGCTCCTC
Organism: Acidimicrobiales bacterium; assembly: GCA_035532475.1. GTDB lineage: Bacteria > Actinomycetota > Acidimicrobiia > Acidimicrobiales > Bog-793 > DATKQY01. Next base: position 19,998 of record DATKQY010000064.1, on the reverse strand, counting down.
GAGCGCGTCTGGGGGCTCGACTACGAGGGCGACCCCCGCATCGTCGCCACGCTCGTCGGGCGGCTGCGCTCCCGGATCGAGCCGGACCCGGACGAGCCGACGCACATCGTGACGATCCGCGGCGTCGGCTACCGCTTCAACGACCGCCGCTAGACCGCCGGCCGTCGGCGCGGCACCGCCCCTGGCGCGCCGCCCGGCCCTACACTCGCGTCGACCCATGGCCGGAACGACCACGCCCGAGCACGACGGTCCCGTGCCGCCTCCGACGGATGCCGGCACGCTGCGCGCCCGTCTCCTCGGACTCGTCCTCGACCGCGGCTACACGCGCCGTGCCGAGCCCTTCCAGCTCTCCTCGGGCGGGACGAGCCGCGACTACGTGGATCTGCGGCGCTGCGTGGCGCTCGGCGCCGACCTCCGCCTCGGCGCCGAGGCCGTCATCGCCCACGCCGCCTCCCTCGGTGTCGACTTCGACGTCGTCGGGGGGATGACGATGGGCGCCGACCCGGTCGCCCATGCCGTGGCCCTGCTGTCGGGCCGGGCGTGGTTCTCGGTCCGAAAGACGGAGAAGCAGCACGGGACGCGCCAGCGGATCGAAGGCGGCGAGGTCGGCCCGGGAGTGCGGGTGCTGCTGTTCGAGGACACGATCTCGACGGGCCGGTCGATCCTCGAGGCCCTCGAGGTCGTGCTCGACGCAGGCGCCACGGTCGTGCTGGCCTGCACCCTCCTCGACCGGGGGGACGCCGCCGCGGCGCGCTTTCGCGCGATGGGAATCCGCTACTCACCGATCCTCACCTACCACGACCTCGGCATCGAGCCGATCGGCTCCCCGCCCGCCGAGGGGCCCGGCACGGCCGTCGCCGCCGGGCACGCCGGCGACGGCCGTGCCCCCGGCGACGGTGGGGACCGGGGGGGCGACCCCGGATAGGTGGACGTCCTCGACGTTGTGGTCGTCCTGCTCGTGGTGCTCGCCGCGACCCGCGGTCTGCGGCTCGGCGCGGCGATCCAGCTGGTCTCCTTCTGCGGCTTCCTCCTCGGCCTGGTGTTCGGCGCCGTCCTCGTCGCCCTCGTCGAGCCGCACGTGCACGGCCAGCTCCTGAAGACCTTCGTCGCGCTGGTGCTCTTGATGGTCCCGGCGACGCTCGTCGCCGGGCTGGGTCGTCAGCTCGGCGTGCGCGCCTGGCGGGTGCTGCGCCAGTTCCGCTTCGGCCCGCTCGACGCGGCGGGCGGGGCGCTCATCGCGATCGCGGGCACGCTCGTCGTCTGCTGGCTGTTCGCGTCGATCCTCGTGAACAGCGCGTTCCCCGCCGTCTCGCGCCAGATCGCCGACTCGAGGATCATCCGCGGCGTCGAGGCGGTGCTGCCGCCCGTCCCCGACGCCTTCGCCGCGGTGCAGCGCTACCTGTCGACGAGCGGCTTCCCCCAGGTGCTCGTGAACATCCTCCCGGAGAACGACGGCCCGGTGTCGCTCCCCTCCGCCGCCCAGCTGCAAAGCGCCGTCGCGCGGGCGGGCGGGGCGACGGTGAAGGTCGTCGCGATCGGCTGCGGCCAGGAGCAGGAGGGCTCGGGCTTCGTCGCGTCCCCGGACCTCGTCGTGACGAACGCTCACGTCGTGGCAGGAACCTCGGACATCTCGGTCGACCTGCCCGACGGCCGGGTGCTGCGCGCCGTGCCCGTCTTCTTCGACCCGCGCTTTGACCTCGCGATCCTGCAGACGCCCGCCCTCGGGGTCCCGCCGCTCAGGATCGATCCCAACTTCGTCGAGCGCGGGACGGCGGCCGTCGTCCTCGGCTACCCCGGAGGCGGCAACTTCACCTCCGACCGCGCCGGGATCTTCGCCCGCTTCGACGCCGAAGGGCGCGACATCTATGGCAACGCGTTGACCATCCGCACCGTGTACTCGCTCCAGGCGGTCGTGCGGCCGGGCAACTCGGGCGGTCCCCTGGTCACGCCGGGCGGCGAGGTCATCGGGGTGGTCTTCTCGCGCTCGGCCTCGAATCCGGACATCGGCTACGCGCTGGCCTCGCCGGGCGTCGTCCAACGCCTCCACCGGGCGGAGGCGCACCCGGTCGCCACCGGCACCGACGGCTGCACGGGCTGACGCGCACGCAGCGGGCGGCCGCACGCGGCGGCCGCGGGGGCACGGCGCGCACCGGGTCGGCAATGATGGGCCCGTGGCATTGCAGATCGAGGACTACGGAGTCATCGGCGACACCCACACCGCGGCCATCGTCGGGCGTGACGGGTCCATCGACTGGCTGTGCCTGCCCCGCTTCGACTCAGAGGCCTGCTTCGCCCGTCTCGTCGGGGACGAGTCGAACGGCTACTGGAGGCTCGCGCCCGCGGAGAGCCCGCGGCCCGGCCACGGGCCGCCGCTCATGGCGACGCGGCGTCGCTACCGCGACGACACGCTCGTGCTCGAGACGGAGTTCAGCGTGGCGTCGGGAACCGTGCGCGTCACGGACTGCATGCCGGTGCGCGAGGACACCCCCGAGGTGGTGCGGCTCGTCGAGTGCGTCTCCGGGCGGGTCGAGATGCGGATGGACCTGAGCATCCGCTTCGGCTACGGCAACATCGTCCCGTGGGTGCGCCGGCGCGACGGCCTGCTCACGGCGACCGCCGGGCCTGACGCCCTCGCGCTTTGGACGCCGGTGCACGCCCGCGGCGAGGAGATGACGACGGTCGCCGAGTTCGTCGTCTCCGAGGGGCAGCGGGTGCCGTTCGTCCTCGCCTGGTACCCGTCGCACCTCCAGCCGCCGCGCCCGCTCGACGGCCACTACGGCGTCGACGACACCACCAAGTGGTGGGAGGACTGGTCGTCGCTCGCGGTGGCGCCGGACGGTCCGTGGCGCGACGCCATCATGCGCTCGGTGATCACCTTGAAGGCGCTGACGTACGCGCCCACCGGCGGCATCGTCGCCGCCGCGACGTCGGCGCTGCCCGAGACGCTCGGCGGCGTGCGCAACTGGGACTACCGCTTCTGCTGGCTTCGCGACGCCACCTTGACACTGAGCGCGTTGATGGTCGCCGGCTACTACGAGGAGGCGGTGGCCTGGCGGGACTGGCTGCTGCGCGCGGTGGCAGGGGAGCCGTCGAAGCTGCAGATCATGTACGGCCCCGCCGGTGAGCGGAACCTGTCCGAGCGCGAGCTCGAATGGCTCGGTGGCTACGAAGGCTCGCGCCCGGTCCGGATCGGCAACGCGGCGGCCGGCCAGTTCCAGCTCGACGTCTACGGGGAGGTCATGTCGGCGCTGCACGAGTCGCGCCGCGGCGGGATGGACCCCGGCCCGGCCTGGCCGCTCGAGCAGACGCTGCTGGAGTTCCTCGAGGACGGCTGGCGCCAGCCCGACGACGGCATCTGGGAGGTGCGCGGCCCGCGGCGCAACTTCACCCACTCGAAGGTCATGGCGTGGGTGGCGATGGACCGGGCCGTGCGCGACGTCGAGGAGTTCGGCCTCGAGGGCCCGGTGGATCGCTGGCGCCAGGTCCGTGCGGAGATCCACGCCGAGGTGCTCGAGAAGGGCTACGACGCCGAGCGCCAGACCTTCACGCAGTACTACGGCTCGCGTGAGCTCGACGCAAGCGTGCTCATGGTCCCGCTCGTCGGCTTCCTCCCGCCGAAGGACCCGAGGGTCGTCGGCACGGTGAACGCAATCGAGCGCGACCTCACCGAGGACGGGTTCGTCCTCCGTTACGACGCTGAGAACGCCGGGCACGTCGACGGGCTGGAAGGACGAGAGGGCGCCTTTCTCGCCTGCTCGTTCTGGTTCGTCGACAACCTGCAGCTGATCGGCCGACACGACGACGCCGTCGCCATGTTCGAGCGTCTCGTCTCGTTGCGCAACGATCTCGGGCTGCTCTCCGAGGAGTACGACCCGGTCGCCAAGCGTCTGGTCGGCAACTTCCCCCAGGCGTTCTCGCACATCTCGCTCATCAACTCGGCGGTGAACCTTTCGGCGTCCCAGCCCTGGACCGAAGGGATGACGCACCAGGACCGCATCAAGGGGCACCGGGTGGACACGAGCCACCGGAGCCGGGCGCACGCGTCCCACCTCAAGCGGAGGCTGCGCCGGCTTCGCCACGACTGAGCGCTCCCGGCGCGACGCGTACGTCCCACGGAGGAGGAACCAACCCGATGCGAGCGATCACGGTCCGACCCAGGCACGCGTCGTCCGCCGAGGTGACGGACGTCCCCGAGCCCGACGAATCTGAGGGCCCGGTCCTCGTCGAGACCATCGCCGTCGGCGTCTGCGGCACCGACATCGAGATCGTCTCCGGCGACTACGGATGGGCGCCGCCGGGACGGGACCGCCTCGTGCTCGGCCACGAGTCGCTCGGACGGGTCGTGGACGCGCCGAGCGGATCGGGCTTCGCCACGGGCGATCTCGTCGTGGCGATCGTCCGCCGGCCCGACCCGGTCCCGTGCTACTCGTGCGGCGCGGGCGAGTGGGACGAGTGCCGCAACGGCCAGTACACCGAGCACGGCATCAAGGAGCTGGACGGTTTCATGCGCGAGCGGTACCGCGTGCAGCCGGACGCGCTCGTCGCCGTCGACCGGGGCCTCGGCGAGCTCGGCGTCTTGCTCGAGCCGACCACGGTCGTGGCAAAGGCGTGGGAGCAGGCCGAGGAGGTCGGCAACCGCGTCACCTGGCGACCGCGGACCGCGCTCGTCGTCGGCGCCGGGCCGATCGGGATCCTCGCGGCGCTTCTCGGCATGCAAAAGGGGCTCGAGGTGCATGTGATCGACCGGGTCGAGCAGGGGACGAAGCCCGACCTCGTCCGGGCGCTCGGTGCCGCGTACCACACGGGCAAGCTCGCCGACGCCTGCCCCGACCCCGACATCATCGTCGAATGCACCGGCGTGCCGAGCCTCGTCGCCGACTCGCTCGCCGCACTCGGCACGGGCGGCGTGCTCTGCCTGACGGGCGTCTCCCCGACGGGGACGACCACCGAGCTCGACCTCGGCGCCGTCGCCCGCTCCGCGGTGCTCGGCAACAAGAGCGTGTTCGGGTCGGTGAACGCCAACCGCCGCCACTACGAGGCGGGGGCGAAGGCGCTCGGGGCGGCCGACCACGACTGGCTCGCGAAGCTCATCTCGCGCCGGGTCCCGCTCGAGCAGTTCCACGAGGCGCTCGAGCGCCGGCCCGACGACGTGAAGGTGGTCGTCGAGGTGTCCTCGTGAGGCTCCGGCCCGCCGCGCCAGGACGCGCCCGGAGCCGCCCTCGATGACGGCCGAGGTCGCTCCGGGCGTCATCGAGATCGACACCTTGCTCGGCGGCTGGGCGCACACGACCGCCGGCTACCTCCTCAGCGGGAGCGCGCCGGTGCTCGTGGAGACAGGCAGCCAGAGCTCGGTCCCCGTCCTGCTCGACGCCCTCGACGCGCTCGGCGTCGGCCCCGGTGAGCTCGCCGGGATCGCCGTCACCCACATCCACCTCGACCACGCGGGCGGGGTCGGCGACGTCGCCCGGGCGTTCCCGAACGCCACCGTGTACGTCCACGAGCTCGGCGCCCGCCACCTCGTCGACCCGAGCCGCCTCGTGGCCTCCGCGGGACGCGTCTACGGCCACCTCCTCGACGACCTGTACGGGCGGCTCGATCCGACCCCCGCCGACCGCATCCGGGTGCTCGGTGACGGCGAGCGGCTCGAGCTCGGCGGCGGGCGCGTCCTCACGGCGATCGACTCGCCGGGTCACGCCAAGCACCACCTCGGCTTCCAGGACTCCGGGAGCGGCCTGCTCTTCGCCGGCGACGCCGTCGGGGTCCGGCTGCCCGACGGCGGGACGCTGCGGCCGGCGACGCCGCCGCCCGACTTCGACCTCGACCTCGCCGTGGCGTCGCTCGGGCGCTTCCGCAGGTACCGCCCGGGCGCGATCGCCCTCGCGCACTACGGGGTCGTCCCGGTCCCGGTCGACGAGCTCCTCGACGACGCCGAGGAGACGTTGCGGACCTGGGCGGAAGAGGCCGAGCGCGCCTACCACGAGGGACGCGACATCGCCGAAGCGCTCGCGGCCCGCTTCGCCGGTGACCTCTCGGAGGTGGAGCCCGAAGCACGCGAGCGCGTCGAGACCCTGAACGGCATCCATTCGAACGCCGACGGCTTCCGCCGCTGGCTCGACCATCGCCGCGACGCCGCGGCAGGGGGCGGCACGCCAGCGTGAGCCGACACCCGGCCCCGGCGCGGACCGGCCCGGCTCGGGCCGCTCCGGCCGGAGTATTCGGCAGCGCCGAACCATGATCTCCCGGCCCGCGTCGCGGTCGCGGTGACCGGGCGGCGACAGCGCACCCGACCGGCGCCCCGATGGGTCCGCCCGCGCGGTCACGACCTCACGTGAGGTCTCGTGGCATCTCACCTGCTTTCGCCCGCCACCGCATACTGCAGCTGAGGGAGGCCTCGGCGGGGTCCCGGAGGGCGGTGAGGCGTCCCCCGGGACGCGGTCCGGGCGGCTCGAACGCGCCGGCCGTCGAAAGCGGCGCCCTGCGTCACCTGCGGGCTCAACTCGCGTCGGCGCCGGGTCGTGAGACCGATCGTGGACCAGAAGGTGGTTGGGCGCGGACGGCGGCAGGCGAGCCGCCCCGCCAGACGCCCGATCAGCCGGACCGCTCGCAACCTCCTGGTCCTCCTGATCGCCCTGGTCACCGTCGTGCCGCTGCTCGGCTTCGCCGCCACGGCGACCGCCGCGCCGGCGAGCTCGCGGCGCACCCCCGCGCGCCTCGTCCACCGCCGCCACGTCGTGCGTCACGAGCAGGCTGCACCTCGAAAGCCCACCGCGCGCCGCAAGCACGTCGTGCGCCGCAAGCACGTCGTGCGCCGCAAGCACGTTGTGCGGCACAGGCACGTCGCCCTCCGCCACAAGCGCCTCGTGCGCCACCGACCGAAGCGTCGCCCCGCGGCGAGGATCGCGAAGCACCCGGCGAAGCCGGCGGCGGAGAACTCCGTCAACAAGCCGGCGACCGGCACGTCCACGACGAGCAGCACCACCTCCGGCACCACCTCCGGCACGACGCCGGCGTCGACGCCGTCGGACGTCGTCGAGCCGCCGCAGTCGGCCGCGACGGCCCAGCCCGTCGGCGCTCCCCCCGGCCCGTGGAACCTCGTGTTCGACGACGAGTTCGCGGGGGCCTCGCTCGACACCTCCAAGTGGTCGACCGGCTGGTTCGGCAGCGGCGTCACCCAGCCGGTCAACAGCTCCGAGGAGGAGTGCTACGACCCGGGGCAGGTCGCGGTCGCGAACGGCGAGCTCGATCTGACGGCGGTCGCGAAGAGCGAGTCGTGCGCCGGGACGCGGCCGTACGCGAGCGGCATCGTCACCACGAACGGGAAGTTCTCCTTCACCTACGGCTTCGCCGAGGCCCGCATCTGGCTGCCCGGCTCCGGCAGCACCGCGACCGACTGGCCGGCGTTCTGGACCGTCGGGCAGAACTGGCCGACCGACGGCGAGATCGACGTCGTCGAGGGGCTCGGCGGGAAGCCCTGCGGCACCTTCCACGGGCCGAACGGCGACGGTGCCGGCGAGGGCGGGAGCTGCTCGAACGGCACGGTCACCGGTGGCTGGCACACCTTCGGCGCCGACTGGGAGCCCGGCTCGGTCACCTGGTACTACGACGGCCAGAAGCTCGAGACGGTCACCTCCGGCGTCACCGCCGCGCCGATGTACCTGATCCTCAACCTCGCCGTGGACCAGACGAACGGCGGCCCCGCGCAGGTGCCGGCGACGATGCGCGTCGACTACGTCCGGGTCTGGCAGCACTGAGCGCCCGTCCGGCCGCCCACGGCCGGTCACCGGGAAGACGGCCGGGCGGCGCGTGCGCCACGCGGAGCGGGCACCGGTAACGTCTCCTGGCGAGCCGCCCCGGCGTCCGGTCGCCGCCGCGCCGGAGGCCGGCCGGCATCGGATGGCGCGGGAGCGAGGACGAGCCGTGAGCGAGAGCACTGGAGCCGCCGCACGCAGCGCGCGAGGCCAGGGCGGCAAGGGCGTCGTCAAACGGCCCGCCACCGGGGGCCCCGTCCCGACAGCGACCGTCACGGTCTACGAGCCGCGCAACGGGGCGCTCGTCGGGCGTCCCGACCGCCTCGCCGTCGAGGAGCCGCTCGAGATCCGCCTCGCCGGTCCAGGCGGCGCCTCCACGCTGTCGATCACGATGCGCACCCCCGGCCACGACTTCGAGCTCGTCGCCGGCTTCCTGCTCGCCGAAGGCGTCGTCGAGCGCAAGGAGGACATCCGCCGCATCGCCTACTGCCTCGACCCCGAGCTCGACGCCGAGCAGCGCTACAACGTGGTCACGGCGGAGCTGAACGTCGCGGCGGCGCCGGCGAGCCTGCAGCGCCACGTCATCACCTCGAGCGCCTGCGGTGTCTGCGGCACCACCTCCATCGAGGCGGTGCGCGGCTGCGGCCACCCGGCGCTGCCGGACGGGATGAAGGTCCCCTACGAGGTGCTCCGCACCTTCCCCGAGCTGCTCCGGGCGGGCCAGCGGGCCTTCGACTCGACCGGCGGCCTCCACGGCATCGCGCTCATCACCGCCGAGGGCGAGGTGTTGGCGCTCCGCGAGGATGTCGGGCGCCACAACGCCGTCGACAAGGTGCTCGGCTGGGCCTTGCTCGGCGGGAGGCTCCCGCTCGGCGAGGTGGTCCTCATGGTGAGCGGGAGGCTCTCCTTCGAGATCGTGCAGAAGGCGCTCCGGGCCGGGGTCCCCATGGTGGCGGCCGTCTCGGCCGCCACCAGCCTGGCGGCGCGCCTCGCGGGCGAGACGGGGATGACGCTCGTCGGTTTCCTGCGCGGCGACAGCTGCACCGTCTACGCCGGCCGCGAGCGGATCGAGCTCGCGGAGTAGGGCGTCCGGGGCCAGCCGGCCGCCGGCGACGGGCGGTCATGCGGGCGGACGCACCTTGCCGACCGCGGCGGGCATCCGGGGATGATACCTGCACAACCCGCAGATACCGCCGTTCGGCAGCGCCTTGCCCGATGAGGCCACGCCGGCCCCGAGGGGATAGGGTTGATGCTCGTCAGCGCTGGTCCGAACGGGGGCAGGTGAGGTGGCGAAGCTCGATCAGGACGCTCCGGTCTTCTCTGAGGACCGGGTGAAGGCGCTCATCGAGACGCGCCGCAACCAGCGCGGGCCGCTGCTCGAGGTCCTCCACGCGCTGGCCGAGGAGTTCGGCTACATCGACGAGCGGGCGATCCCGATCGTCGCCCGGGCCCTGAACCTCTCCCGCGCCGAGGTCCACGGCGTCGCCACCTTCTACCGTGACTTCCGCTCCGCGCCGCCGCCCGCCTCGGTCGTGCGGCTCTGCCGCGCCGAGGCGTGTCAGGCGCTCGGCGCGGAGCGCCTCGTCGGGCACGCCCGCGACCGGCTCGGCATCGGGCTCGGCGAGCACACGGCGGACAACCGGCTCGGCCTGGAGCAGGTGTTCTGCCTCGGCAACTGCGCGCTCGGGCCGTCCGCGCTCGTCGACGGCCGACTCGTCGGCCGCCTCAGCGAGGAGGGCCTGGACGCCATCTTCGACGCCGCGACCAAGGACGCGAGATGACGCCGACGACCGTCTACGTCCCCCGGGACGCCTCCGCCCGCTCGGTCGGTGCCGACGAGGTCGCCGTGGTGCTCGCCGGGCTCGCCGCGGAGCGCGGCATCGAGGTCACGATCGTCCGCAACGGGTCCCGGGGCATGCTCTGGCTCGAGCCCCTCGTCGAGGTCGACACGCCGGCGGGGCGCATCGCGTACGGCCCCGTCGCAGCGGGCGACGTCGCCGAGCTCCTCGACAGCGGGCTTGCCGAGGGTGCGCCGCACCGCCTCCGGCTCGGCCCGACCGAGGAGATCCCCTGGCTGGCGCGCCAGACCCGGCTGACCTTCGCCCGAGTCGGGGTGACCGACCCGCTCTCGCCCGACGACTACGAGGCACACGGCGGCCTCCTCGGGCTCAGACGGGCGCTTTCGATGGAGGCCCCGGCGATCGTCGAGGCCGTCACGGACTCGGGGCTTCGCGGGCGGGGCGGCGCCGGCTTCCCCGCCGGGGTGAAGTGGTCGACCGTGCTCGCTGCACCGACCACCGACGTGAAGTTCGTCTGCTGCAACGCCGACGAGGGCGACAGCGGCACGTTCGCCGACCGCATGCTGATGGAGGGGGACCCGTTCCTCGTCATCGAGGGGATGGCGATCGCCGCCCTCGCGGTCGGGGCGACCGAGGGCTACCTCTACGTCCGCTCGGAGTACCCCGACGCCATCGCGACGATGCGGACGGCGATCGAGATCGCCTACCTGCAGGGCTGGCTCGGGCCGAGCGTCCTCGGCAGCGGGAGCGCCTTCGACCTGTCGCTTCGCGTGGGCGCCGGCGCCTACATCTGCGGCGAGGAGACGGCGATGCTCGAGAGCCTGGAGGGCCGCCGCGGCGTCATCCGGGCCAAGCCGCCGCTGCCGGCGCACGCCGGGCTGTTCGGACGGCCCACGGTGGTGAACAACGTGCTCACCCTGGCGGCCGTCCCCTGGATCATCGCAGAGGGCGCCGGCGCCTACCAGCAGCTCGGCGTGGGGCGCTCGCGTGGCACGCAGGTCTTCCAGCTCGCCGGCAACGTCGCACGCGGCGGGATCGTCGAGGTCGCCTTCGGGGTGAGTCTCGGCCAGCTCGTCAACGACTTCGGTGGCGGCACCCGCTCGGGACGGCCGGTGCGCGCCGCGCAGGTCGGCGGACCCCTCGGCGCCTACGTGCCGACGTCCTCGTTCGACCTCCCGATGGACTACGAGGCCTTCGCCGCGGCGAACGCGATGGTCGGCCACGGCGGCATCGTGGTCTTCGACGACTCGGTCGACATGGCCCGCCAGGCGCGCTTCGCCATGGAGTTCTGCGCCGAGGAGTCCTGCGGAAAGTGCACGCCCTGCCGCGTCGGCGCCGTGCGTGGCGTCGAGGTGATCGACCGGATTATCGCTGGTCAGGACCCCGAGGCTAACCTCGAGCTCCTGGAGGACCTGTGCGAGCTCATGGTCGACGGCTCGCTGTGCGCAATGGGCGGTCTCACGCCGATGCCCGTCCGGAGCGTCCTCACCCACTTCATCGACGACTTCCACCTCCCGCAGGGCCAGCGAGCGTGACCCGGCGGAGACGGTGCGCGAACCGGAGGCGACTGCCATGACGCTGCTCAAGGAGCACGACCTCGGGACCCCGGCCCGCAGCTCGGACGCGGTCGTGACGATCGAGGTCGACGGCATGCCGGTCACGGTGCCCGCCGGCAGCTCGGTCATGCGCGCCGCCGCGCTCGCCGGCATCGACGTGCCGAAGCTGTGCGCGACCGACAGCCTGGAGGCCTTCGGCTCCTGCCGGCTCTGCCTCGTCGAGATCGACGGCGTGCGGGGCACGCCTGCCTCGTGCACGACGCCCGCCGCGGAGGGGATGCGGGTCTCGACCCAGACCCCGCGCCTCGAGAAGCTGCGCCGAGGCGTGATGGAGCTCTACATCTCCGACCACCCGCTCGACTGCCTGACGTGTGCCGCCAACGGGGACTGCGAGCTGCAGGACATGGCCGGGGCGGTCGGGCTTCGCGACGTCCGCTACGGCTACGCCGGCGACAACCACCTCGACGCCGCGAAGGACGAGACGAACCCGTACTTCACGTTCGACCCGGCCAAGTGCATCGTCTGCTCGCGCTGCGTGCGTGCCTGCGAGGAGACCCAGGGCACCTTCGCCCTCACCATCGAAGGGCGGGGCTTCGGCTCGAAGGTGTCGCCGAGCGGGACGAACTTCTTCGACTCCGAGTGCGTCTCCTGCGGCGCCTGCGTGCAGGTGTGCCCGACCGCGACCCTCGAGGAGAAGTCGGTCATCTCCCTCGGCGTCCCGCGCCGCTCCGTGCTCACGACGTGCGCGTACTGCGGCGTCGGCTGCTCGTTCAAGGTCGAGCTGCGCGGCGACGAGGTCGTGCGGATGGTCCCCTACAAGGACGGGGGCGCCAACGAGGGCCACTCGTGCGTGAAGGGCCGCTTCGCCTGGGGCTACGCGACCCACAAGGACCGGGTCCTCTCCCCGATGATCCGCGAGTCGATCGACCAGGAATGGCGGGAGGTCTCCTGGGACGAGGCGATCACCTACGCGGCGACCAGGCTGAAGGCGATCCAGGAGCGCTACGGCGTCGGCGCGATCGGGGGCATCACCTCCTCGCGCTGCACCGACGAGGAGGTCTTCGTCGTCCAGAAGATGGTGCGCGCCGCATTCGGGAACAACAACGTCGACACCTGTGCCCGGGTCTGCCACTCGCCGACCGGCTACGGCCTGAAGCAGACGTTCGGCACCTCGGCGGGCACGCAGGACTTCCGCTCGGTCGACCAGGCCGACGTCATCGTCGTCATCGGCGCCAACCCGACCGACGCCCACCCGGTCTTCGCGTCGCGGATGAAGCGGCGGCTGCGCAACGGGGCGAAGCTCGTCGTGATCGACCCGCGGCGGATCGACCTCGTCCGCACGCCGCACGTGGAGGCCTCGTACCACCTCCAGCTGCAGCCCGGCACGAACGTCGCGGTGATGAACGCCATCGCGCACGTCGTCGTCACGGAGGGCCTCGTCGACGAGGCGTACGTCGCCGAGCGCTGCGAGGACGACAGCTTCGCCACGTGGGCGGCGTTCGTCGCCCGGCCCGAGAACAGCCCGGAGGCCCTGGCGCCGAACACCGGCGTCCCGGCCGGCGAGCTGCGGGCGGCCGCTCGGCTCTACGCGGGGGGCCCGAACGCCGCGATCTACTACGGGCTCGGCGTCACCGAGCACAGCCAGGGCTCGACGATGGTCATGGCGATGGCGAACCTGGCGATGGCGACCGGCAACGTCGGACGCGAGGGCGTCGGCGTGAACCCGCTGCGCGGCCAGAACAACGTCCAGGGCTCCTGCGACATGGGCTCGTTCCCCCACGAGTTCCCCGGCTACCGCCACGTCTCCGACGACGGCGTGCGCGCGATCTTCGAGGACGCCTGGGGGCGGGCGCTCGACAACGAGCCGGGCCTTCGGATCCCGAACATGTTCGACGCCGCCGTCGAGGGGACGTTCCGGGGCATGTTCGTCCAGGGCGAGGACGTCGCCCAGTCGGACCCCAACACCAAGCACGTCAAGGCCGCGCTCGCCGCGCTCGACCTGCTGATCGTCCAGGACCTGTTCTTGAACGAGACGGCCGCCTTCGCGCACGTCTTCTTCCCCGGCACCTCGTTCCTCGAGAAGGACGGGACGTTCATCAACGCCGAGCGGCGGATCAACCGGGTGCGCCCGGTGATGCGCCCCCGCAACGGCAAGCACGAGTGGCAGATCGTCTGCGAGCTGTCGACGGCGCTCGGCTACGCGATGCACTACGACAGCACCTCGCAGATCATGGACGAGATCGCCGGCACGACGCCGACGTTCTCGGGCGTCTCGTTCGACCTCCTCGACAAGGTCGGGAGCGTCCAGTGGCCCTGCAACGAAAAGGCGCCGCTCGGCACGCCGGTGATGCACATCGGCTCGTTCGTCCGTGGCAAGGGCCACTTCGTCGAGACGCCCTTCGTGCCGACCGAGGAGCGCACCAACCGCCGCTTCCCGCTGATCCTCACCACCGGGCGCATCCTCAGCCAGTACAACGTCGGCGCGCAGACGCGCCGGACCGAGAACGTGCGCTGGCACGGCGAGGACGTCCTCGAGATCCACGCCTTCGACGCCGAGGAGCGGGGCATCACCGACGGCAACTGGGTCACGGTGGCGAGCCGGGTCGGTGAGACCTCGCTCCGTGCCCGGGTCAGCGACCGGATGCCCCAGGGTGTCGTCTACACGACGTTCCACTTCCCCGAGTCCGGCGCCAACGTCGTGACCACCGAGCACTCCGACTGGGCGACGAACTGCCCGGAGTACAAGGTGACCGCCGTCGAGGTGCGGGCACGCACGCGCGAGCCGCTCGGAGGAGCGGCCGGCGCCGACTCGCACGAGGGCGCGGCGACCGACGTCCTCGTCGGGCGCTGAGGTCGGCGGAGGTGTCGAGCGCGGACCTCGTCCGCATGGCGAACCAGATCGCTGCGAACTTCCGCCACCTGGGCGCCGAGGAGGCGGCCGGGCTCACCGCCGGCCACATCCGCTCGTTCTGGGCGCCGCCGATGCGGGCCGATCTGCTGCAGGTCGCCCGCTCGGGCGAGGCGCAGCTCGACGAGATCGTCGTGGCCGCGCTGCGGATCCTCGACCCGGGGGCCGAGATCCCCGACGTAAGGACGCCCGCGCCGGCCGACCTCGGCGCGGCCGGGCGCTAGCGGGCCAGCCAGGAGGCTCCCCGGGCATACAGCGCCTCAACCTCCGGACCTGTCAGCCCGGGCATGTCCGGCTTGACCGCGAAGCCGAGGCCCGCCTGGAGATAGGCGAGGTGGCGGTAGCCGACGGGGAAGCGACCGAGCAGCCCCTGATCGAGCGTCAGCTCCGCCGAGGGGTCGAGGGGGTTCAGCCGGTCCTGCTCGTAGATCGGCTGGCGGTGGACGAGGCCCCACCTCCCCTCGCGGCGCTCCAGGAAGTCGTAGAAGCGCCCGGTGCACACCACGTCACAGTCGATCCCGTGGATCGGCGCCCGCTGGGTGATCGTCATCTTCGTCTGCGCGACGGCGCGCTCGCCCGCCACGTCGACGGAGGTGCCGCCGAGGAAGTGCAAGATGCGCACCCCGCGCTCGAAGCCTTCGCGGCTCACGCGGATGAACTCGGTGGCCGGACCCTGGAACCACGTGGCCATCATCCAGCCGTCGTCGTGCCAGACCGTAGCGAAGCGCTCCCAGTCACCGGCGTCGCGCCAGAGCGCCCAGTTCTCGACGAGCTCGCGGATCGCGAACCGGTCGCCTGCCACATCCGCCATGTCGTTCCTGCCTCCCAGCCTGTGGTGCGCCGAGCCTAGTGACGGGCGCTGCGCGGCCGCAGGCACGCTCGACCTGCGCGCTCGTCCGGCCAGCGGATGCAGGCGGCGACCACGTCCCGCCGGGGCTTGCGCCGCCTGCCGTCCGAGCTGGTGCAGGCGTGGGCGGCGCGTCGCACACCGTGGACGTCACCGTGCTGGTTGGGCTCGATCACTCCGCCGGCGCGGTGCCGCACACCGGAGGCGAACGGCACCCGGGCGGCCGGGACCAGGCCCGAGCGCGGCGACCATCGCCAAGGCGGTCGCGCGGCGCAGCCGCGCGACCGCCCGCCCTGGAAGGGCCGCTGAGCTCCTTCGGCGAGCCGCGGCCCATCGCGGACTGCTCCTGTTCTGCGCTGCGGCGCGCCGACGCGATCCGTCGCACTGCAGCGCCCGCTGCCCACCGCGCCGCGAACGGCCGCTGAGGCCCGCTGTGCGAGCGCCGGTCGTGGCGCCACCGGGAGCCGTGGTCTCCGCGGATCTCTCCGCTGGCTCTCAGGTGACCTTCATCGGGCGCTCGCACCGACCACCGAAGATCACGGTGTCGCCAAGGGGCGCCGAAGCACCGAAGCTCACGAGAAGGGAAGGAACGGCGGTCCGCTCAGGACTTCCGGATACCAATGATCTTGTTCGCACTCACCATCCCGTTGATGGTAATCGCCGTCGCGATCGCCGTCGTGCCACTCATCGTCGCGATGGTGTGGGACGCGCACCTGGACACGTCCACCCGAACCGCCGAGAGCGCGCTCACCGACGCCGCGGCCCGCCCGCACCCCCAGGCGTTGGCGGCCTAGGTCCGCCGGTGGAGGGTGACGCCGCCGGCGTCCGAGGCCACCACGGGAGCGGAGACTCCGACACCTCTCCCGTGGCGCTCCGGCCGGTACGCTGGACTGGCCGAAGGGTCCGCGGCTCACGCCGTCGGCGGCGCCTGGGCCCGCGGCGGAGGCGATCGTGACGGTTGGGGCCGGCAGATGAGCCAGTCGGACGCGAAGCAGCGGATCCTCGTCGTCGACGACGAGCCCTCGATCGTCGACGCGGTCTCGACCGTGCTCCGCTACGAAGGCTTCGAGGTGGAGACGGCGTCCGCCGGCTACGCCGCCCTGGCCATCGCCCAGAACGGCAAATTCGACCTGGTCGTGCTCGACGTGATGCTCCCCGACATCGACGGGCTGGAGATCACGAGGCGGCTCCGCGCCGACGGCGTGAAGGTGCCGGTGCTGTTCCTCACCGCGAAGGGCGAGATCGACGACCTCGTCGCCGGGCTCGCCGTCGGCGGCGACGACTACGTGGCGAAGCCGTTCTCCCTCGCCGAGGTCGTCGCCCGGACCAAGGCGCTGCTGCGACGGGCGGGCGGCGAGGAGGACCACCGGCTCAGGTTCGCCGACGTCGTGATGGACGACGACACCCACGAGGTCTGGCGGGCGGGCACGCCGGTGCGGCTCACCGCGACCGAGTTCAACCTGCTCAGGATCTTCCTGTTGAACCCACGGCGGGTGCTCTCGAAGGACCAGATCATCGACCACGTGTGGCACTACGACTTCGGCGGCAACCAGAACATCGTCGAGACCTACGTCCGCTACCTGCGGCGCAAGCTCGACGCCCTCGGGCCGCCGCTGATCCACACGATCCGCCTCGTCGGCTACGTGCTGCGCGAGCCCGAACAGCGGCGCTAGGTGTCCCTTCGCGCCCGGTTGCTCGTCGCGGTCGCAGCCGTCGCCCTGCTCGCGCTCGTAGCGGCGGACTTCGCCACCTACACGGCGCTCCGGACCTTCCTGTACAACCACATCGACTCGTCCCTGGAGAGCGCGCACCGCCCGGTCGAGGCCGAGCTCGGCGGCGCGGGGACGGGCAACGGGGGAGGAGCACCCCCCGGCACGACGCAGGCTCCGGCGCCGTCTCGAGAGCAGTCCGCCGCGCCTCCGACGGGGACGGCGTTCTGCCAGGAGGCGGCGATGAGCCTCGGCCCCGAGACGTTCGTCGAGGTGCGCGCCGCGAGCGGCGCGGTCGTGAGCAGTGATCGGTGCAGCGCCTCGGTCCAGCTCGGTGGCAAGACGTACGCGCCGGCGCTCCCGAAGACGATCACCGGGCTTGTGCCGATGGGACCACAGCATGAGCCGGCGACGTACTTCACGACCGGCTCGACGACGAGCGGCGGCCCGGCGTTTCGCGTGCGGGTCTCCGAGCTGACCTCGGGCGACCTGCTCGTGCTCGCCCAGCCGCTCAACTCGACACAGAGCACGCTCAGCCAGCTCGTCGACATCGAGCTGGCCGTGACCGGCGGCGCGCTGCTCGTCGCGGTGGTGATCGGCTGGTGGCTCGTCAGGCTCGGCCTCGCGCCGCTCCGGCGCGTCGAGGTCACCGCTGAAGCGATCACCGGCGGCGACCTCGCCCATCGCGTCCCGGGGGAGAGCGCGCGCACCGAGGTGGGTCGCGTCGCGCGGGCCCTCAACGTCATGCTCGAACGGATCGAGCAAGCCTTCGCGGAGCGGGACGAGACCGAGGCCCAGCTGCGCGCCTCGGAGGAGCGGATGCGGCGTTTCGTCGCCGACGCCTCGCACGAGCTACGGACACCGGTCACGGCGGTCTCTGCCTATGCGCAGCTGCTCGAGCGTGCCGACCAGCTCTCCGACGAGGACCGCCGCCGCATCATGTCGGGCATCGCGGGCGAGACCGAGCGGATGGGCCAACTCGTCCAGGACCTCCTCCTTCTCGCACGCCTCGACGAGGGCCGGCCGCCGGCGCGTGAGCCGCTCGAGCTCGTCGACCTCGCCGCCGGGGCGGTCGAGACCGCCCGGATGCTGGGACGGGGCTGGCCCGTCCGCCTGGAGGCGAGCGAGGCCGTCGAGGTGCTCGGAGACCCCGTCGCGCTCCGACAGGTGATCGACAACTTCCTGGCCAACGTCCGCTCCCACACCCCGGAGGGCACCACGGCGACGGTCCGCGTCCGTCGCGAGGGCGCGGACGCGGTCATCGAGGTCGCCGACGACGGCCCGGGTCTCAGCGCCGACCAGGCCGCTCGCGTCTTCGAGCGCTTCTACCGTGCCGACCCGTCGCGTGCCCGCAGCCACGGCGGCGCTGGGCTCGGCCTCGCCATCGCCGCCTCGATCGTGGAGGCGCACGGCGGGACGGTGCGGGCGTCGCCCGCGCCGGGCGGCGGAGCCGTCTTCACCGTGCGCCTGCCGGCCTATGCCGGCCAGAGCGACGAGCGGGGGGGCGACGAGGGGGACCGGGCCGGTGAGGAGCCGGACGCCGACGGCGCCGTCGGCGTCGCGACCGGGCCCGGCCCGGGCTCGAAGGGCTGAGCGGCACCCCCGGCTTCGGGGCATCCCGTTCCCCGCGACTGCCAAGGCGCGACGCGTCCGATCGCTACGCAGCGGTAGCGTCGCGCGCATAGAGACATGGGACGCGATCGTCTCGAGGCGCGACGTCCGCCGCTACGAGGGCCGGGCGGTGCCCGACGCCGCGCTCGACCGGATCCTCGAGGCGGGGCGGCGAGCCCCGTCGGCGAGCAACCGCCAGCCTTGGGACTTCGTCGTCTGCACGGACCGCGGGCAGCTCGCACGGCTCTCGCACGTGTGGCAGGGGGCTGGCCACATCGCCGCCGCTGCGGCGACCGTCGTGCTCGTCGCCCCGCTGCCCGACGACGAGCGCCATCTCGGCCTGATCCACTACGACCTCGGACAGGCGACGATGAGCATGATGCTGGCGGCGACCGACCTCGGCGTCGGCAGCGCCCACGCCGCGATCGGCGACCAGGCCCTCGCCCGGGAGATCCTCGGCGTGCCCGAGGACCACCTCTGCGCGTACCTCGTGGCCCTCGGGTACCCGGCCGACCGGCCGCTCACACCCATCACCCGGCCGGCCCGGCGCCCGTTCGAGGAGGTCGTGCACCGCGAGCGGTGGTGACCGCCAGCACGGCTGAGCCCCTGCGCATCGACCGCTGTCCTGCGCCGGCGGCCGCGGGCGGGGCCGGGTCGGTGCCGCCCGGAGCGTCGGGGAACGCCCGGCCGCTCGAGCGCGTTCCGCCCGCGGTTCCGCGCCGACGCCTCCTGGAGGACCGATCCTTCCTCCGCTTGAGGACGCGTCGACACGACCCCTGCCGGCCGCGCCGGAGCGCGGCGGCGCCCCCCGACCGCGGGCCGGGACCCGCGGAGCGGAGGGCGCCTGGTGGCACCACGGCTAGTTGAGGTACGCCGTGGTGCTGGTGGACGGCGTGCCGGTGCCCGACGTGCCGGTGCCCGACGTGCCGGTGCCCGAGGTGCCGGTGCCCGAGGTGCCGGTGCCCGACGACGTGCCCATGTTCGGGCACTTGTGCGTCGATGTGGACGGGTTCGCGGTCGAGCTGGACGAAGGCGTGGTCGTGGTCGACGACGCCGCCAGGCGGACGGCGTGGTGTACCGCCCCGGTCTGGTGGGCGGTCGTCGCCGCCCCCGCGGCGCTCAGGCCGAGCCCGAGGCTGACGCCGAGGACGCCGCCGCCGGCGACGGCGGCCGCCACCACTTTTCGCACATTGCTTGTCACTTGTATCCTCCTTCTGTCGCCGTTGCCTGCGACACCGGTCGACACCCTGCCTCCCGGTCAACCCAGCGCAGCAGCGGAGGGTGTGAGAAGTCTGAGGAGCAGGCGGGCGCCAGGGGGGAACGGCGACGTGCCGCGCGGCGGTTGCGCCGTCGACCAAGGGTGCCGTGTGGCCGGCCGCGGCTCGAACCCCCGTCCGAGGCGCCCGCCGGAGACCACCGCCCGATCACGGCGCGACGACGGCGGATGACACACGAACGTCGTCGCGTGGCCCGGCGGAGGAAGCCCCGGCAGCGGGTCGAACGCCACTGCGGACGGTGCCCAGCGCGATGTGCCCCGGCATGCCGCTCGATCCCGACAACATGGGGCTCGCAAGCAACGCCGCCCGCCCCGGGGCGGGCGGGCGGAGGTCAGCGAGCGGCGGGCATCCCGGCGCTCATGGTCCTCGGCCGTTCCGGGGCGGCGCGTCGACGGCGATCTGGCGGAGGGAGTGGTGTCCGGTTCCACCAGATAGTGGACACCATGTCCCAGGACATCGTGGACACCTGCTCAGGTGGTGTCCATGGATCGTGCTCGCTATGCCGTCGACGCTGTGGTGATCGAGGGCCGGTCCCTTCGGTCG
>DATKQY010000063.1:0-50656 GCA_035532475.1 Acidimicrobiales bacterium | reverse complement strand
TAGCCGCGCAGGTACAGCGCGTCGTCCTCCTCGGCGGTCACCGCGAAGCCGAGCAGGTCGACCCAGAACCACCGGGAGCGGTCGAGGTCGGTGACGGCGAGCTCGGCGTAGGCGGAGCGCACGACGTCGGGCGGGGTGAGGACGGAGGCTCCGGCCGCCGCAGCGGTGCCGTCTGCTCGGGTCACCGGCGTCGGCGCCAGCCCAGGCCCGGCGCCGGCAACCGGGTGCCGACGCGGCTGGCCCCGGACGCAGTGTTCCGTGCGGACACGTGCTCCTCCTACGCTCCCCCTGCGCCGCCCTTCGCGGGCGGACGCCCCCTGTGACGCTATGCCGGGATGCTCCATCCCTTTGCGGACGACACTACTTCACGCCCGCGGCGGCCAGTCCGAGCCCTCGCGACCCCAGGGGCTCACCGGGGACCTTGGCGTAGAGCACGACGGGCCAGCCCTGCTGGTCCCTGACGACGCACCGACGCTCGTGGGCCCCCTCGGCCATCTCGCCGACCTCGAGGCCTTCGGCCCGCGCGCGTCGGCAGGCGTCCTCCAGGTCGTCCACCTTCACCATCACGCCCGGCAGGTCCGGCACCCCTTCGCCCGAGAGCGCCAGCCGGCCACCGCCGACGTCGAACTGCGCCCAGCGGTCGCCGTCGACGAAGGTCGGCTCGACGCCGAGCAGCGCCGTCCAGGTCGCGACGGCCGCCGGCAGGTCGGCCACGGGAACGACGGTGGAGAGCCCGAGCGCGCTCACGCCCGGCCCCCGGGGCCGCCTGCGCAGCTCGACGGCGGCGGCGGTCTCACCGGAAGACGACCGTTCTGTTGCCGTTCAGCATGACCCGGCGCTCGAGGTGCCACTGGACGGCCCTGGCGAGGGCGACGCATTCGATGTCTCGCCCGATCGCCACCAGCTCGTCGGGGCTGCGGGTGTGATCCACGCGCGCCACCTCCTGCTCGATGATCGGCCCCTCGTCGAGCTCCGTCGTCACGTAGTGCGCGGTCGCGCCGATCAGCTTCACGCCGCGCCGGTACGCCTGATGGTAGGGATGCGCCCCTTTGAAGCTCGGGAGGAAGGAGTGATGGATGTTGATCGCCTTGCCGGCCAGCAGCTCGACCGTCGGCTCGGTGAGGATCTGCATGTACCGGGCGAGGACCACGAGCTCGACGCCGAGGTCGTCGGCGAGCGCCAGAAGCTCGGCCTCTTGGACCGCCCGGGTCTCGGGGGTCACCGGCAGGTGGTGGAAGGCGATCCCGTACGAGCGGGTGAGCGACTCGAAATCCGGGTGGTTCGAGGCGACCGCCACGATCTCGGCCCGAAGCGCACCGATGCGGTGGCGGTAGAGCAGGTCGTTGAGGCAGTGGCCCATCCGGCTCACGAGGATGAGGAGCCTCGGTCGCTCCGCCGGATCGTGCATTCCCCACGACATCTCGAAGCGTTCGGCGAGCGACGCGAACTGCGTCTGGAGGTCGCCCAGCCGGACGCGCTCGGACAGCGCGGCCTGCACGCGCATGAAGAAGCGCCCCGTGTCCGGATCGGCGAACTGCTGGCTCTCGAGGATGTTGACGTCTCCTCCGGCCAGCAGTCCGGAGACCGCATGGACGATGCCGACCTGGTCCGGGCAGGTCAGGGTGAGAACGACCTCACCGTGCGCGCCGCGGCCTGCAACCGCCTCCACCTTCTGCTCAACCCCTCCCGCTTCGGGTCCCGGACCGCCCGAGGGCGCGATCAGTACCGGTAGTGATCCGGCTTGTAGGGCCCGTCGAGCGGGATGCCGAGGTAGCTCGCCTGGTCGGGCGTGAGCTTCGTGAGCCGCACGCCGAGGGCGTCGAGGTGCAGCCGCGCCACCTTCTCGTCGAGGTGCTTCGGCAGCACGTAGACACGCCGCTCGTAGTCGTCGCGCTTGGTGAAGATCTCGATCTGGGCCATCGTCTGGTTCGTGAACGAGTTCGACATGACGAAGCTCGGGTGGCCCGTCGCGTTCCCGAGGTTCAGCAACCGGCCCTCGGACAAGATGATGACTCCGTGGCCGTCGGCGAAACGCCACTCGTCGACCTGTGGCTTGACGTTCTCCCGCGTGATCCCGGGCCAGGTCTCGAGTCCCGCCATGTCGATCTCGTTGTCGAAGTGGCCGATGTTGCCGACGATCGCCTGGTGCTTCATCCGCGACATGTGCTCCGCGGTGATGATGTCCTTGTTGCCCGTGGCGGTGACGAAGATGTCGGCCGTCTCGAGCACGTCCTCGAGCGTGGCCACCTGATAGCCGTCCATCGCCGCCTGCAGCGCGCAGATCGGGTCGATCTCGGTGACGATCACCCGCGCGCCCTGGCCGCGCAGCGACTCCGCGCAGCCCTTGCCGACGTCGCCGTAGCCGCAGACGACCGCGACCTTCCCGCCGATGAGGACGTCGGTCGCACGGTTGATGCCGTCGATCAGCGAGTGGCGGCAGCCGTACTTGTTGTCGAACTTCGACTTCGTCACCGAGTCGTTGACGTTGATCGCGGGGAAGAGGAGGGTCTCGTCCTCCTGCATCTGGTAGAGCCGGTGGACGCCAGTCGTCGTCTCCTCAGTGACGCCGCGGATCTCGGCGGCGAGCCGCGTCCACTTCTGGGCGTCCCGCTCGACCGAGCGGCGGAGCAGATCGAGCACGACCCGGTACTCGGCCGAGTCGGACGCCTCCGCCTCAGGCACCTTGCCGGCACGCTCGAACTCGACGCCCTTATGGACGAGGAGCGTGGCGTCGCCCCCGTCGTCGAGGATCATGTTGGGGCCGCCGTCACCGGGCCAGGTGAGCGCCAGCTCGGTGCAGTTCCAGTACTCCTCGAGCGTCTCGCCCTTCCAGGCGAACACCGGGGTGCCCTGGGGCCGCTCGGGCGTACCATGCGGGCCGACAACGGCCGCCGCGGCCGCATGGTCCTGGGTCGAGAAAACGTTGCACGAGGCCCACCGGACCCTCGCGCCGAGGGCGACGAGCGTCTCGATCAGCACGGCCGTCTGGATGGTCATGTGGAGCGAGCCGGTGATCCGCGCCCCGCTGAGCGGCTGGCTCGCACCGAACTCGGCACGCAGCGCCATGAGGCCCGGCATCTCGTGCTCGGCGAGCTCGATCTCCTTGCGGCCGAACGCGGCGAGGGACAGGTCGGCGACCTGGTAGTCCTCTGCCGTGAGCACGCCTGCGCCTGCGTCCTTCGTCATCGCTCTGCTTCCTCCATCGCGCCGTCGGCGCCCTGTCGTCGTTCCACTGTCCTGACCGACCTGCCCGCGCGGTCCCCGTGTCCCGGCGGCGGTGCCGCCAGACGCGGCGCGCCCGTCCTCACGCTCCCGCCTGCCCGGGTGCGCCTCACGATCCCAGCTCCTGCCCGGCGCCGGCGCGGCGGCGCGGCGGGCCGCCCGGCGGCTCGGCGAGCCTCTCGTGGAGGGCGACCTCCACCATCAGCTCGTTCAGCGGACGCTCGGGACGCGCCCCGAGGTGGGCGATCACCTCGCCCGCCGCCAACGCCCCGAAGGTACCGCAGACCTCGAGATCGGCGCCGTGGGTCCAGCCGAAGAGGAAGCCCGCGGCATACAGGTCGCCCGCCCCGGTCGTGTCGACGACCGACCTGACGGGCCACGCGGGGACCGGGATGCGCTCCCCGCCGGCGACCACCACCGAGCCCTGGCCGCCGAGCGTGACGACACCCACGCCACCGAGCTCGCCGAGCAGGCCGAGCGCCGCATCGAGGTCGTCGCTCCCGCTCAGGAGCTTCATCTCGCTCTCGTTGGCGAAGATGATGTCGGCCTGCTCCCCGAGCTCTAGGAACAGCTCGCGGTGGCGCTCCGCGCAGAACGAGTCGGAGAGCGTGAGCGCGACCTCCGCGCCGGCCGCCCGGGCCATCGACGCCGCCTCTCGCAGCACGTCGTAGCCGGCCGGCGCGTCGGAGAGGTAGCCCTCGAGGTAGACGACCTTCGCCCTGTTGAGCACCCCCGCGTCGAGGTGGCCCGGCTGGAGGAGCGTCGAGGCCCCGAGGAAGGTGCCCATCGTCCGCTCGCCGTCGGGCGTGACGAGCACGAGGCAGCGGCCCGTCCCGAGCCCGTCCGCGGCGCGCGACGGGGCAGCGAAGTGCACGCCTGCGGCCCGCAGGTCGTCGACGAACACGTCGCCGACCGGATCGCCGGCGACACTCGCGATGTAGCCGGCGGAGCCGCCGAGCGCGACGACGCCGACGACGGTGTTGGCCGCCGACCCGCCCGAGATGCCCCGGGTCGAGCCGGCGGCGACCGTCATGCGCTCCGAGGTGTCGTCGTCGACGAGCGTCATCGCGCCGTGCTCCAGGCCGAGCTCGACGATCACGTCGTGACCGACCTCGACGATCATGTCCACGATGGCGTTACCGACGCCGACGACGTCGAAGCCGCCCGCGACGACCGGGCCGCCGGCCGCGGCGCGCTCGATCGCCGCGCGGGCGGCGCCGTCGATCACGCCCTGGGCCGCGCCCCCCCGCGCCGGGGTGCGGCGCCGCTCGCCCCTCCCGTTCGTCCCAAGGATCTCCGCCCGCACGTTCGCCGTCGCCTCGCACATGGCCGAGAGCTTCGCGCGTGCGACCGCGGTCGGGAGATGGCGCAGCCCGCAGTCCGGGTTGACGACGATGCGCTCCGCCGGCACCAGCTGGAGCGCCTGGCGGAGCCGGGCCTCGATCACCTCGACCGGCTCGACCTCCTTGCTCTTCACGTTCACCACGCCGACGCCGATCTCGAAGTTGCTCGGGTAGCGGCGGGCCAGCTCGAGGTCGTCCAGCCCCTTGCGGGCGAACTCCAGGACCAGCTCGTCGACGTGGGCGTCGATCACCGCCGGGAAGAGGAAGTCGTAGTGGCCCTCCCAGGCCGGGCGTGCGTAGCGGTTGCCATAGCAGACGTGGAGGGCGAAGTGCGCGGCCACGCCCTCGGTCATGACGTTGACCGCCTGCACGGCGCAGTGCGCGGCCTCCGGGTAGCCCGCGAGGAACGGCTCGTCGATCTGGACGTGGGTCACGCCGGCGCCGACCAGCGCGGCGCACGCGGAGTGCAGCACGTGTGCGAGCGCCATCACGAGCTCGCGCTCGTTCCCGTAGGCCTCATTGCGGATCCGCTTGGCGAGGGAGAAGGGCCCGGCGAGCGAGACGGTCACGGTCCGGTCGGTGAGGCCGCGCGCGAAGCGGAAGTCGGAGGCGAGATCACCGGCCTCGACCGCTGCGCCCTCGGGCAGGCGCTCGCGCACGACGGACTCGTAGTAGTCGAAGTAGTGGTGCTTCGGACCGCCGACGATCTCGATGCCCGGGATCCGCTCGATCAGGTAGTCCATGTCGTTGTCACGACGGAGCTCGCCGTCCGAGACGATGTCGACGCCCGCGTGCACCTGGTCGACGATCGCCGCTT
Organism: Acidimicrobiales bacterium; assembly: GCA_035532475.1. GTDB lineage: Bacteria > Actinomycetota > Acidimicrobiia > Acidimicrobiales > Bog-793 > DATKQY01. The sequence continues at coordinate 45,274 of DATKQY010000063.1, read as the reverse complement.
TGATGGCGACGTCGAGGATCTCGTTCAGCCCCGCCGCGCTCAGCCGGCCGCGGTGGTAGTCGGTCTTGAAGCGCCCGAGCCAGTCGGGCACGGAGTACGAGCCGACGACCGAGGTCCGCAACAGCGCCGGGAGCGGAGACTCGGAAGCGACCTTCGTGTCGCCGGTGGGCCCTGGTGCGTGGTTCACCACTGCTGGATCCTCTCCCTCTCGCCGGCCCGCGCTCAGTCCCGCGCCCGCGCCGTCGCGGTCAGCACCGGCGAGCGGGACTGCTCGGCGAACGGGCTGAACTCGACGTGGAAGCCGCGTCTCGCGGCGATGGCCTTCAACACGGGGCCGTTCACCCAGTTCACGACGGACCCGTCGTACTTGCCGGGACCCTTGAAGCCCGACCGGTACTGGGAGAGGTCCGTGACGAACAGGTCGTGGCACGTGAGCGCGCCGAGCGGGTGCAGCAGTGGCAGCGTGTCGACGAAGCTCGCCAGCGCCCCGTTGCTCACGTGGAAGCGGACGTCGCCGTGGCCGTCGACGAGCGGGGCGAAGACCTCACCGGTCGTGCCCTCGAACACCTCGTAGAGGTCGAGCGGCCCGAGCGGCACGTACCGCTCCGCCAAGCGCAGCACCGCCCAGGCGTCCTGCCAGAAGGTCGTCGCCGCGCCCTCGCTCGGAAAGATGTCCGGCATGGACTCCGCGAGCAGCCCGGGCGCGAGGCGCAACAGGCGCGAGGCGAGCTCGCCGACCTGGCGGGGCTCGACCCCGAGCCCCTTCGCGATGCGGGCCGCGTCGGCGGCGGGCAGATAGGCACGGGTCTCGACCTGGTAGAAGTTGTCGTCCAACACGACGACCTCGTCGGTCGGGAGGTTGTCGTAGACGTTCGAGACGAAGACGAAGAAGATCTTCGACTCGAGGAAGCGCAGCGTGTCGGTCGGCCGGGCCGCGTCCAGCACCAGCGTGCTCACGCGCGACTTGTGGTCGGCGACCGTCGCCCGGGCCCGCGAGAGCACGTGGGTCGAGTAGTCCCCCATCAGGTACTGCAGGCGCCGGTAGTAGCCGCTCCCCCGTTCGCCGTCGAGACGCTGGAACTCGTCGAGCCAGACCTTGGCCTGCTCGCCGTTGCCGACGCCGAGCTCGAGCACGGTCAGCTGGTCGGGGAGCGACTGGCGGGCGACGAGGTTGTCCCAGATGGCGAAGAGCTCCTCGATGACCTGCCGGGAGGCCTGCGCGCTGGTCCCGCCGCTCTCACCACCGGGCAGCGCCTGGGCGTAGCCGCGCCCGGCGGCCTCCTCCCAGATGGCGAGCTCCTGCCAGTAGAGGGCGTTGAAGCGCCAGATACAGCTACGCGACAGCGGCACCCACGGCTCGAGGTACACGGCGTGGTCGTCCTGTGCCTCGTGCGTCGCGAGCTCCGCCGCGAGCTGCGCGTCAAAGGCGTCGGCGTCGACCCGCCGCAGGTCCACCGCGAGCTCCTGACCGACGTTCGCCCGCCCGTCGACGATCGGGCGGACCGCGACCGGCGTGCGGAAGTTGTTCCGGTACTGGATCCAGTCGCCCGTGACCCTCGTCCGGGTGGGGTCGAGCCGGCCCTCGGCCGCCGCCCGCATGACCGCGGCGACCGCCGCGACGCTCTCGGTCACGCCGCGCTCGCTGCCGCCCGGCAGGCGCACGTCGATCACCATCAGCGGCCCCCCTCGTCGCTCGCGTCCGCGCCCGGTCCGTGGGCCTCGAGGCCGGCGCGCGTGAGGATCTCCGGGATCGCCTGCTCGAAGGCGTACGCCATGACGTGTACGCCGGAGACACCCGGAACCTCGCGCAGCCGGGCGATCGTCTCGGCGCAAAGGTCGATGCCCTCCTCTTCAATCCGTGAGGCGGGCTGGGAGGAGATCCGCTTCGCCACGTCGTCGGTGACGACGACGCCGGGGACGTCGTTGCGCATGTGCTCGAGCGCCCGCAGCGAGCGGATCGGCCCGACGCCGGCGATCACCGCGCAGCGCTCGGCGAGGCCGAGGTCGACCACCTGCGCCATCCAGGACTCGAATGTCACGAGGTCGAAGACGAACTGGGTCTGCACGAAGTCGGCGCCCGCGGCCACCTTCTTCGCCAACCGCTTCGCCCGGAAGCCGAGCGGCGGCGCGAACGGGTTCTCGACGGCTCCGATCAGCCACGCCGGCGGCGGCTTCACCGCCCGACCGGACAGGAGCGTGCCCCGGTCCCGTAGCGTCGCCGCCAGCCAGACGAGCTGGACCGAGTCGAGGTCGAACACGCCCTTCGCCTCGGGATGGTCACCGAAACGCAGGTGGTCGCCGGTGAGGAGCAGCACGTTCGGGATGCCGACCGCCGAGGCCCCGATCAGATCGGACTGCAACGCGATCCGGTTGCGGTCCCGGCACTGGAGCTGGAACACCGGGTCGACGCCCTCGGAGAGGACGACCGTGCTCGCGGCCCAGCTCGACATGCGGACGTAGGCGCTCGGGTTGTCGGTCAGGTTCACTCCGTCGACCCAGCCCTTCAGCGCACGCACCTTCCGCCGGAGCGGCTCGGTGTCCGCGCCGAGCGGCGGCGCGACCTCTGCGGTCACCGCGAAGCGGCCCGAGCGGATCGCCGCGTCGAGCCGGCTGCGGGGAGGCGTCGCCGTGTCGAGGTGGTCCGCGATGTTCCCGGGCGCCGGCTGCGGGTCCCGGTCTGGCGCCTGTGGACCGGTCACGGTCGGCCCGCGCCCACCGACTCGAGGCGGATGTCCACCCGCTCGCCGGCAACAGGCCGCGCCGCCAGCATCTCGTCGCGCCCCCTCCAGAAGTTCACCCACGAGCTCTCGCCGAAGCGCCGCTGGTCGAGCGGCCGCTGGAGCAGCGAGAGGTCGTCGATGTGCCCGCCCTGCTCGGCCCGCTCGTAGGCCATGACCCACACGCAGCGCTGGTCGGGGTAGACCTCGCACCCGCCGTCGGGCTGCACCCCCCCGCACGGCCCGTTGCGCAGCTGCTTCGGGCAGGTCATCGGGCAGGCGTAGCCCGTCACGGGGAGCGCGCACTGGCCGCACATCCGACAGCCGAAGAGCCGCCGCTTGGTGCGCTCCTCGGCACCGGTGAACCCGCGGTAGAGGGGCGCGACCGATTCCATCGCCTTCGCGACGGCCTGCCAGAAGCGGTTCCGCTGTACGAGGCGGTGACACGCGTAGGCGGCGCGCACGGAGATGCGCGGCGCGAACGGGACGGGGGGCCGCTGGCTGGCAAGGGGCTGGTTCGCTACCCGCGTCCCGACATCGACCATCGTCCCCCGTCCCTTCCGCGTTCCGATGCCGTGCTCAGGCGCCCGCGGCCGCGCGCAGGTCCGCCGAGCGCGAGGTGCTCTCCCACGGCAGGTCGAGGTCGGTACGCCCGAAGTGGCCGTAGGCCGCCGTCTGCTGGTACATCGGCCTGCGCAGCCCGAGGTTGGCGATGATCGCCGCCGGCCGAAGGTCGAACACCTCGCCGATGGCTGTCGCGATGCACTCGGGATCGGTCGTCTCGGTCCCGAACGTCTCGACGGCGATGCTGACCGGGCGGGCGACGCCGATCGCGTAGGCGATCTGGACCTCGCAGCGGCCCGCCAGCCCGGCGGCGACGACGTTCTTGGCGACCCAGCGCGCCGCGTAGGCGCCGGAACGGTCCACCTTTGTCGGGTCCTTCCCGCTGAACGCGCCGCCGCCGTGGCGCGCGAGCCCGCCGTAGGTGTCGACGATGATCTTGCGACCGGTCAGCCCGGCGTCGCCGAACGGGCCGCCGATCACGAAGCGGCCGGTCGGGTTCACGAAGTACTTCGTCGCCTCGTCGAGCAGCTCCTCCGAGACCACCGGCCGGATGACCTGCTGGATCACCGCGTCGGTCAGCTCCTTCGACTCGATCTCGGGCGCGTGCTGGGTCGAGACGACGATGGCGCCGACGCGGACCGGGACGCCGTGGTGGTACTCGACGCTCACCTGGCTCTTGCCGTCGGGACGCAGCCAGGGCAGCGTGCCCGCCTTGCGCAGCTCGCTCAGGCGCCGCGTGAGGCGGTGGGCGAGCACGATGGGCATCGGCATCGCCTCGGCGGTCTCGTTGCAGGCGAAGCCGAACATCATCCCCTGGTCGCCGGCGCCGGTGTCGAGGTCGTCCTCGAGGTCCCCCTCGCGTGCCTCCAGGGCCTGGTCGACGCCCTGGGCGATGTCGACCGACTGGCCGGAGAGGAGCACCTCGATCTCGACCGCGTCACAAGAGGTCCCGAAGGCGACGTCGGTGTAGCCGATGTCGCGAAGCGTCTTGCGGACGATCCCCTCGACCTCGGCGATCTCGAGGCGTGGCGTGGTCTCGCCGAACACGGCCACCCAGTGGCGCTCCTCGTCGCTCTTGATCGCCGTCTCGCAGGCGACGCGGGCCTTCGGGGTCTTCGTGAGGCAGGCATCGAGGATCGCGTCCGACATCTGGTCGCAGATCTTGTCCGGGTGCCCCTCCGTGACGCTTTCGCTCGTGAGCAGCAGCCGTCCAGAGCGTGTGTCGGTCATCGATCCTCCAGGTCCTCGTCGCCGGTCCAGGCTCGCGCGTCGAGCCCGGGGTGCAACCCCGGCCAGTCTCGACCGCCGGGGAAGCTCGTGTCATCACCGCGTGCAGCCAATCTTCGCGCCCGGTGACTTGTGTGCCGCGCACAACCACCCTCTGGCACGCCCGGGCGGCACCGACGGCACCGAGCGCGGCGGGATCAGCGTGCCTCGGGCGCCTCCGTTGTCCCGGGCGCGCCCGGGGAGGGCCGGGCGGCCGGTGGGGTCGGCGACCACGCCCCGGCGAGACCGAGCACGCTGTCGACCAGCTCGGCGCCGTCGCGCGCGGTGCCCGACGCCGGCATGACGACGACACCCTGGACGAGCCCCGACGCCGCCCAGACCAGCTCGGACGCGATCTGCAGGCCGACGCGTGGCCCGCTCTCACGTCGCAGGCGCCCGAGGAGGTCGTCGGGGACGCGCACGCCGGGGACCTCGTAGTTCAGGTACTCAGCATGCTCGTAGTCGCGCAGCGCCATCACCCCGAGCAGGATCGGTACCGGCGGCTCGCCGAGCGCGTCGGTGAAACGACGCAGGTCGGAAAGGTCAAAGACCGGCTCGGTGACGAGGAAATGGGCGCCGGCAACGATCTTCTGGCGCGCCCGCGTGACCGCCTCGACGAGGTCGAGCGCCGACGGGTTCACGCGCGCCCCGATCAGGAACGACGTCGCCCGGCGGATCCGCGTCCCGGTGTGGTCCCTCGCCTCGTTCAGGGAGCGGAGCATCTCGATCAGGTCGATCGAGGTGACGTCGAAGACCCCGCTCAGGTTCGGGTAGTCCCCCTCGGGCGGCGGCGTCCCGGTCCTGCACAGCACCGTCTGCAGACCGAAGGCGTGCGCGCCGAGCAGGTCGGCCTGCAAACCGAGCATGCTCTTGTCCCAGGTGGTGGCCGTCAAGATGGCGTCCATCCCGAGCCGCTCCCGGACCAGGAGCCCGAAGGTCACCGGGCTGATGTGGACGCGGGCGCTCGCCGTGGAGGCGATGAGCACCGTGTCGGCTCCCGCCTCGCGCACGAGTTCGACCTCGGCGACGGCGGCGTCGGGATCGGAGCCCTCGGGCAGCCGCAGCTCGCAGCCGACGACGAACTCGCCACCGAGCAGCTTCGTCCTGAACTGGCCCGCCTGCGGCACGACCGCCCGCACCGACGCGTCCCCGAGGAGGGTCGGCCCTCGCCCGGCTTCACGCGGGCCGGGCGGGATCCCGCGGACCGTGGCGGCGACGGCTTCGATGTGGCGCGGCGTCGTCCCGCAGCACCCGCCGACGATGGACGCCCCGAGCTCGACGAAACGGAGCGCGGCGCGCGCGAAGTACTCCTCGTTGCGCTCGTACTGGAAGCGCCCGTTGACGAACGTCGGCGGGCCGGCGTTCGGCTGCACGCTGAGCGGCACCGTCGTCGCCCGGGCGAGCTGCTCGACCACCGAGCGCAGGCCGCGGGGCCCGAGCGTGCAGTTCGCCCCGAGCGCCAGGACGTCCAGCTCCTCGAGCGCCCCGGCGACCGCCTCGGGCGGGTCGCCGGCGATCGTCCGGCCGTCCTCGAGGAACGTGACGTGCGCGATCACCGGGCGAGCGGAGACTGCCTTCGCGGCGCGAACGGCCTGGACGAGGGCGCTCAGATCGCCGAAGGTCTCGAAGATCAGCAGGTCGACGCCGGCCCGGTCCAGCGCCTCCACCTGCTCCGTCAGGGCCTTGACGGCCTCGGCGCCGGGGACCGAGGAGGCCCGCCGCGGTGAGACGGCCGGCCCGATCGAGCCGCCGACGAGCACCGTCGAGCCCTTCTCGGCACACACCTCCCGCGCCAGCTCGACCGCGGCGGCGTTGACGCGCTCGACCTGGTGCTCGAGGCCGTAGCGGCGGAGCGCCAGCCGGTTGGCGAGGAAGGTGTTCGTCTCGATGATGTCGGCACCGGCCGAGACGTAGGCACGGTGGATCGCCCGAACCAGGTCGGGACGGGAGAGGCTCAGCTCGGGCAGGCAGCGGTCGAGGGACGCGCCGGCAGCGGTGAGCATCGTGCCCATCGCCCCGTCGCAGACGAGCACCTCCCGCTCAAGGCGCCGGCGGAGCTCGACCTCCCTGCCGGCTGCGTCGGCGTCCGCCATGCGCCACCCTCCCGGCGCGGATGGTACCAGCAGCGCCCCGGGCGACGGACCGGCCACGGCGCCGCGCGACCGGCCTGGCGCGCCCGGGGGGTCCCCGCGGGTTACGGGTGGTCGTTTGTGACGAACCCACAGATGTGGCGCGTACAATTCGGACCGCATCCGGGCCTGGCCCGATGGCACGGGGGACGGCGCATGGAGACCGACGAGACAGCCGAGCTGCACCAGCCCGGCCCGCTCGGCTGGCCACGCGCTGCTGCGGCCGGCGCGCCGGCCGGCCGGCACGGCCACGCCGCCTCCGCCCTGTGGAAGCAGAACCAGCACCTGCGCCAGGCGATCGCCCTGTTCGACCGCCTGACGGCGATGGCCCTCGCCGGTGCCGGTGTCGCCGAGGTCACCGAGGCGCTCGCCACCGCGCTCGGACAAGGCGTCGTCGTGTTCGACCCGGTGCTCGAGCCCCTCGCCTCCGCCGGGTTCGGCGAGCTCGCCCGGACCGGGACGGGATCGCCGGTCGAGATGGCCGAGGCGGCGGCCGACGCCGGGGCGGGCTTCCCCGCCTGGCAGCTCGACGACCCGCGACTTCGCGAGGTGTTCGAGACGGCGGCCGTGAAGCGCCTCCCCCTGCGGCTGCCGAGCCTTCCGGGTTCGCCCTTCGCCGGCGAGTACGTCCTCGCGCCGATCGCGGCGGGCGACGACGTCCTCGGGTTCCTCGCGGTGACGAGCGACCACGGCGCCGTCGGCGAGGAGCTCGACCTGCTCAACGTGCAGCACGCCGCCTCGATCTACGCCCTCGCCCTGCTCCAGGCGCACCGCGACGCCGAGCTGCGGGCACGTTACAAGCGTGAGCTGGTGGAGGGGCTCCTGCTCGGGCGACCGACGCGGCCGAAGGCGGCCGAGCTCGCCGTGCTCGCCGGCCTCGTCCCCGACGCTGCGTACTGGGTGATCGCCATCGCCCCGGCGCCTCCGATCAGCGTCGGCGCCGGGGAACGTGAGCCGGCCCCGGAGCAGTCGCCGCTCGCCGTGCTCGCACGTTCCCTCGACGACCGCGACCCGGGCACCGTCGCCGTGCCCCGCTCCGACCACGTCGCGGTGCTGGTGGCCTCGCTCGACCCCGCCGGCGACGACCAGCCGCCGGCCACGCTGGCCCGCACCGGCGAGGAGCTGGCGTCGTTCCTCGGCCGCCGCTTCCCCGGCCAGGCGTTCGCCATCGGCGCGAGCTCGCGGGTCCCGGACCCGAGCGGGCTCGGCGCGGCGGCGGAGCAGGCGCAGCGTGCGCTCTCGGTGGCGCTGCGCATGGGCGTCGCCGGGCGCGTCACCACCTACGACGATCTCGGGATCCACCGGATCCTGCTCCACGTGCCACAGGACGAGCTGCGGACCTTCGCCCAGGACGTCCTCGGCCCGCTTCTCGCCTACGACCGCGAGCACCGCTCCTCGCTCGCGCCGACCCTCGCGACCTACCTGCAGGCCAACGAGCACCTGCGCCGGACCGCCGGGGTGATGCACCTGCACGTGAACACCGTCAGCTACCGCATCCGGCGCATCGAGGCGATCACAGGGCTCGCCCTGGCCGACCCCTCACAGCGTCTCCTCGCCCAGGTTGCGGTCGAGGCGCTGCGCGTGCTCTCGGTCGACTGAGCGGCGCGGCGCCACCCGACGGCGGGAGCGCGCCGGTCAGCTGCCCGGTCCGTCGGCGCGGCGCGTGGCCGCGGCGACCGCGTTCTTGAGGAGCATCGCCCTCGTCATGGGACCGACCCCGCCGATGCGCGGCGTGATGAACCCGGCCACCTCGGCGACGGAGTCGTCGACGTCGGAGAGGAGCTTGCGGCCCGCCCACGAGACGCCGGCGCCGACGACGGCCGCGCCGGGCTTGATCATGTCGGCCGTCACCAGCCCGGCGGCGCCGGCCGCGGCCACGACCACGTCGCCCTGGCGCACGTAGCTGGCCAGATCGCCGACGCCGGTGTGCACGACCGTCACCGCTGCGTTGCAGTGGGGCCGCCGCAGCGCCAGCAGCAGCGCGAGGGGGCGCCCGATCGTGAGCCCGCGCCCGATCACGACGGCGTGGCGGCCTTCGACCTCGACGCCGTACGCGGCCAGCAGCTCGACGATCCCGGCGGGCGTGCACGGGAGGGGACCCGGTGCCCCCATCACGAGCCGACCGAGATTCACCGGGTGCAGGCCGTCCACGTCCTTGTCGGGGTCGACCGCGAGCAGCACGCGTTCCTCGTCGAGGTGGCGCGGCAGGGGCAGCTGGACGAGGTAGGCGTCGATGGCCGGGTCGGCGTTGAACCGAGCCACCACCGCCTCGAGATCTGCCTGGGACACGTCGGCCGGGAGGTGCTCGTGGAAGGACTCGATGCCCACCTGGGCGCAGTCCTCGTGCTTCATCGCGACGTAGCGGGCGCTCGGGACGTCCTCGCCGACGAGGATCGTGCCGAGCCCGGGGGTGACGCCCCGCTTCGTCAGCGCGGCGACCTCCTCGCTCAGCTCGGTGCGGATGCGGGCCGCAAGCGCCTCGCCGTCGAGCAGGGTGGCCGCCATCAGACGGCCACCCCCGTCGAGGGAGCCGCCTCGGGGAGGCGGGCGGGCGCGTGCAGCGTCAGGAAGTGGAAGCTGGCCATCGAGCGCCGAGGATACCTTCCGGCTCGCCCGGCGCACAGATCCGCCGCGCGCCGGGCGCGGGCGGGGTCCCTCGGGCGGCGGAGGCGTTCAGCGGCGGCGGTTACCCCCGGTGCTCGCCAGCGGCTCACGCTGGCGGCGGCGCGCCGGCGGCTGGGCCTGCTGGTGCTCCGAACGCCACTCCCTGAAGCTCCGCAAGGTGTTGAGCTTGTGCTCGCGGGCCGCGCTCTCGACCTTGGCGGCGGGCGCGCCCGACTTCAGCAGCTCGATCAGGCCACGGTGCTCGGCCACCGACGCCGTCCCCCGGTAGGGGATGTGGACGAACACCGTCCGGCGGATGGCGTCGAGGCGGCGCGACACGTCGCGCAGCATCTGGACGAGCGCCGTGTTCGGGCAGCGATCGTGGATGAGCGTGTGGAACTCCTGGTTCAGCCGGCCGAACTCGAGCGCGTCCAGCCGCTCCATGGCGGCGACCATGCTCTCGTTGATCTCGGTCAGGCGCTCGAGCTCGGTCTCGCCGATGAACGGGGCGGCGAGCGCGGTGGCATAGCCCTCCAGCACGGCGAGGACGGTCGTCTGCTCCTCGAACAACCCGGCATCCGCCGGAGCGACCTGCGCACCGGCATTCGGGCGGTAGACGACGAGGCCCTCCGCCTCGAGGCGCCTGATCGCTTCGCGCACCGGCAATGCGGAAACCTGGAACTCGCTCGCGAGCGCGTCGATGACGACGCGGTACCCCGGGCTGTAGGCGCCGGTGAGGATCCGCTCGCGGATCGCGCTGTACACCCGCTCCTGCTTCGTTTGGCCGATTGGTCTTTCGTCAGACACGCGACCATCTTTCCACACCTCAGAACGAAAGGGCAGGGTATTCCAGCGCTCTCTGCCGACCACCGATCAGGCGCTCGCAAGCATCTGCCCGAGGAGGGGATGTTGAATCGAGCGAACTCGAGGCCGAGCTACATCCCGTTGCCCGCGGAGCCGGCCGCTTGACCTCGTCGTCGTGCTCACCGTGAGAGTGCAATGAGCAGCTCGATACAATCGGTGTCGATACAAGCGATATAGGATATTGACAGGATACGAATTAGCGTCAATGCCGTCGGCTCTGCTGCGCAGGATCCGGGGAAAACCTGCCTACACGCTCCCTTGGAGGGCGCGCCGACATTCTCGTTCGCGCTCCTCGCGCCATATCCGCCCGCGAACGCTTCCGGACCGCCTTGCTGGCCAGCGCCGACAGCGGGTGCGGAGGCGGTCATTCCGGTGGACGCGAACCGTCGGCGAACGGGATACCGGCGCGCTCACCTCCCGCCCGGGCTGAAGGCTGTCGCCGGCGGCGCCAGGTGCGGCCGAGGCACGGCGGTGCAAGGATGCTCCCGTGGACTCCCGTGTTCAGCCCGATCGTTGGACAGCGCGCCACCGGCGCCACCGGGGCAGGTGCCGGTGATCGAGCACGAGGTCCGGGTGAACCCGAGCGCAGCCGGCTTGGCGCGCGAGGAGCAGCTCGCGTGGAAGCTCGCCGAGGTGGCAACGGAGCCCACCGACGTCGGCGAGGACGTCGCCGAGATGATCGTCAACCGGGTGATCGACGACGTGGCGGTCGCGGTCGCGGCGCTCTCGCGTCAGCCGGTCGCGGTCGCCCGCGCCCAGGCGCTCCGCCACCCCTACGCGCCGGGCGCGACGGTGCTCGGCCTGGCCCCGGACGTGCGCGTCTCGCCGGAGTGGGCGGCGTGGGCGAACGGCGTCGCCGTCCGCGAGCTCGACTTCCACGACACCTTCCTCGCCGCTGAGTACTCCCATCCCGGCGACAACATCCCGCCCCTCCTCGCGGTGGCCCAGCACTGCGGCCGTTCAGGGCGCGACCTTGTCCGCGCCATCGCGACCGCGTACGAGGTCCAGGTCGACCTCGTCCGGGCGATCTCGCTCCACGCGCACAAGATCGACCACGTCGCCCACCTCGGCCCATCGGTCGCCGCCGGCCTCGGCACCCTCCTCGACCTCGACACCGACGTCGTCTACCAGGCCATCCAACAGGCGCTCCACGTCACGACGGCGACACGGCAGTCCCGCAAGGGCGAGATCTCCAGCTGGAAGGCCTACGCGCCCGCCTTCGCCTCGAAGATGGCGGTGGAGGCCGTGGACCGGGCGATGCGCGGCGAGACGGCGCCGTCGCCCATCTACGAAGGCGAGGACGGGGTCATCGCCTGGCTGCTCGACGGCCCGGATGCCCGCTATCGCGTGCCGCTTCCTGGCAAGGGCGAGGAGAAGCGGGCGATCCTCGACACCTACACGAAGGAGCACTCGGCGGAGTACCAGGCCCAGGCGCTCATCGACCTCGCGCGGCGGATGCGGTCACGCCTCGGCGACCTCGAACGGGTCCGCTCGGTCACGATCCACACGAGCCACCACACGCATGTGGTCATCGGCTCGGGGGCGAACGACCCGCAAAAGCTCGACCCCCGCGCCTCGCGCGAGACGCTCGACCACTCGATCATGTACATCTTCGCGGTCGCGCTGGAGGACGGGACGTGGCATCACGCGGGCTCGTACACGCCCGAGCGGGCGGGTCGGCCCGGGACGGTCGCGCTCTGGCACAAGATCCGCACGGTCGAGGACCCCGAGTGGACCCGGCGCTACCACTCCGCCGACCCGACCGAGAAGGCCTTCGGTGGCCGCGTGGTCGTGGAGATGGAGGACGGCTCGGTCGTCGAGGACGAGCTCGCGGTGGCCGATGCCCACCCGCTCGGTGCCCGGCCGTTCCGCAGGCCCGACTACGTGCGCAAGTTCGGGACCCTCGCCGAGGGCGTCGTCCCCCCGTCCGAGCAGGAGCGGTTCTTGGAGCTGGCCGGCCGTCTCGGCTCGTGCTCGGCCGCCGAGCTCGCGCGGTGCACGGTCACCGTTCCCGGGCTCGGGACCCCGACCACCGGCGGGCTGTTCTGATGGCGCACCAGGTGCCAGCACACCGTGTTGCCGAGCCCCCGCTGGGTACGCCGCACCCGGCAGCTCGCCGATGCGGCGACACGGTGCCGAAGGGAGGGCGCTGATGCTGCACGCCGCCGCGACGGCGGCCGAGCGGCGAGCGGCGCTCCGCGGCGGGCTGGCATCGGGCCGACTGCTCCGCTTCCCGGGCGCGTTCAACCCGCTCTCGGCGCTCCTCATCGAGGGGCTCGGCTTCGAGGGTGTCTACGTCTCCGGGGCGGTCCTGTCGGCGTCGCTCGGCCTTCCGGACATCGGCCTCACGACCCAGACCGAGGTCGGCGAGCGCAGCCACGAGATCGCGCGCGTGACGAACCTGCCGACCCTCGTCGACGCCGACACGGGCTTCGGCGAGCCGATGAACGTCGCCCGGACGGTGCAGCTCCTGGAGGAGCTCGGACTGGCGGGCTGCCATCTCGAGGACCAGGTGAACCCGAAGCGCTGCGGCCACCTCGACCACAAGGTGATCGTCGAGATCCCCGAGATGCTGAGGCGCCTCGCCGCCGCGGTCGCCGCCAGGCGGGACCCCTCGTTCGTCGTGTGCGCGCGGACCGACGCAAGGGCGAGCGAGGGCCTGGAGGGTGCCATCGACCGGGCGAAGGCCTACGTCGACGCCGGCGCCGACGTCGTCTTCCCCGAGGCGCTCGCGAACGAGTCGGAGTTCGAGGCCTTCCGCAAGGCGGTCGACGTCCCGATCCTGGCGAACATGACGGAGTTCGGGAAGACGAAGCTGCTCGACACCACCACGCTCAGCTCGCTCGGCGTGAACCTCGCCATCTACCCCGTGACGCTGCTGCGGCTCGCGATGGGCGCCGCCGAGCGCGGGCTGCGGACCCTGCTGGAACAGGGCACGCAGCAGCACGTCGTCGATGAGATGCAGACCCGCGCGCGCCTCTACGAGCTCATCGACTACGAGGCCTACGGCGCCTTCGACGACGACGTCTACAACTTCTCGCTCGACCCGGGAGGCGACTGAGGTGGCTGGACCAACATCGGACATCAAGCGTGGGCTCGTCGGCGTCATCGCCGATTCGACCGCGATCTCGATGGTCAACGAGGAGACGAACTCGCTCCTGTACCGCGGCTACCCGGTCCAAGAGCTCGCCGAGTCCTGCAGCTTCGAGGAGGTCGCCTACCTCATCTGGCACGGGGAGCTGCCCTCGAAGCCCGAGCTGGAGCGCTTCGTCGGCGCCGAGCGGTCGCTGCGCTCGGTACCGCCGGCGCTCCTCAACATGCTCGGCACGCTCCCGACGACCTGCCACCCGATGGACGTGCTGCGAAGCGCAGTGAGCTTCCTCGGGGCCTCCGATCCCACGGAGGACGACGCGTCGCGTGCCGCGAACCTCCACAAGTCGCTCGACATGATGGCGAAGCTCGCGACGATCGTCGCCTTCGAGCAGCGGCGCCGCCGCGGCGAGCCGCCCATCGCTCCGGACCTGGACCTGTCCTTCGCGGAGAACTTCTTCCACTGCTGCTTCGGTGCGGTGCCCGAACCCGCGGTCGTGCGCTCGTTCGAGATCTCGCTGATCCTCTACGCCGAGCACAGCTTCAACGCCTCGACCTTCACGGCACGCGTCATCACCTCGACGCTGTCCGACATCTACTCGTCCGTCACCGGCGCCATCGGCGCGCTGAAGGGACCGTTGCACGGTGGCGCCAACGAGGCGGTCATGGCGATGCTCGAGGAGATAGACGATCCGCTCGCCGCAGCCGACTGGCTCCGCGAGGCGCTCGCCGGCAGGCGCAAGATCATGGGCTTCGGCCACCGCGTCTACAAGCACGGCGACAGCCGCGTGCCCACGATGCGCCAGGCCTTCGAGGAGCTGGCCCGGGCCAAAGGCGCCGACCGGCTCCTCGCGCTCTACGACAACCTCGAGCAGGCGATGCTGCGGGAAAAGGGCATCCACCCGAACCTCGACTTCCCGACCGGACCCGCGTACCACCTGATGGGCTTCGACATCCCGACCTTCACCCCGATCTTCGTGATGAGCCGGATCACCGGCTGGACGGCCCACGTCATGGAGCAGCTGGAGGCGAATGCCCTCATCCGCCCGCTGAGCACCTACTCCGGGGCGCCCGAACGCCACATCGCGCGCTGAGCCCGCGCCCCGCGGCCGGTGGGTTCGCCGGGAGGTGGCGGATCGGGTGCTGGCCGGGCGACGGCTACGAGAAGTGCGAGCGCGGCCGCTCCATCGTGACGCCGCCGAGAGTGATGTCCACCTTCTCGTTGTAGAAGCAGACGAGGCCGGCGATCTTCGCGCACTCCGCGAAGGGCGAGCGATAGGTCCACACGTAGTCCTCGTAGCGGCGGCCGTCGATCTCGATCGACCAGTACGAGGCGGTCCCCTTGTAGGGGCAGCGGGTGACCGTGGCGGACGGGCGCAGCAGCTCGGTGCGCACGTGGCTGATCGGCACGTAGTAGCGGGGCGGCAGGCCGGTCTCGAACAAGACCCGCGGCTGGTCGGAGTCCGCGACCTCGACACCGTCGACGGCGACCTGCACCCGGCGCGAGCTCGCCAGGATGTCGATGCGGGTGTAGGGGTCGTGAGGATGGACGTAGACGGGCTCGTCCTCCTCGAGCCACTCGTCGAGCGCGTCCCACTCGAAGCGGACGAGGCCGCGCAGCTCCTCGATCGGCGACGACGTGTACGCGTAGGCGGACTCGGACGCGACCCGGCCACCGGCGTGGACGTCGAAGTACTCCGCATCGCCGCGACTCGGCGAATGGGACCGCTTCTCCGCCGGCACGAGGCGGGCACGGACGTGCTCGACGGGGACGTAGTACGAGGGGAAGTAGGGCACCTCCCAGACGAGCCTCGGTGCGAGCGTGTCGAGCACCAGCTCGCCGCCGAGGTAGGCGCGCACCCGCTTCGGGCTCTGCTCGACGCGCACCCGGCCCCGTGTCGCCTCCGCCATCACGCTCCTCCGCTCGTCGCCGTCTCCTCACCGTCATCGCCCGTGGGACGGGCGGAACGCCCGGGCCGCCCTTCGGGCACCGCGAATCGACCGGGCCCGGGCTGCCGTGCCTGTCCCGATCGGGCCCAGGGTCCGGCCCCCCGCCCGGTCGGCACCGGACGCGCGCGAGCGCGCCGCTCAGCCTGGGGGCGCGAGCACGCTGAACATCGCGCCGAAGGGATCGGCGGCCGCAGCGAACCGACCCTGTTCGATGTCCATCAGTGGCGTCAAGCCCCGCCCGCCGAACTCGCCGATGCGCCTTAGGGCCTCGTCCGCGTCGTCGACCATGAAGTACACGCCCCAGTACGGCGGCACCTCGGCGGGCATGCCCGGTGGCTTCAGCATCATCCCGGCTACCGAGCGGGCGTT
Source organism: Acidimicrobiales bacterium (assembly GCA_035532475.1). Lineage (GTDB taxonomy): Bacteria > Actinomycetota > Acidimicrobiia > Acidimicrobiales > Bog-793 > DATKQY01. Next base: position 29,721 of record DATKQY010000063.1, on the reverse strand, counting down.
GACCTGCCACTCGGTGTAGCCCCCCGGCATCCCGCCCGCCTCCTCGGGCGGGTGGGACAGGACCTGCCAGCCGAAGACCGCCGGATAGAAGGCTTCCGCCTTTGCAAGGTCGCTCGTCACGAGCTCGCTCCAGCACCAGGCGCCGGGCTCGTTCACGATGCCGGCACCCTTGTGCTGGCCGGGTTGCCAGACGCCGATCACCGCCCCGACCGGATCGGCGATCAGGGCCATCCGGCCGGCCTCCATCACGTCCATCGGCTCGACCAGGACCTCGCCGAGGTGCACGAGCGCCCGCGCCACGACGGCTTCGGCGTCCGAGTCGCTGACGTAGGTGGTCCATACGGAGGGGCCCGGGCGCACCTGCGGGGCGATGCCGGCGACCATCCTGCCGCGCAGCGTGCACACCCGGTAACCGCCCGCCTCGGGCGGACCCTCTTCGGACTCCCAGCCGAGAAGGGCGGAGTAGAAAGCGGCGGCGGCGGCCGGATCGGGGCTCCCGACGTCGACCCAGGACGGGACGCCGTCTTCGTACTGGTCGATCTCCATCGCCGTCCTCCTTGTGGTCGTGTGCCGCTTGCTCTCGTGCCTCGTCTTCCTCGCCCGCCCGGTCACCGGCGCGTCGCGTGCGCTCCGTACCCGCGCGGCACGGTAGCGCCGGCATCCCCCCGGCGCCAGGGTCCCGCTGCACGAGTCGCGTGACAAACGTGCGACGTCGTCGTCCCCGGCCGGGTCGGCCCGGTGGTCGCGGTGCTCAGTTGCTCGCCGCGCGCGGCTTCGCCAGCTTGTCGACGAGATGGGCCGGCAGCGGTTCGTAGTGATCGTGGGTCGCCTCGAAGCGTCCCTGCCCCCCGCTCATCGCCCGCAGCTCCACGGCGTAGCGGACGAGCTCGCTCGTCGGGACGAGGGCCACGATGACCTGCTCCCCCTGCTCGTCGGGTTCGCTGCTCAGCACCCGCCCGCGACGTCCGTTCACATCGCCGAGCACGTCGCCCTGGTGCTGGGGCGGCACCGTCACCTCGAGGCGAGAGATCGGCTCGAGGGCCACGGGAGAGGCCTGGCGCAGCGCCTCGGTGAAGCCGAGCGCCCCGGCCATCTCGAAGCTCGCCTCGGAGGAGTCCACCGAGTGGAACTTGCCGTCGTCGCAGATCACCTTGACGTCGACGACCGGGAAGCCGAACGCGCCACCTTGGCGCATCGCGCGCTGCACGCCCTTTTCGACCGCCGGGATGAACTGGCGCGGGATGGCGCCGCCGACGATCTGGTCGACGAACTGGAAGCCCTCGCCTCGCGGCAGTGGCTCGATCCTGAGGTGGGCGACACCGAACTGGCCGTGGCCGCCGGTCTGCTTCTTGTACCGTCCCTCGGCTTCGCCGGCCGCCATGACCGTCTCCCGGTAGGGGATCCGCATCTCCTCCTGCTCGACCTCGACGCCGAACTTGCGCTGGAGGCGTTCCGCGACGACCTGGAGATGGGTCTCGCCCATCCCCGAGAGCAGTGTCTGGTGGGTCTCGTCGTCGCGCCGCAGCGTCAGCGCCGGGTCCTCTTCCATCAACTTGTGCAGGCCGGTCATCAACCGGTCCTCGTCGCCGGTCGTCTTCGGTCGCACGGCGATCGTGTAGACGGGAGCCGAGATCGGCGGGAGGTCGGCGACCACCGGGGACGTCTTCGGCGCGATCGTGTCGCCGACCCGCACGTCGGCGAGCTTCGGCACCGCGACCACGTCGCCGGCCACGGCGAAGGGGACCGGCGAAGCCTCCTTGCCCCGCAGCATCTGCAGGGTGTGGAGCCGCTCGTCGGCCCGGGTCCTGCTGTTCACGAGGACGATGTCAGGCTTCAGCGTCCCCGAGACCACCTGCAGCAACGAGACGCGCCCGACGAAGGGGTCGATGATCATCTTGAACACTCGGGCGAGCGGCTCCGCGTCCGGGTCGCGCGGGACCTCCACCTCGGTGTCGCCCGCCCGGGCGACGACCGGGCGGTGCACCCCGAGGTCGCTCAGCAGCACGGTGAGCCGTTCGACGGCCACACCGGTCAGCGCCGAGCCGCAAAGGACGGGGAAGACCGTGGCGTCCTCGACGCCGTGGGCGAGCGTCGCCTCCAGCTCCTCGGGCGACGGCACATCGCCCTCCAGGTAACGCTCCATCAGCCCGTCGTCGGCGACGACGATCCCCTCCACGAGCTCCTCGCGCATACGGTGCTCGAAGTCGGACATCTCCTCGGGGATCGGACCGACGCTCGAGGCTCCCGCCTCGTAGGTGATCGCCGTGTCCGAGAGCAGGTCGGCGACGCCGCGGAAGTCGGCCTCGGTGCCGATGGGCAGCTCGATCGGGGCGATCCCGGCGCCGAACGCGTCCTGCAGCTCCTTTAGGGTGCGCTCGAAGTCGGCGCGTTCGCGATCGAGCTTGTTGACGAAGATGACCCGGGGGATCCCCGCCTTGGCCGCCATGCGCCAGACCACCTCGGTCTGCACCTCGACACCCTCGACCGCGCTCACCACCACGACGACGACGTCGGCCACCGCCAGCGCCAGCTCGACCTCCGGCAGGAACTCGACGAACCCGGGCGTGTCGAGGAGGTTGAACTTGTGCTCGCCGACGTTGAACGGCGCGACCGCGGTCGCCACGCTGAAGTGCCGTTTCACCTCTTCCGGCTCGAAATCGCAGACCGTCGTCCCGTCCTCCACGCGACCGCGGCGGGGAATGACGCCGGCGGAGTGCAACAGCGCCTCGGCGAGCGTCGTCTTTCCGGCGCCCCCGTGGCCAACGAGGGCGACGGTGTGGATATGGGACGAAGCGGCGCTGGTCATGCGCACCTCGCACGGGTCGAGTCGGTGTCCTCGGGCGATGCTAGCCCCGGCTTCCGCCGGCGCACGAGGGCCATTCGGCCCGTGCGGGAGCGCCGGGGCGCGCTCGACCGCGCCGGAGCCGCCCGGGTGGCGAGCTCGAGCAGCTCGCGATCGTCCGGCGCTGCCGGGGAGCCATCGGACGTGTCGGGGTCGTCGCCCCGGTACACGCTGACCGCGGCGGACGGCACCTGACGGCCGACCCCCCGGCTCGGCGCCGACGGCCACCGGCCGGACGACGAGCGCGGCGCAGCAGCTGAGGGGACGTCGACGGGCGTCTCAGCTGCCCGGCGATCATCGGGCTCCAGCGCGCCAACCCCCGGCCGCGCCCCGCGTCAGGTGCACGCCCGGCGCCGTGGCGGGCTCCACGCCGCTGGCGCGTGTCTCGTCGTCTTGAGCAGCACAGCCGGCGGCGGTAGACCGTTCCCGTGCATCCGCTCGACGCCCTCGCCGTCTTCGGCGCGGGGTTGGCGGCAGGGACGATCAACACGATCGTCGGCTCGGGCTCGCTCGTGACCTTCCCGACGCTCCTCGCGCTCGGCTACCCGGCGGTGCTCGCCAATGTCACCAACACCGTCGGCATCGTGCCGGGCAGCCTCAGCGGCGCCGTCGCCTATCGGCGCGAGCTCAAGGGCCAGAAACGGCGCCTGCTCGTCCTCGGCTCGGCGTCGCTCGCCGGCGGCCTCCTCGGCAGCGGCCTTCTCCTGGCGCTGCCCGGCAGCGTGTTCCGGCGGATCGTGCCCGCGCTCATCCTCCTCGCCTGCCTGCTCGTCGTCGTCCAACCGCGCCTGTCGCGTTGGCTCGCCGAGCACCGCGAACACCGCGAGCACGGCGGCGCAAGCCTGTGGGCGACGGTGTTCGCCACGGGTATCTACGGCGGCTACTTCGGCGCGGCGCAGGGTGTGATCCTCATCGCGCTGCTGGCCACGTTCCTCACCGACGAGCTCAACCGCCTGAACGCCACCAAGAACGTGCTGGCACTGATCGCCAATGGAACCGCCGCGCTCTTGTTCATCTCCGTCTCCCACGTCGCCTGGGCCGTGGCGGGCTTCCTGGCCGTCGGCGCCATCCTCGGCGGTCAGCTCGGCGGCCTCATCGGGCGCCGACTGCCGCCCGCCCTGCTGCGCGTTGTGATCGTCTGCGTCGGCGTGACGGTCGCGGTGCTGCTGCTCGTCTGAGATCCGTCGCCCAACGGGGGCCGTGGAGCATCAGGCCCGCGTGACGAGCGCGGCTCGAGTCCGCGGGGTCCCTACGTTGACGCCGTATCGAGCCGCTCGGTCTCCTCGGGCGAGAGATGGAGCCCGAGTGCCGGGAGCAGGTCGGCGAGCTGGGCGACGTTGCGGGCGCTGGCGATCGGGGAGACGACGGTCGGCCGGTCGGCCAGCCAGGCGAGCGCCACCGCCGCAACGGTCGTTCCACGCGCCGCGGCCAGCTCGTCCAGCACGGCGAGCACACGCTCGCCGCGCCCGTCGAGGTAGCCGCTCGCGACCGCCGCTCGCGGCGAGTCAACGGTGACCCCCCGCCGGTACTTGCCGGTGAGGAAGCCCCGGGCGAGCCCGAAGTAGGGGACGCACGCGATGTCCCGGCCGGCGCACAGGTCGGTCATCTCGCCCTCGTAGCCCTCCCGCTCCAGCAGGTTGTAGTGGGGCTGGACGGCGGCGTAGCCGGTCAGGCCCTCACGCTCGGCGATGTCGAGGGCCTCCGCCAGGCGCTTCACCGAGTAGTTCGAAGCCGCGTACCAGCCGATCTTGCCCTCCTGCGCCAGCGCCTCGAAGGCGGCGAGCGTCTCTTCGAGGGGGGTCGCCTCGTCGTCGAAGTGCGCGTAGTACAGGTCGATCCGCTCGACGCCGAGCCGCCGGAGCGAGTCCTCGGCAGCAGCCTTCAGGTTCTCCGGGGCGAGCCCGTCACGTCCGGGGAGCTTGCCCACCTTGGTCGCGATGACGACGTCGCCGGCGGAGCGCCGTGCGGCGAGCCAGCGTCCGATGATCTCCTCGGACTCGCCTCCACGGTGCCCGGGCGCCCACGCCGAATAGCTGTCCGCGCTGTCGACGAAGTTGCCGCCCGCGGCCACGTAGGCGTCGAGCACGGCGAAGGAGTCCGCCTCGTCGGCGGTCCAACCGAACACGTTGCCGCCAAGGCAGAGCTGCGACACCTCGAGCTGGGTCTTGCCGAGTCTCCTCATTCCGACCTCTCCGATCCTCATCAGTCCGCTGCACCCGCCCGACCTCGCCACGACCACCGCGCCCGTCCCGGCGGCGCTTCGACCCCGCCTGGCGACACCACTCGACGGACGCGGGTCAGTACGGTGACTGCCCGTGTCCGACAAGCGCGGACGGGCGCGGCACTCGGCACCGAGGCGGCCCCCGGGCCGTCTCGACGTTCAACGTAGCGGGGCCGCACAGACGCGGCCACCGCGGTCGCGTGACGGCGCGCCGCGCCGGAAGGCGAAGCCCCGGCCGACGTTGCGGGCGCGTCGCCTGCGGGCGCTCTGCGCACTGGTGCTGGTCGCGTCCGTCGGGTACCTGGCAGCGGACCTCCTCGGCGCACCCTCGACCGGCGGCGGACGGCCGGGGGTCCTCGGTGCCACCGCCCAGCTCGGACCGACCGGCACCTACGCCGCGGGCTCGTGCATCGAGCTGCAGCCGACGGCGGGAGACCGCCACACCACGGTGTTCCTGGACGCCGGCCACGGAGGACCCGATCCCGGCTCGACGGGAACGGCGCCGTCGGGCAAGGTCGTCTACGAGAAGCAGTTCACCCTCCCCGTCGAGATGGAGGCCGCCTCGATGCTGCAGGGCGACGGCTACACGGTGGTCGTGTCGCGGACCACCGGCGGCCCGGTCGCCGCGCTCGGACCCGCCGATCTGAACGGCGCGATCCTGACCTCCACGGGCGAGCACGTGGAGACGGCGGCGCGTGTCCGCTGCGCCAACGAGGCCCACGCGGCAGTCCTGGTCTCGATCCACTTCAACGCCTTCTCGGACCCGACGGCAGGCGGCGCGCTGACCACCTACGACCCCGCGCGCCCCTTCGCGGCTGCGAACCGGCGCCTCGCCCTGCTGCTCCAGCGCGACGTCCTTGGCTCGCTCGCTCGGGCCGGCTGGCACGTCGAGTCACGCGGTGTCGTGACGGACACCTCGGTCGGCGCGCCCGCGCTCACGACGGCGGCGGCCTCCTATGGCCATCTGTTCGTCCTCGGACCGTACCTCGCCGGGTTCAACGATGACCCGAGCCAGATGCCGGGGGCGCTCGTCGAGCCGCTGTTCATCACGGATCCCGCCGAGACCGCGATCGTGCAGAGCGCCGCGGGGCGCCACGCGATCGCATCGGGCATCGCATCGGGGGTCGAGCGGTTCCTGGCCACCTCGCGGGCCGCTTGAGCGTCTCCGGCGGCCCGCGGGCGGCCCGCGTGCACGAACCTCTAGCCTGTGGCTCCGTGCGCTCCCCCGAACGACGTCGTCGGCAGCCGGCCAGGAGCCGGGGTGGCCGCGGCGGGCCCGCCGGCGCCCGCCCTCGGTGACGGACGACGAGGCGCCCGGCGACTTCGCGGTCGGCACCGGAGCGCTCAAGCCGGTGCACGCTGCCGCCACCTCCGCTCCGCCGGAGGCGCCCGACACCGGCGGCGGGCTGACCGGGGGCGGGGCCGTGAACGATGGGCTGGCGGCGCGTCGCCGCTACCGCAAACGGCGCGCGATCGAATGGGTCGTCGTCCTCGGCGTCGCCGCGCTCATCGCGCTGGCGCTTCGGACCTTCGTCGTCCAGACGTTCTTCGTGCCCTCGGGCTCGATGACGCCCACGCTGCAGACCGGCGACCGGATCCTCGTCGACAAGCTGCCGTTCGTCGCGGACAGCGTCCACCGCGGCGACATCGTGGTCTTCCGCAGGGTGCCGAGAGACACCCAGCACGACGTCGCCGACCTCGTGAAGCGGGTGGTCGGCCTGCCAGGGGAGACCATCTCGTCGAAGGGTGACACGATCTACATCGACGGGCGCCCGATCGCCGAGTCGTGGCTGCCGAGCCTGAACTCGCCGCTGTCCGCCGCGGCCCTCTGCCCGCAGTCGGCCTACGACATCCCGAAGACGCACATCCCGCCGGGTCACTACTTCGTGATGGGTGACTGCCGCGGCAACTCCTACGACAGCCGCGACTGGGGGACGGTCCCCGCCTCCTACATCATCGGCAAGGTCTTCCTCGTGATCTGGCGCCACAATCACCCCTGGTTCCACTGGTTCTGAGCGCCCGGCGCGCCGGCGCCGGGCAGCGCCGCAGGGCGCGTCGCCGGCGCGCCGGCGACCTGGTGGTTCCACGGGCACTGCTGGGGTGTCGCACACCTCCGGTACGCTCCGCCAGATGGCGACCATCGCGGTCGAGGTCGACGGGCTGGTCAAGCGCTACCCGAAGAACCCGGTCCCGGCCGTCGACGGCGTGAGCTTCGCCGTCGAGCAAGGCGAGGTGTTCGGCTTCCTCGGGCCGAACGGTGCCGGCAAGACGACGACGATCGGCGTCCTCACGACCCGGGTCCGGCCGAGCGCCGGACGGGCGCTCGTGTCAGGGATCGACGTCGTCGCTGACCCGGTCGGTGCCCGCCGCCACCTCGCCGTGGTGCCGCAGCGCAACAACCTCGACCGCTCGCTGTCGATCCGCCAGAACCTGCTCTTCCACGCCGCCTACCACGGCATGGCCAGGGCCGAGCGCGTCGGTCGCGCTCAGGAGCTCCTCGAGCAGTTCGGCCTCGCCGACCGGGCAGACGACCGCGTCGAGATGTTCTCCGGGGGCCAGATGCAGCGCGTCATGATCGCGCGGGCCCTGATGCACGCCCCTGACGTGCTCTTCCTGGACGAGCCGACCACCGGCCTCGACCCGGCGGCGCGCCTGTTCGTCTGGGACCGCGTCCGCGAGCTGCGCGCCGAAGGCGTCACGATCGTCCTCACGACGCACACCATGGACGAGGCTGCGGAACTCTCGAACCGCGTCGCGATCATGGACCACGGCCATCTGCTCGCGCTCGACACGCCCGACGCCCTGACGCGCTCGCTGCCCGGCAGCTCGACGCTCGAGATCGCGGTGACGGCGCGCGAGGGGCCCTCGGGCGACCTCGTGGAGGCCCTCGGACGGCTCGACGGCGTGGAGCGGGCCGAGGCGGTGGACGAGGGCGCAACCGTTGCGACGGGAGCACGGACCCTCGCCGGTACCGGGTTGCGGATCCGCCTCTACCTCTCCGCAGACGCGGCCGCCATGGTGGCGCCGGTCGCCGGCCTGCTCGGCGAACGGGGAGCGACGCTGAGCGACGTGCGCCTCGGCACGCCGAGCCTCGAGGACGTGTTCATCGGCCTCACCGGTCGGTCCCTCCGATGACGGCCACGCGCGCGGCCGCCGCGGGCGAGGCCTCGGCGGGGGCCGGACACGCCTTCCTCGCCGTCCTCTACCGCGACCTCTACGTCACCGGGAAGGAGATCCCCGCCTTCCTCGCCCAGGTCGTCCTGCAGCCCCTGCTCTTGCTGTTCGTGTTCGGCAGGATCCTCACCGACCTCGGCTACGCCCGGGGCGGCTACGCCCAGCTGCTCTTCCCGGGGATCGTCGCGCTCACTGCCGCGCTCACCAGCCTGCAGTCCACGGCGCTGCCGCTCGTGATCGACTTCTCCTTCACGAAGGAGATCGAGGACCGCCTGCTCGCCCCGATGCCCGTGGCATGGGTGGCGATCGAGAAGATCGTGTTCGCCTCGCTGCGCGCGCTGGCGGCCGCGGTGCTCATGTTCCCGATCGGGATCGCCGTCCTCGGATCCGTCCCCTGGCGCGCCGCGGGGGTGCCGCTCCTCGTGCTGATCATGGTGCTCGGCTCGCTCGTCGGCTCGGCGCTCGGGATGACGCTTGGGACCCTGGTCCCGCCGCACCGGATCAACATCATGTTCGCCCTGGTGCTGACGCCCCTGATCTTCACGGGCTGCAGCCAGTACCCGTGGCCGTCGCTGTCCCGGCTCGCCTGGTTCCAGTGGCTCACGACGCTCAACCCCCTCACCTACGTGAGCGAAGGCATGCGCGCCTCGCTCGTCCCGGGGGTGCCGCACATGAGGCCTTGGATCTGCATCGTCTTGCTGGTGGTGTCGCTCGCCCTCTTCGGGGTGACGGGCATCCGCGGCTTCCTCCGCCGAGCGATCGACTGAGCCCGGGCGCGCGGGCGCGGCGCGCAGCACGCGACGAGGTCCCCGGGGGATCCGCCGGGGACCTCGTCAGACTGGGCCCGCTCGCTCCGAGCGGGGCGCGCTCAGGCCGCGTCGCGCTCGCCCGACGCGGGCGTCGAGGCCGTCTCGAGCGCGGCGGCCAGCACCTCTTCCACGTCCTTCGCGAGGTGGAACGTCATCTCGCGCCGGACCGCCTCCGGCACGTCCTCCAGATCGGGCCCGTTGCGCATCGGGAGGACCACCTCCTTCAGCCCCGCCCGGTGGGCGGCGAGGACCTTCTGGCGGACGCCGCCGATCGGCAGCACCCGTCCCTGCAGCGTCACCTCGCCGGTCATGCCGACGACGGGACGGACGGCCTGCCCGGTCAGGAGGCTGACCAGCGCCGTCGTCATCGTGACACCGGCCGACGGGCCGTCCTTCGGCACCGCGCCGGCGGGAACGTGGAGGTGGAACCGGTGGCCCGCGAACTGCGCCGGATCGATGCCGAGGCGATCCGCGTGCGAGCGCACGTAGGAGAGCGCGATCTCCGCCGACTCCTTCATCACCTCGCCGAGCTGTCCCGTGAGGGTCAGACCCTCGCGACCGTCCATCATCGTGGCTTCGACGAACAGCACGTCGCCGCCCGTCCCGGTCACCGCCAGGCCGGTCGCCACGCCTGGGACGCTCGTCCGGTCGGCCGCCTCGAAGAAGAAGCGTGGGCGGCCGAGCCAGGAGCGCACGTCGTCGGCGTCCACGTTGACCGGGGCGACCAGCTCACCTGACGCCAGCTTCGTCGCAACCTTGCGGGCCAGCCTGCCGAGCTCGCGCTCGAGCGAACGCACGCCGGCCTCGCGCGTGTAGTCCGAGACGATCACCCTGAGCGCCGCGTCGGTGACGCTCAGCTCGAAGGGCCGGAGCGCGGAACGTTCGAGCTGCCTCGCGACGAGATGGTTGCGCGCGATGGCGACCTTCTCGTCCTCGATGTAGCCGTCGAGGCGGATCACCTCCATCCGGTCGAGCAGCGGCCCGGGGATCGTCTCGGCGACGTTCGCCGTCGCGATGAACAGGACCCTCGACAGGTCGAGCTCGACCTCGAGGTAGTGGTCGCGAAACGTGTGGTTCTGCGCTGGATCGAGGACCTCGAGCAGCGCCGAGGACGGGTCGCCTCGGAAGTCCGTCCCGAGCTTGTCGACCTCGTCGAGCATGAGGACCGGGTTCGCCGTCCCCGCCTCGGCGAGCGCGCGCACGATACGGCCCGGCTGGGCCCCGACGTAGGTCCTGCGGTGGCCGCGGATCTCCGCCTCGTCGCGCACGCCGCCGAGGGCGACCCGCACGAAGCGCCTGCCGAGGGCGCGGGCGACCGACTCGCCGAGCGAGGTCTTCCCGACGCCCGGCGGCCCCACCAGCGCCAGGATCGCGCCGGCGCCGCGCCCGACGGGCGTGAGGCCGCGCTCGGCCTGGAGCTTGCGCACCGCGAGGTGCTCGAGGATCCGCTCCTTCACGTCGTAGAGACCGTCGTGGTCCTCGTCGAGGATGCGGGCGGCCTCGGCCACGTCGAGCCGGTCCTCCGACTCGACCCCCCAGGGGAGCTCGAACACCGTGTCGAGCCAGGTGCGGATCCAACCGCTCTCCGGGCTCTGCTCGCTCGTGCGCTCCAGCCGGTCGATCTCGCGCAGCACGGTGGTGCGCACCGCGTCGGGGAGCGCACGCCCGGCGACCTCGGCGCGGTAGTGCTCGGGGCTACCCTCCTCGGGGCCACCCTCGAGGTCACCGAGCTCCTTTCGGATCGCCTCCATCTGGCGGCGCAGCAGGAACTCGCGCTGGGTCTTCTCCATCCCCTCTTCGACGTCGGACTTGATCCGCTCGCGAAGGGTGATGTCCGCCAGGGTCTCCCGCGCCCAGCCGAGGACGAGCCGCAGCCGCTGCTCCAGCTCGATCGTCTCCAGCACCTGGACCTTCTGGGCGAGGCTCAGCTCGGCCGAGTACCCCGAGACGTCCGCGATCTGCTCGGGCTCGGTGACCTCGCGCAGGCGCTCGGCGATGCGTTGCGCGCCCCGGGCGAGCAGGATGTTCTCGAGGATGGCCCGGTACTCGCGAGCGAGCTCGTGCTCCTTCGGGGTGGCGGGCTTCGCCGCGACGGGCTCCACCTGGACCCACAACGCCTGTCCCGTCGCCGGCACCGCGGAGCCGATGACGGCCCGCTGGACGCCGCGCACAACCATGGCGAGCGGCCCGCCGGGCAGCTCGCCGGTCTCGAGGATCTCAGAGACCACGCCGACGGAGGCGTAGCGACCCTCGATGTGGGGCACCAGCAGCAGCCGGCCACCCGCCGAGCCGGCCGCGTCTGCGGCCGCCTTTGCTTCGTCGGTCTCGAGCGCCATGGTGAAGACCATGCCGGGAAGCACTACGCCCGAGGTCAACGGCAATAAGGGCAGTGTCTCGTTCATTTGCACCACCGCCGCACCTCCAATGCACCTAGACGCAGTGGCGGAGAGTTCAACGGCACGTGCCGCGGTCTATTCCCCGGACCGCCACCGGCCATCGCGCACCCGGCGCCGTCGTCGCCGGGCGCCGGGGGGGCGGGTCCTCTCAGGCGGCGCCGTGACGCTCGGCCGCGACGTGGTGCCTCGGCCGGTTGACGACGACGACGGGGCAGGGCGAGTAGCAGACGCAGTGCTGGCTGACCGAGCCGAGCAGCACGCCGGCGAGGGCGCCGTGGCCGCGGCTGCCGACGACGAGGAGGTCGGCGCCCTCGGCCGCGTCGACGAGCGCCTGCCCCGGCGGACCGGACAGCGTGCGCTGGTGCAGCTCGAGCCCGGGGTGCTCCGACCCGAGCACCTCCTCGACGGTCGCGGCCAGCGCTGCGGCCGCGTCGCCGGCGAGGTCGAGGTCGGCAGGCAGCGGGTAGGGCCAGCCGTAGGAGATCGGGAGCTCCCAGCAGGTGACGACCTCCAGGGCGGTGTCGCAAAGGCGCGCCTGGCGCGCCGCCCACCGCAGGGCCTCCTTCGACTGCTCCGAGCCGTCGACGCCGACGACGATCGTCGTGGGACCGGATGCGGTGTCGTTCATCGCGGGCCTCCCTTCGTCCACAGGCCGAACCGTAGACGGGGCCCTGCCCAGCTCATCAGGGACGAAGGTCCTAACCCGGCGAGTACATCGGCGTCGTCATGTCCGCGCCGCCCGGGGGCCCCACCTCGTGGGCGTCGCGGGGCGGGGCGGCGGACGCCTCGTGACCCTCGACGAGCCGCAGCAGCCGTGCCCGCTCGTCGAGCGGCGACGCCGGGTCGGTCAGGTGCTCCTCGATGCCGAGCGCCCCGCAGAGCCGCACCAGGGCGACGTCGTGGGCGAGCTCGAGCGCCATGCGCTCGACGGAATCGCCCGGCGCGCCTTTGTGCAGGGCCGCGTCCTCGGCGAGGTGCGCCCGCTCGTCGAGCAGGCGCGTGACGAGCATCGGCACGCTCGCCTCGCGAACCCCTTGAGCCTCGCCGCTCGCGAGCGCTATGCGCAGCACCTCGGAGTAGATGGTCATCGGTTCAGGGCACTCTATCTTCGGCCTATCGCAACCTTCCGCCGGGCGGTACCGCTCGCCCGCCGAGCGTCGACCCGCCGGCAGCGCCGGGCTCGGCCCGGACCCGCGGCGCCGGAGGGAGGGTCAGTCGTGCACCCGCCGCTGGTGCTCCTGCATCCGCACGGCGAACACGGCCGCCTCGGTTCGGCGCTTCATTCCGAGCTTTGACAAGAGGTTCGAGACGTAGTTCTTCACGGTCCGCTCGGCGAGGAACAGCTCCTCGGAGATCTGCCGGTTCGTCTTGCCCTGGGCGATCAGGTCGAGGATGCGTCGTTCGCCCTTCGACAGCCGCGCGATGCGCTCGTCCTCTCTCGGCCCCGAGCGCAGCCGGTCGAGCACCCGCTGGGCGAGGAACGGGTCGAGCAACGACTCGCCCCGGCCCACGCGGCGCACCGCGTCGAGGATCCCCATGCCCCTCAGATCCTTCAGCAGGTAGCCGGAGGCGCCGGCCATGATGGCCGCCGCCAGCGCTTCGTCGTCGGCGAAGGACGTGAGCATCAGGCAGCGGAGCTCCGGCATCCTCGACCGCAGCTCGCGGCAGACCTCGACGCCGTCACCGTCCGGCAGGCGCACGTCGAGGACGGCGACGTCGGGGCGCTCGAGGGGCACACGCAGCAGCGCCTCGGCGGCGGTCGACGCCTCACCGACGACCTCGAGGTCGTCCTCGCCCTCGAGGAGCCCGCGAAGGCCCGCGCGCACGACCTCGTGGTCGTCCAAGAGGAACACCCGTACACTCACCGCTTCTCCCTCCGGGCAAGGGATCGCCTCGATCCGCCCTGATCGTGGCCGCCCGGGCGCATCGGAGGGGAGGGTCGAAAGTCACACGCGCCGCTTGCGAAGGTACGTACGCTCCGGGGGCCAGCCGGGGCGGCGCCGGCCGGCCCGCGCTGGCGGAAGAGCTGGCGGGACCTTCTACCCTGGTCGGACAGCAGAGCCCGACGACAGGCTGATCGTCGTGAGCACGGGAGCGGACCGTCCGGTGGCGGTCCCCTCCTCGAAAGGAGCACGGCCATGGACGAGACCCACGCCGCAGCGGAGCTCGAGGAGCTGAGCCACGAGGAGTGCCTCGAGCTTCTCGCCCGCCACGACTTCGGCCGGATCGCGGTCCTGCTCGACCAGCACCAGCCCGACATCTTCCCGGTCAACTACCGCCTCGACGGCGAGAACATCGTCTTCCGCTCCTCGACGGGCACGAAGCTCACCCACGCGAGCCTCGACCGGGTCGCGTTCGAGGTCGACGAGCGGGACAGCTCCGGAGGGGCGTGGAGCGTCGTGGTGAAGGGCGTCGCTCGCGAGATCACCGAAGCCCTCGACCCGGTGTCGGTGCGCGAGCGGAACCTTCCGATCGAGACGCCGCTTAGCCGGGGCGGCGACCATTTCGTGCGGATCGTCCCCCGCGCCGTCACGGGTCGGCGCCTGGTCCCGCCCGCCACGTGAGCGAGGCTTCGTCACGCGACGTGCAGGTCGTCTACCCTCGCGATGGCGTCCCGGGGGGCCAACCGTGGTGAGCAGCGTCATCGAGACCGAACAGAAGTACGTCGCCGCCGACGAGCTCGAGCTCCCCGACCTCGGTGCAGCGCTCGACGGCCGGGCGGCGAACGTCGAGCGCGACGAGCCCGTGCTGCTCGACGCGTTGTACTTCGACACCGACGACCTCCGGCTCGCCCGCTCCGGCGCGACGCTCAGGCGGCGCACGGGCGGCACGGACGCCGGATGGCACCTGAAGCTCCCGACCGGACGGCCCGGCACCCGGACGGAGCTGCACGCTCCTCTCGGGGAGGACGTCGACGTGCCGGCCGAGCTCGCGGTCCTGGTGCGCGCCCGGACGCGCACGAAGCCACTCGTGCCGGTGCTGCGGCTCGAGACGGTGCGCACGGTGACACGACTCCTCGCGCCCGACGGTGCGCTCCTGCTGGAGCTCGCCGACGACCGGGTCCTCGCCGAGCCGAACGGCGCGCCGAGCCGGACCTGGCGCGAGATCGAGGTCGAGCGCCACGGTGCGGGGAAGGGGCTCGTCGGGCGCGTCGACGCCCTCCTGCTCGAGGCGGGAGCCAGGCCGGCGAGCTGGCCGTCGAAGGTGACCCACGCCCTCGGCGACGTCGTGCCCGCTGCACCGCTCGTGCCCCCGGCGCGCCACGACGACCTCGTGACCGAGCGGGTCCGGGCTCAGCGGACCGAGCTCGTGGCGCGCGACGCCGACGTGCGCCGCGAGCTGCCCGAGGCGGTGCACGACATGAGGGTGGCCTGCCGGCGGTTGCGCAGCTGCCTGCGCACGTTCAGGCCGCTGTTCGAGCCAGCGCCCGCGCAGCACCTGCGCGCCGAGCTCGCCTGGATCGCCGGCGTGCTCGGCGCCGAGCGCGACCTCGAGGTCCTCGAGGCACGGATCGACAAGAGCCTCGCCGGGCTCGACGACGCGGGGCCGGCGGGCGCCGTCCGGACGATCCTCGCGGACCGCTTCGAGACCGGCCGGGCCGCCGCGCACGCCGAGATCCTGAAGGCGCTCGAGGGCGAGCGCTACTGCCAGCTGCTCGACGAGCTCGACGCCTTCGCCGCCGACCCGCCGTTCGCTGTGCCCGTCCGCGCGCGCCGGGTCACCCGGCTGCGCCGACTGGCGGCGATGGAGCTCCGCCGGACGCGGCGGTGGGTCGAACGTGCCGAGGCCGCCACGGGTGAGGAGCGCGACCGCGCCTTCCACGAGGCCCGCAAGACCGCGAA
This sequence comes from Acidimicrobiales bacterium, assembly GCA_035532475.1. Taxonomy (GTDB): domain Bacteria; phylum Actinomycetota; class Acidimicrobiia; order Acidimicrobiales; family Bog-793; genus DATKQY01. Next base: position 14,437 of record DATKQY010000063.1, on the reverse strand, counting down.
GCGCGTGCGCTACGCGGCAGAGGTGCTCGCGCCCGCCTACCGGGGGGAGGCGCGCGTCGCGGTGGCACGGTTCACGCGCCTGCAGGACCTGCTCGGCGACCGCCACGACGCCGTGGTCGCGCGGGCCATGCTCGAGGAGGAGGGCAGGCGCGCCGGGCCGGGCCGCCAGCGGAGCGGCTACGCGTTCGGGCTCCTGGTGGGCCGCGAGGATGCCGCGATCGCCGACTATGACCGCGCCTTCCCGCGCCTGTGGCGCCGGGCGACGCGCGGCAAGGTGCGCCGCTGGCTCGGCTGAGGTCGGCCACGGGCGCGCTCGCGCCGGACGCGTGCCCGCCGAGGGCACCGAGCGAGGAGCCGTGACGACCCGACCGCAGCGGCGGGAAGCGGTGCGCTCGTGACTTGCGCCTCTTGCGCTCGCCGGCGCTTCGTGGCGCGATGGTGGTGAGCCCGCAGGAGTGCTGGGGGCAGGTAGTGAGGAGGTGGCCCGATGACACTGGTCCGCCGAGATTGGCTGAACCTTGAGCTGCCCGAGCGGTGGCGTCGCATGCTCGACATGGAGACGGACTTCGGGCGCTGGATGCGCGTCGAGGAGTTCCGCGAAGGCGACACGCTCGTGGTACGGGCGGAGGCCCCGGGCCTCGACCCCGAGCACGACGTCGAGCTGACCGTCACCGGTGACGTGCTCGAGATCCGGGCGCACCGCGAGGAGCGGGAAGAGAAGAAAGGCAAGGCGAGCTACCGCTCGGAGTTCCGCTACGGGGCGTTCGAGCGCACGGTCCCGCTGCCGGCCGGAGTCGGCGCGGACGACGTGAAGGCGTCCTACAAGGACGGGATCCTCGAGATCAGGATCCCGGTGCCGGCCGAGCTGAAGTCGGAGACGACCAAGGTCCCGGTGACGCGTGGCTAGTCGCCACGTGGGCCGGGCGAGCCTGGAGGTGGGGACATGAGAGCGAGCGTCGGTGATCGCCTCGTCGTGAAGGGTCACCGGGCCGGCGAAGCGGACCGGGACGCGGAGGTCCTGGAGGTCCGGGGCACCGGTGGGGAGCCGCCCTACCTCGTGCGCTGGACGGAGGACGGGCATGTCGGCCTCGTCTTCCCCGGCTCGGACACCACCATCGAGCACCTGCAGGGGGGCGCCGCCCGTCGTGGCGCCCGTGGCGGCGCGTAGTCTCCGTGCTGGCCTGGGCGGTGGAGCGGCCGGCGCCCGTCGATGAGCATCCGCTCAGGCGGGTCGACCGGCCACTGCCCGTCCCCGGACGAGGAGAGGTGCGCGTCCGTGTCCACGCCTGCGGCGTCTGCCGTACGGACCTCCACCTCGCCGAGGGCGACCTGGCGCCGAAGGCGCCGGGGGTCGTCCCCGGTCACGAGGTGGTCGGGACCGTCGACGAGCTGGGCGAGGGGGCGCGCCGCTTCCGGATCGGCGAGCGGATCGGGATCGCGTGGCTTCGGCACACCTGCGGGGTGTGCCGCTTCTGCGCGAACGGCGCCGAGAACCTGTGCGTCGCGCCCGGTTTCACCGGTTGGGACGCCGATGGCGGCTTCGCCGAGTACGCGGTCGTCCCCGAGGGGTACGCGTACGCGCTGCCGGCCGCCTTCTCGGACGGGGAGGCGGCCCCGTTGCTGTGCGCCGGCATCATCGGCTACCGGGCGCTGCGACGCTCGGCGCTGCCGCCGGGCGGTCGGCTCGGCATCTACGGCTTTGGCGCGTCGGCGCATCTCGCGGCGCAGGTCGCCCTGTACGAGGGGGCGACGGTCCACGTGATGACGCGCTCGGAGGACGCCCGCCGCCTGGCGCTGGAGCTCGGTGCCTCCTCCGCCGGCGACGCGGCGGACGCCCCGCCCGAGCCGCTCGACGCGGCGATCCTCTTCGCGCCGGTCGGCACGCTCGTTCCCGTCGCGCTGGAGGCGCTCGACCGGGGCGGCACGCTGGCGATCGCCGGCATCTACCTGAGCGACGTGCCGACGCTCTCGTACGGCCGGCACCTGTTCGAGGAGCGCTCCCTCCGGAGCGTGACGGCGAACACGAGGGCCGACGGCGAGGAGTTCCTCGCCATCGCGGCGCGGATCCCGGTGCGGGTCGTGACGACGTCCTACCCCCTCAGCGCCGCCGACCGCGCCCTGGCCGATCTCGCCCACGACCGGGTCAACGGAGCGGCAGTCCTGCACGCGGAGTGACGCCACCGCCGCGCCGACCCACGCGGGGCGGGGCGGCTCGGCGTCATGACCTTCGGCTCTGGCCCGCCAGCCCCCCGCGCCGTACGTTCGTCTCGGGCGTCCTGGACGGTGCTGCCAGGGGCTCGAGGGCCTCCGGCCCGGGTTCGCGAGGAGGCGGTCGTGCAGCCGGACGCGATGGTCGCGCGATGACGGCGCCCGTTCGCGGCGCGACGGTCGCGCCGGGCGCGAAGGGGTGCCGAGCCGGCGCCGAGCGGGAGGTGCTGCTGCGCGCCGCGTCCGAACGGCTCGCGGTGCTCGAACGCGAGCTCGTCGAGGCGGGCGAGCGCGCAGCTGGCCGTTCGGAAGACGTCCACCCCGTGCACCGCGCGAGCGAGGTCAACCTCGCCCAGTACCTCGCGCTCCGCCGCCACGACATCCGTCCCCTCCAAGAGCAGCTGGCCGCGCTCGGGCTCTCCTCGCTCGGCCGTGCCGAGGCCCACGTGCTGGCGAGCACCACCCAGGTCCGCGGCCTCGTCGATCTCCTCCGGGGCGAACCGGCCCGGCCCGTCCCGGAGGCGCCGGTGAGCTTCGCCGAGGGGCCGCGCCTGCTCGAGCAGAAGACCGACGCGCTCTTCGGGGCCCCACCGCCCGGGCGCACCACCCGGATCATGGTCACCATGCCCTCCGAGGCAGCGACCGACTACGCGCTCGTGCGCGACCTCGTCGGGCGCGGCATGGACTGTGCCCGGATCAACACGGCCCACGACGGTCCGCGCGCGTGGGCGCGCATGGTGGCGAACGTCAGACGGGCGGCGCGGGAGGAGGCGAGGCCGTGCGCGGTGCTGGTGGACCTCGCCGGGCCCAAGTTGCGGACCCGCCTCGCCGGCGCGGGTGTCCAGGTGGTGAAGGTGCAGCCCCGCCGGGACGAGCTCGGCCGGGTGGTCGAACCGGGCGTCGCGTGGCTCACCCCGCTCGAGCAGCCCGCTCCCGCCCCTGCAGGCGCCGTCGCGATCCCGGTGCCCCGGGCGTGGCTCGAGACGCTCGAGCGCGACGCGACGGTCCGCTTCACCGACGCCCGGGGCTCCCGGCGGGCCCTCGAGGTGGTCAGGGTCTCCCGGGGCGGCGCGCGCGCCGTCGCGACGAAGACCGCGTACCTCGTACCGGGGACCGTGCTCGCCGTCGGCTCGCCGGGCGCGGCCGCGACGGGGCGGGTCGGTGCGCTGCCCGAAGTGGAGCGGCCACTCCGCCTGGCGAGGGGCGACCGCTTCGTGCTCTGCGCCGACGCGCAGGTGGGGGCCGCGGGCGGCACCCCACGGGTCGGCTGCAGCGCCCCCGAGGCCGTCGCGCGCCTACGGCGCGGCGACTCGGTGCAGCTCGACGACGGGCGCATCGGGGGGACCGTCGTCGAGGTCTCCGGCGCCGGTGCGACCGTCGAGGTGCGCACGGCGCCGCCCGACGGCGCCAGGCTCCGCTCGGAGAAGGGGATCGTGCTGCCGGACACGGACCTCGCGCTCGGCGCGATCACGGCGGGGGACGAGGCGACGCTGTCGTTCGTCGCGGCCCATGCCGACCTGGTGGGCCTCTCGTTCGTCGAGCGCCCCGGCGATGTCCGCCGCCTGCAGGGCGCGCTGCGCGAGCACGGCGCCGCGGGGATCGGGGTCGTGCTGAAGATCGAGACGGCCCGCGCCTTCGAGCACCTCCCCCAGCTGCTGCACGCGGCGATGTCCAGCGAGCGCGTCGGGGTGATGATCGCCCGTGGCGACCTCGCCGTCGCCTGCGGATTCGAGCGCCTCGCCGAGGTCCAAGAAGAGATCCTCTGGCTGAGCGAGGCGGCACACCTGCCGGTCGTCTGGGCGACCCAGGTCCTCGACCAGCTGGCGAGGTCGGGGCTCCCCTCACGCGCGGAGATCACGGACGCGGCGATGGGCGAGCGGGCGGAGTGCGTGATGCTGAACAAGGGTCCGTACATCCGGGAGGCGACGACCGCGCTCGACGACATCCTGCACCGGATGGCCGATCACCAGGCGAAGCGGCGCACCATGCTGCGGCGTCTCCACGCCTGGCACGCCGGCCTGGACGGAGCCAGCCCGGCAACGCCGGACTAGCGCGAGGCGGACCGCGCTGGCGCGGAAGCGATCCGCCGGCGGGCAGACCACATCGGGCCGGCGGCGTTCATGTGGCGGTAATGCCTCGTGCCTACCGTGCAAGCACGATGGCCACACGTCCACCCCGACCCGATCCCCACCTCCCCGCGGCCCGAGGCCTCGCCGCACTCGCAGCGCTCAGCACCTCGCCGCCGCGCCGCGGGCGCGGCGGCGACGGCGAAGCCCCCGCCGGGGCCGCCGCCCGCGTCGAGGGCAACGCGCGGCTGACGGCCTCGATCGGCGCCGTGATCCTGGTCCTCCTCGCCGCCGAGGGCCTCACCATCCTCTCGGTCGGCTCCCTCCTCGCCGAGCACGTCTTCATCGGCATGATGCTGATCCCCCCGGTGCTCGCGAAGATCGCGAGCACCGGCTACCGCTTCGCCCGCTACTACCTCGGCGACCCCGCCTACCGGCGCAAGGGACCGCCGCCGGCGCTGCTGCGCGCCGTCGGCCCGGTGATCATCGTCTCCACGGTCGTCGTGCTGGCGAGCGGCGTGGCCCTCCTCTACGTGCCCGACCGGTGGCGTTCGGACATGCTCCTCCTGCACAAGGCCACGTTCGTCGTCTGGTTCGGCGTCACCGCGGTCCACGTCCTCGGCCATCTCCTCGAGACGGTGAAGTTCGCGCCTCGGGACTGGTCGCGCCGCGCCGGGCCACGTCTGCCCGCCGCGGGCGCACGCAGGTGGGCGGTGGCGACGGCGCTCGTGCTCGGCCTCGTCCTCGGCAGCCTCGTCCTCGGACGTGTGGCGCCGTGGCTGGCCTGGGCGACGCACACCGCGACGGGCCACTGAACCCGGGCCCGGTCGCCAACCCGTCCTCGGGTGGGTCGGGGGCGTCCCGTCCGGCGCCACGAGACGGGACCCGCCCGGCGGGTTGAGGAGCCCCGGAGCGCCACGGCCGTCTCGGGCGGCCGCCGTCCTATGAGGAGCCGGCGGCGCCCGCCCCGGCGAGGCCGAACGACCGGTTGGGCTCGAGCGCCTGGACGAGGGCCGTGGGGACGCCGGCGGCACCCTCCCCGCCGAGGATCCAGAGCCGACCTCCGACCACGGCGGCCCCGGCGTAGCCGACGGCCTCCCGCAGCGATCCCGCCGCGAGGAAGGTCCCCGACGACGGCCGGAAGGCCAGCACGCCGGCGACCGGGTGGAGGCCACCCGCGGACGTCGAGGTGTCGCCTCCGGCGACGTAGACGGTCCCGTCGAGCGTCGCCGCGACGGCGCCGGCGAGCGGGGACGGCAGCCGCCCGGCGACCGACGCCGTGTGCGCGGCCGGATCGACGACCTGCACGGTGTCGACCGCCGCACCGGTCGCGGATTGGCCGCCGATGACGTAGATCTTGCGCCCGAGGACCGCCACCGCGGGGTAGCGCACCGGAACCGCGAGGGCCGCGACACCTCGGAAGTGGCTGCCGTCGGTCGTGGCGAGGACCTCGCGGTCCAGCGACGGCCCGTCGTAGCCGCCGACCACGTAGGCGCTGGCCCTGAGCGTCACGGCCGAGGCGTCGGCGCGTGCCTCGGGAAGCACGCCGATCGAGACCGCGCCGCCACCGAGGGCGAAGCGCTGCACCGACGCGCTCGGCGACACGGTTCCGCCGCCGAGGACCAGGACCCGTCCCGCGACGAGCGCCCCGGCGGCGTCGTGTGTCGCGAGGCGGAGGCTCGCGGTCGCGACGGGCCGACCCGACCTGGTGTCGAGGTCGACGATGGCCGCGCTCGAGCCGCCCGTCGACGTCAGGCCGCCGGCGACGACGACCTCGGCCGCGCGCGGGCCGGGGAGCACGACCTCACGACTGACCGGCGCGCCGAGCTGCCAGGGGAGCAGGCTCGCTTCGACCGCGGCGGGCCCGCTCGGCGCCGCACGCGTCGTGGCCGCCGTGCTCGTTGCGCCGGACGTGGGCCGGTCGGCCCGCTGGCGCGCCCGCGAGGCGGAGCCGGGCTGGAGGAGGACGGCGAGGAGGACAGCGAGGACCACGACGGCGGTGAGGAGCCCTCCGGCCGCGAGGCGGCGGCGGCGGAACGTCGCCGGTGTGGGCCGGCGGTGTCGAGACGGCGCCGGTCGGCGCTTCGGGCCGCGAGCGACCGGGCGCGCCGCCGGTACCCGGCCGTACCGGGGGGCGCCTGGTCGACCCATCGGCACGACGCTACTGCTCGGGCTGGGGCGCGCCTCACTGGACTGGGGCGCCCCCCGGCACCGCCCGGCGCCCTCGAGCTGCAACACTCTCGCCGTGCGGCTCCTGCTCGCCGAGGACGACGACCACCTGCGGGAGGTGCTCGTCCGCGGGCTCAGGGAGGCGGGCTACGTCGTCGACGCCACCGCCGACGGCGAGGACGCCACGGACTACCTCGCCGTCAACGAGTACGGCGTCGCCGTGCTCGACTGGCGCCTGCCGGGGCGCTCGGGCCTGGAGGTCGTGGCGTGGGCGCGGGCGCGCGGCATCAGCACGCCGTTCCTGATGCTGACGGCACGCGACGCCCCGGTCGACCGCGTACGCGCCCTCGACGGGGGCGCCGACGACTACCTCGTCAAGCCGTTCGATTACGGAGAGCTGCTGGCGCGCCTGCGCGCCCTGCTGCGCCGGCCGTCCGGCGAGCGCGACCCGGTGCTGCGCTGCGGCTCGCTCCTCGTCGACCCGGCGACGCGCGAAGTCGCGGTCGACGGTGAGCCCGTCGATCTGACGCCGCGCGAGCACGCCATCTTGGAGCTGCTCACCAGGCGATCGCCCGCCATCGTGAGCCGGCGCTCGATCGCGCTGCACGCCTGGCCCGAGGAGGCCGACGCGCTGGGCTCGAACACCATCGAGGTCCACATCGCGCGCCTGCGGGGGAAGATCGCCCACTCCGACGCCCGGATCGAGACTGTCCGCGGCTCCGGCTACCGCCTGGTGGGGCCGTGATCCGGGGGCGCGGCGAGCGGTCGTCGGCTCCCTCCAAGGGCGTGCACCGCCACGCCCGCCACGTCGCGCTGCGAGCGACGCTGCTGGCGCTGGCTGTCTACCTCGTCGCCTGCGCCGTCGCCGACATCGTCGTCGTCGGGCACCTCGGCGACGCCGTCGACGCCCGCCTCTCCGACCGGGTGGCCGAGCTGGTGCAGTCGGCCGCCGGTCGGCCGGCCACCGGCAAGTTCGGGCCGCTTCCCGCCAAGGCGCAGACGCACGGGCACGACGACCTCGACGACGCCCCGGTCTTCTCCTGGTGGGTGCCGGCCGGCTCCTCCGCCGCCGTCGCGCTGTCCGCCACCGCCCCGGTGCTGCCGCGACCGCTGTTCGGTGTCGCCGGCATCTCGGGCGCGACGATCGCCGGCCGGCCGTTCCGCCTCACCGGCGCGGGCGTCCGCGGTGGCCGCGTCGTCGTCGCGACGAGCGTCGAGCAGCTCTCGGGCTTCCGATCGACGCTGCTCGTGGCCGAAGGTTCCGTGCTCCCCTTCGTGCTGCTCACCTTCTTCCTCGTCGCGACGGTGATCGGCCGTCGCGCCGCGGCCCCCGTCGAGCGCGCCCGGCAGCAGCAGCTCGACTTCACGGCGGACGCCTCCCACGAGCTGCGCACGCCGCTCAGCGTCATCGAGGCCGAGGTCGGCCTGGCGCTCTCGACGGAGCGCTCCGGCGACGGCTACCGGGCGTCGCTCGAGCGCGTCGCCACCGAGAGCCGGAGGCTGCGCGGGATCGTTGACGACCTGCTGTGGCTGGCGCGCCTCGACACGGTGCCGAGCGCACCGGCCGACGAGCCGGTCGACCTCGTTGCGCTCGTCGGGGCCTGCGTGGCGCGCTTCGCGCCGATCGCCCGGCAGCGGTCGATCACGCTCTCGGCGTCGGCCGCGTCCGACACCGTCGTGCGCGCCCCGGCCGAGTGGCTCGACCGGCTGGTGTCGGTGCTGGTCGACAACGCGTGCCGCTACACGGGGCCGGGCGGGAGCGTCGCGGTCACGGTGGCGTCGTCGGCCACGCGAGCGACCGTGACGGTGGACGACAGCGGCCCGGGCATCGCCGAAGAGGACCGCGACGACGTGCTCCGGCGCTTCCACCGGGCGAACCCGTCGCCCGGCGGCGCCGGGCTCGGCCTGTCGATCGCCGACGCCGTCGTGCGGGCCACCCACGGGCGCTGGGAGATCGGGTCGTCGCCGGCGGGCGGGGCGCGCATGCAGGTCTCCTGGCCGCGCCTGCATCCTGAGCCACCAGAGGGACCCCGCCCCGCAGGCGCGACGGAGCCGAAGGGCGGCTCCCTCCGGCCGACTACCTCGGTGACGCGACCGTTGCTGCCGTAACATTCGCAGCCAGTGACCGGTGCCCGCGCACGGCTGAGGTGGCGACAACGCCCGCCTCCGGCAGGCACGCAGCCCGCCGCCGCGGCGCGGCTCGCCGCGGTGGTGGAGTCGTCCGACGACTCGATCGTGAGCACGACGATGGACGGCACCGTCACCAGCTGGAACCAGGGGGCTGAGCTCGTCTACGGCTATACCGCCGACGAGATGATCGGTCGGAACATCGAGCTCGTCTTCCCCGAGGACGCGCGCACCCAGCTCCGCGACATCTACGCGAGCATGCGGCGGGGCGAGCGGTTTGCGCCGACCGAGGGCATGCGGCTTCGCAAGGACGGCTCGCGCGTCGACGTCGAGGTGCGCGTCTCGCCGATCCGCGGCGCGCACGGCACCGTCGTCGGCGCGTCCGCCATCTCGCGCGACATCACGGAGCGCCGGGCGGCCGAGGCGCGCCTCACCGAGAGCGAGCGCCGTTTCCGCACCCTTGTCGAGAGCGCGCAGGACCTCGTCTTCCTCTATCGACTTCTCCCCGAGCCGGGGTTCGACTTCGTGAGCCCCTCCGCAGCCGAGATGACCGGCTACACGCCCGAGGAGCTGCGCGCCGACCCCGACCTGGTCGACCGCCTGCTCGATCCCGGCGTTCTCGGTCTCCTCGGCTCGGACCGCTCGGTGACGGCGTTCTCGCAGACCTGGGACGTCGGCGTCCGGCGCAAGGACGGGACCGTGGTCTGGACGAGCCAGCGGCTGAGCCCCGTCTACGGCGGCACCGGACGGATCGTCGCCGTGCAGGGGATCGTGCGCGACATCACCGAGCGCAAGGAGGCCGAGGAGCGGCTCGCCCACGACGCGCTGCACGACCCGCTCACCGACCTGCCGAACCGGGTCCTCCTGCTCGACCGGATCGAGGGCGCGCTGAACCGGGCCGGGGGGAGCGCCGCGCGCGTCGCGGTGCTCTTCGTCGATCTCGACCGCTTCAAGCTCCTGAACGACACGCGCGGCCACCAGCAGGGCGACGCGCTGTTGCGCGAGGTCGGCGAGCGTCTCGTGCGCACGGTCCGGCCGACCGACACCGTCGCCCGCTTCAGCAGCGACGAGTTCGTGCTCACCTGCGAGGGCGTCGTCACGGTCGCCGACGCGGCCGCCTCGGCCGAGCGGGTGAGGCGGGCTTTCGACGCGCCGTTCGCGCTCGAGGGCGGGGAGGTCTTCGTCACCGCCAGCGTCGGCGTGGCGATCGGCGGCGTCGGGAGCGTGGCCGAGGCGCTCGTGCGCGACGCCGACCTGGCCATGTTCCGCGCGAAGGAGCGCGGCGGGGCCCGGGTGGAGCTCTACGACGACGAGCTGCGCCGCCAGGCCGAGCAGCGGATCGACGCGGAGTCGGGGCTGCGCCGGGCGATCGCCAACGGCGAGCTGTTCCTCGAGTACCAGCCGATCATCTCCCTCGTCGACGAGCGCTACATCGGCGTGGAGGCGCTGGTCCGCTGGCGCCACCCCGAACGCGGCACCGTCGCTCCCCCCGAGTTCGTCCAGGTCGCGGAGGACACCGGCCTCGTCGTCCCCATCGGGACCTGGGTCCTTGAGGAGGCGTGCCGCCAGCTCCGCCGGTGGCAGGTCGAGGTGGGGGGCACGCCCGGGTGGAGGATGTCGATCAACATCTCGGCGACCCAGCTCCACGCGCCGGACTTCCGGGAGCTCGTGACGAGCGCCACGGCCTCGGCGCACCTCGACCCGTCCTGCGTGCAGCTCGAGCTGACCGAGTCGATCCTGATGGACGCCGATCGCTGCGCCGGCGCGCTCGAAGGCCTGCGCGACCTCGGCGTACGGCTGGCGATCGACGACTTCGGCACGGGCTACTCCTCGCTCGCCTACATCAAGCGCTTCCCGTTCGACGAGCTGAAGATCGACCGCTCCTTCGTCGACGGCGTCGCCGACGACGAGTACGACTCGACCATCGTCAGCGCCGTCGTCGCGATCGGCCGGGCACTTCGCCTCGGGGTGACGGCCGAAGGGGTCGAGACCGCCCGGCAGGCCGAGGCCCTGCGCCGCCTCGGCTGCCCGGCGGCCCAGGGCTACCACTTCTCGCCGCCACGACCGCCGGAGGAGTGCCTCGAGGTCCTGCGCTCCGCCACGTCGCCGCGGCGCATATCGGACCCGGACTGAAGGAGGCGGACATGGACCTGTCAGAGACGTTCCAGCGGGGCGTTCTCCGCCTGCACCAGCGTGTCTACGAAGCGACCGGTGGCCGCATCGGCCACCGGCTCATCGGGGTGCCCTGCCTGCTGCTGCGGACGACGGGCCGCCGCAGCGGCGAGCCGCGCACGAACGCCCTCGTGTACGTTGTCGACGGCCGCGACCACGTCGTGGTGGCCTCGAACGGGGGCGACGACCGCGCGCCGGGATGGCTCCACAACGTCCGCGCGCAGCCGAGCGTCGAGATGCAGGTCAAAGCGGCGCGCCGGCGCGCCGGCGCCCGCGTGGTCGAGCGCGGGGATCCCGACTACGACCGGCTCTGGGCGCTGGTGAACGCCAACAACCACGGCCGCTACGACAGCTACCAGGCGAGGACGTCGCGTCCCATCCCGCTCGTCGTCCTCACGCCGGAGTGAGGCGGTCCGCCGGCGGCGGCACCGACCACCCGCGCCTGGGACGCGCGACGCCGGGCGGCCGGTTGTCGTCGATGCCGGCGAGCGGTCGTTTAACCTGCCACCACGGACGACGAGCGACTCGACGACAAGGCGCGCAACGAGCGCGAGGAGGCGGCCTGGGGCGAGCGGTCCCTGTCCGAGCCGCGCTGGCCCGCCTCCGTCGCGGTGGCGGCCGCCATCGTGCTCTACGTCGTGCTCCCGGACTCGCTGATCCGCGGCCTCGGGCCGCGCTGGCTCGTGCCGTCCCTCGAGGGTGCGCTCGGCGCGGCCTTGCTGATCGCGAGCCCGAAGCGCATCTCGCGCGAGTCGGTCCGCCTGCGCTTCGCGGCGATCGCGCTGATCGCCCTCATCAACCTCGCCAACCTGGTCTCGCTCGGCGAGCTCGTCAACGAGCTGTTGAAGGGGCTCTCGTCGAAGGCGAGCGGGCGCCAGCTCATCATCGCCTCGGCGCCGATCTGGATCACCAACGTGCTCGTGTTCGCGCTGTGGTTCTGGGAGCTCGACCGGGGCGGTCCGGCCGCGCGCCTCCAGCCCCACCACCGGCGGCCGGACTTCCTCTTCCCCCAGATGACCACGCCCGAGTCGTGCGGTCCGGAGTGGGCGCCGAACTTCTTCGACTACCTGTACACCTCGTTCACCAACGCGAGCGCCTTCAGCCCGACCGACACGATGCCGCTCACCGGCTGGGCGAAGGCGCTGATGATGGTCGAGTCGCTCGCCTCGCTCCTCACCGTGGCGCTGGTGTTCTCGCGCGCCGTCAACATCTTGGCCTGACCCCCGCTGGCCCGGATCCCCCCGGGCGCCCCGGTCAGTCGCGCTCCGCCACCGCCAGCAGCGCACGACCTGCCCGCGTCGCCAGCCAGGCCCGCAGCGAGTCGGCCGGCATCGGGAGGGCGAACAGGAAGCCCTGCGCCAGGTCGCACCCGGCGTGTCGCAGCACGGCGAGGGACTCCTCGGTCTCGACGCCCTCGCCGACGACCGAGAAGCCGAGGTTGTGCCCGAGCTCGATCACCGAGCGCACGATGGCGCGGTGCGAGGCGTCGCGGTGGGCGTCGGTCACGAAGCCCCGGTCGATCTTGAGCTCGCGAAGCGGCAGCGCCGAGAGGTAGCCGAGCGCGGTCTGCCCCTTGCCGAAGTCGTCGAGGCTCACGCGCACGCCGAGGGCGTCAAGCTCCCCGAGCACCTCGGCCGCCCGGTCCGTGTCCGCCAGCAGCGCCGTCTCGGTGATCTCGATGGTCAGCTGGCTCGCCGGGACCCCGACGCGCTCGAGCACGAGCGCGACCCTCCGGGCGAAGTCGGCGCGGCCGAGGTTGCGCGCCGAGGCGTTCACCGCGACGCTCACGCCGGCCGCGATCGGCCCGAGCTCGCGCAGGTCGGTGAGCGCCCGCTCGAGCACCCACTCGGTCAGCCGCTCGATGAGCCCGGTCTGCTCGGCGAGGGGCACGAAGCTGTCGGGGTAGAGCAGGCCGCGGACTGGGTGCTTCCAGCGCACCAGCGCCTCGACGGCGCGCACCCGCCCGTCCGCGAGCCGGGTCTGGGGCTGGTAGTGGAGCACCAGCTCCCCGCCCTCGATGGCGTAGCGCAGCTCGCTCACGAGGTGGAGGTTGGCGGCGTCGAAGTGGTCCGCCGCGGGGTCGTAGCGCAGCGTGCCGGCGTGGTGCTCCTGGGCCTGGTACATCGCGACCTCGGCGTGACGGACCAACTCCGCTAGGTCGGCGCCGTCCTCAGGAGCGACCACGTAGCCGATGCTCGCCGCGACCGACAGCCGGATCCCGCCCACCTCGACCTCTTCCTCGATCACGGTGCGCAGCCCGGCGAGCGCCCGGTCGACGTCAGCCACGTCGCGCAGCACCAGCGCGAACTCGTCACCCCCGAGGCGCGCGACGACGTCGCTCCTGGCCGTGTGGCGCAGGAGGCGAGCGGCCAGCTCGACGAGGACCACGTCGCCGTTGTGGTGGCCGAGCGTGTCGTTGATCTCCTTGAACCGGTCGAGATCGAGGAGGGCGATCACCGCCGAGGTGCCGCGCCGCTTGGCCGACGCCACGACGCCCCGGGCCCGGCGGTGGAAGAGGGGCCGGTTGGCGAGGCCGGTCAGCGGGTCGTGGTCGGCGAGGAACCCGTTCAGCCGCACCTGCTGGCGCAGCCGCCGGCTCACCGAGAGCGCGAGGGCGAGCAGCACGACGTACAGGACGCCGAGCCCGATCCCGAGGTCACGGTAGAGGTCATGGAGCCCGGCGCTCACGTCGGCGGCGATCGGCGCGTAGGGCAGGTAGAGCTCGAGCACGCCGACGCGCCTCGACGGCGTGCCCGCGAGAAGCGGGAGATAGACCTCGACCGACGCCGGACCGACCGATCCGGTGTCGTTGGCGTCAGCGTTCAGGTGCGTGAGGAGGGCGACCGTCCGACCGCGCGCGGCGACCAGGGCCTCGCGCTCGGGCACGCGCTTCGCGCCCGAGCCGTCCTTGGAGAAGACGACGTTGCCGGAGAGGTCGCGCACGCGGAGCCGGAGGATGCCGTGCTCCGCGACGACGCTGTGCTCGATCCTCCCGAGGCTCCGGCGTTCCGCCGACGAGAGCCCGTCGGCGAGCGGGCGCCCGTCGAGGACCGGCTCGACCGCCGTCCGGGCGACCAGCACCGCCTCCGAGCGGCCCTCCGCCACACCCCGGCCGGCCGCCTCCGAGCGGAAGCTCGCGACGAGCACGAACCCGAGCAGCAGCACGGGGACGAGGGTGAGCACCCCGTAGCCGACGAGCGCTCGCGCCCGGCGGAGCGAGGTCGGGCGCCGGCGAGCCATGCGACAACTAACGGCATCGGACGGATGGGCCTTGAACGCCGGGCCCGTTACCTGGGCCGACACGGCGGCGTCCCGCCGGGCGGCGGCTGGTGGCGCCCGGGCGGGAGCCGGTCGGACCGCCCACGCCACGGTGCGCCCTCCCACGAGCCACCGAGCCCCGGTGCCTGGCAGATCGCGCCGCCCACGGTGGGCCGCGACCGCCTGAGCGCACCTCACGTCCGCGACGCGGCGCGCTGGACACCCGCTCAAGCGCTGCGCAGGGTTGCCGCCTGGACGCAGGCTCGAGTGTGGCTGCCTCTCACGAGCCAGCCACCGCGGAGGGAGTGGTGTCCGGTTCCACCAGATAGTGGACACCATGTCCCAGGACATCGTGGACACCTGCTCAGGTGGTGTCCATGGATCGTGCTCGCTATGCCGTCGACGCTGTGGTGATCGAGGGCCGGTCCCTTCGGTCG
>DATKQY010000062.1:0-21029 GCA_035532475.1 Acidimicrobiales bacterium | reverse complement strand
CCCCGCGTCATGGCCGACGAAGCCCAGCTGGGTGAACATCACGCCCAGGAATGCTGCGACACCGAGCGTGGCCCACGAGTTGCCGACGACCAGCAACGCCGCCCATCCCGCGGCGAACGCGGCGATGGTCAGGACGATCTTCACGCTGTAATAGCCGGGCCGGCGGTCGAGAAGGCCGGCGTCGCGGATCTGTTCGGCCAGTACGCGGAAGTCGCCGGGCGCACTGTTGATAGTGACCGTCTGCACGAGCTTTTCCTTCCCGGACTCCGTCCGAGAGCGCACCAGCGTCTGGAGCAACTCCGAGAGCCGTAACTCTCATTGGATCACGGCAACATACTCCTCCGGTCAAGCCAGGGGTCCACCACAGAATTACACGCGAATAGTAGGCTGACCGTGTGGAGCTGTCCGCCGAGGCGCTGACGACCTTCTTCGAGACGGCGAGCCCACACCTGAACGAGCGACAGCGCCGGATCGTCGCCGGCGCGCTCGCCGAGGCGTTCGGCCGCGGCGGCCAAGGCTTCGTCGTCGAGGCCTCGAAGATGAGCTCGAACACGCTCTGGCGCGCGGTGCGTGAGGTCCGCGAAGGGATCGAGCCCTCCGACCGGGTCCGTGTGTCGGGCGCGGGCGAGAAGTCGGCGACTGAGAAACAGCCCGGTCTGGCAGAAGCGCTCGACGAGCTCGTCCACCCCGAGACCCGCGTGCACCCGATGTCGGCGCTGCGCTGGACGTTGAAGTCGACCTACGAGCTCGCGCGCGACTTGCAAGACCGTGGCTTCAAGGTCTCCGCCGAGCTCGTCCGTCGGCTGCTGCACGACATGGGCTACTCGCTCCAGGCGCCGGCGAAGCAGAACGAGGCGACGAGCCATCTCGACCGAGGCGACCAGTTCGACCACCTGAACGCGCTCGTCGCCGAGCGCCTCGCAGCTGGCGAGCCGGTGATCAGCGTCGACACGAAGAAGAAGGAGGTGATCGGCAATTACGCGAACGGGGGTCGGGAGTGGCATCCGAAAGGTGAGCCGAGCCGCGTCAACGACCACGACTTCGCGGACCGCGCCCTCGGCGAGTTCGCGAAGGCGATCCCCTATGGCGTCTACGACGTCGGCAACGACGAAGGTTGGGTCTCGGTCGGCGACGTGGCCGACACCGCCGAGTTCGCGGTCGAGGCGATCCGCCGGTGGTGGGCGACCCTCGGACGCGCCCGGTTCCCGGGTGCCACGCGCCTCTTGATCACCGCCGACTCCGGCGGGTCCAACGGCTACCGGGTCCGGGCGTGGAAGTTCCACCTCGCGAAGCTCGCGGCCGAGACCGGTCTCGAGATCACGGTCTGTCGCTACCCGCCGGGCACCTCGAAGTGGAACAAGATCGAGCACCGGCTCTTCAGCTTCATCTCGATCAACTGGCGCGGACGCCCCCTCACCGACATCCGCACGATCGTCGAGCTCATCTCGGCAACGACGACCAAGACCGGCCTCACCGTCCAGGCCTCCTACGACCCGGGCTGGTATCCGACGAGCGAGAAGGTGAGCGACGCCGACTTCGCCGCGATCCCCGTCCGGCCGCATGAGTGGCACGGCGAGTGGAACTACGACATCACTGCTGCCTGAATCTCGCGATCAATCCCGCGGCGGGCCCTTAGAGGCTGTCGCAGAAGTTCGCGCTGGCTGCGACGCTCGCGGCGCAGCCAGCCAGCCGGCGGCCGATCAAACGAACGCCCAGCTCACCATTGGATTCGCCCAACGGGAAGCCACGGGCTTGGTGACCAAGCAACTATCGATCGCGCTGGGGAAACATCCGCGACAGCCTCTTAGGCGGCGATCTGACACAAATCTGACACAGCACGGCGGCAAATGGAGGTAGTTGGCGGTCAAGGACGGTTAGTGAATGGGCAGGTAAAAGGCACTATCCGGCCGAGTGGGCTGATGGCAAAGACGCCCTGCAAGGCACTGATAATGCTGAGGTCGCTGGTTCGATTCCAAGTAGCCCCACCATCCCGCTCCTGGTCAGCGCTGCTGCTGGAGTCGCCCCGGTCCCAGGTTCTTTCTGGTCCGGTGAACGTCTCAGCGGCGCGAGCGTGCGCTCCCGGCCGCTTCGAGCGTCGAGGTGCCGTGGCGAAGCGGCGCAGACCCGGTTACAGCCGGATCTTCCAGGCGCGGTCCATGGCCTCGACGACAGCGGTGGCCAGCCGGTCCGCGCCGGCGCCGGAGAAGTGGACCCCGTCGGGATTGCGCATCAGCTCCAGCTGCCCCGTAGGGCTCGGAAGATAGGCGCTATACTGTCCGGCCGCGTTCGTGAACAGTTTCCACGACGGCATGAAGGTCACGTCCGGATGCGAAGCTGCTTCGGCAGCGTAGATGGCGTTCATCTGGGCCATCTCCGAGGAGAAGTAGGCCGAGCCCATGATCGGCAGACCGACCCAGAGCACATGGGCGCCCGCGGCTGTTGCCTCGGACATCATCTTGGCGACACGCTGCGCATAGATCGAGTGCCAAAGCGACGATCCGAACTGGACGGTCCGGCCCTGGTCGACGAAGCCCTGACCGTCATCGCCGCCGAGCATGACGATCACGCCACGCGGGCGATACTTGGCGAGCTCCTGGCTCAGATGCAGCGGCCAGTTGTAGTAGTCCGGCCGCGCGAGCCCGGTGTCTCCGACTGCCTCTTGCAAAACCGTGACGTTCCGGTTGGTGCCGAGCACATCGCTGAGTCCAAAACCGAGCTCCTCACCGAGAGAGTCGCCGATCTTGAGCAACGTGAGATGGGCGGCTGCGCTCGGCTGGACGATCGCCGGGACGGTGCTCTTGGCGCCGGGCCTGTGGTGCCGGGGCGGTGGGCGGCGACGGCTCACCACCTCGAAGGGTCCGCCCGTGCCCGACCGGGCGCCGCCCGTGGTTGCAGCGCTCGGAACGGCCTGGCGCACCATCGCGGCAGACGCTGTGCCGGTGCCCGTGACCGCGAAAGCGAGTGCGGCGGCGAGGGGAACAAGTCGATGCGCACGTCGGGAGCGTCGGGAGCGTGTCGAGCGTGACCTGCAAGAAGCGCAGGGCACCCACCAGAATCGTCCTCTAGACATCGGCCGAGGATACGCGATCTGTCCTCCCGTGGGTTCGAGGCGACGGTCCCAAGAGGTGTCAGCGGGCGGAGCCGTCCGGTGCACACCTCGCCGGCGAGCCAGCTGGGGGTGTGGTGTCGGGCTTCCCGCTCTCCCGGTTCGCATCGGCGGCCCGCCGATGGCCCGTTTGCGCTAGCGCACCAAGCTTCATCGCCGGCGCACGGCGGCGTTCTCCGACCGCACCAGGGACGTCCGGCCCTAACGCACGGCGCGGATCCGACGGTCAAATGGTGGACACGGCCTGGCGCCTCGAGGACCGGCCCACGACATGAAGGCTTCACACCCGTGCACCTCGGACCTTCACAGCGAAACCGTTCAATGGATGGTGCAAGCAGAAGAACCCGAAGGAGGTCTGAAAGATGAGGAAGATCCTCCGCAATACCCTCGTCACCGGCGGCATGACGCTGGTGGCTCTCGCTCCGGCCGCGACCGCCTTCGCGGCGACGGCCCCGCAGCGGGCGGCAGCGGTCCCCGCCAGCACGGCGCAGGCGACCTGCACGCAGGACCAGGCGCAAGACCAGATCCGCCTGCACCTGCGGGACGGCACGGGTCTCCGCCACCCGGCGGCCTCCCAGACCAAGGTCGGCACGGCGACGGCCGCGTACCAGCACCGGTCGGGTCCGATGGACGGGACCGGGCCGAGGGCGGCGCCGGCGCTGGACGGCTCAGGCAACCAGTGGCACCCGTGGTCGGTGCGCTGACGATCGTTGCCCGGCACGGAGTCCCCGGCCCTGGCCGGGGCCTCCGGCGCGTCCGGGCGGACCCCCGATGACGGCCGCGCCGACGGTTCTCGTCGTCGACGACGAGGAGAAGATCCGCAAGGTCGCGCGCGCCTACCTCGAAGCGGACGGGTTCGCCGTCGAGGAGGCGGCGGACGGTCCCACCGCGCTCGAGGCCGCGGCACGCCGGCCGCCAGACGTCGTCGTCCTCGACATCATGCTCCCGGGGATGGACGGCCTGGAGGTCCTGCGGCGCCTGCGGGCGGGATCGGAGGTGTACGTGATCCTCCTCACTGCCCGGGCCGAGGAGGTCGACAAGCTGGTGGGCCTGTCGCTCGGGGCGGACGACTACGTCACGAAGCCGTTCAGCCCGCGGGAGCTCGCGGCAAGGGTCAAGGCCGTCCTGCGCCGAAGCCGCGAGGCCACCACCGGCACGGTCGAGGTGCTCGAGACGGCACACCTGCAGATCGACACGGCGCGCCGGGAAGTCCGGGAGGGTGACCGGGTGGTAGAGCTGTCGGTGCTCGAGTTCGACCTGCTTGTGGCGCTCGCCACGTCGCCGGGTCGCGTGTTCACCCGCCGCCAGCTGCTCGAGAAGGTGTGGGGATACGACTTCTTCGGCGACGAGCGGGTCGTCGACGTGCACATCCGCAACCTGCGTCGGGCACTCGGCGACGACGCGGTCGCAGCCCGGATCATCGGCACGGTGCGCGGCGTCGGGTACCGCCTGCTGAGCGGGGAGGCGCGATGAGGAGGCTCGCGCTCAGGCTGCGGACACGGCTCATCGTCTCGTACGCGGTGGTCGTCGCCACCGGGGTCACGATCCTCGCGGTGACGTTCCGCCTTCTCGACCCGTTCATGTTCGACCGGGGTCTCGGACAAGGCACACACGGCACCGTCGGTCCGGGCAGGACACTGCACGCCGCCTTCTACTCGGCGCTCAACTGGTCACTGCTCGTCTCGCTCGCCGTGAGCCTCCTCGTCGGCGTGCTCGCGGCGAGGCTCGCCGCCCGGCGGATCCTGCGACCCCTCGGCGCTGTGCGAGCCGCGACCCGCCGGCTCGCTGCCGGGCGCTACGAGGAACAGGTGCCTGCACCGCTCGAACCCGAGCTGGCAGCGCTCGCTGACGACGTCAACCACCTCGCCGCGGCGCTCGCCGACGCCGAGGTCCGCAGAGCCCGCCTCGTCGGAGAGCTCGCGCACGAGCTCCGCACCCCGGTCACCACGCTGCGAGGTCTGCTCGAGGGCGCTCTCGACGGCGTCATCACCCTCGACCCGGAGCTCCTCGCGTCGGCCCTCGAGGAGACCGGGCGTCTGGAGCGCCTCGCCGGCGACCTCGCCGAGCTGTCGCGAGCCGAGGAACGGGCGCTCAACCTCCGCTGGGAGCGGGTCGACCTCACCGATCTCGCGGCACGCGCGGCGACCCGCCTCTCCCCGCAGTTCGACGACAAGGGGGTCCGCCTGGAGGTGACGCCACGGGCCCGTGTCTTCGCGAGCGCCGACCCCGAACGCGTCCAGCAGGTGCTCACCAACCTGTTCGGGAACGCGCTGCGCGCGACCCCGCGGGGCGGCGTTGTCAAGGTGGTGACCGTGTCCGCTGGGCGGACGGCACGTATCAGCGTCGAGGACGACGGGGTCGGCCTCGACGACGATGAGCTCCGACGCGTGTTCGACCGCTTCTGGCGGGGGGCGAGTCCGGGTGGGCCCGGAACCGGCATCGGGCTGACGATCGCAAGAGCCATCGCGGAGGCGCACGGCGGGGCGCTCACCGCTGCGTCGCCGGGCCGCGGCCGCGGGGCGAGCTTCACGCTCGAGCTGCCCGTCGACCGTGTTCCGCCCGACCCACCCGCCGAGCCGGGCGGGTCGGGTGTCGAGCAGCGGTAACGCTCGCCGGGGTGGCGCGCCTCGGGCGACGTGCTCAAGTCCGGCCTCTGGATGGCGCCGATCGTCTTCCCGCTCTCGTCGCCCCCGAGGCCGTTGGCGAGCGCGAGAGGAGCCGGCGCGCGTATCGCCGTATTCGAGAGGACTTTCGACCCTGCTTCGGCCTGCGATCGAGCACTAGCTTCGCTGCGGAAGCGCCCTCAATCGTTCTCGGGCAAGGAGCTCGCCGATGTGGCTGTCCCGCACCTCACGTATCGGTCATCGGTTCGCGGCGATCTCGCTCATCTCCGTCACTCTTGGCGCGTCTGTCACCTCGGCACTGCTCGTGACGCCGAGTGCCGGCGCGGCGTCGAGGGTGACCACGACGACGGATCCCGGTCTCGGCCTCCAGCAAGACTTCGTACGTGCGGTGAAGGCCGTTCGCCCCTCGGTGGTGGAGATCGCGACGAGTACCAGCCTCGGCTCTGGCGTCGTCTATGACAACAAGGGCGACATCGTGACCAATGCGCACGTCGTCGGGACGGCCAAGACGTTCACGGTGTCGTTCTCCGACGGCAAGCGACTGATGGGTCGTCTGGTCGGGACGTACGTTCCGGACGATCTCGCGGTGATTCGGGTATCCCCGGCAAAGGGCCTGAAAGCCGCTCGATTCGGTGATTCGTCGTCGCTCGAGGTTGGCGACATCGTGCTCGCGATGGGCAGTCCCCTCGGGCTGTCGAGCTCGGTCACCGACGGGATCGTGAGTTTCAACGGAAGGGCCGTGAACGAGGGAAATGGCGTCGTGCTGCCTGATCTCATCCAGACGAGTGCCGCGATCAACCCCGGGAACAGCGGAGGGGCATTGGTGAGCCTTTCGGCTCAGGTGATCGGGATCCCGACACTCGCGGCGACGAGCGGCTCTGCCGCAGCGCCCGGGCTCGGCTTCGCGATCCCCTCCAACACGGTCAAGCTCATCGCCCCCCAGCTGATCGCCAAGGGCAAGGTCACCACCGCCGGCCGGGCGGCCCTCGGGATCAGCGGCGCGGACGCGGTGAGCTTCGCTGGCGCGCCGGTCGGTGTCGTGGTCGCTGCCGTCGAGTCCAACGGGCCGGCGGCGAAGGCTGGAATCGTCGTCGGGGAGCTGATCACCGCGATCAACGGGACAGCCACGACCGACTTCACGGCGCTGCAGACGGTTCTCGCCGAGCTCAAGCCAGGCGCCCGCGTGACGGTCGCCGTCACCTCCGCCGACGGTAAGAAGCGGTCCGTCTCGGTCGTGCTCGCGGACCTCGCACAGTGATGACCTGAGCTCGTCATCCCATCGAGGCGGTCCGAGCGGCCTCGCCGGCGCGGGCAACCCGGAGTCGGTCGAGCGTGTCGGGCGCGGGACGTCCCCGCAGGTGGTTCTCGGAGACCCGGCCAGCTCGGCACGGCCGCTGGCGCAGATGGCGAGATGGCGCAGGGGTTGCCCCGGTCAGCCCGACGTCTCGCGGTCCCGGGTCCGGCCCTCCGACGCGGTCGGCCACTGGCGCGGGGTTCGCGTCCTGGCGGCATGTTTGGTGCGGTGGGCGCATTCTTGATTAGTCTGCTCATCCGTGCTTCCTCCGGACCACAGTCCGACTGCTGGCAGGCGCGCGGCCGGACGTTGTGGCCCCACCAGAAGGTGCGGGTCGAGGGTCGTTGCCATGCTTCGTGGGCGCTTCGCGCGGCGGATCGTCGGCGCGCTGACCCTGACGCTGAGCGCGGTCGTACCGACCGTCGCGTTGGTGTCGGTCGCGCCCGCCACGGCGGCGGCGGGCGTCGGCTCGGACAAGTCGACGATCAGCCAGCTCGAGCAGCGCATCGCGCGGGAGGGGGCACTGGCGCAGGCGCTCGTCACCCGTTACGACCAGGTCGAGGGACACCTGGTCGCGGTCCAGCGCCACATCGCCCGGGACCGGGTCGCGCTCGCCAACGACCACCGTGCGCAGGCGAGGGCGGCGGTCCGACTACGCAGCGTGGCGGTCGACGCGTACATCAACGCCATGTCCGGCAGCTCGACCACGTTCAGCGGCTCTGCCAACGCCACGACGCTGCCTGAGCGGGAGGTCTATCTCGGTGTGGCCGGCGGGACCCTGGACACCGCCGCCACGACCTTGCAGGTGGACCAGCACCGCACGACGGTGACCCAGATCGCCCTGCGCAGCGAGCAGGCCGCGACGACGGCTACCCTCCGCCAGCTCACGTCCGCCCGCCAAGCGGCCCAGGCCGCCACTTCGGCCGACGAGGCGACACTCGGTCACGTCAGCGCGAGCCTCCTGGCCCTTGTGACGGCGGCCAACGCGCGGCGTCAGGCGGCCGCGGACGTGTCCGCCGAGCGAGCGCTCGCTGCGACGCCGCAGCCGGTCAGCACCGCTGCGGCTCCTGCGCCGACGTCACAGCCTTCGCCTGGCGGCTACGCGAACCCGTTGCGATCGGTCAGTGGTCTTTCGCCCGAACGGATCGACCAGGGTGTCGACTACAACGGCTTCGGGCCCCTCTACGCGGTCGGTGACGGCGTGGTGCTCAGCACCGTCAACGGTGGCTGGCCCGGTGGGACCTACATCACCTACCGCCTGACGGACGGGCCCGCCGCCGGCCTCGTCGTCTACGCGGCCGAGGACATCAATCCCACCGTGCAGGTCGGTGAGAACGTGACCCCGAACACGGTCATCGGCCAGATGTACGAGGGACCGACCGGCATCGAGACCGGATGGGCGGACGGCAGCCTCGGCGACACCATGGCGGCCGCCGACGGCCAGTTCGACGGGGCGAACTCGACGGGCTTCGGCTACAACTTCTCCCAGCTGCTCGTTTCCCTCGGGGCTCCCGGGGGGATCGCGAGCAACCCGCCGCCGGGGGGCCTGCCCGCCGGCTGGCCGCAGTGGTGAGCGGCCGGGTCCTCCGGGCGGGCGCGGTCCAGCCGGCCTGAAGCCGCCCGCTTCTCGATCCTCGCCTCGTCGCACCCCACGTGCCGTTCCCACCGCGGGCGCGCGACCGGTGCCATGCGCCTCGCCGACGGCACCGAGCATTGCGTCCGGCGACGGTCGAACGGGCGCGGGCGCACGACGTGGGCTCGAGATCGCGCCAGGCCCAGGTGATCCCCGCCGTCGGCGGGAGGGCAACGCTGCGTCGAAGCGGATGGCTATTGGTTGATGACAGGTCAACGCACTCCGGGGTGGGTCATTCGTCGACCGGGGCACGCGGACGCCGTTGCATGCCGGCGATCCGGGCACCGGTATTCTCGGGTTCCGCCGCCCGTTCGTGCTCGAGCAAGTGTCGATCGCAGGCGGGCAACCGACACTCGATGGAAGTGCGTGAGATCGCGACGATTGCCGCAGTCGAGCTCGCCAGCGGGCTGGCCGACGGCGAACTCAACCGGGATCGCCACG
Source organism: Acidimicrobiales bacterium (assembly GCA_035532475.1). GTDB lineage: Bacteria > Actinomycetota > Acidimicrobiia > Acidimicrobiales > Bog-793 > DATKQY01. The sequence continues at coordinate 11,931 of DATKQY010000062.1, read as the reverse complement.
GCCAGATGCCCTACAGGGCCCGCATGCCGGACGGCCCGCTCGCCGGAGTCGACGTGCCGGTCCGGCAGATGTCCCTCAATTCCCATGGGTCCGAGAGGCGAATGGCCCGGCCGCCGGGAGCGAGAGGTGCTGCTTCTCCCAGGCCGCCTTGTCGATCCAAGGTCAGCCGTGCCGTCGGTCGCCGGGACCTCGGCCCGCCGAGCGGAACTGCAATGACCTTGGCTCCCGGGCGCCGTGAACTGCTCCCATCGGCCTCGTGGCGCACGCTAGGTTCGGCATGTGGGAGGGGGCTCGCCTAGCGTGCGCACGCTGTACGTGCTCCGCCACGCCAAGTCGACCTGGGATCGGTCAGAGCTCGCCGACCACGAGCGCCCGCTCGCCCCCCGCGGTCGCCGCGCCGCGCACGCCCTGGCTGGACGCATCGAGCGCCTCGGGATCGCACCGACGCTCGTGCTCTGCTCGACCGCGGTCCGAGCCCGGGAGACCCTCGACGCGCTCGCACCGACCCTCGGAGCGGGTGTCGAGGTGTACCTGGACGACGGTCTGTACGCAGCGGGCGTCGAGGAGCTGCTCATCAGGCTGCGCCGCGTGCCCGACAGCGTGACGGCGGTGCTGCTCGTCGGGCACAACCCCGGCCTGCAGGACTTGGTGCTCGAGCTCTGCAGCGACGGCGACCCCGACGAGCTGGACCGCGTGCGCGAGAAGTTCCCGACTTGCGCGCTCGCCACCCTCACCATCGCGGACTGCTCCTGGGCGAAGCTGAGCGGCGGTGCCGCGACCCTCCGGTCGCTCCTGGTGCCCGGTTAGGCGCGCGACCGACCGCCGCGGCGCTTGTCGGTTTCGAGCGCAATCTGCGATCCGGGGGCTCGGCGGACGGTTCCCTGCGACTCAGCCTCGGGGCGCGCGGCGGGCTCGGCCGCTCAGCCGCTCAGCCGCGCATGTTGACGGCGTTGACCCGCACGGGCTCCAGCGTCACCACGACCCTCGACTCGCCGGGCAGGTCGTGCTGGCGCAGGTTTGCGCGGTACTTCGCGCCGACCCGGTCGGCGAAGTCGTAGCCGTCGTCCGGCTCGACGAGCGCGTCCCCGCGGAGCTCCAGGTAGCGGTAGGGCTGCGCGAGATCGAGGATGAGCAGGTTGCACGCCGGGTTGCGCAGGAGGTTCTTCGTCTTCTGCCGGGTGGTGTTGAGCGAGAGGCGGACGACCCCGCCCTCGGCGAGGAACCACACCTCGGACAGCTGCGGGCGGCCGTCCGGGCCGACCGTCGCGAGGGTTGCGACCTCGGCATCGAGCAGGTCGCGGTGCGAGTCGGGGATCGAGGACATGCGGCGCTCCTTGTCGTCTTCGGCCAGTCGGGTCGTGCAGCCCCGAGCCGGCCGGAGCCGGCCCGGCCCGCCACCGGCCCGGCCGTCCCGGTACGGGGACGCACGGCCGCCGGCGGGCGCGTCCAGATCCGTCCAGATCCGAGGATCGGGCCGCGCGAGCTCACCAGAGCGTAGGACCCAGCGCCGCGTGCCGCCCACGACCGTCCGTCTGGCGGCATGCGCGCCGGCCCTCGCGCCGGCCGGGGGGCCCTCGCGGCGCCACCCGGCACGTGCCATGCTGATCGGGCCCAACGCCGACCCCTGGGCTCCGGCCCTCGTGTGTGCCGGCGCATCAGCTACGGAGGGGATGCGGATGTCACCGGTCGCACGCGCGGAGAACGTCGGAAGCCTGCTCAGGCCAGCCGCGTTGTTGGAGGCCCGTCGGGAGGTGGCCGATGGGTCGCTCGCACCCGAGGAGCTGCGGGCGCTCGAGGACGAGGCGGTGCTGCAGGCGATCGACCTGCAAGGGCGCGCCGGCCTCGACGTGACGACCGACGGCGAGCTCCGGCGGGGCGCCTGGGCCCAGATGCCCGAGGTGCTCACCGGCTTCGAATCCCGCGAGACGGGTCCGGGGCTCGTCTGGCACGACGCGGCCGGCGAGGTGAGCGCCGCGGCCGTGCCGCGTTTCCCGACGGTCGTCGGACCCGTCCGGGTCGAGGGGCGGACGAGCATGGAGGACGACTACGCGTTCCTCGCCGCCCATGCGAGGACCCGCACCAAGTTCTGCCTGGCGGCACCGAGCTACCACCGCCGCTACTGGAGCGAGCAGTACTCGAAGGTGGCCTACGCGAGCTGCGAGCGGTACCTCGAGGACGTCCGCGACGCCGAGCGCCAGATCGTGGAGCGCCTGGTCGCGCTCGGCTGCGACTACATCCAGCTCGACGCGCCGAACTACGGCTCGCTCTGCGACCGCGAGAACCGGGAGCGGATGACCGCGCAGGGGCGGAACCTCGACGCGGAGCTCGAGTTCGACGCGCACCTCGACAACTCGCTCGTGGCGGACTTGTCGGGGGTGACCGGCGCTCTGCACATCTGCCGCGGCAACGGTCCCGGCGGTCTGTGGCACTCGAGCGGCGGCTATGGCGTGATCTCCCCGGCGCTCTTCCCCGACCTTGAGTTCGACAGCCTCCTGCTCGAGTACGACACCGACCGCGCGGGGGACTTCAGTCCGCTGCGGGACGTGCGTCAGGGCACGGTCGTGGTGCTCGGCTTGCTCACGACGAAGTCGCCGGCGCTCGAGGACGAGCAGGACGTCGAGCGCCGGATCCGGGAGGCCGCCTCGGTGAAGCCGCTCGCCGAGCTGGCGCTCAGCACCCAGTGCGGCTTCGCGTCCGTGGCCGCGGGCAACCCGTTGAGCGTCGCCGACGAGGAGGCGAAACTCGGCCTCGTGGGCCGCCTGGCGCGCAAGGTGTGGGGGCCGGCATCCTGAGCGCGCCAGCGCCGGGCGCGGGGCTCGTCAGCGTGCGATCTTGGTGGCGCGTGCCATGACGTGCTTCGCGATGCCGTCGGCCCAGGCGGATGAGAAGGGCTGCGTGAGGTTCACGTACGTGAGCGCCACCTCGGCCCGGCTCGTGACGTAGTAGTAGAGGTCCTCATAGAGCTTCCCCGGGATGTTGCCGCCGGTCAGCGTGAACCGCAGGTGCACGCCCCCCTTGCCGGCCCCGAGGTGTGGAAGCGGTTTCACGGCGACGCTCGCCTTCACCTTGCCGCCCGACTGCGCGCCGGTCACCCCCGCCATCAGCGTCTTCAGGCACGGCTGCACCTTCGCGCCGCCGAACGCCGACAGGTCGGCGATCGCCTGCTTGGCCGTCGAGACGAAGACGACCTCGGAGTTCACGCTCGGCAGTCCGGTGAGCGACCCCTTGAAGCCGAACAACTTCGAGGTGACGTCGGCGCTGGCGTTGCCGCCGGCCTTGCCCACCGTGCCGAACGGGTCGTTGCTGACCTTGGCACCCGCCTTCTTCATGCAGCTCACGGCCGCCTTGCCGAGCGACACCGCAGAGGACGGCGCCGACGAGCTCGACCATTTCGCCGGCGACGGCAGGTCCGAGCTCGTCACGTTGATCTTGGCCGCCTTCGCCGCGTCGGAACCACCCGACGCGTTGGGCCCTGTCGCAGCCCCCGCGGCGGCGCTGGCGGCGCCGGTGACGAGCGCGAGCGCCGAGACGACCAGGACGAGGCGACGCAGTGAGGACCGGATCGTCATCATGTGGGCTCCTCCGACGAGTGCACCCTTCTGCTCAGCACCCTATCCGCTGAGCTGGGAATCCGGCGCGAACAGGGTGCGGCCAGGGACCCCGGCGGCCGCTCGCGACGTGTGCCACGAGGGCGCGGTGTTAGCGTGACCGTGTGGATTGCCCGATGTGCGGCGAGCAGATGAGCCCGCTCGAGTTCTCGACCGCCGCGAGCCTCGATCTCGGCTGCTCGTGTGACGTCGTCCCGACCGGCAGCACGTCGTCGTCCTGGGAATGCGCCACCTGTGGTGAGTTCCAGGTGACGAGGGCCCCCGGCTGACGGCGCTCGCCGGCCGCGCCGCGTCCACGGTCCCGACGACTGCGACCGGTCAGCTGGCGGCGGGGCCGTCGATCCGGACGAGGACCTTCATCGACTGTTCGGGGTGTTCCGCGACGAACGCGAGAGCCTCGGCCGTCCGCTCGAGAGGGAACTGGCGCGTGATGAGCGGCGCGAGCGCCTCCCTCGCGCCGGAGACGAGCCGGATCGCCGCGGCGAAGTCGTCGGCATCGCAACAGCTCGTCCCGAGGATGTCGAGCTCCTTGTGGGCGGGCAGCCCGACGGGGAAGCTGACCTCCCGGTCGGTGAGCCCGACCACCACGACCCGCCCTCCGTGGGTCACCACGTCCAGCGCCTGGCGGAACGCGCCGGGCACCGCCGTCGTGTCGAGCACCACCTCGGGTCCGGATCCCCCGGCCCACTCCTTCAAGAGCGCTGCCGCCGGCGAGGCGAACGGGTCGACCACGAGGTCGGCGCCGGCCGCCGGGCCGATCGTGCGCCGGTTGGCGAGGGGCTCGACGACGGCGACGAGCGCGCCGGCCGCCGCGGCGGCCAGGCAGACGGCCTGGCCGATCGGTCCGGCGCCGTAGACGACGACGTGCTCGCCCGCGGCGACCCTGCCGCGGCGCACGGCGTGCACCGCGACCGAGACCGGCTCGACGAACGCGGTGAGCTCGGCCGACAGGTCGCCCGTCGGGAACACCTGGCCGCGGGCAACGGCGAGGCGGTCGGCAAGGCCGCCGTCGACGTGCACGCCGAGCACCTGCAGCCGGCTGCAGACGTTCGGTCGTCCGGTCAAGCACGGGTAGCACTCGCCGCAGGCGAGGATCGGCATCACAGCGACGCGCTCGCCGACGGCGAGCCCGTCGCCGGTCCCGGCGAACGCCTCGACGACGCAGGAGAGCTCGTGTCCTTGGATCCTCGGGTAGAGGCCGTCGCCCGAGGGCTTGGCTCCGAGGTCGCCGTGGAGGAGGTGGACGTCGGAACCGCAGAGCCCGACGGCCTCGGGCCGCAACAGCACCATGCCCTCGCCGTCGAGCGCGGGAGGGGGGAGCTCCACCGTGTCCATCCGCCCCGGCTCACGGGTGAGCACGGCCCGCATCGCGATCGGCACCGCCGGGGCTCGCGTCAGCCCGGGTAGGCGATCAGGGTGCCGCCGTCGACCGGGATCACCGCGCCCGTCATGAAGCTCGACGCCTGGGACGCGAGGAGCAGGGCCACGCCCTTCAGCTCGTTCGTGTCTCCCATCCGCCCGAGAGGGACCGTGCGTGCCCAGACCGAGTCGTCGGCCGCCTTCCAGCCCTCGGCGCGCACCGCCGAGCCGATGTTCGTGTGGAACGGCCCCGGCGCGATGGCGTTGACGCGGATACCGTGCGGGGCGAGCTCGAGGGCGGCCTGGCGGACGACGTTGACCACCGCGGCCTTGCTCGCCGCGTAGGAGTAGCTGACGAGCGGGTCGGCGCGCAGCCCCGCCGTCGAGGCGGTCGCCACGATCCGTCCCGACTGCTGTGCCTTCATCGGGACCGAAGCGGCCCGGATGGTCGAGAAGACGCCTTCTAGGTTGACGGCGAGGACCCGCTGCCAGCGGCCCGGGTCCGTCCCCTCGAGCTGCCCCCCGCTCTCCCGGAGCCCTGGCGCAAGCGAGATGCCCGCGTTGGCGAACGCGGCGTCGAGCCCACCCCAGTGGTCGACGGCCTCGGCGACGGCGGCATCCACCTGCTCGGCCTCGGTCACGTCGATCGTCACGACGCGCACTTCTCCCGGCAGCTCGGCGAACCGCTTCGCCACGATCTCCAGGCCCTCGCGGTCGCGGTCGGCGGCGACGACCCGGGCGCCGCACTCGACCATCGCCTCGGCGATCGCGAGGCCGATCCCGCTCGCGGCACCGGTGACGAGCACCCGGCTGCCGCGCACCCCGAGGATCCGCTCGACGGCCGCGGCCGTCACGTTCTCTGTGCTCACGGGCGCATCCCCCCTGTTCGACTGGGTCCCGCGCGGGCCGCGGACGACCCGGCCGGCGGCTCTTTAGGCCGTGGAGGCGACGCTACCGTCGCGCCCTCGGATGGTCAACAGTCCTGGCGACGATCGCGGTGATTCCGCTGCCTGCGGCGATGCGGCGTGCGGGAGGCCCGGGGTACGCTCGGGAGCACCGTTAGCCTCGACAGCGTGGGCGAGGACCGACGCTTTCAGCTGCGCCACGAAGATCCTTTCGTCGCGCCGCCGGAAGCGCGGGACGCGGCGCGCCGCCTGCGCGGTCACCTCGCCCAGCCGGTGACGGTGTGGACCGCGGGCGAGCCGGGCGAGCCGGCGGGTCTCACCGTCTCATCGTTGCTCGTCGCCGAGGGCGAGCCCGCTCACGTCCTCGGTCTCGTCGGCACCCACACCGACCTCCTCGAAGCGGCGCAGCGAAGCGGCGCGTTCATCGTGCACGTGCTCGAGGAGCCTGACGAGCGCCTTGCCGCTCGGTTCGCGGGCGCGTATCCGGGCGATCCCTTCGAAGGGCTCGACCTCGCGTGGACCGAGTGGGGCCCACGCCTCGCGGGTGCTCGATCGGTCGCCTCGTGCCGGCTGGTCGGCATTGAGCAGGTCGGCTACCAGCAGCTCGTCCGCGGCGTGATCGAGCAGGTGACCATCGGGGAGGACCGGCTCCCGCTCCTCCACCAGCTGGGCAGGTACCGGGCACTGCGACACGAGCGCTGACGTCCCCGCCCCGCGCGGTGCACGGGCGCGCCCCCCTAGGGTGGACCGCGTCCGGCGTCGTGCGGAGGGCGGACGGTCCCGCGAGCGCCGGGCGCAGCGCGGGGCGCCTCGCCTGGAGGCGCGCGAGAGCGGAGGAACCGACATGGCCGAGCACGTCGTCGACAAGCCGGTTGCCGGGAGCGGGGTCCTCGCCATCGGCGAACGGGTGGTGCACCGGCTCGGCTACGGCGCGATGCGCATCACCGGGCCGGGCATCTGGGGACCGCCGGACGACCGCGACGAGGCGATCCGGGTGCTCCGGCGCGCCGTCGAGCTCGGGGTGGACTTCATCGACACCGCCGACTCGTACGGGCCGTACGTGAGCGAGGAGCTGATCCGTGAGGCGCTCCATCCGTACCCGCCGGAGCTCGTCATCGCGACGAAGGCCGGCCTGCTGCGGACGGGCCCGGACGAGTGGCATCCCCTCGGCCGCCCGGAGTACCTCCGCCAAGAGGCCGAGATGAGCCTGCGACGGCTCGGCGTGGAGCGTCTCGACCTGTTCCAGTTGCACCGGGTCGACCCGACGGTCCCCGCGGCCGAGCAGTTCGGCCTCCTAAAGGAGCTGCGCGACGAGGGCAAGGTCGCCGAGGTCGGCCTCTCGGAGGTGTCGGTCCCCGAGATCGAGGCGGCGCGCGCCATCGTGCCGGTCGCCACGGTCCAAAATCTCTACAACCTCGCCACCCGCCGTTCCGAGGCCGTCCTCGACCATTGCGAGCGCGAGGGCGTCGGCTTCATCCCGTGGTTCCCGATCGCGGCCGGGGATCTGGCCCGGCCGGGCGGGCCGCTCGATCTCGTCGCCAAGGAGGCCGGCGCCACTCCGAGCCAGGTCGCCCTGGCGTGGCTGCTCCGGCGTTCGCCGGTCATGCTGCCGATACCCGGCACCTCGACCGTCGGGCATCTCGAGGAGAACTGCGCGGCGGCGTCGCTCGAGCTCACCGACGGGCAGTTCCGCGAGCTGCAGCGGGCGGTCGAGCCCGAATGAGCGCCCGGCCGGCGCCGGCGGGCCAGCCCCGTCAGCCCTGGTGCGGCACGACCTTCACGGCGGTGCCGTAGGCGCAGATCTCGGTCCACACGCCGCCCATCTCGGAGGTGTCGAAGCGCATCGCCACGACCGCGTTGCCGCCCTTTGCTGCGGCGGCGTCGGCGAGGCGCTCGATGACCTCCTGGCGGCTCTGCTCCAAATTCTTCGTCATCCCGCGGAGCTCGCCGCCGACGATCGACTTGAAGCCCGCGCCCATCTGGGAGAAGGCGTTGCGGGACCGGACCGTCAGGCCGAAGACCTCGCCGAGCACCTCGACGATGTCGTAGCCGGGAAGCTCGTTGGTGGTCGCGATGAGCATGTCGCAACTCCCTCCCCCTGGTCTGGCCCGCGAGGACGTGTCGGGCGCGAGCGCAGCGTAGCGAGCGTGGGCCTGCGGCGGCCGCAGCGCGGTGCGCCGGGGAGCTCGCCGCGCGGGCGCTCCGGAGGCGGCCGGCGCCGGCTCAGCCGCCCGGCTTCGTCCCCCTGACGACCGCCGCCTCGTTGACGACCGGGAGGGCCTGGACGTCGACGAGGCCGGCCGCTTCGAACATCGCGACCCAGGAGGCCATCGAGACCGGGCGCTCCTGGAAGCGCAGCAGGTAGCGGCCGGCGTTCTTGGCGATCCGCCACCAGCCGGCCGGGCCCTTGCGGAGCATCAGCGCGAGCTTGGAGGAGATGATCTCCCGGTCGCGCTGGTCGCCGCCGCGACCGAACATCATGTCGCCGACGACCAGCCTGCCGCCGGGTCGCAGCCAGCCCGCGGCGTTGCGCACAGCGACCGCCTTGTCCGAGTCCCGGAGGTGGTGCAGGGCGTAGTTCGACACGACCAGGTCGACGAAGCCGGCCGGGACGTCCAGGTGCTCGATCGGCAGCGCGCGTCCCTCGACGTTGTCGACGCCGGCCTGGCGGGCGTTCGCTGCGAGCAGGTCGATCATCGCCTGGCTGACGTCGACGGCGAGCACCGACCCGACGAGCGGCGCGATCTTCAAGGTGAGCTGACCGGAGCCGCAGCCGAGGTCGACGACGCGGCTCCCTGGCGTCGGGCCCGCCTCCGCGAGCACCCGTTCCACCACCTTCACGAGCCCGGGGTTGTTGCCCGCGCCGTGATCCCAAGAGACGGCCCGGCGCGTCCAGAAGCGCTGCTGTCGGGCGATGTTGGCGTCGCTCCCTGCGGGAGCCGCCGCGCGGCCGTCGTGCACCTCGGCCCTCCTTCTCGCGGCTGCGGCCGCGTCGTCCCGGTCGCGCGGGGCCTGCCGGCCCCGCGCGCTCAGCTCGTCGATGCGACGAAGGTGTAGGTGTAGGCGACCTTCGGCGCCGTGATCTCTCCGAGCACGGTCGACCCCGATCGGATCGTGATGCTCGAGGCCTGGGCGGCGAGGTCCACGCTCGAGCTGCCGCTGACGTTGACCAGCTTCGGGCTCTCGCTCGGCAAGAGCGTCTGCTCAAGGAGATAGGTGGCGGCGCTCGGCGGCGACTTGATCTTCGTCCAGCAGGCCTGGAAGAGCGTGAGCTCGATCGTGTACGAGCTGGCGGGGACGCTGTAGGTCGCGCCCGTCGCGTTCGCGGCGACGCGCCGGAAGCCGGAGGACGCGGCGGGCGTGCTGCTGCTGGTGGTGCTGCCCGACGCCGGTCCGGCCACCGCCGGCGAGGCGGTGTTGCGGAGGAACGAGAGCCACGTCGGGTGGAAGTGCTCCACCGCGAGTCCGACCGCGCCGAGGACGAGCAGGAAGAAGACGAACCACACGAAGAGGCGGAGCAGGAACGGGGCGGGCAGCCGTCGCGACGAGCCCGGGTACCAGATCGTGCCGTCCGGCAGCAGGACGCCGTAGGAGTGGTGCTCGGTGGTGCCGCTCGGCAGGGCCGGGATCTCGGCTGTGACCTCGGTCGACCCGACGGTGTCCACCCGCGTCGCGGCGGTCGGCGCGGTCGCCTGGGATCGGGCCCGCGGCGGCGTGCCGCCGGTCGCCGCGGCGGGTCTGTCGCCCGTCCCGGTATCGCCTCCCCGCACGTTCATTCCCGCTCCCCGGGCTGCAACCGCCGCTCGCCCGTAGCCGCGACGGTACCGCGGACGAGGCCGCCGGACGCGCCGTTCACGCGGCCGGCCGCCGCGGCACCCATGCCGCTCCTACCACGCCGCGACCGGTGTGGACCTGCATCGCGATGCTGAACCCGCTCACGAAGTCGACCCCGCCGAGCAGCTCCTCGAGCTTCGCCGCCAGCTTCGGGACGCCGGCGTGGAAGATGGTCGAGCGCTCCACCCCCGCCGAGGTGCTCGCCACGAACGCGTCACGGATCGTCTGGAGCGTCTCCTCGGCCGTGGCCGCGGCACCGAGCGGCTCGATGGCTCCGGCGCGCATCCTGAAGACGCTGCGGGTGCCGGAGAGCTCGGAGGCCCGCAGCACGGCCTCGGGCACCGGGCCGCTCCTGCGGATCGGCTCGAGCGTCGCCAGGGACGCCACGAGCTCGACGCGGCGCGAGGCGTCCTCGATGGCGCGCACCACGGCGGCCAGGTCGGCACCGTCGGCCGCCGCCTCGGCGCCGGCCAGCACGACGAGCGCCTGGCCGGCCGCAGCGGTCCGCGCGTCGATCGCCACGGCGGGCACGCCGGCGAGCTCCGAGGCGACCGCGGCGTTGCGGAACATCGACGCGAACTCGATCGCCGGGGTGACGAGCACGGCGCCGTCCGAGCCGGGCGCCTCGATGGCTGCCAGGTACTCTGTGACGAACGGGTGGTTCGCCGCGCTGAGCTCGGCGTGCTCGATGGACTCGGGGAGGCGCCAGGTGGAGTCGTCGTCCGGCCCCTCGGCCGGGCTGTCCTCGGGGAGGTGCGAGCTGATCGGGAGCATGCGGATGCCGAACCGGTCGACGAGTTCGCCGGGCAGGCAGGTGCTGGAGTCGGTGATGACGACGACCCGGCCCACGGAAGGCACGTTACCGTTCTCCTCGGCTCCGTCCCGCCGGGGGCAGGGGTTCGCGCCTCGCGCGGTGCCGTCGTGACCGCCGAGGCGCTCCCCGGGCAGTTCACGATGTCCGAGCTCGTCGAGCGCACCGGGGTCGCCGCCGCGACCGTCCGCTACTACCTGGCGGCGAAGCTGCTGCCGCCGCCGGTGAAGGTCGCTGCCAACCGCTTCCTCTACGACGAGCGTCACGTCGAGCTCGTGCGCCTCGTGCGGCTGCTGCGCGAGCGGCGCGGCCTCTCCCTGGAGGCGATCGGCCGGCTCCTCCCCGACCTCCTCCCCGACCTGCTCGGCCAGCCGCCCGGCGGCGTGTTCCGCCCCGAGATGTGGGGCCAGCTGCTCGCCGTGCACACACAGGCGGTGAGCGGACCGTCGGCCGGGGAGCGGCTGCTCGAGGCCGGGCTCAGCGCGTTCTCCCGCAACGGCTACGCCGAGGTGACCATCGACGACGTCTGCCGGAGCGCCGGGATCGCCAAGGGCTCCTTCTACCGCCACTACGCGTCCAAGGAGGAGCTGTTCTTCGCGGCGGCGGCCGTCGTCGGGACGAGGACGGCCGTGGCATTCGCGGAGCACGCCGGGGAGGTTCTGCTCGAGGCCGAGACGGCGGTCGCGCTCCTCGCCGACGTGCTCGTCCCCCACGTGGTGATCGTCCTCGACCTCGCCTCGCTCGCCGCCCGGCGGCGGCCCGGTCACGGGCGGGTGCTGCGGGCGGTCGTGTTGCAGGTCCGTGACAGTGTCCGCGCGAAGCTCGCCGTGCCCGGCGAGCCGAGCGTCGACGGCGTCTTGCAGCGCGCGTTCATCGACGCGGTGCGCCGCGCCGCCGAGGAGCCGGCGGCGCTGGCAGGCATCGCTGAGCTGCAAGTTCGCGACAGCGCCGGCTGATCCTTCCCGCTCCGGCCGCCGGACGCCAGGTCGTGCAGCCATGCCCGGGCCGCCCGCGCGGACCGGTCGTGCTGCCTCCCGGCGCCGTCACCAGGCTCGTTGACGCCCTCGGTGAGTTCTGGGAGGATGGGTACGAACAGCGCGAGTGACCGGTTGGTCATCGGCACTTCGTGTGGCGCCGGTAGAGCGAGTCTCGGGGGCTCTGACGGGACCCCCGGTGCGGCCCCTTCCCTGGGCGTCTTCTGCTGCGCAAATGACGACGACGAGCGAACGAGGAGGGACGGCGTGATCGAGCGGGACGTGTCCGAGGTGTCGCCCTACCCCCTCCTTTCCACCATCTCCTCCCCGGCCGACGTGAAGCGCCTCGACGAGGCGGGCTGCGTCGCCCTGGCGGCGGAGTGCCGGCGCTTCATCGTCGAAGCGGTCAGCCGGACCGGAGGCCACCTCGGCTCGAACCT
>DATKQY010000061.1:0-114757 GCA_035532475.1 Acidimicrobiales bacterium | reverse complement strand
CTGCGACAGCCGACGCTCTTTGCCCATTGGCATCTCCTCGCCTCACCGAAACGCCGGACTGTGGGAGCCGTATGACGGGAGACCGTCACGTACGGTTCTGCGAGAGCGGGAGGGGGAGGTTCCCTCCCGCTACTCACCAGGGTCATTGCGAGCCGGGTCGGGGCCGTGAGCAGTTTCGGGTCAGTGGGTGAGCGCCGCGTGGGCTTCCCGGGCGCCGTAGTAGACGAGGGTGTAACCAGCGGCGGGGTCGGCCCACCACCACCCGAGGGCGGCGTTGAGGATCAGACCGGCCAGCACCGCGACCGCCAGGATGCCGTCGATGGTGGTGACCCGGCCTTCGGTTCGTAGTACCGGGCTGTCCAGCGCAGCGCCCGCTCTGGCCTTGCCCGCGGCGAGCGTGAACATCGCGACGGCGGTGACCGCGGTCCAGGCGATGCCGAGCAGGCTGTGGTGCGGGTGGTAGCCGACGACGAGGACGACGGTGCTCTGCACGCTCAGGTAGGCGGCGAGGGCGACGAACGCGGATCCGATGAGGCGCATGGCTCGGTGCTGGCGGTCGGCGGCGACATCGGCCAGTTCCCAGAGGACCACGGTTGAGGCGCCGATCTCGATGAGGCTGTCAAGGCCGAAGCCGGCCAGGGCGACCGAGCGGGCCTCGACCGCGGCGATCGCAAGCACGACAATCCCGACGACATTCCATGCCAAGGTCGCCACTTCGAGACGTCGGCCTCGGGTGAGGAGTCGCCGGTGGAGAGCCGCGTCGTCGTCGATCGTCATCCGACAAGTGTGGCAAACACGCCGTCGGGCCCCCAACGGTCCTGTTTGGTGAGTGGAGGCGCCGACGAGCTCCTCGTTGGCCCGAGGCACGCGAGGTGCGCAACCCTTCACGAATGGGGTGCGACCGCGCTTGACTCTGATCCAGGATGACGAGATGTCGATCGAGCGCGGATGGGTCAGCTATGCGGGCGGGCAGGAGAACTCACACCTGACCGCCGACGAGCGGCGAAACTTCGAGCAGAGGATCGCGACGCGACGCTCCGAGCGCGGTCGACTGCTGGCGCGCGTCGAGGTCGAGGTCTTCGAGCACGGTGCTGAAGCGCAAGTCTCCTTTCCAGAAGACGCGATTCTCGGTCCCGAGTCTGATGCAAAAGTCATCGCGGAAGCCGTTTCCCGCGCACGCGCGGAGCTCGAGCACTGGCGATAGTGCTGGAGACCGGCGCTGGCCCGTCGGTCAGGCCGCCGGGTCGGTGGCGCCGACGAACTCCTCGTCACCGAAGGGGGCGTCGATCGTCGTCGGGAACGGCTCGATCCTGACGTCCGCGCCGGTATGCGGGGCGTCGACCATCACCGCCTGGCCGTCCTGGACGCCGACGTAGAGCCCGACGTGGGTGACATCACCCGGGCCGCCGCCGAAGAAGACCAGATCTCCGGGTTCCAGTGCCAACAGCCTCTCGCTCATCCCGCTGTTTCTACCCTTCGTGAGCAGCGCCTTCGTGTCTCCGTACCACCGCCGGTCGTGACGGATGCGCCGAAAGGTCCGGACCGTCCAGCCCGGATCGCGATAGCTAGCATCTGGCGCAGTGGCTGTCCGCGAAGTCCTCGTGGCCCGATCCGGTCTGGAGACGTTCCGCCGGGAGCTGACCGGCTACTGCTACCGGATGCTCGGCTCGGGTTTCGAGGCCGAGGACGCCGTCCAGGAGGCGATGCTCCGAGCCTGGCGCAACGCGGAGGGCTTCGAGGGGCGTTCCAGCCTCCGCTCGTGGCTCTACCGCATCGCAACCAACGTGTGCATCGACATGCATCGTCAGGGCCAGCGCCGTGCGCGGCCGATGGAGATGGGGCCGGCCTCGCCGCCCGAGGAGACCCTGCTCGGCCCGATGCTGCCCGAGGCCACGTGGGTGACTCCAGTCCCCGACGCGAGCGTCGCACCTGAACGCGCGGATCCTGCTGAGATCGCCCAGTACCGCGAGTCGATCCGCCTCGCCTTCGTGACCGCCCTCCAGCACCTCCCGGCCCGCCAGCGCGCCGCGTTGATCCTCTGCGAGGTGCTCCGTTGGCAGGTCGCCGAGGTGGCCGAGCTCCTCGATACGAGCGTGTCCGCCGTCAACAGCGCCCTTCAGCGGGCGCGGGCCACGCTTCGCGCCCTGTCGCCCGAGGCCGAGCTCGAGCCCCTGGACAACACCGACGCCGAGCTGCTCGAGCGCTATGTGGACGCCTTCGAGCGCTACGACATCGAGCGGCTGGTGAGGCTGCTGCGCGAGGACGCCGTGCAGTCGATGCCGCCGTTCGCCATGTGGATCCAGGGGGCGGCCGACATCGGCCGCTGGATGGTCCAGCCCGGGCCGAGTGGCTGCCGGGGTTCGCGCCTCGTGCCTGCCTCGGCCAACGGTTGCCCGGCCTTCGGCCAGTACCGGCCGGACCCTGCCGGCGGGTACGCGCCGTGGGCGCTGCAGGTGCTCGAGATCTCAGGGGGGAAGATCACCGGGATGACCTTCTTCCTGGCCTTCTTGGACCCCGAGCGGCTGTTCTTGGAGTTCGGTCTGCCCCTCCACCTCGACGCGTAGGCCGACGAGCTCGAGGAGCACTCGCAGCGACGGCGAGAGCTGCGCGAGGACGACGCAGCCGCCGACGCGCCCGGCCAGCAGCGCCAGGCGGGCAACCTCCTCGACCGCGCCGAGGTCCGGGGCGCCCGGTCCCTCGAGCACGCAGCAGGCGAGCTCGGCGCCGTCAGGGCCCAGGACGGTGACCCGGCACCACAGCTGGACTGCAGCCATCACCTGGTGGACGGGCGATGGCCGGCGATCTCATCGGCCGCCCTCCTGCGGGTGGCGCACGTACGGTGGGGGAGGTCGGTCCACCCGCGGCCCTCGACCTCAACCTGGGGTCGGGCCATCCTTGGCCGACCGATGACTTTCGCGCCGCTCGCCCGTCGAAGCAGTTGACACATCCGCCGGAGCAGAAGGAGCAGCAGCCATGCCCACCCGTGACAGTGCACCAATCGGATCGCCGTGCTGGGCCGATCTGTGGACCTCCGACGTCGAAGGCAGCCGCAGGTTCTACGCCGACCTCTTCGGCTGGGAGGCCCAGGAGCCGAGCCCGGAGTTCGGCGGCTACTTCATGTTCACCCGCGACGGGGTCCCGGTGGCAGGCGGCATGGGTGACATGGGCGACATGCGGGCGAACGACTCGTGGAAGATCTATCTGGCCACCGACGACGTCGCCAGCACCCTCCAGGCCGCCGAGGCCGACGGCGCCCAGGTCGTCGCGCCGGCGATGCCGGTCGCCGACCTCGGCATCCAGGCGCTGCTGATCGACCCGACCGGCGCTCACCTCGGCGTCTGGCAGCCCGGGACCTTCCCGGGGTTCACCGTGCTCGGCGAGCACGGCGCGCCGAGCTGGTTCGAGCTGCATACCCGCGACCACGCCGCCGCCGTCGCCTTCTACCGCAGGGTGTTCCACTGGGACACCGACACCGTCGCTGACAGCGACGAGTTCCGCTACACGACCATGCGCGACCCGGGCGGCGAGGGCGAGCTGGCGGGGATCATGGACGCCACGGCGTTCCTCCCCGGCGCTGTGCCCGCCCACTGGTCGATCTACTGGGAGGTCGACGACGCCGAGGCCGCCGTCGCCAGCGTCAAGGCCCTTGGCGGCTCGGTCGTGGTGGACGTCGAGGACACCCCCTACGGTCGCATCGCCACGGTGGCGGACCCCGCGGGCGCCCAGTTCAGGCTGCGCACGCCCAACCGGTAGGTGGGTCGCGGCTGCGTCCGTGCCACGACAGGTCGGCCCGAGCTCGCCACGATCCCCTCGCGCCGGGCCGGTCGGTCCAACCCTTGCACCGAGAATCGAGGGGTCGCACATCTGTGCGATCGCTGATCGTGACCGAGCTCATGACGTTCGACAGTGTCGTCGAGGCGCCCGGTGACGAGCCGATCCACCCGCTCGCCGGCTGGACGACGCCGTACGGCGTCCCCGAGCTGTACGAGTACAAGCTCTGAGAGACCCTCGATACTGAGTCGCTGCTGCTCGGCCGGATCACCTACGAGGGCTTCGCCGCGGCGTGGCCGGAGCGGTAGGGCGAGTTCTCCGACAAGATGAACGCGATGTCCAAGCGCGTCGTCACCGCCGCGCTCGACGAGCTCGGCTGGAACGCCACCCCGCTCAAAGGTGACGTTCCGGCCGCCGTCACCGATTTGGAGCAGAGCGGGGGCGGCCCGATCCTCGTCGCGGGCAGTGCCACCCTCGTGCGCACGCTGCTGGCTCACGGCCTCGTCGACGAGCTGCGATTGGTGGTGTTCCCCACCATGATCGGAGGTGGGCTGAGGATCTTCCCGGAGCAACGGGACAAGATCACGCTGGGACTCGTCGACCTCGTGCGCTACGGCGGCGGTGTCGTGCTCCACGTGCACGACATCGCGCGCTGACGGTCGGCGCGGGAGGATCCTCTCGGCCCGTGCGGGCGTCAAGGCGCGAAAGGTCCGTGCGCGCCGCTTCCGCGTCCGGCACGGGATCCGCACCGTCTCGTCCGACCAGATCCGGTCCAGCTCGAGGACGACCGGTTGCCCGCGAACCCAGCTGCCCTGGTCGGTGGGTCGCTTGGTATCGGCTGGCGGCGGCGAGTCACGCGGGCCGGGCACCGGCGTCGACCCGTGCACGACGGTCGACCAGAGGTAGAGGATGCCGGTCAGTGCTGCGGGACTCCTCAGCGCGACGACCGAACTCGGCCCCAACGCGCCGGTGGCCAGGATCGACAGGACCACCGGGAAGATGCTCGCGACGAGCAGGAGGATGCCACCCGTTCGGGGGCGTCGGTAGCCGAAGGCGCCGAGGGCGGCACAGAGCGCGAACGCCACGACACCGCGCACCGGTCCGCGCGAATCCTCAAAGGAGCGCCAATGCGGGCTGTCGAACGCGTACCAGACATCGACCGCCACCATCGAGGCCGTGACGACCGTCAGGGGAAGTCGGGCGTCGTCGGGGCAGAACCAGGCGAACAAGCTGAGGCCCACGAGGGGCACGAGCCACAGGGCGACAAGACCGAGGGCCTCCCACCCCCGGGATCGCCGAACGTCTCTCCGATGACGAACAGCCCGAACAGCCCGACGTACCCTGCCGTGAGGCCCAAGGCCGTCCGTCGCATGGCACGAGACCAACCCGGGGCATCCCTGTGACGGCGAATCACCAGGACCACAAGCGCCACGAACAGTGCGATCACCGGCGCGAGGGTCGGCAACGTCGCCGCCGCCTTCCTTACCTCATTACGTCACCTCCGCAAGGTCTCCACGAGGGGCAAAGGACCTGACTCCTGCCAGGATGCTCCCGGCGGTTGCCCGTCGATCCGAAAGGACCGACGGGCGCAGGGGTGTGGCGGAGCCCAGCTGTCGGTTCGGACTCGCCCCGGCCGGACCCGGCGACGTTCTCAACTTCGGTGCGCGAGAGGCCTGCGTCGGCCGGTTCTCCGATGCTGACGCCCGACTCTGCCGTGCCGTCGTGGGCGCGGCTGACACCTGGACTGGAGCCGAAGGTCCCCGCCGTCCGGGTCGATGACCGGTATGAGCCGGACCTGGTTCAACGATGAGGGTCGCGGCCTTCGGGACCGACCTGACCGTCCAGGCGCGGGGAAGCTGCCCCCCCGGCGACGCCATGGTCGGTGCCTGCGTTCGGACGGCCCCCCATCATCCTCAGCATCTGGTACCCACCAGTGGTGATGAACCGCAAGCACAGGACGCCGGCGAGCACAAGGAAGACGATGTTCAAGATCGATGTGTAGTCCCAGGTGACACCGGTGTGGAGCACCGTGGCGTCGCGGGTCGAAGGGACGAGCCCGGCGCCGCCGAAGATGAGCTCGACCGCGAAGCCGGCCCCGGCCATCGCCAGGTAGAAGGTGCAGAAGATGAGAAGCATCATCCTCGTCCCGTAGTACTTGCGGTAGATGACCAGGATCGGGACGATGATCAGGTCGGCGAAGATGAACGCTACGACGCCGCCGAAGCTGATGCCCCCGTTCCAGAGCACCGCGGCGAGCGGGACGTTGCCGATCGAGCAGACGAAGGCGAACACCGAGATGACCGGCCCGAGAAGCGGCCCCCAGAGCTTCGCCAGCAGGGGATGAGCGGAGAGGAACAGGTGGCGCCAGAAGCTGTCCGGGACCCAGGCGCCGAGCGCGCCGGCGAGCAGCAGCCCGGCGACGACGTCGCGAAGCACGGCGGCCCACTCCATCACGAATATGTGGGCGACGGAGGTGAACCCCGCGCTCGAGCGCAGCCGGCGCCACGTGCTGGCGCTCGACTCGATGCTCATGTCCATCGCTGCGTGGCCCTCCATCTGACCGGCGAGGCCCTTGTCTGCTTGACGATGGGCGGCATCGAGCAGGCGCTGACGGAGGAACAGCCGGAAGAGCAGCGCGATCAGGACGATCATGATCGGCCCACCGACGAACTCCGCGACCGTGAACTGCCAGCCGAGCAACATCGCCATGATGATCCCAAGTTCGACGACGAGGTTCGTCGAGGCGATCTCGAAGGTCATCGCCGCGACGAAGTCGGCACCCTTGCGAAACAGCGAACGAGCCAGGGCCACCGCGGCGTAGGAGCACGAGGAGCTTGCGATGCCCAGTCCGGATGCAATCAGCAGGGATCTCGGCCGGTGATCACCGAGAAGGCGGACGATCGTCGCCTTCTTCACCAGCGCCTGGACGATCGCGGACAGGACGAACCCGAGGATCAGCGACCAGGTGATCTGCCAAGCCATCCCGCCGGCGACCTCGAGGGCATGGCGGACGGCGTCCAGCTCCCTCATCGCCCCTCCTCATTCGGTTGCCGGCTGATGCCAGGGCGAAGCGTCCCGACTCCCGCGCTCGAGGCAGGCGTGGTCGGCTCCTGCTCGATCGTGCGGGGCGCTCAGCGCGTCCGGGCGAAGCGGTGGACCGCTTCGAGCAGCTCCCGGCTCTTCTCGGCGGCGACCGCCTCGTCGCCCGAGGCGAGAGCGCCCTTCACGCAGTGGTTCACGTGGTCGTCGAGGATCTTGAACGCCACCGCCTCGAGCGCGGTGTCGACGGCCGCGATCTGCGTGAGGATGTCGATGCAGTAGCGGTCCTCGGCGATCATCTTCTCGATCCCGCGAGCCTGTCCCTCGATCCGACGCATCCGCTTGATCAGCGCTTCCTTGTCGGCGACGTAGCCGTAGGTGGGGGCTGTGGCCTCGGGAGCGGCCTCGGCGGCGTCGGTCACGACCGCTCCTCGAGCGGGCGGAAGCGCCGCAGCCGAAGCGAGTTCGAGACGACGAAGATGCTCGAGAACGCCATCGCGGCGGCGGCGACGATCGGATTCACGATGCCGGCGACGGCAAGCGGAATCGCGGCGACGTTGTAGGCGAACGCCCAGTACAAGTTGCCCTTGATGGTGCGAAGCGTCCGGCGGGAAAGGCGGATCGCGTCCGCCGCCGCGCGCAGGTCGCCCGAGACGAGGGTGAGGTCGGAGGCCTCGATCGCGACGTCGGTGCCGGTCCCGATCGCGAGGCCGAGGTCGGCCTTCGCGAGGGCGGGAGCGTCGTTCACGCCGTCGCCGACCATGGCGACGACCTCGCCGGCCGCCTGCAGCCGGGCGATCTCGGCCGCCTTCTCGTCGGGGAGGACGTTCGCGAGTACCCGGTCGATCCCGACCTCGGCGGCTACGGCGTTGGCCGTCCGCTCGTTGTCACCAGTGAGCAGCACCGGGGTGAGCCCGAGGGCGCGCAGCTCGGCGATCGCCGCTTGACTTGTCGGCCTGACACGGTCGGCGACGGCGACGAGTCCCCGAGGAGCGCCGTCCCATGCGACGCCCACGACCGTCGTGCCCTCGGACTCGAGGCGCTCGGCCTCGGTGGCGAGCGTTCCGGAAAGCGCGACGCCCCAGTCGGCGAGCAGCGCGGGCCGGCCGACGACGACGGCGTGGCCGTCGACGACCGCCTCGATCCCGAGCCCGGCCCGAGCGGCGAAGTGCTCGGCGACCGGCAGGGTCCCGAGGCGTTGGCGCCCGTGGTCCGCGATCGCCCGCGCGATCGGGTGCTCGCTCGCGTCCTCGGCCGCCCCGACGAGGCGGAGGAGGTCGCTCTCGGCGACGCCTTCGGCAGGGACGAGCGCCACGATCGCCATCTTTCCCTCGGTGAGCGTGCCCGTCTTGTCGAGCACGATGGTCGTCACCTGGCGCGTCTGCTCGAGGACCTCGGGTCCTTTGATGACGATGCCGAGCTGGGCTCCACGACCTGTGCCGACCATCAGGGCGGTCGGCGTCGCGAGGCCGAGCGCGCAAGGACAGGCGACGACGATGACGGCGACCGCGGCGGTGAACGCGGCTCCCGTCGCAACGCCGGCGACGAGCCATCCGGCGAGGGTGAGCAGCGACACGCCGATGACGACGGGCACGAACACCGCCGAGACCCGATCCGCGAGACGCTGGACCTTCGCCTTGCCGGCCTGGGCGTCAGCGACGAGGCGCGCGATCTGGGCGAGCGCCGTCGCTGCGCCGACCCTGGTCGCCTCGACGACGAGGCGGCCCGAGGTGTTGGTCGTGGCCCCGGCGACGTCGGCGCCTGGCCCGACCTCTACCGGCACGGATTCACCGGTGAGCATCGACCGGTCGATCGCGGAGGTCCCGGACCTGACGACCCCGTCGGTCGCGACCTTCTCGCCGGGCCGCACGACGAACAGGTCGCCGACGACGAGCGAGTCGACCGGCACGAGCACCTCCTCGCCGTCGTGGAGCACTCGTGCCTCCTTCGCCCCGAGCTCGAGGAGCTTGCGGATCGCTTCGCCCGAGCGGCGCTTCGCGCGTGCCTCGAGGTAGCGGCCGAACAAGATGAGCGCCGTGATGGCCCCGGCGGTGTCGAAGTAGACGCCCGCGGAGAGGCCGCCGAGGACGACGACCGTGGACCACACCCAGGCCGCCAGCGTCCCGACGGAGATCAGCGTGTCCATCGTCGCGGCTCCATGGCGCGCGTTCGCTGCTGCGGCGCGGTGGAATGGCCAGCCGCTGTAGAAGACGACGGGGATGGAAAGGGCGAGCGATACCCACTCCCAGCCCGGGACGCGAGCCGGGGGCACCCACGCGAAAAGGACCAGGGGCAGGGACAGCACGACGGCGAGGGCGAGTCGCAACCGGAACGGTCTGCCAGGGTCCCCCTCGAGCACCGCTTCAGGCAGGGAGGCGTGGTAGCCGGCCGCTTCGACGGCGCCGATCAGGTCGTCGACGCTGACGTGCGCCGGGTCGAAGGCCACCGCGGCGTGCTCGCTCGCGAAGTTGACGGTCGCCGCCACCCCCTCGAGGCGGTTGAGGCGCTTCTCGATCCGCGTCGCGCACGACGCGCACGTCATGCCCTCGATGGCGAGCTCGACCCGATCGGTGGCCTCGGTGGCCTCGGTGGCTGCCGTCATCACGCCGCCTCGTAGCCGGCCTCGTCGATGGCGGCGCGAAGCACCTGGTCGTCGAGCCCGCTGCCGGTCACTGTGACGAGCTTGGTGTCGAGGTCGACCTCGACGGTCTCGACGCCTGCGACCGAGCTCAGCTCGCCGCGGACCGCCGTCTTGCAGTGGTCGCAGGTCATCCCGGGCACGCGGTAGGTGATCATCTCGGGCATCGCAGGCTCCTCTCATCTCGGCCCCCATCATACCCCTGGAGGGTATGAGACACAATACTCGGAGCTACCTCGGTCTCGCGCTGGCGGGCGAGGCAGTCTCTCGCCGAGGTGCAGCCGCCCGGCGCGAGCCGGGACGCCGCGCTGGGCGGCCTCGCGCGCGGGCGCGTCGCGGTCGCTCGCTATCTCGTCGCTCCCGTCCCGACCGAGCGGTGCTGGTCGAGCTCGTCGCGAAGCCGTCGGTACTCCTCGACGTCGATCGCGCCTCGCGCGAGGCGCTCGGCGAGGATCTGGCGGGCCGAATCATCTCGATCTTCACTCCGTGTGCCACGAATCGGGGAGACCACGAAGTGGTAGACGATCCAGATCACGAAACCCCAAAAGCCGATCATGATGAGCCACATGAGGGCGGCCTGCCACCACGCCCAGCTCCCCCCGTACCAGAACATCATCAGAGGCACCTCCTTGGACCCGGATTCCGGGCCGCTGCACCGAGGATGCACCTCCATACCGGCAGGGGGTACGGCCTTTGGTCACCTCCGCGGGAAGGACAAATGGCCCTACCCCCGAGCAGTGCGCACGTCGATCCTTTTGGAGGTGGTGGCGTGCGGGGTAGCAGGGCAGCTGACGTCCGCGGGGCTGCACGAGGTGGCCGACAGCGTCACGGCCGGCGCGCCGGACACCGACCAGTCCCGCCGCCGCCTTCCCCGCCATGGTCGAGAAGCCATGGCCGACCCTGCTCTCGTCCGATGAGGCGAACGGGGGCGAACCGGCAGACGAGGATCTGCGGTTCGCGCGGACCTGAGCCGAGCCGTGGCGCCCGAGGCGAGCACGAGGTGCGGCACGCGGACCGCGCCAGCAGGAAGGGCTCCCCGGCGCGCGCGTTCCAGCGCAGACGCAGACTGCGGTTCGAAGCGCTGGGCGGGGGTCTCGTGCTGCTCGGGGCGATCGTCCTCGCCATTGTGACGTCGGGCGGCCCGCGATCGCGACCGGGCGGCGCCACCGCCACCGTCGCGACGATCCCGTTCGCTCCCGCCAGCGCCGCCGCGCTCTCCGCCGCATCGCCGCCGTGGCTGCTCCCCGCCGACGCCCGGTCCGACATCGCCGCCGCCGGGCTGACCGCCGCCGCTTCGGAGACGACGACCGTCCACTACCACGCGCATCTCGACGTCATCGCCGCCGGGGCGGCGGTGCCGGTTCCGGCCGGCGTCGGCTTCGTCGTCCGAGGAGGCCAGGCCGTTGGCATCACCGCGCTCCACACGCACGACGCGGGTGGGGTGATCCACATCGAGTCGCCGACAGACCGGCCCTACACGCTCGGGCAGTTCTTCACCGAGTGGGGCGTGCGCCTCGGCACCGGTCGACTCGGCAGTCTGAGGAGCGGTCCTACGTCTGTTCTGCGGGTGTTCGTCGACGGCCACGAGTTCTTCGGCGACCCGGCCGACATCGTCCTCGTGTCACACCAGGAGATCGCACTCTGGTACGGACCAGCGGGCGCGACGCCACGTGTTCCGGCCCACCACGCGTTTCCTCCCGGTCTGTAGGCGCCAACCGACAACTTCGCGCCACTGCTCCGGCACTCGGGCGGCGTCGGCGGCGTCGGTGAATGGCTCGGGCGGCTCTCCTTCGCCCCTTCGTCGACGGCGGGGCCGTCCCGCTCAGGCCGTGGCGGGCGAGAGCCGCCCGAGGGCGTCGCCGATGAGCCGGCGTGCGTCGTCCACGACGGGACGGAGCTCCTCGCGTCCGACCAGTGTGGACATCACGCCGGGATCCATCGCCTCGACGAGGACTCCCGAGTCCGTCTCTCGCACGACGACGTTGCATGGCAAGAGCACGCCGATCTGCGGCTCGATGTCGAGCGCTCGGCTGGCGAGGCCCGGGTTGCAGGCTCCCAAGATGACGTAGCGGCCCATCTCCTTGCCGAGCTTCTCCTTCAAGGTGGCCTGCACATCGATCTCGGTGAGGACGCCGAAGCCCTCCGCCACCAGCGAGTGCCTGACCTTGGCGAGCGCTTCGTCGAACGGTTCTGACAGCACGAGGCTTTCCTCAAAGATCATGTCCGCTACCTCCTTGCCCGACCCCAGCTCTGACCATAAACCGTCGTCTGGGCGCTGCCCAGGGTCCAACGTCTCTGTCCGGCCGACGGGCGGCACCGACGGCGTGCCTACCGGGGAGGCGAGCGCTCCCGGCGGGGGCGCTCAGCCGGGACCCCGGCACGAGGAGGGCGAGGGGCGCCCTCGTCCAGGCGCTCGAGACCTGCATGGTGGAGTGGCCAGCGACGCGGGTCATGAGGTCCCAGGCGGCGAAGGAGACCGTGACCTCGACGAGCACCGCGAGCTCCTCGGCCTCTTCGTGCCCGAGCGCGGTGAGCTCGGGGGCGAACAGCCCCCGGAGCTGTCCGTCGATGAGGGTCCGGAACCGGGCGACCTCGTCCGCGATCACCGGCGTCACGGGTTGGCGCGAGAGCGCGAGGCGCGCGGGTGCTCGAGGGCCCTGTAGAGCTTGCAGCGGTAGGCGACGAGGCGGGCCACCCGTTCTTCGAGGGGGTCTCGCGCACCGGGTCGAAGGCGAGCAGCGGCCCGGCGAGCTCCAGCTTGCGCTGCACGACGGCTCGGTGAAGGTCGTCGAGCCCGTCGAAGTAGCGGAAGGTCGAGCGCTGCGAGAGGCCCGACCGCTCCGTCACCTGCTCGACGGTCGGGCCGCCCCGGCCCTCATCGACGAGGGCCGGGGCGGCGTCGAGCACCGCCTGCCGATTGCGCTCCCGGCGCTCGCGCCGACCGTCCGACGCCTCCTCGCTCATGGCGGGCAGGCCGCCGGGCTCGGTCTTTCGCCGTGCCGTCGCGCGCCCTCGTCGGCGTCGCCGTCCTCGCCGCCCTCGGCGTCGATGCGGGGCAGCACCCGGTCGAGCCAGCGCGGCAACCACCAGCACGAGCGCCCGAGGAGGTACATCACCGAGGGCACGAGCAGGAGCTGCACGACTGTCGCGTCGATGAGCAACTCGCGGCCAGCCCGACGGCGATCCTCCGCGAAGCGCCGCGCTGCTCATCGAGCCGGTCCGGGTGCTTCCCGAGACCAGCAGGACACGTCGGTTCGGCATCGCCGCTGCCTCCCAGTTTCGCCGTCCACCGGTTCAACCGCGAGGGCGGTCGCCGGCTTCGGCCGCCGGAGCGGACACCGCGCCGGGCGCCGGGCCGTACGCGAGCCGCGCAGCGCGGGCTCCGCCTGGAGGCACGGCGGACGGCGGTGTCGGGGCGGCTCCTCGACCGGGCGTTTCCGGTGGCGAGCGCCGGCCCCGGGGGACGTCGGGCGCCCTCCGCCCGGACGTGCCTCCGATCCGGTGCGCACCCCCCTGATCCGCGGTAGGAATTTGCCGACACAGCGGAGGAGGATCACCCGTTTGAAGGAAGCCCGCTCGAGGTCGTTAGGAGATGATCGTGCGCGCGCGTCGTCGCGCAGCGGCCTGAGGTGGTGAGCAAGCGGATGGAGAGGACTTTGCGCGTGCAGTCAGAGCAGCCAGGCGGTGCGGCAGGGCACTCGACGGCGGGGGTGCGGGCGGCCGAGGGCCTCCCGGCCGCCGACGCGACGGGCGGCCCCGGCGGCGTGCTCGTCGCGGGCGCGCAGGCCGTGACCGTGACCGTGACCGTCACCGTCGTCATCTGCGCCTACACCATGCGCCGTTGGGACCAGCTCGTCGCCGCTGTCGAGTCTGCCGCCGAGCAGTCCTCCCCGCCGGAGCAGATCGTGGTCGTGGTGGACCACAACGACGAGCTGCTCGAGCGCGCGCTCGCGGAGTTCACGGCCGCCGAGGTGGTGGCGAACTCGTCGAGCCGCGGCCTCTCCGGAGCGAGGAACACGGGCGCCGCCCGTGCAAAGGGAGACGTCGTGGTCTTCCTCGACGACGACGCCCATGCCGAGCCGGACTGGTTGGCCGAGCTCGTCGGTCCGTACGGCGATCCGCACGTCATCGGCACGGGGGGCACGGCCGTCCCCGAGTGGTCGGCGGAGCCCCCGGCATGGTTCCCGAGAGAGTTCTACTGGGTCCTCGGCTGCAGCTACACGGGCCTGCGGGCGACGCCGGGGCCGATCCGCAACCCGATCGGCGCCAACATGTCGTTCCGGAGGTCGGTCCTTGAGCAGGTCGACGGCTTCTCGGTGAGCGTGGGGCGGATCCCGACGCTTCCGCTCGGGTGCGAGGAGACGGAGTTCTCGATCCGCGCCCGGCGGCACTTCGCCGGCAGCGAGATCGTCCAGGTGCCCGCGGCCGTGGTGCACCATTCGGTCGGTGCCGAGCGCGCGACGCTCGGCTACCTCATCGGCAGGTGTTTCGCGGAAGGCCTGTCGAAGGCGGTCGTCGTGTCCAACGTCGGCCGCACCCGAGGGCTCGCTGCCGAGCGCTCCTACGTCACCCGGGTGCTTCCGCTCGGGGTCGCGCGCGGCGTCGCCGACGCGCTGCGTGGCCGGCCCGGCGGGCTCGGCAGGTCCGGGGCGATCGTCGTCGGCTTCTTCTGGACCGGGCTCGGCTACCTCTTCGGCACCCTCGGGCTCGATGCCACCGGGGTGAGGGTCCTGACGACCATCAATCGGATACAGGCCCGCGGAGTGAACAAGCCACGGTGAACGACGTCGGTCCTCCGGCCCCGCCGGTGGCCGACCTCATGTGCCACGACATCGTCGACGCGCGTCCCGGGCGCTCCTTCGGCCGCTTGGTCGTGCCGCCGGGCGCTCTCGACGCACCCCCCGACGCGCTCGCTGTCGCGGCCTACCGCACCGACCAGGCCTCGGAGCTCAGCACCGGGTCGACCCCCATGGGCGGCGCGACCGTCCTCTCACCGTCGACGACGCGTCCGCCTCCTCCGCCTCGACGGTCATGGGCGCGCGCGCCAGCTGGGGCGACAGCCACCCGGCACCCCAGCCCGGCGCGGGGTCGGCGTGCCGCATCGCCTCGGCCGCGCCGAAACAGGCGCCTCAGTAGTCGGCGTCGCCGTAGACGACCATGCCGCGCAGGTTCGTGCCGGCCGCCATGTCGAGGTAGCCCTGTTCGACTTCGTCGTGGCGGTACGTGGTCGTGACGAGCTCGTCCAGCTTCAGCTGCCCGTCGCGGTAAAGGTGCAGCAGCCGGTGGATGTCCGCCCGCGGGTTCGCGCCGCCGAAGAGGGCACCCTTCAGGGTCTTTTGCATCACGGTGAGATCGGCGAGGCTGAGCTTGACGTCGACGTTCGTCGCGTCGCCCAAGGCGGTGACCACCGCCGTCCCGCCCTTGCGCACGAGGGCGAGCGCCTCGGCGATGTGCGCGCCCTTGATCTGGCCGACGGTGAGGATGCAGGAATCGGCCATCCGGCCCCAGGTCAGCTCGCGCACCGGCTCCAGTGCCTCCTGCATCGAGGTGTAGGCGTGCGTCGCCCCAAAGCGAGCCGCCTGCTCCCGCTTGAACGCGACCGGGTCGACGGCGATGACGCGCTCGGCACCGGCCATCGCCGCGCCCTGCACGGCGTTGATCCCGATGCCACCGATCCCGACGACGACGACCGTGTCACCGGGCCGCGTGTCGGCGACGATCGTCGCCGAGCCCCAGCCGGTGGTGACGCCGCAGCCGAGGAGGGCCGCCTTGTCGAGGGGGATGTCCGTTTCGATCTTGATCGCGGCCGAGGCGTGGCAGGTGACGTACGGCGCGAACGTGCCGAGCAGGCACAGTGGCAGGACCGGTGCCCCCCCCACGGTCACGCGGTAGGTCCCGTCGCTGATCGAAGCGCCCAGCATCAGGCCCGCGCCGAGGTCACAGAGGTTCTGATGGCCGGTCGCGCAGGGGATGCACCGCCCGCAGGAGGGCACGAAGCCGAGCACGACATGGTCACCCTCTGCGAGACCCTCGACCGAAGGACCGACCTTCGTGATCACACCTGCACCTTCGTGGCCGCCGAGGACGGGGAGGAACTTCGGCGGGACGTCGCCGTTGCGGAAGTGCTCGTCCGAGTGGCAAAGACCGCTGGCGGCGAGGCGCACCTGCACCTCGCCAGTCCTCGGGTCGCCGACGTCGATCTCCTCGAGCGTCCACGCCTTGCCGACCTCCCAGCAGAGCGCACCCTTCGTCTTCATCGCTCCCGCATCCTCCCTCTCGGTTCCCGCCTGCCCGTCGGGCGCCCCTCGCCCGCCTCGACGAGCGCACCCGTCCGGCGGCGCGACGTTACCGGGCCCGAGGAACGGTGGCGGGAGCGTTCCGCAGGCGCCCGGCGGCGGGCGTTCAGGGAGCGATGACCGATGCGGCCGCTTCCTCCTGCTCGCGCCGGACGAGGTGGAGGACCGCGTTGATGAGGGCGAGGTGGGTGAGGGCCTGGGGGAAGTTCC
Organism: Acidimicrobiales bacterium; assembly: GCA_035532475.1. GTDB lineage: Bacteria > Actinomycetota > Acidimicrobiia > Acidimicrobiales > Bog-793 > DATKQY01. The sequence goes on along the minus strand of DATKQY010000061.1, from coordinate 98,803 downwards.
CGAGGTGGTGCCCGGTCGCCGGGTCGATCTCTTCCGCGTAGAGCCCGAGGGGGCTGGCGGCGACGAGCAGGCGTTCGCAGAGCTGGCGGGCGCGCCGGTCCTCGCCGATCTCCGCGAGCGCCGACACCAGCCAGAACGAGCAGGTGATGAAGCTTCCCTCGGGCTGGTCGAGCCCGTCGTCGGTCGTCTCGGTGCGGTAGCGGGCGACCATGCCCTCGTCGGTGAGCTCGTCCGCGATGCCGAGCACCGTGGCGCGAAGCCGCGGATCCTCCGGCGGCAGGAAGCGCACGAGCGGCAGAAGCAGCAGCGAGGCGTCGAGCTCCGTCGAGCCGTAGGACTGCGTGAAGCGGCCGCCGGCGTCGACGCCGTGCGCGCAGATGTCCGCGTGGATCTCGTCGGCCGCCTCCCGCCACGACGCGGCCCGCACCTCGTCGCCGTGGAGCGCCGCGAGCCGGGCGCCGCGGTCTGCGGCCACCCAGCACATCACCTTCGAGAACGTGAAGTGGCGGGGCTCGCCGCGCACCTCCCAGATGCCGCGGTCGGGGAGGCGCCAGTGTGCGAGGGCGGCTTCCACCGCGATGACGGTCGTGCTCCAGGCCCGCTCGGAGAGGGCGTCGCGGTTGCGGGCGTGCTGGTAGATGCAGTCGACGACGGTCCCGTAGATGTCGTGCTGCTCCTGGCGGTAGGCGTCGTTGCCGACGCGCACCGGCGAGGAGCCGTCGTAGCCGGACAGGTGCTCGAGCACCGCCTCCGGGGTCTCGCGCGAGCCGTCCACGGCGTAGAGGACCTGCAGGCGCGGCGTGCGCCCCGCTCCGAAGGGCTCCACCGCCCCTTGGCCCTCGCTGCCGGCGGGATCCAGCTCGGGGTCGAGCATGTCGCCGAGGAAGGAGAGGAAGTCCTCCGCCTCGGCGTCGAAGCCGAGCGCGTGCAGCCCCCACATCGCGAACGCCGAGTCCCGCACCCAGGCGTAGCGGTAGTCCCAGTTGCGCTGCCCTCCCGGCTGCTCGGGCAGCGACGTCGTCGGTGCGGCGAGCAGCGCCCCGGTCGGCGCGTAGCTCAACCCCTTCAACGTCAGCGCGCTGCGTTCGAGGGTCTCACGCCCGGGGTGGTCGGGGAACGAGCCGGAGTCGAGCCACGCGCGCCAGAAACCCTCGGTCTGGCGCAGCCAGCGCGTCACCTCGTCGAGATCGCCCGGCAGGGGTCGTTCCGACCAGCCGAGCGAGACGAACGACGACTCGCCCTCGTGCAGGCGGTGGCGGGCGAGCACGGAGCGGCCCTCGATGCCGAGGCGCAGGCTGCCGGCGAGCGAGAGCGGGATGGCGCCCGGCGTGCGGGTCGCGACGTGCTCGTAGCCCGGTCCGGTGTACTCCCAACGCGCGTCGAGGCGGCCGTAGTCGAACGACGGGGCGCAGTTGAGCGTCAGGTCGACCACGCCGTGGATGCAGGTCGCGATGCGCACGAGGACGTGCTGCGCGTCGTAGTCGCCCGGGGTCCGCCGGTGCAGGGCCGAGCGGCTGTCGGTCCGGTGCCAGGGCCCGACGGCGAGGAAGTCGACCACGACGAGCCAACCCGTCTGCGTCTGCCAGGTCGTCTCGAGGACGGTGGTGCCCGGCACGTAGCGGCGGCTGGCGGGGACGGCGAGGTCGGCCGGGCCCAGGCGGAACGAGCCAGAGCAACGGTCGAGCAGCGTCCCGAACACGCTCGGGTCGTGCGGGTTCGGGAGGCAGAACCACTCCACCGCGCCGCTCGGTGCGACAAGGCACGTGTTCTCGCAGTCGGAGAGGAACGCGTAGTCCGCGATCGCCGGGAAGGAGGAGGGGAACGACGACACGCGCAGGGCGCTCTCGCCGGCACCGCTCGCCAAAACCGCGACGAGGGACGGGAGGCCGCCGTGCGGATCGACGAGCGCGAGCGCCCCCCGCCCGTCAGGTGCCGGCTCCATGGCCATCCTGCCCTCCCTTGTGGCGCGCCGTCCGCGACAGGCGGCCTCGGACGCGGTCAGCCCGTCGTCTCAGCTGCTAACGGCAGGGATGCGCATGTTCTTCAGGTACTCGGTGCCGACAAGGTTCAGGCGACCCGGTGGTGGCGGTGGTGGTGTGCGACCGCCGCGGGCGGGGCGGTCGGCCCGCGCGAGGCACCCTCGAGCGTCATGAAGCCGACGGCGAGGACGACCAGCCCGAGCACGCAGCCGAGCACGTCGCCCAGCGCGTCGCTGGCGGACTGCGCGGCGAGCGCGGCGGCCAGCGCGGCCAAGAGCACGATCACGCCGATCCTTCTGCGCATGGTGACCTCTCCTCCCAGCGATCTCGCCGTCTGCTAACGGCCGCGCGGGGGCAGAAGTTGCGCCCGGCGGGCAACCGCCGCCGCTCCGGGTCATCTCCGAGCGGCGCGTCGGCCCGATCCGCGAGATGCCGGACATCGACGAGTGCCCTGACGCCGGCCGCGCGCCGTCGGGGCGGACTGGCTGTGCTCGAGACGTGCGCCGAGGCGTGGGTCCTCAGGCTCACACTCTTTTCACAGAATGATCGATGGCCCCCAACAGCGGCCTCGCATACTGACCCTGCCGGCGAGAGCTGGAGCGACTGACGGAGATTGCCAGTACCCACGCATCGACGAAGGGGGAGACGTGAAGCGGCGTTCTATCTCGATAGCGGTTGCCGGCGCACTTGCCGGGGTGGTCATCGCGGTGCCGGGCATGGCCTCGGCCTCCTCGGCTGCGGCCAGATCGAGCGCGCCCGTCGCCACGGTCGCCGCGCCAGGCGCGGGCTTCCAGCAGGCGCAGCAGAAGCTCGAGCAGCAGCTGGCGAATCGGGTGACCCAGCTGCAGCGTCTCAGCGCGGACGTGGCGGGTGCGAAGTCGCTCACGGCGCCGCACGCGACGCTGCTCAACACCCGGCTCGGCGCCGAGACGGCGGCCATCAACGCCCTCGTCGCGAAGGTACCGACCGACAACACCAGGGCGGAGCTCAACACCGACCGCGCCGCGATGCTCCGGGACAACCGGGTCTACGCGGTGATGACGCCGCAGGTCATCCAGACGATCGAGGCCGACTCGATCGCCGCGGAGGTGGCCACGTTCCAGGCCAGCGAGGCAGCGCTCCAGGCGGGCGTGAGCTCGCTGTCGGGTCAGCCCGGGTACCAGAACGCGCTCAACCACTTCCTCGCCTTCGTGCGCAACGTGAATCGGGCGCAGGAGAATTCGACGAACGTCGCGGGCGCGGTGCTCCTCCAGCTTCCTCAGGACTGGCCGCGTGACACGCACGTCTTCGTCCAGGCGAACCATGAGCTGTTGAACGCAGGCGTGGGGCTCGCCTACGCGCAGTACGACGAGAGCATCATCGGCCTGGCGACGGGCGGGTACACGGGTCCGTAGGTCGGAGGGGGGGCGGGCGACCGCTCCCGATTCCGTCCGTCGACGCCAAGGGACCGGCCTTTGGGCCGGTCCCTTGGCGTCCCGCCGCGGTGACACCGGCCTAACGTTGGTGGCGAGCAGGTGGCGGGGAAGTGCCACGCCGAGGAGGCCGACCGCTGAACACGCCGACGCCGGGCACGCAGGCGGGCACGGCCGCCGGGTCGCCCGCGACGATCCGCCGGAGGCTGCGCGTCACCGGTCAGGTGCAGGGCGTCTGGTTTCGCGAGAGCACGAGGCGGGAGGCCGAGCGGCTCGGGGTGCGCGGCTGGGTGCGGAACTGCACCGACGGCTCCGTCGAGGCCGTTCTCGAGGGTGACGCCGGGCCCGTGGCCGAGCTCGTGCGGTGGAGCCGCTCCGGGCCACCGCGGGCGCACGTCCTCGCCGTCGAGCTGTCGGAGGAGGAGCCGCTCGGCGAGCCGGGCTTTCGCGTGCGGTAGGGGCCGGGCGCAGGGGCCTGTGCTCGGACGTCCTCGGCGGCCGGGGTGGTCCGCGAGAAGCTCGACGCTCACCGGCGCGACCGGGCTGCAGCCGCACCGTGACGTGGTCGCGACCGGCGATGGTCCGGTCGATCGGGTCGCTCTGCTCCCGCGCGCTGCGGGGTCCTGGGCGCCGGTGTGGAACACGGCCGGTAGGCGAGGCGCCCCGTGCCGTCGAGGCGCCGGGCGAGACTCCCTGCTGCACCCCGCCTCGTCGTGGCCGAGCGCAGTGCCCGCCTCGAGGTGCGAGGAGACGTCGGGATGGCGCACCCTGGCCGGGAGCGGCGAGCGCGAGCAGCAGCTCGTTCGCGCCGAGTTGCTCCTGCAAACAGCACGACGCCGGGACCGTGCCAGCGACTTGGGGGCAGGGTCCCGGCGAACTCCCGCCCGTGTGCGGCGATGCGCGAGGTCCCACCGGTCGTCACGGTCCGGGGTCCCGTTGCGCCGCCCGCCGACGCGCCACACGACGTGCGGGCCCGGGCTCGGGTCGCGTCCAGCTCAGTCGGGGGGCGCCCTCCAGATCTGATGGACGGGATCGGGGTCGCCGTGGCAGCGGGTCCGGGTGAGCTGGCAGGCCTCGACCTCGAACTCGAAGAGGTGGTCCGCCAGACCCGGCGCCGGGACCCGCTGGCCTGCTCGCTCGTCGACGAACTGGCGGCCGAGCTCCCGGCGAAGATCGTCGTCCTCGACGGGCCGGGCCCGGCCCCGGACGTAGAAGGCGTCTTCGTTCTCGGCTGTCGGGAACGAGTGCAGCGCGCAACGGCCGTCACGGTGGAGGTCGTCCTGCTTCGGCGAGGGGATGACGAAGGCGAACATCCCCCGGTCGTTCAGGAGCGGGCAGACCGGGTGCACCCGGGGCCCACCGTCGTTGCGGGTCGTCGCCATGAAGGCGAGCCCGACCCCGTGCTGGTAGAGGAGGGCACTTCCCGCATGCGCCAGTTCCGGCTGCAGCGCCCGCAGCGTGGCCCAGCTGACCATGCCGGCAACCGTGGCAAATCCGGTCCCTGCTGTCAATGCGCCGCGGCCCCGGGTGCGGCCGATCGGTCAGCCGGGTTCGCCACCGGACTTCCACGCGGTGATGCGTGACCGGATGTAGTTGTCGTAGTCGGCGCTGTCGCCCAGGTGTGGCAGCTCGCCGGGCGCTCCGCCGTCGACTCCGGGCACCGGCAGGCGGGCGACGAGCTCCGCGTAGACCTGCTGCAGGTGCGACGGCACCGCCGCCGCCGGGTTCGCCCCGGTCGAGGTCGGCACGACGACACCTGCGAGAGGATCGTCGGTACGGGCGGTGGGGAGGGTCAGTGCCGCACCGAGGTCGGGCGCCGCGGCGTCGCGGGCGGTGAGCGCAGGGAGTCCCCAGCGCCGCTCGACGGTCTTCAGGATCGAGGTGTGGTCGATCGGCGTCGTTCCCGCCGGGACCCGGAACACGGTGCCGGGCGCGATGAGTGGCGAGACGAGCACCGCCGGGACGCGCACCCCGAAGCGACGGAAGTCGAAGCCGAACTCGCCGACCGAGCCGTCGGGCGGCGCGGCGCCGGTCGGCGTCGGGACGTGGTCGTAGCAGCCGCCGTGCTCGTCGTAGGTGAGGACGAACAGGGTCTGGTCCCAGCCGGGGCCGTTGCGCAGCGCGTAGTAGACGTCGTGGATGAGCTGCTCGCCGAGGGCGACGTCGTAGTTCGGGTGCTCGCTGTTGCCGGCGGAGGACCACGACGGCTCGAGGAAGGTGTAGGCAGGCAGCGTGCCCGTCGCGCAGGCGTGCTGGAAGTCGGGGAAGGTGCCGAAGTGCGACTCGGCCGCGTTCGTGGTGTCGGGGAAGTTCAGCCGCGTCAACGGATCGGCGTCGTAGCCGTAGATCGACCAGTCGAGACCGTGCCCGGAGAGCAGGCCGAAGATGCTCGGCGAGGTGAACGTCTTGGTCTTGTCGTCCATGTGGCCCTGGCTCGTGGCCGCGCAGGCGAAGGCACGATTGGGCATGGTCTCGGTCGGCGCCGACGCGAACCAGTGGTCGCAGACGGCGTAGCCCCGGGCGAGCCCCGAGATCACCGGCAGGGTTGCCGGGGTGAACATCCCCATGATGTCCCCGGCGACGGTGCCCGGCACGACCGGGTACGAGGGATTGCCCGCCTCCCAGGCGAGCGTGGACGCGAAGTTCTCGACGAAGCCCTGGTTCGTGGAGATCGGCGGCGTGGGCGGCCGGTTCGAACCGAACAGCTGCGCGTTCGTCGCGGCGTAGCCCTCCCCGGGATCCGCGCCGGGCATGAAGTAGGCGTTCGGCGTCGCCGGCGTGATCGGGAAGACCGGCATCGGCACGCCGGAGGCGTCGGGGTTCGTCTCCTTCCCGGTGAGACCCTCGAAGGGCTGCCCCGCCGGCGACACGTTCCCGTGGTCGGCGTAGAGGTAGCCGAGGACGTGGTCGAACGACCGGTTCTCCAGGATGAGCACGACGACGTGCTCGATCGCCCCCAACCGGTCGCCGTCGGCCATGTCCGTCCCCTTCTGCCGGTCTCGCCGGCTCGCCTCGGGGCCATGCCGGTGGGCAGACCCGTCTCGCCGCGGGCGCGGCGCTCAGACCTTTTCGAGATCCGCCTGCAGGGTGCTGACGTCGATGCCGTTCACGACGCCGACCTGGGCGAACTCCTGCGGCAGGATCGCCCACGCCTCGTCGCCGTAGGACGCCCACCAGTCCCAAGCGACCCGCTGCACGGCCCCCCAGGTGACGGCGTAGCACCAATCGGCGTCGTAGCCGAGGAACGGGACGGCATGGCCGCCCACGATCGCCTGTCGCTGCCAGCCGGGCGCGAGGGTCCAGGGCTGGCCGTCGGCGAACTGCTCCTGGGCGTTCGCCGGGACCTGGATGCCGACGTACACGGCCCCGAACAGGACGAGCGCCTGGCGCAGCGTCACGAGGTCGTGCACGTTCACCGGGGCGTAGCCGACGATCCTGTTGCCCCACAGGCCCGTCTGCTGCCACGCCTTCAGCACGTCGGCCTCGACCAGTCCGGTGTCCTTCCCGCCCGTGAGGTGGAGGTAGGTCGAGACGACCTCCTGGTCGGTCGGGACGGGGTCGTCGACGTTGGCTTCGGCGTTCCAGGACTGCAGGCAGTGCGCCGCCGCGGCGATCGTGCAGTCGCCGTAGCGGTCGTTGCCGTCCATCGGGAAGGAGGCGACGCCGGTCGCGTAGTCGATGGACGGCGGCGGGGGAGGAAGAGCCCCGACCGTGTAGGAGGGCAGCGCCTTCAGCCCCGCGGGGAACCGCGGGGCGAGCTTGCCGAACTTCCCGACGGTGCGAGCCATCGGACCTCCCCTCTCGTCGCCACTCGTCGACTCCCCGGCCGCAGCGCGGCCGCGCACGACGCCGTCGTGGTGCGCGCGGCGAGAGCTCCCGCCCGCCCCCGCCTCGTGCACACGGCATGCACCTGGGAGGGAAGGGTCGGCCTGTCGCCCGCCACCACGCTTGACCGTGGGCGTCGAGGGCACCCTAGGGGCACCGCTCACCTCGATCAACGGCACGTTCGCGCGCGATCGCGCGACCGACCCGCGACGGCGTGCCCGCGGCTCGCGCTCGTCGCTGCCCGCCGGACTTGGGTGAGCCGCCAATGGACCACTTCGGTGCCATGGAGTGGGGGTGCCGACTGACCCCGTCGTGATTCGCGTGGCGGGCCGCGACATCAACGGGAAAGGCGCCCTGCAGCCACGATTCGGGCGATCTCGGGGATCGCCCGGCTCGGTACCGGCCCCGTCGCGAGCGGAGGGCCGGCTGCACCTCGGCGGGCAGGCCAGGAAGTGACGATGAGCCAGCCAGCCACCGGCCAGAGCGCCCCCCCCGGGGGGGTGGCCGAGCGGGCGAGCGCGTCCGTCTGGCCGACGCCGAGCCCCTCGCCTCTGAGCCGGTGGCGCGCCGAGCTGCACCGGCCCGGCGTCGCCTGGTCGGCGCCGGCTTCAGCTCCGCCGGCGGTAGCGGCGGACCGCGATCGGTGCGAGCACGACGATGATCCCGGCGGTCCAGGCGAGCGACTGCCAGACGAACGACGCCGTCGGGCCGCCGAGCATGAGTGCTCTGGCGGTGTTGACGACGACGCTGACCGGCTGGTGGTTCGCGAAGCCCTGCAGCCAGTGCGGCATGTCCCGTACCGGCACGAAGGCGGAAGAGGCGAAGGTCAGCGGGAACAGCAGCGGGAAGGCCATCACCTGCGCGGTCTCGCTGTTCGGTGCCGACAGCCCGATCACGGCGAAGCCCCACGACAGCGCGTAGGCGAACAGCAGGATCATGCCGAGCCCGGCGATGAAGGGGAGGGCGGCGGTCTGGACGCGGAACCCCACGGCGTAGCCGACACCCGTGATCAGCACGACCACGAGGACGTTGCGCACGAGGTCCGCCAGGGTCCTGCCGGCGAGCACCGCTGAGCGCGCCATCGGCAGCGCGCGGAAGCGCTCGACGATCCCCTTTTGGAGGTCCTCCGCCAGGCCGATGGAGGTGGCCACGGCGCCGAAGGCGACCGTCTGGACGAAGATGCCCGGGATCAGGTAGTTCACGTAGCTCCCGCCGGGCGCCTGGATCGCGCCACCGAAGACGTAGCGGAAGAGCAGGACGAACATGACCGGCTGGACGCTCGAGAAGAAGAGCGACTCGGGGATCCGCACGTAGTTCCTCAAGTTGCGGCCGGTGACGGTGAGGGCGTCGGTGATCGCCCAGCGGAACCGCTCCCGGGTGCCGTCCGGGACGCGTGCCTCGGCGGGGGCGACGATCACGGCGCTCGGCGCGCTCATCGCCGCGCCCCCGCCCGCCGAGACGCCTTCTTCGACTGTCCGGCGCTGTCGGTGTCCCCGGCCGGCTCGCGCTCCGTGGCGCGGCCGGTGAGGGCGAGGAAGACGTCGTCGAGGCTCGGCTCGCGCAAGGTGAACGTGACCGGTTCGATGTCGTACTGGTCGAGCACGCGCAGCGCGTCCATCGCCGTGCGCGGCCCGCCGTCGATCGGCACCTCGACGGAGGACCCGAGGACGTGGGGCTGCTTCTGGCTGATCGAGGCGAGCGCGGCGGCGGTGCGCTCGGCGGTCCCCGGGTCGGACAGGCCGATCTCGAGCACGGTCGCGCCGAGCCTGGCCTTCAGCTCGGCTGGCGCGCCCTGTGAGATCACGCGACCGTGGTCGACGACGGCGACATGGCTCGCGAGGCGGTCGGCCTCCTCCAGGTACTGGGTCGTGAGCAGTACCGTCGTGCCCCGCGCGACCAGCCCTTCGATGACCTCCCAGAGATCGAGACGGCTCTGGGGGTCGAGCCCGTTCGTCGGCTCGTCGAGGAACAGGACGCTCGGGCTGGCGACGAGCGCCGCCGCGAGGTCGAGCCGGCGGCGCATGCCTCCCGAGTACGTCTTCAAGGTGCGATCCGCGGCATCGCTCAGGTGGAACTGGTCGAGCAGCTCGGCGGCGCGCCGCGCCGCGACCGGGCGGTCGAGGTGGTTGAGCCGGCCGATCATGCGCAGGTTCTCACGCCCGGTGAGGTTCTCGTCCACCGCGGCGTACTGGCCGGCGAGGCCGAAGAGGCTCCGCACGAGCTCGGGCTCGCGCGCCACGTCGTGACCGAGCACCCGGGCCGAGCCCGAGTCAGGCCGCAGGATCGTCGTGAGGATCCGCACCACGGTGGTCTTGCCAGCGCCGTTCGGGCCGAGGAGGCCGAACACGCTGCCCTCCTCGACGGCGAAGCTCACCCCGTCAAGGGCCCGGACGTCCCCCTTGAACGTCTTTGCGAGGTCGTGCGCCTCGATGGCCGATGGCACAGTCGCGCACCTTTCGAGCGTCGTCCGGATTCAGTTCCTCGCTGCATATCTTAGAAGCTAAACTATCTCGGTGTCCAATGGCCCGCTGGCGAAGCGGCTCACGGCCGGTGAGGAGCGCGGGCGGCGCGCCCTCGTCGAGGAGCTGCGCCAGGAGCTGCGCGGCTACCAGTCCGCCCTCGATGCGTTCGACGAGGCGGTGAGCCAACGGCTCGGCGTCAACCGGACCGACCTGCGCTGCCTCGACCTGCTCGAGCAGCGCCAGCCGTTGACGGCCGGGGCCCTCGCCGGGGCGAGCGGGCTGTCGAGCGGGGCGGTGACGTTCGTCATCGACCGGCTGGAACGGGCCGGCCTCGTGCAGCGTCGCCGCGACGCCGCCGATCGACGACGGGTGCTCGTCGAGCTCGCACCCCTCGGCGAGGAGCAGGCCTGGGCGTTGCACGAACCGATGGTGAGGGACGCGAGGCGCGCGATCAGCGGCTTCTCCCTCGGCGAGATCCGCGCCACCTGCAGGTTCTTGCGCACCTTCCGCCAGCTCTATGAGGCGCACGGAGCGCGCCTGCAGGAGGTGCCGGACGCTCCGGCGGTCGCTGGCGACGTGCCGTGACGTCGGCGCCCGCGCGCTCGGGCGCCAGCTCGCCGCTGCGGCGCCAGCGGGGGACGAGACGTCGCCGCTCGCCGTGTCGATCGCCGCTGGCCCGCGCCGTCGCGCCCCTCGTCCGGACGAGCGGCGTCTCCCCTCAGCGCCGGACGACGATCCAGCCTTCGACTCCGCTCCGGCGTGCGAGCTCGATCGTGCGCGGCGTCGAGATGCGTGGGCCGCTCGGAGGCCGCAGCGCTCGCGCCGAGGCCCAGTCGTCCTCGACGGCGAGCAGCTCGGTCACGAGGTAGCCGTCGACGAGGGCGAGCTGGCGCGCCCACACCCCTGCGAGCCAGCCCGTCCCGACGTCGGCGCGAAGCGCGGCGTCGTCGCCGCCGGCGAGGACGAGGGAGGCGCCGGGATTCGTGGGGTCGAGATGCACCTCCGGCTCGAGGGGGATCTCCGGCCGTTCGCCGCCCGGGGTGCTCCAGGCCCGCACGACGGCGCGCACCCGCGAGACGACGGCGGCGACGAGCGCCGCGTGTCCCTCCGCCGGGTCGCCGCAGCGCCCGAGCGCGCCGGTCTGGGCGGCGCACACCTCGAGGACGAGGCGGTCGAGCAACGGCCGCGGCAGGGCGAACAGCCGGAGCAGCTCGAGGTGGTCCTGCCAGAGCTCGTCGTCCGCGGAGCCCGGTCCGCCAACCGGTGCGGGCAGGAGCGGCGGCGATCGGCGGCGACCCGGCGGACGGCCGCGTCCGGGGAGTGTCGGTGGCGCGTGACCGGTCCCCGGGCGCCCGCTCAGGCCCTGGTGGAGGCGCCCGGCGAGCTGGTCAAGCGCGCCGGGCCCGACGCGGATCTGGTCGTCGGGCGCACGGGGGCCGAGGGTCAGGAAGCGGAGATCGTCGGCGTGGCGCTGCCACGCCGAGCAGAGATCCTGACAGGTCGACCAGGAGGCGCCGAACGCGAGCCGGGGCCGCTCGCCGCTGGGCTCGTCGTGCTCGAGCATCACGAGCCGCCCGCCGACCCACAGCAGGGTGTGGCGGGCGCCACCGCACTCGACGTCGGTCTCGGCGATCGGCATGCCCGCCCACCACGCGTGGCCGGTCACCGGCCGGGGACCCCCACCTCGGCCCAGGCGGCCTCGAACGGGGTCTCGGCGACCACGCGCAGCGTGCGCACGTCATCGTCGATGGCGGGAGCGAAGGTCACCTCGCCCGAGGCGCCGCCCTCGCCGGTGAGCCAGCGCGTGCGGACCGCCTCGTAGGCGCGCCCGCGCTCGTCGTGCGCCCGCAGCCACGGCGGGCGCTCCTCGGGTTGCAGCGCGCCGAGCGGCCGCGGCCGTGCCGATGGTGCCGAAGCGACGTGCACCCAGATGCTCAACTCACGACCGAGGAGCGTCGCGCCCTCGAGCACGACGCCCATCTGCTCGAGCGGCAGCTCGGCGCCGAGGGCCCTGGTCACAAGCGGCGCTCCGGGCGGGGTGTGGGCGCTCCGAGCGTGCCCCGATCCGGCGCCTGTCGCCCCGAGTCGCTCGCCGCCGAGGATGCGCACGGCCTCGTGGTCCCGTGCGACGAGGCCGAGCGCGACGAAGGCGTCGCAGATGCTCGCCTCGCAGCCGTCGCCGTCGGCGGGAACGCCGGCCGAGCCCGCCCACCCGTCATGGCGGCCGTGGCGCGACGCGAGCCGGGCCAGGTAGCGCTCGGCCGGCGGGACCCAGGGCGAGTCCTCCCGTCCGGTGCGGACCCGCGCCACCGGGACGAGGTGGACCCGGACGGGGTCGGCCCCCGGCGGGCAGAGCTCGAGCCATGCCGTGTCGCGCGGCAGGTCGGGGAGGAACAGCAGCTCCCCGACGGTGCAGGTCGCGTCGACGCCGTGCGCCCCCCACTCGAGTCGGTAGGCGTTTCCGGTGTCGTCGCGCGCGACGAGACCGTCGATCGGCGCAAGACCCGTCCGGGCGCGGCGCGGGGCCGCCGTCGGGCCCGGCAGCTCACGTGCAACGGCGTGCAAGTAGCTGCGTGCGGCGGTCCTGACGAGCCAGCCGACACGGAGGTCGTACGCCCCGAGCGAGCACTGGAGCCGGCAGTCGGCGACGAGCTCCGGGTGGCGTTGCGCCCCGGTCGCGCCGGGCCCGGCGTCGGCCGGATCGCCGCCGTCGGTGACGGGCTCCAGGCTTCCGCCCGGAAGGTCGCGCAGGCCGAGCATGAGCACCAGATCCGCGAGCACGCGCGCGACGGCGCGCTCGGAGCAGGCGCCGACGAGCGCGAGCGCCGCGCCGACGCGGGTGATGTCCTCGATCGTGGATGCGGTGGGCTCGCTGCCGGGCACGCTCGGCCCGCCCTCGCGCGCGAGCGCGTCTGCGAGATCATCGGCGCACAGGCGCAGGTACACCTCCGGGTCCGCCCTCGCCACGCGCTCAGCCTGCCACTTTCGGCCCCTGTGTGGCGCCGATGTGCTCCCCGCGGCCGTCGTCGTCGCTGCCCGGATGACTAGGCGGACGGCCGCTTCGTTGTCGGCGTGGCTGCTCCGAGGGGCGCGCCGCTGAGGTCCGGCTCGGCCGGCGGCGCCGTGACGGCGCGCCCGGACGGCCGCGGGCGGCTCGGGAGCACGCCGAGCACGATCAGCGCCCCGGTGCCGACCGCGACGGCTCCGACGAGGACGGCGAGGACGAGACCACTCACGAAGGCTTGGCGTGCCACACCGGCGAGCGCGGCGCCGAGGGCGCCGCCGAGCCGGCGCGCGACGCTCAGCGCGCCGCCGAGCGAGCCGACGATGAGGTGGTGGACGGAGGCCGGCATGCGCTGGTGGGCGAGGACCGACACGATCCGGTCCTGGTAGCGGGTGTTCAGGAGGCTGCCGAGGACGGCCACCCCGAGCGCCCCGCCGACTTGGAGGGCGGTGCTGTTCGTCGCCGCCCCCACCCCGGTCTGATCGAGGGGCAGCGCTCCCATCACGGACTCGGTGGACGGAGCGAACGCGAGCCCGGTGCCGAGGCCGAGGAGCATGAACGCGGGCAGGGCGTCCAGATAGGAGCCCGCGACCGTCGTCCTCGACAGCATCAGCATCCCGACGGCGATGACCGTCATCCCGGCGAACACCACTGCCTTCGTGCCGACGCGGCGAACGAGGAAGCTCGAGGACGGCGCGACGACGAGGATCACGAGGGCGATCGGTCCGACCCGCACGCCGGTCTGCAGCGCGCTGTAGCCGAGCGAGAACTGCAGGTACTGGGTGAGCAGGAACAGCGAGCCCAAGAGGGCGAACATGACGAAGGACATCGACACGATCGCGGCGCTGAACCGGCGGTTCTCGAAGAACTGCACCTGGAGCATCGGGTGGTCACAGCGCTGCTCCCACCAGGCGAAGCCGGCGAGCACCGCCAGGCTGCCGCAGATCGCGGCGAGGACGAGGGGGGAGCTCCAGGAGCGTTCGGGCGCCTCGATGATCCCCCAGAGCAGGAGCCCGAGCCCGGCGATGGAGCTCACCGCGCCGATCGGGTCGGCCGGCTTTGCCGCGTGGTTGCGCGAGTTCGGCACGAGCCACGCGGTGGCGACGAGGCCTGCCGCGGCGATCGGCACGTTGATGAGGAAGACCGACCCCCACCAGTAGTGGCTGAGCAGCCAGCCGCCGACGATCGGTCCGATCGCGATGCCGAGCCCCGTCGTCCCCGACCAGATGCCGATCGCCCGTGCCCGGCGATCGTCGTCGGTGAACACGTTCGTCAGGATCGACAGCGTCGACGGCATGATGCCAGCAGCGCCGACTCCCATGAACGCACGCGCGGCGATGAGCGCACCGGGGCTGCCGGAGAAGGCCGAGGTGGCGGAGGCCGCGGCGAACAGCGTCAGGCCGAGCATGAACACCCACTTGCGACCAAGGCGGTCGCCCAGGCTGCCGACGGCCAGGAGGAGCCCCGCGAACACGATGGCGTAGGCGTCCACGATCCACTGCAGCTGGGTGTCGGTGGCGTGCAGGTCACGGACGATCGTCGGGAGCGCCACGTTCAACACGGTGTTGTCCAGGCTGACGATGAGGAGGCTCACGCAGAGGACGGCGAGGACGGCCCACGCGCGCGTGGTCCGTCGCGCGGCAGGCGCCGCCTGCTCACCGACACCGCGGCCCGCGACGGTGGCCATGGGGCCAGCCTGTCCCCGCCGGCACGTTGGGAAAAGGAGCGTTCGTCCCTATTGCGCCCGGTCCGTGCGGCGCCATCTCGCCGGCGCGCCGCCCCGCCGCCCGGGTGTGCCGACGATCAGTCGTCGGGCGGGGGAGCGAGCCTCCCCGGTGGGCTCAGAACGGGTAGGAGGCGAGCTCGCGCCGGATGGTCACCCACTGGGCGTCGGTGAACGCCTCCAGGTTGGCCTGCGCCCCGTCGTGGCGGGCACCCGTCCCCGAGTCCTTCACGCCGCCGAAGAGGATCGTGGCCTCGTCGTTCACCTCTGGTCGTTGAGGTGCACCAGGCCGCTCGGGATGCGGTCGGCGATCTCCAGCGCCTTCATCACGTCCTTGGTGAGGATGGAGAGCGACAGCCCGTAGGCGGTGTCGGAGGCGAGCTTCACGGCCTCGTCGATCGAGTGGAACCCGATGATGGGCGCGACCGGACCGAACACCTCCTGGTGGTAGGCGGGTGCCGTCGGCGGTACGTCGGTCAGCACGGTTGGGCGGTAGAAGAGGCGCTCGAATGTGGCGCCCGCCGCCAGCCCGGCGCCGGCCGAGACGCTCGAGGTGACGAGCTCGTGGATGTGGTCGCGCTGGCGCTCGTCGATGATCGGCCCGAGGGCCACCTGCTCGGTGGCCGGGTTGCCGACCGGGAGGTGGTCCGCCCGTTCGGCGAGCGCCGAGGCGTAGGCGTCGGCGATGCTCGCGTCGACGATGTGCCGGCCGGTGGTCATGCAGATCTGGCCCTGGTGGAAGAACGAGCCCCAGGCGGCGACGGAGACGACCTGGTCGAGGTCGACGTCGTCGAGGACGATCATCGCCGAGTTCCCGCCGAGCTCGAGGTGCACCCGCTTCAGGTGCTCGGCGGCGAGCCGGCCGACGATCCGGCCGGCGCGCGTCGAGCCGGTGAAGGCGACGACGCGCACCCGGTCGTCGGTGACGAGCGCCTCGCCGACGTCGGCGCCGCCTGGGATGACGCTCAGCACGCCGGGCCGGAGGCCCGCCTCCTCAAGGATGCGGGCGACGGTGTAGCCGCCGCAGACGGCGGTGCGCGGGTCCGGCCTCAGCACGACGGAGTTGCCGAGGGCGAGCGCCGGTGCCACGGCCCGGATCGAGAGGATGACCGGCGCGTTGAACGGCGAGATGACGCCGACGACGCCGACCGGGAGCCGCCGGACGAGGCTCAGGCGGGGCTGGTTCGAACGGAGCAGCTCGCCGTAGGGCTGGGAGGCGAGCGCCGCCGCCTCGTAGCACTCCTGGGCAGCGGTGTAGATCTCGAAGTCCGCCTTGCCCGGGATCGAGCCGGACTCGCGCACGATCCAGTCCCGCTCCTCGTCGGCGTACTGGAACCACGAGTCGCCGGCGCGCCGCAGCACCGCGGCACGCTCGTCGTAGGACGTCGCCGCCCAGGAGCGCTGCGACTCGGCGGCGAGCTCGGTCGCCCGGGCGGCGTCGGCGACCGACGCCCGTGCGGCCTGCCCGAGCTCCTCGCCGGTCGCCGGCTCGACCACGGGGTACGCGCCGCCCCCGCCGTCGACCCACCCGCCGAGGAAGATCTTGCCGGTCCAGTCCCTGGCTCGAGCAAACCCATGGCCCGGCTCCCTCCTGCCGCACGCCGACCCCCACCGGCGGCAGCCCCCACGGCTCTGCGTCAGCACCTCGCGCACTGCCGATCCGCGATCAAGTGTGCGGATGTTGCACACTCATCCGCCTGACGACCAGCATATGCACGGCCGCGACCACCACCGAGGCTGCCCGTAGCGCCCTTCGTCCTGCTGAACGGAGGTCGCGCCCCTGTTGGGCGCTGGCGGCACCCACTAGTGTTCGCATCGTGGACACCGCCGCGGAGGGCGCGCAAGGCAGTACCGAGCCTGTCGCGGCGGTCGCGGCCGAGCGGGTCGGGCAGCGTCAGAGCTCGGACTTCGTCCAGTCGCTCGAACGGGGGCTGGCGGTCATCCGCGCCTTCGGCCCGGACCGTTCGCAGCTCACGCTGAGCGAGGTGGCCCGGAGGACGGGGCTGACGAGGGCGGCGGCCCGGCGCTTCCTGCTCACGTTGGCCGAGCTCGGCTACGTGCGCAGCGACGGCCGGATGTTCTCGCTCAGGCCGCGGGTGCTCGAGCTCGGCTACGCCTACCTCTCGAGCGTCAGCCTCCCCGACATCGCCCAGCCGCACCTCGAGGAGCTCGTGGCCATCGTGCACGAGTCCTCCTCGGTCTCGGTCCTCGACGACCAGGACGTCGTGTACATCGTCCGCGTGCCGACGTCTCGCATCATGACCGTGAGCATCGCCGTCGGGACGCGATTCCCCGCGTACGCCACGTCGATGGGCCGCGTCCTGCTGGCCGCGCTCGCGCCGGACGAGCTCGACCGCTACCTGTCGACGGCGATCCTGCGCCCGCTCACCCGGCTCACGGTCACCGACCCCGACCAGCTCCGGGCGATGCTCGAGACCATCCGATCCGAGGGCTGCGCCGTCATGGACCAAGAGCTCGAGGAAGGCCTCCGCTCGGCGGCGGTGCCGATCCACGACGCCTCGGGGCGGGTGCTCGCCGCGATGAACGTCTCGGCGCACGCCGCGCGCACCACCATGGAGGTGCTGCGCCGTCGCTTCGTGCCACTGCTCACGGAGACCGCGGCGAAGATCGAGCGGGACCTGCGGACCCAGGGCATCGGGGCGGTCAGCCCGCCGCGCTGAGGAGCCGAGCCGGCGCCGTGACGCCGCGGTCGTCGGTCCTAGCAGCCCTCCAGGACGACCGCGATCCCCTGGCCGACGCCGATGCACATCGTGGCGAGGCCGTAACCGCCGCCACGCCGGTGCAGCTCGTGGGCGAGCGTGGCGACGAGGCGCGCGCCCGAGGCGCCGAGGGGATGCCCGATGGCGATGGCCCCGCCGTGCGGGTTGACGACCGACGGATCGAGCTCGGGCCACTCGGCGAGACACGCCAGGGCCTGCGCGGCGAAGGCCTCGTTCAGCTCGACCGCGACCAGGTCCCTCCAGCCGATGCCCGCCCGCTTCAGCGCGAGCGTTGCCGCCTCGACGGGCCCGATGCCGTACAGCGGCGGTGCGACGGCGCTCACCGCCCGGCCGGCGATGCGCGCGAGCGGCGCGCGCCCGAGGCGCGAGGCCGCCCGCTCGGAGGCAAGGAGGAGCGCTCCGGCGCCGTCGTTGAGTGGCGAGGCGTTGCCGGCGGTGACGGTCCCGTCCGGGCGGAACGCAGGTCGCAGGCGGGCGAGCTTCTCAAGGGTGCTGTCCTCGCGGATGCTCTCGTCCCGCGGGCACTCGGCGCCGGGGAGCGGGACCACCTCGTCGTCGAAGACGCCCGCCGCCCACGCCTCGGCCGCCCGCCGGTGGCTCGAGAGGGCCAGCTCGTCCTGGGCCTCCCGGGTGATCCGGTAACGATCGGCGAGGAGCTCGGCACCCTCGCCGAGCGCCACCGTCCACTCGGCCGGCATCGCGGGGTTGACCATCCGCCACCCGATCGTCGTCGAGTGCAGCGTCTCGCTGGCGCGTGCGAAGCCCTGGTCGGGCTTGAGGAGCACCCACGGCGCACGGGTCATCGACTCGACGCCTCCGGCGATGCAGACCTCGGCGTCGCCGGAGGCGATCGCGCGGCTCGCGTCCGTGACCGCCTGCATGCCCGAGCCGCAGAGCCGGTTCACCGTCGCGCCGGGCACGCTCGTCGGGAGCCCGGCGAGCAGCACTGCCATCCGGGCGACGTTGCGGTTCTCCTCGCCGGCGCCGTTGGCGTTGCCGAGGTAGACGTCGTCGACCCCCCCGGGATCGAGCCCGGCCGTCCGCGAGACCACGCTGCGCACGACGTGGGCGGCGAGGTCATCCGGGCGTGTCGCGGCGAGCGCTCCGCCGTAGCGGCCGAACGGGGTGCGCACCCCGTCGAGGACGAGGACTGGGTCGCTCACGAGCCGATGGTCGCCTGGAGACGCCGGAGGACGACCATCTCCTCCGGCGACGGCGGGGCGGTCCGCTGCACGTCGTCGGCGACGCGCAACTCCCAGCCGGTCGCCGACCGCACCTGGTCGATCTCCACCCCCGGGTGGACGCGGGTGAGCACGAGCTCGCAGGTTACCGGGTGCGGCTCGAGGACGCCGAGGTCGGTGATCACGAGCGAGGGGCCCTTGCCGCGAAGCCCGAGGCGCTCGCGGTCGCCGGGGCCGCTCCCGAAGCCGACCGAGGTGACGAAGTCGACGCTGTCGACGAAGGTGCGCGTGTTCTGGCGGAGGAGGACGAAGACCTCGCGGCTCGAGGTCGCGATCTCCGGCGCGCCTCCTGCGCCGGGCAGTCGCACCTTCGGCTCGTCGTAGTTGCCGATCACCGTGCTGTTCAGGTTGGCGTAGCGGTCGATCTGGGCCGCGCCGAGGAAGCCCACGTCGACGCGCCCGGCCTGCAGCCAGTAGTTGAAGATCTCCGGCACCGACACGACGGCATCCGCGGTGTCGGCGAGCTCGCCGTCGCCGATCGACAGCGGCAGACGGGTGGGCTTCGCGCCGATCGCGCCCGACTCGTAGACGAGGACGATGTCCGGGCTCGTCGTCGCCCGGGCGAGGTTGGCGGCCGTGCTCGGCAGCCCGATCCCGACGAAGCAGACCCGTCGGCCCGCGAGCGCGCGGGCCGCGGTCACGATCATCATGTCGTCGGCACTGACGTCGGCGGCCTCAACCGGCGAGGACATTGGCCTCCATCCACCTGACGAACGCCTGCCGGTCGCGGCTGATCGCCTCCCAGGCCTGGTAGAAGGCATTGTCGCGCTGCGAGTAGCCCGACGCGTAGGAAGGGTGGGCCCCGCCGGGGACCTCCGACACCGCCGTGACGACCCAGGACGGGAGGACGACCGCGCCGGGGCGCGGCTCCAGCTCGTCGACGAGCTCCTCGACGGTGACGAGCGAGCGCTTCGAGCAGAGCACCGCTTCCTTCTGGACGCCCGTGATGCCCCACATCTGCACGTTGCCCTGACGGTCGGCCTGTTGGGCGTGGATGATCGACACGTCGGTCTGCAGCGCTGACACCGCCATGAGCTGCTCGCCGGTGAACGGGCACGTGATCGGGGCGATCGAGGCGGTATGCGCCGGTAGTCCCGTCCCGGCGTAGCCCCGCAGCACGGCGAAGGGAAGCCCCGAGGCGCCTGCCACGTAGCGGTTCGTCAGCCCGGCGTGGCTGTGCTCCTCGATCTCGAGCGGGACCGGCCAGCCGGTCTCGACGGCGTCGCGGAAGCGGTGGAGCGAGCCGACCCCGGGGTTCCCCCCCCAGGAGAAGACCATCCGCCGGGCGCAGCCCGCGCCGATGAGCTGGTCGAAGAGGACGTCGGGCGTGAGGCGCACGATCGTGAGCTCGCGCCGGCCCTGTCGGATGATCTCGTGCCCGGCCGCGTAGGGGATGAGGTGCGTGAATCCCTCGAGCGCGACGCTGTCGCCGTCGTGGACGAGCGAGGAAACGGCCTCGTCGAGGCTCGCAATCTCTGCCATTCGGTGCTCTTCGTGGCTCCCGCGCCGGCACCCAGTCGGCCGACGGTGTTCGATGGACGCACATGCGTCCTCAACTCGGACAAACTACCGAGCGCGTTCAGCCGTCGTCAATCGGATCGCGCCGCGAGCGGTCGGCCGCGAGGCCCCGAGGAGGCGTCGGCGGTGGAGATGGAGGGCGTCTCGGCCGCTCCGGGTCGCCCGCGCCGGGCGCCCCGCCTCCGCCCGGCTACTCCTCCGCCAGCTCGACCTCGACGCGCAGGTCGCCCTCGCCGGGGACGAGCTCGAGCTCGGCGATCCTGCCGGCGTCGGCGAGATCGCCGCGCGCCGAGCCGATGAGCCCGATGGCCGCGGCGGGACCGGTGACGACCACCCGGCGGACGGGCACCTTCATCGAGCGCTTCGCGGTCGTCTTCGCCCGACGCACCTCACCGAGGACGGCACCGACGTGGTCGAGCAGCTCCGGCGGCGGCGCCTCGCGGCCCGGGTCGACCTCGGCGGGAAGCGGCCACGGGGCCCGGTGCACGGACGCCTCGCGCCACCAGGACCAGGCCTCCTCGGTGGCGAAGGGGAGGAACGGTGCGAACAGCCGCAACAGCGCGCCGAGGGCCGTGCCGAGCGCATATCGGGCCGACGCGGCGCCGGCGGCGAGCTCGGCCCGCTCGGACGGGTTGGCGTAGACGCGGCCCTTCACGAGCTCGAGGTAGTCGTCGCAGAAGGTCCAGAAGAACTGCTCGACGCGCTCGAGCGCGCGGGCGTGGTCGTAGCCCTCGAGCGCCGAGGTCGCCTCGGCGACCACGAGCGCGAGCCGCCCGAGCATCGCGGCGTCGAGCGGCGCGAGCGCCCCGGGGCGCCCCGGCGCACCGGCGGGCGCCCCTTCGAGGCGGGACACGACGAACTTGCTCGCCTGCAGCACCTTCATCGCGAGCTTGCGGCCGATCACCATCTGCTGCTCGTCGAAGGCGGTGTCGACACCGAGGCGCGCCGAGGCGGCCCAGTAGCGAACGGCGTCGGTGCCGTGCTTGTCGAGCGGCTCGGTCGGCACGACGACGTTCCCCGTCGACTTCGACATCTTCTTGCGGTCGGGGTCGAGGATCCATCCCGAGAGCGCGGCGTGGTGCCAGGGGACCTCCTCGTGGAGGAGGAGCGAGCGGACCACCGTCGTGAACAGCCAGGTCCGGATGATGTCGTGGCCCTGCGGCCGGAGATCCATCGGGAAGACTCGGCCGAAGACGTCGCCGTCCTCCTCCCAGCGCGCCGCGATGTGGGGCGTGAGCGAGGAGGTCGCCCAGGTGTCCATGACGTCGGGATCGCCGACGAAGCCGCCGGGCAGCCCGCGCTGGGACTCGTCGTAGCCGTCGGGCGCCTCGGCGGAGGGGTCGACCGGGAGGCGCTTTTCCGGCGCGAGGATCGGGTGGTCGTCGTCGACGCTGCCGTCGGGCCGCACGGGGTACCAGACCGGGAAGGGCACGCCGAAGAAGCGCTGCCGGGAGATGTTCCAGTCGCCGTTCAGGCCCTCGACCCACGACTCGTAGCGGGCGCGCATGAACTCCGGATGCCAGGCCAGCTCGCGCCCGGCGGCGAGCAGCCGTTCGCGAAGCGCCATGGTCCGCACGTACCACTGGCGCGAGGAGACGATCTCGAGCGGGCGCTCGCCCTTCTCGTAGAACTTCACGAAGTGTGTGATCGGTCGCGGCTCGCCGACCAGGTCGCCCGAGTCGCGGAGCAGCTCGACGATGCGCCGCTGGGCCGCCTTCACCGTGCGCCCCTCGAGCTCCGCGTAGCAGCGTCCGGCGCGCCCGGGGTCGACCGACTCCCAGCCGGGCTCGCCGAAGGGCGCGTGCTCGAGGCGCCCGTTGCGACCGACGACGCTCCGTGTCGGCAGCGACAGCTCCCGCCACCACGTGACGTCGGTGAGGTCACCGAAGGTGCAGACCATGGCGATGCCCGAGCCCTTCTCCGGCTCGGCGAGGTGGTGGGCGAGGACCGGCACCTCGACACCGAACAGCGGCGTGAGCACCGTCGTGTCGAACAGCGGCCGGTAGCGCTCGTCGTTGGGGTGCGCGACGAGCGCCACGCACGCGGGGATGAGCTCGGGGCGGGTGGTCTCGATCTCGACGGGCGGTCCGCCGTCGCGGCGGGCGAAGCGGATTCGGTGGTAGGCGCCTGCGACCTCCTTGTCGGCGAGTTCGGCCTGGGCGATCGCTGAGCGGAAGTCGACGTCCCACAGCGTCGGCGCCTCGTGGCGGTAGGCCTGGCCGTCTGCGAGCATGCGGAGGAAGGCGCGCTGGGAGATGCGGCGCGCCGACTCGCCGATCGTCGTGTACTGCAGGCTCCAGTCGACGGAGAGCCCGATCCGCCGGAACAGCCCTTCGAATGCCTGCTCGTCCTCGGCGGTCAGCTGGCGGCAGAGCTCGATGAAGTTCAGCCGCGAGATCGCGAGCGGCTCCGCCGCAGGCTCGCTCGGCGTGGCGAAGCTCGCGTCGTACGGCTGGCTCGGGTCGCAGCGGACCCCGAAGTGGTTCTGGACGCGGCGTTCCGTCGCGAGACCGTTGTCGTCCCAGCCGATCGGGTAGAAGAGGGCCTTGCCCCGCATGCGCCAGAAGCGAGCGACCACGTCGGTCTGGGCGAAGGAGAAGACGTGGCCGACGTGGAGCGATCCCGAGACCGTCGGCGGCGGCGTGTCGATGGCGAAGACCTCGTCACGCGGACGTGAGGCGTCGAACCGGTAGGTGCCCCACTCCTCCCACTGCCGGCTCCAGCGCTCCTCGAGGCCCTCGAGGGCGGGCCGCTGGGGCACCCGGCTCGTGGCGACCGCCGCGTCGTCCGCCGAGCGCGACGAGTCGGCGTCCTCGGCCGGGGAGGACGTCTCGCGTGCTGCGACGCCGGGTCCGCCGGCGCCGTTCACGTCCTGGAAAGCGGCTGGCATAGGCCGACTACGGTACTAGCGTGCTCCGGCTGCACGACACTGCGACCGGGCGCGTCGACGAGCTCGTCACGAGGGACCCGGGCCACGTCGGGCTGTACGTCTGCGGCTCGACCGTGTACGGCCCGCCGCACGCCGGGCACGGGCGGTTCGCACTCGTCTACGACGTGCTCCGACGGTACCTGCGCTACCGCGGGCTTCGGGTCCACTTCGTCTCGAACGTCACCGACCTCGACGACAAGATCCTCGACCGGGCCCGGGCCGAGCGGCGGGACTGGCGTGACGTGGCGACGGAGTGGGAGGGCCAATGGTGGTCGGCGCTCGACCGGATGGGCGTCGAGCGGCCCGACGACGACCCCCACGCCACCGCGTACATCCCCGAGATGGTGGAGCTCGTCGACGACCTCGTGCGGGCCGGCGCCGCCTATGAGACCTCGGACGGCGTCTACCTCGAGGTGGAGCGCGTCCCCGGCTACGGCCTCCTCGCGCACCAGGACCTCGGCTCGCTCAGGGCCGGGGCGCGTGTCGCGCTGAACGAGGAGAAGCGCTCGCCGCTCGACTTCGCGCTCTGGAAGAAGGCGAAGCCAGGCGAGCCCACGTGGCCCTCGCCCTACGGCGACGGCAGGCCGGGCTGGCACACCGAGTGCGTCGTGATGGCGCTCGCCCTGCTCGGCGAGGACTTCGACCTCCACGGGGGCGGGCAGGACCTCATGTTCCCCCACCACGAGAACGAGCGGGCCCAGGCCGTCGCGCTCGGTCGCGGCTTCGCCCGGCACTGGGTGCACAACGGGCTCGTGACCGTCGGCGGCGAGAAGATGTCGAAGTCGCTCGGGAACTTCACGACGCTCGCAGACCTGCTCGCCGAGAACGACCCCCGCGCCTACCGGCTCCTCGTCGTCCAGTCCGGCTACCGCTCGCCCCTCGAGATCACGGGTGACCTCCTCCAGGGCGCGGCCAGCGCCGTCGGCCGCATCGACTCGCTGGACCTGCGGATGGCGGGTGCCGATCGCCCCGCCCCGGACGCGCCGGGCTCAGCCGAGGCGGACGCGCTCGTCAGGCTCTTCGAGCAGCGGATGGACGACGACCTCGACACGACCCGGGCGGTCGCCGCGCTCTTCGAGGGCGTCCGGCGCGCGAACGCCCTCCTCGACGCGGGAGACGCGGCCGCCGGAATCCCGCTCGCGCACGCCGCGCTGGCGTGCTTCGCCGTGCTCGGCCTCCATCCGCGCGGCGGCGAGGTGGGACCCGACGCCCGGGTGGGCGAGCTCATGGCGCGTCGCGACGCCGCCCGTGACGCCCGGGATTTCGCGGCGGCCGATGCGCTGCGCGACGAGATCGAGGCGCTCGGCTGGAAGGTGGAGGACACCCGGGAGGGGACGCGCGTCCACCGCTGAGGCCACCTCGGCCGCCGCCGGTGGACGGCGCGGGCGTGTTGACGTGCCGCGGCACCACTCCTAGCGTGACGCCGCATGGCGGGGGACCTTCGAGCGGCGGAGCGGCTCGCGCTCGGCGTGGACTTCGGCACCGAGTCCGGCCGGGTGCTCGTCCTCGACCTCGCGTCGGGCGCCGAGCTCGCCACGAGCGAGGTCCGCTACCCGCACGGCGTCATCGAGGCCGAGCTCGAGACCGGTGAGCGGCTGGCGACCGACTGGGCGCTGCAGGACCCCTCGGACTATCTGGAGGTGCTGCGGCGCGGCGTCCCAGCGGCCCTCGCCCAGGCGGGCGTCTCGGGGGCGGCGGTCGTCGGGATCGGCGTCGACTTCACCTCCTGCACCGTGCTCCCGACGACGGCGGACGGGACCCCGCTCTCGATGCTCGAGCAGTGGCGCCGCCGCCCGCACGCGTGGACGAAGCTGTGGAAGCACCACGCCGCGCAGCGACATGCGGACCGGCTGAACGAGGTGGCGCTCGAGCGGGGGGAGCCCTTCCTCGCCCGCTACGGCGGACGGATCTCTTCGGAGTGGTACTTCCCGAAGCTCATCCAGCTCTGGGAGGAGGACCGCGAGGTCTACGACGCGGCGAGCGCCTTCATCGAGGCGACCGACTGGATCGTCTGGCAGCTGTGCGGCGCTCAGGTCCGCGCGGCCTGCCCGGCGGGATACAAGGCGTTCTGGTCGGCGAGGGAGGGCCTGCCATCATCAGCGTACTTCGACGCGGCGTTCCCGGGCTTCGCCGACCCGGCGGCGAAGCTCGGCACGGGCTTCGCCGCGCCGGGGACGCGTGCCGGCACGCTCGTGCCGGCGCTCGCCGCCGACCTCGGCCTGCACCCCGGCGTCGCCGTCGCGGTGGGCAACGTGGACTCGTTCGTGTCGGTGCCGGGCGCCGGGGTCGAACGGCCCGGCGTGTTCGTCATGGTCATCGGGACCTCGATCTGCGACATGGTCGTCGATCCGGACGAGGTCAGGATGCCTGGCATCACCGGCGTCGTCGAGGACGGGATCCTGGCGGGTCTGTTCGGCTACGAGGCCGGCCAACCGGCGGTTGGCGACATGTTCGCTTGGTACGTGGACCGGCTCATCGCGCCGGGCGAGGCGCCCGGGCAGCGCCAGCGCCGCTTCGAGGAGCTCGAGGCCGCAGCGGCCACCGTGCCCCCGGGTGCCTCCGGCCTCGTCGCCCTCGACTGGTGGAACGGGAACCGCTCGGTCCTCGCGGACGCCGACCTCTCCGGCGTCCTGGCGGGGCTCAGCCTGTCGACCACGCGCGAGCAGATCTACCGAGCGATGTTCGAGGCGGTCGCGTTCGGAACCCGCCGCATCGTCGACAACTTCACCGAGCACGGGCTCGCGCTCGGCGAGATCGTGGCCTGCGGTGGCATCGCCGAGAAGAGCCCCCTGCTCATGCAGCTCATCGCCGATGCCACGGGCCTCGAGGTGAGCATCCCCGACGCGACCCAGATCCCGGCGCGCGGGGCCGCGCTCTTCGGCGCCGTCGCCGCGGGCGGCGCGGCCGGGGGCTTCGACGATCTGTCGAGCGCGGTGGCGGCGCTCCGACCGAGCGCCTCGAGCCACTACCGTCCCGACCCTGCCACCTCGGCGGCGCTCGCCCCCGCCTACGGCATCTACCGGAGCCTGCACGACCTGCTCGGCCGTGATCGGGTCGATGTGCTCCATGACCTGAAGCAGCTCCGGCGCGGCGCCGGCCTGAGCGGCGCGACCTGAGCGTGCCCGCGCCGCGCCGAGCCGCCCGCCGCCCCGGACCCCCCGAGACGGCTGCCGCCGACCGGCGCCCGGGGCCGGCTCGACCGGTCGCGCTCCTACCGCACTCCGACCGGCGCCACGCTTCGCCGGCTCGGTCGGCAGCCGGCGGGGGGCCTGCGCCACGGCCAGAGCGCGCCGAGGCGTCGTGCGCCCGCGCGACCAGGTGACGCCCGTGGTCGCTGGCCAGCGACCCGAGCCTCGGAGCCCGGCCGCGCAGCGAGCGCAGCGGTCGCCGGCGATGACCGACGTCGCCAAGCTCGCCGGCGTCTCGCACCAGACCGTCTCGCGTGTGCTGAACGGCCACCCGAGCGTCCGGCCGACGACGCGGGTCCGCGTGCTCGCCGCGATCGACCAGCTCGGCTACCGCCCGAACCTCGCGGCGCGTGCCCTCGTCACCGGACGCTCCCGGACGCTCGGACTCGTCACGCTCGACACCACGCTGTTCGGCCCCGTGGCCACGCTCTACGGCATCGAGCGCGCGGCGCGCGAGACCGGGTACTTCGTGAGCGTCGTCAGCCTGCGCTCGATCGACCGTCTGCCCGTGCAGGAGGCGATCGCGCGACTCGCCGAGCAGTCGGTCGAGGGTGTGATCGTCATCGCCCCGCTCACCTCGGCAAAGGCCGCCCTCGCGGACCTGCCGACCGACCTGCCGGTCGTCGTGGTCGAGGGCGACCCGGAGACCGACCTCGGTGTCGTCACGGTCGACCAGCGCGGCGGAGCGCGCGCGGCGACCGAGCACCTGCTCTCCCTCGGTCACCGCACGGTCTTTCACGTCGCGGGACCGACGGAATGGTTGGAGGCACGCGAGCGCGTCGCCGGCTGGCGCCTCGCGCTCGAGGATGCGGGCGCGGAGGTGCCGTCGCCGCTCGCAGGGGACTGGACGGCACGCTCGGGCTTCGACGCGGGGGCCACGCTGGCCCGCATCCCGGAAGCGACCGCCGTGTTCGCCGCCAACGACCACATGGCGCTCGGGCTGCTGCGCGCGCTGCGCGAGCGGGGCCGGCGCGTGCCCGAGGACGTGAGCGTCGTGGGCTTCGACGACATCGCCGAGTCCGAGTTCTTCACGCCCCCCTTGACGACCGTTCGACAGGACTTCGACGAGGTCGGGCGACGCTGCCTCGGCTTCCTGCTCGAGCGGCTGGACTCCGGCTCCCGCAGCGTCGAGCGGGTCGTCATCCCCCCCGAGCTCGTCGTGCGCCAGAGCACGGCGGCCCCGGCCCCCCGCTGAGGCGCGCCGGGCGCGGACGAGCCTTGACACGCCTTCACCGGCGCCCGTAGATTCGTCACTGTTAGCGCTCACAAAATGATCTGACCGCTGCGCTCCCGACGTCGGGCGGGCGCCCCGGAGCCGGCGTTCGGCTCGGGGGGACCTGGCTCGAGCCCGGTGTGCGGAGCGGGTCTGCCGCCGCCGGCGGCCGGTTCGCGGAGGCGGCGTGGGGTTGCCGATGGCGTTCACCAGAGGGTGCAACGGGGTCCGCGGGGGCGTCACGCCAGCGTCGCCCCGCGAGATCCACGAGCACCGGTGGCCGCCAGGTGGTGCCCCACGCCGTCGGCCGCTCCTCGGCGGGCCCCGCTCGGGTCCGCGACGCGCTCAGGCACGCGGTGACGACGGACACGACGGTCGGCGGCTTGGATCCCCGCTAGGTCGGCGCGCGCGGCCACCGGCCGACGAGCGGTCGCCGCGAGGAGTCACGCGCTGGTCCCGGCGGGAGCCGGACGTGTTCGACGAAGGTGCTCGAAACCCCGGAGGCGAGCGACGAGCGGTAGCATTTCGGAGGTCTTCAGGCCTCACGGCAACCCTCGGCGGTTGATGCGCACCCCGGCCCGCGCCGGGTCGAGATGCGTGCCGGACGAGGTCCGTCGTGGCGGGCGCCACCTCGGCCGCACTCCGGGTCCTCCGCCTGGGCAGCCGGCATCGCGCGTCGGACATGCTCCGGGCGCGCCCCCCGGGTCGCCGACGCGGTGGGGCCGAGGGCCGCAGCGGCCGGCCCGTCAGCGGGCCTGTCAGCGCTGGCGCACGGCGCGCCTCGGAGGACGGTCGGGGACAGCCCCGGAGACAGGGAGGCAACAGTGACGACCAGCGAGCGCCCACGGATCGGCCTGCTCGGGATCATGCAGGAGCTCTACGACGAGATGATCCCGCGCATCACCGAGCACCAGGCCGAGTTCGCCCGGGAGCTGTGCGCCCGGCTCGAACCGGTCGCCGAGGTCGTGTTCACGCGCCCGGCCCGCAACCGCGAGGACGTCGAGGAGATCGTGCGGGACCTGAACTCGCGCGACCTCGACGGGATCATGATCGTGATGCTCACCTACGGGCCGGCGATGCGAACGCTGCGCGCGCTGCAGGAGAACCCGCTCCCGCTGCTGCTGGCGAACATCCAGCCCGAGCCGGTCGTCACCGCCGAGTGGACGATGGACGACCTGACGTACAACCAGGGCATCCACGGCGCGCAGGACCAGTCGAACGCGCTGCTGCGCGCCGGCATCCCGTACTCGGTGATCACCGAGGAGTGGCGCTCCGCGCAGTTCCTCGCCGCCTTCGAGTCCTGGGCGCGGGCCGCCAGAACCGTGACGAGGCTGAAGCGGACGAAGATCGCGCTCTTCGGCTACCCGATGAACGGCATGGAGGACGTCCTCTACGACCCGACGGCGCTGCTGCGCAAGCTCGGGCCGATGGTCGTGAACGAGAACCTCGGGGACGTCCACGCGCGCATGGGTCGGGTCGAAGACGGACGGATCGAGCAGGTGCGCGCCCGCCACGCCGCCCAGTTCGAGATCGACCCCGACCTGCCGCCCGAACGTCACGCCTACGCCATCCGCTTCGAGCTCGCGCTTCGCGAGATCCTCGAGGACGGCGGCTACCACGGGCTGTCGGTCCACTTCGAGCCGGTGGGACGAGACGGCCGCTTCGAGCAGCTGCCGCTGCTCGCGGCCTCGAATCTGTTGGCCGACGGCTACGGCTACGGCGCCGAGGGTGACACGAACGCGGCGTCGCTCGTCTACGCGAGCCACACCCTGATCGGCGACGCGCACTTCAGCGAGATGTACGCCATGGACTACGAGCTCGACTCGGTGCTCATCAGCCACATGGGCGAGGGCAACTGGCGGATCGCCCGCCGTGACCGCCCGGTCCGCCTGGTCGACCGGCCACTCGGCATCGGCGGTCTCAGCAACCCGCCGACGACGGTCTTCTCGGCCGAGCCGGGCACCGCCACGACCGCGACCCTCATCCCGCTCGACGGCGAGCGCTACCGCCTCGCGGTCGCCAGGGGCGAGGTGCTCGACACGCCCGTGCTCCCGAACGTCGAGATGCCGTACTTCCACTACCGGCCGGACTCGGGCATGCGCGCCTTTCTGACGGGATGGCTCCGCAACGGCGGGACCCACCACTTCTGCATGAACCTCGGCGATCACGTCGAGCGGTGGCGGGTCCTCGCCGAGCTGCTCGACATCGACTTCGTGGAGCTGTGAGAGCCTAAGGTCGCCGTCGGGCCGACCGAGGGAGGATGACGTGCTCGAGGGACTGCGCGAGGAGGTCCTCGCCGCCAACCTGGCACTGCCGCGCCACGGGCTCGTCACGCTCACCTGGGGCAACGTCAGCGGGATCGACCGCGAGCGCGGCCTCGTGGTCATCAAGCCGAGCGGGCTCGCCTACGAGGTGATGGGCACCGAGGACCTTGTCGTCGTCGACCTCGATGGCCGGGTCGTCGAGGGCGACCGTCGCCCATCGACCGACACGCCGACGCACGTCCGGCTCTATCGGGCCTTCCCTGCGCTCGGCGGCGTCGTGCACACCCACTCCACCTGGGCGACGGCCTTCGCGCAGGCGGAACGCGAGATCCCGGTCCTCGGCACCACCCACGCCGACCTCTGCCCCGGACCGGTGCCGGTGGCCAGGCACCTGAGGGACGACGAGGTGGCGGGGGAGTACGAGGCCAGCACCGGCTCGATCCTGGTCGAGGCGGTCGGCGACCGGGGGACCGACGAGGTGCCGGGCGCGCTGGCACCGGGCCACGGGCCGTTCGCTTGGGGGGCGGACCCGGCCGAGGCCGTCGAACGGGCGGTGACGCTGGAGGAGGTGGCCCGGATGGCGCTGCTCACCCTGGTGCTGCGGCCGGACGCCGGGCCGCTCGCGCCGTCGGTGCGCGACAAGCACTACCAGCGCAAGCACGGCCCCGGTGCCTACTACGGCCAGGCGTCGTGACCCGCGGCGGGTGAGGAGGACGACGGGGCCCGGCGCCGGCGCCCGGGCGATGGTCCCCCGACCGTGAGCGCGTCGCCGTGCCCCGCGTGCGGGCTCGACCACGAGGTCCCGGTCGAGGAGGTCGTCGTCGGCCTCGAGGCGCTGGAGCGGCTCGGCGCCTACGTGGACCAGAAGCACTGGCGTCGCCTCCTCCTCGTCGACGACGCCAACACCGCCGAGGCGCTCGGCGACCGTCTCGCCGAGGAGCTCGGCGCCGCCGGGCACCTCGTCACGCGCCTGTCCTTCCGCGAGCGCTCGGGCCTCCTCGCCGACGAGGGGGCGGTCGCGGCGGCGCGCGCGCGGCTCGGCGCCGACGGCCCCGACGGCGTGCTCGCCGTCGGCTCCGGGGTGATCAACGACGTCACGCGCTACGCGACGTTCCTCGAGGGGCGCCCGTACGTGTCGGTGCCCACCGCGGCCTCGATGGACGGCTACGCCTCGAACGTCGCGGCGATGCAGTTCGACGGCGTGAAGGTGAGCCACGCGGCGCACACCCCGCTCGCCGTCTTCGCCGACCTCGGGGTCGTCGCGGGCGCCCCGCCCGAGATGACCGTCTGGGGCCTCGGTGACCTGCTCGGCAAGGCGTGCGCCCGCTTCGACTGGGCGCTCGCGAGCGGGCTGCTCGGCGAGGTGTTCTGCCCGGTCGTCGAGGCCAGGGTGCTCGGGCCCCTCGGCTTTTGCACCTCGCACGCGGCAGAGGTGCGCGCCGGGCGCCCCGACGCCGTCGGGGAGCTCGTGCGCGGCCTGGTCGAGTCGGGGATCGCGATGGCGATGATGGGCAGCTCCCGGCCGGCGAGCGGCTGCGAGCACCATGCGTCGCACTTCTGGGACCTGCTCGCGTTCCGGGGCCTGCGGCCCCACGGCCCGCACGGGCTGCAGGTCGGCTACGCGACGCACTTCGCCATGGCGCTCCAGCGCCGGGCCGCCGCCCTCGTCCCGGGCGCGGGTCCGCCCGTGGAGGCAGGAGCTGCGGGGCGCTCGGACGACGCCGAGGCCCGGCGGTGGTTCGGAGCGCAGCTCGACGCGTTGGAGGCGGTGCGGCGCGAGAAGGCGGAGATCCTCGCGAGGGGTCTGCCCGCGTGGCCGCGCGATCCGGCCGTGCTCGGGGCGCTCGCCGCGCGCCTCGCCGGCGTGGCGTCCGGCTTCGACCAGGTGTCGGGCGCCCTCGCCGACAGCGGCATCCCGGCGACGCCGGGTTTCCTCGGGCTCGACGGCGCCACGCTTCGCGCGACGTTCCGCTTCGCCAACCGCCTGCGCGCCCGCTACACGACGCTCGACCTCCTCGAGGGGCTCGGCTCCCTCGACGCCTCGGTGGAGGAGATCCTCCCCGGGCCGTGAGCCGCCGCGAGGATCGCGAGGGCCCCTGGACGCCGGTACAAGCCCGGCGAACGACCCGTCGGCACGCCCGAACGAACCGGTGACGAACGAGCAACAGCCTGGTACCCTGCGTGTCGAGAGCAAGCGGGCCCTTCGAAGGCGACCGCGTACAGGTGCGTCCGACGGGACCCGCGAGGGGCGCCGCGGCACACTTGCAGCGGTCGCCGCGACTCGGTTCGATCCCTCTCGTTGTAGAGCATCATCGAAAGAAGGGGGATCGCCGAAGTGGCGACCGGAACAGTCAAGTGGTTCAACGCCGAGAAGGGCTACGGCTTCATCTCGCAGACCGGTGGCGCGGATGTGTTCGTTCACCACTCCGCTATCCAGATGTCGGGGTACCGCACCCTCGAGGAAGGCCAGATGGTCGAGTTCGAGGTGCAGGAGGGCCAGAAGGGCCTTCAGGCGGCGAACGTCCGACCGGCCTGAGCAGTTGCCGCCGCCCGCGTCCGGGGCCCGGGCGCAGGGCGGCCGACTGGTCAGCTGATCGTCCATGCGGCGGACGCGTGTCGCCGGTGCAACATGTGCTTGATCGCGGCGATGCTCCGCGTCGTCGATGCCGCGGACACCCAGCCAGGGGACGTGGTCGGTGCACGCGCGTGCCGGCGCGGGGCCCTGACGCACGTACCGCGGACCACGGCGCACCGGACACCGTATGCGGCGCCCACCCGGGGCCGGAGGTGCCGCCGCTCGTGACAGGGAGAGGGTGCTGATGGCGCAGTTGGTCCACGAGAAGGGCAAGGCGGGCGCGGTCGTCGTCGGCGTCGACGGCTCCGAGTCCTCGCTCTGCGCCCTGCGCCACACCGCGTGGGTGGCCTCCGCCGTCGGGGCACGCCTCGTCGTCGTGTACGTGCGGCACCTGCCGAACATCGCCCCGGGCCCTGTTGCGGGCGACGCGGTGGCGATCCTCGAGCAGACCGCCGACGACCTCGAGCGGAGCACCGAGTCCCAGGTCGCCGCCGCGCTCGCCGCCGCCGGGGTCGACTGGCGCTTCGAGGTGCGCGACGGCGACCCGGCCCACGAGATCCTCCAGGTGGGTCATGACGCGGAGGCGGCGTGCATCGTCGTCGGCGCCGCCACGCACGGCCCGGTGTCGAGCGTCGTGCTCGGCTCGGTCGCGAACCACCTGCTACACCACAGTGACATCTCCGTCGTCGTGGTGCGGCCCGATCGCTGATCGCACGTCGCGCCGGCGGGGTCTCTCCGGCCTTTGCGATGAGCCGTTAGCGTGACCTGGATGGACCGGTCAGGACAGGTCGCCACGCCTGGCAAGCCGTACCCGCTCGGGGCGACCTACGACGGGGTCGGGACCAACTTCTCGATCTTCTCCGAGGTCGCCGATCGCGTCGAGCTGTGCCTGTTCGACGAGTGGGGCCGCGAGACGCGCTTCACCCTGCCCGACGAGACGGCGCACGTCCACCACGGCTACCTGAACGGCATCGGCCCGGGCCAGCGCTACGGCTACCGGGTCCACGGCCCGTGGCGCCCGTCGCAGGGGCTGCGGTGCAACCCCGAGAAGCTGCTGCTCGACCCGTACGGCAAGGCGGTCGACGGCATGGTCCGCTGGCGCCGCTCGCTCTTCGGCCACCAGCAGGGCGACGAGTCGCGCGCCAGCCGCTCGGACAGCGCGGCCTCGATGCCGAAGAACGTCGTGATCAGCCCGTTCTTCGACTGGGGCAACGACCGGCACCCCGACACGCCCTGGCACATGACGAGCGTCTACGAGATGCACGTGAAGGGCTTCACCGCGCGCCACCCGGCGGTGCCGCCGGAGCTGCGCGGGACCTACGCCGGCCTCGCGGTGCCCGAGGTGATCGACCACCTCCAGTCGCTGAAGGTGACCGCCGTGGAGCTGCAGCCGGTGCACCAGTTCATCCACGACCAGCAACTGGTCGAGCGCGGCCTGCGCAACTACTGGGGCTACAACTCGATCTGCTACCTCGCGCCCCACAACGAGTACTCGGCCAGCGGGTCGCTCGGCCAGCAGGTGCAGGAGTTCAAGCAGCTCGTGAAGACGCTCCACGCCGCCGGCATCGAGGTGCTGCTGGACGTCGTCTACAACCACACCGCGGAGGGGAGCCACCTCGGCCCGTCGCTGTCGTTCAAGGGGATCGACAACCCCGCCTACTACCGCCTCGCCGCCGAGGACCCGCGCTACTACGTCGACTACACGGGCACCGGGAACACGCTGAACGTCCGGCACCCCCACGTCCTCCAGCTCCTGATGGACTCCCTCCGCTACTGGGTGACCGAGATGCACGTCGACGGGTTCCGCTTCGACCTCGCCGCCACGCTTGCGCGCACCTTGCACGAGGTCGACCGCCTGTCGGCGTTCTTCGACATCATCCAGCAGGATCCGGTCATCAGCCAGGTGAAGCTGATCGCCGAGCCGTGGGACGTCGGCGAGGGCGGCTACCAGGTCGGCAACTTCCCACCGCTGTGGTCGGAGTGGAACGGGCACTACCGAGACTGCGTGCGGGACTACTGGCGGGGCGAGGACCAGACGCTGCCGGAGCTCGCGTCACGCCT
Source organism: Acidimicrobiales bacterium (assembly GCA_035532475.1). Lineage (GTDB taxonomy): Bacteria > Actinomycetota > Acidimicrobiia > Acidimicrobiales > Bog-793 > DATKQY01. Next base: position 64,668 of record DATKQY010000061.1, on the reverse strand, counting down.
CACCGGAAGCTCCGATCTCTACGAGCGCACGGGCCGGCGACCCTGGGCGAGCATCAACTTCGTCACGTGCCACGACGGCTTCACCCTTCGCGACCTCGTCTCCTACAACGAGAAGCACAACGAGGCGAACGGCGAGGACAGCCGTGACGGCGAGGACCACAACCGCTCGTGGAACTGCGGGGTGGAAGGCCCGACCGACGACCCGGAGATCCTGACGCTGCGCCGCCGCCAGTCGCGCAACCTCCTCGCCACGCTGGTGCTCTCCCAGGGCGTCCCGATGCTGCTCGCCGGCGACGAGATCGGCCGGAGCCAGCGCGGCAACAACAACGCCTACTGCCAGGACAACGAGATCTCCTGGCTCGACTGGGAGAACGCGGACGAAGACCTGCTCGACTTCACGCGCAAGCTCCACACGCTGCGCCGCGACCACCCCGTGCTGCGGCGGCGGCGCTGGTTCCAGGGGCGCCCGCTCCACGGCGAGGGCGTGAGCGACATCGCCTGGTTCGCGCCGGAAGGCAAGGAGATGAGCGACGCCGACTGGCAGGTGACCTTCGCCAAGTCGCTCGGGATGTTCCTGAACGGCGCCGAGCTGCCCGCCTACGTCCTGCGCTACGGCGAGCGCACCGAGGACGACAGCTTCTTCCTGATCCTCAACGCCTACTGGGAGCCGATCGACTTCGTCCTGCCCGACGGGCGCTTCGCCAAACACTGGTCGCTCGTCCTCGACACCGCGCGTGACGAGGCGTTCGCGGCGCCGGAGGAGACGACGGTGGGGGCGGGGAGCTCCATCGCCGTCGAGGGACGGTCCCTGGTGCTGCTCAGCGCACCGGTCTGAGCAGGGCCACCGGCAGGTCGGCGAGCACGTCGGCGACCTCGAGGCGCCCCGCGCGAGCCCGGAGCTGCCTGCCGGTGACGACGTCGACGAGCGGCCCTGCGAGCTCGGCCGGCACGGCGAGCGCCGTGCCGGCGTACGCGGCGCCGGACGGCAGGTCGCCGCCGAGCCGGCCGAGGCGCGACGCCAGCCGGGTGACGACCGCGAGCGCCGCCCCGCCCACCCCGCCGGCGTGACCGGCCAGGCGCCCGAAGGCGAGCACCGAGGGTGCCGCGGGCCCCTCCGCCTCGAGCGGGACGTGCCGGGCGCCGGGCGCGAAGGCGCCGGGAAGCTGGCGGCGCGCCCGGAGCAGCGTGGCGGTGACGAGCAGCTTCACCCGGCCGTCCGGCCACGAGCGTCGCAGCTCGGCGGCGAGCCCCGCCCGGGCGCCGGGGCCCCCTGCGCCCGGGCGGGGCTCGAGGGCGGCGAGCATCGCCCGCAGCCGTCCGTGGTCGACCGGGCGCCGGTTGTCCGGGTCGACGAGCGAGCAGTTCCACGTCTCGTCGCCCTGGTAACAGTCGGGCACGCCCGGGAGCGCCGACCGGAGGACGACCGCGGACAGGGACAACGTCGCACCGAGGCGGGCCACCTCGCCGACGAGGTCGCCGAAGGACGCTGCCAGCAGGCGGCCGCCGTCCGCGCACGCCGCATCTACGAGCTCGCGAAGGTGCCGCTCGTAGCCGTCGTCGGGCTCGACCCAGGAGGTGCGCAGCTTCGCCTCCCGCGCCCCTTTCACGAGGGCGTCGCCGACGCGGGACGCGAGCGACCCGCCCGCCGCTCCGATCGGGACGGCCGTGCCCGGGGCGGGCAGCGTGCCGAGCAGGAGCTGGGCGAGGAGCCGGGTCTCGGAGGACCCCGGGGCGCCCGGGGCGCACGGCGCGCCGGTGGCGCCGAGCGCCGAGCGCAGGCGTGCCAGCCCCTCCTCGAAGCCGCCCGCGAGCTCGGAGAGGGCGTAGAGACGGGCGCGCACGTCCCCGGAGCGCTTCGTGTCGTGCGTCGTCGACGGCACGAGCCCGGCCCGTCCGTCGCGCGCGCGTGCCGCGGCCCGCGTGTGCAGGCGGGCGGGGCCGTCGTGGCGGGGGCGGCCGGGGTCCCCGCCGACGTCGCAGAAGGCGAGCGGCCCCGCCAGGCGGTACCACGCGGTGTCCTCGACGCCCTTCGCCATCACCGCCCCGCTGAGCTGCTGGTAGCCGACGGCCGCGTCGCGCCGCGCCGGGTCGAGGAGCGCGGCCTCCACCTCCGCGGCGCCGGCCCTCGCGCACGCCTCGCCGATCGCGGCGCGGTCCTCCGGGGCCGCCTCGCCCGCGTCGAGGTAGGTGCGGTACACCGGCAGGTGGGCGCTCACCTCGGCGAGCGTCCGGGGCGCCACGGCGAGGCGCGCCGCGCTGCGGGCGAGCTCGCCGGGGAAGAGGGTCTCGACGACGAGGCGCCGCGCCCCGACCTCGCAGGCGCCGACCGGCTGGTCCCCCTCGGCACGGCCCGCCGCGACGAGGCGCTCGAGCCCTTCGGCGTCGACGAGCGCGCCCCCGATGTCGTCGAGCACCTCGTAGCCGGTCGTGCCGGCGACCGGCCAGCCGCGCCGCAGCGCCTCGTCGCCGGTCAGGATCTTCTCGACGACCACCGGCAGCCCCGTCGCCTCCCGGAGGCGGTGCAGGTAGGCGGCGGGGTCGGCGAGGCCGTCGACGTGGTCGACCCGGAGCGCCGAGCACCTGCCCGACCGGGCGAGCTCGACGACGAGCGCGTGGGTGCGCGCGAACACCTCGGGGCGCTCGACGCGCACGCCGGCGAGGCCGTCGACGTCGAAGAAGCGCCGGTAGTTCCGCTCGGCCGGGTCGTGCCAGTCGACGAGGCGGTAGTGCTGCGCGCCGAGCACCTCGGCGAGCCCCTCGCCCGGGCGCACCGAGCCGCCGGCGACGGGCAGCTCGACCCCGCAGGCGGAGAGCACCGGGCCGGCCGGGCCCTCGCGGAGCGCGACGAGCCCGGCGGCGAGGGCCGCCTCGAGCGGCCGGTCGAGCACCGGGAGCGTGACCGTCCGTGGCGCGCCCGGAGGGCTCGCGTCCCAGTCGACGTCGAAGACCTCGCCGAGCTCGCCGTCGGGGCCCTCGAGGAGGAGTGAGCGCCACCAGCCTCCACCCGGCCAGGTCGCGAGGTGGTTCGGGACGATGTCGAGGCAGATCCCGAGGCCGTGGGTCTCGCACGCCCCGACGAGCGCGTCGTAGCCGTCGCTGCCGCCGAGCTCGGCGCGGATCCTCGTCGGGTCGGTGCCGTCGTAGCCGTGGGTGCTGCCGGGCACGGCCTCGGTCACCGGCGAGCAGTACAGCGTCTCGATGCCGAGGTCGACGAGGTAGGCGGCGAGGGCGGCGGCGTGGGCGAAGCCGAACCCGCGCCGCAGCTGCAGGCGGTAGGTCGCCCCGAGGCCGGGTCTCACGCGCGGCGGGCCGGGCTCACAGGCGGTCGGTCGCCCCTGCACCGTCCGGCGCGGCGGCGGGGCACCCGGTGATCCCGGCGACGAGCGCCGCGTAGCCGGGGCACACGATGCGGGCGGACCCGTCGCCGTGCGGCCCGAGGCGCTCGCCGACGGCGACGCCCGGGACGCCCCGCACGGCGAGCACCTCGAGGGTGCAGCCGGCGAGCAGGTCGGGAGCGATCTCGGCGACATCGGGCGCGAGGTGGAGGATGATCGCGACCGGGCGACCGCCGAGGTAGGGGTCGGCCCGGCGGAGAAGCGCGAGCGAGCGCGTCGCGGGGTCGTGCCAGACGAGCGAGCGCGACGGCTCGAGGGTGCCGAGCGCCGGCTCCTCGCGGCGCAGACGCAGCAGCGCGCGTTGCCAGGAGAGCAGCTCGGCGTGCTCGCCCGAGCGCGCGAGCACGCGGTCGGGGCGCGACGCCTCGAACGTGGCGGGGTCCTGGGGGTCCGGTGGCGGGGCGCCGCCCGCCTCGCCCACCTCCGCGCGCCGGCCCTCGCGGACCGCCTCGACGAGCGCCGGGTCGCCGTGGTCGGTGAAGAAGTGGAACGGGGCCGTCTCGCCGTACTCCTCGCCCATGAAGCGCAGCGGCACACCGCCCGAGCAGAGCACGGCGGCCGCGATCGGGTACTGGGCGGCGAGGCCGAGGCCCGCGGCGAGCCGCTCGCCGAAGCCGGCGTTGCCCACCTGGTCGTGGTTCTGCGCGTAGACGACGAGGCGCTCACCCGGGATCGGCGACACCGGGCGGGCGCCGTGGCGCCGGCGGCGCATCGGCGAGTAGCGGCCGGTGAGCACGAAGCCGTCCCGGAACGCCGTCGCGAGGTCGCCGGTGCCGTGGAAGTCGGCGAACCAGCGGTCCGATTCGCCTGTCAGCGTGGTGCGGAGCGCGTGGTGGAAGTCGTCGTTCCACACGGCGTCGACGCCGAGCCCGCCGGCCTCGGGGACCGCGACGAGGCGCGGGTCGTTGTCGGAGCTCTCCGCCACGACGGTGATGGTCCGCCCGCTCCGACGCGCCTCGGCGTGCACGGCCGCGGCGAGCTCCGCCAGGAAGGGCGACGCGGTCTGGTCGGCGATGGCGTGCACCGCGTCGAGGCGCAGGCCGTCGACCCCGAGGTCGCGCACGAGGTAGAGGGCGTGCTCGACGAAGTAGCTCCGCACCCCGTCGCTCCACGGCCCGTCGACGTTCACCGCCTCTCCCCACGGCGTGGCGTAGCGGTCGGTGAAGTAGGGGGCGAAGTGCCCGTGGACGGCGCCCTCCGGGCCGAGGTGGTTGTAGACGACGTCGACGACGACGGCGATGCCGGCGCGGTGCGCCGCGCCCACGAGCTCGGTCAGGCCCGCCGCTCCGCCGTAGCTGGACTGGACGGCGAAGGGGAAGACGCCGTCGTAGCCCCAGTTCCTCTCGCCCGGGAACTCGCCCACCGGCATCAGCTCGACGGCGGTGTAGCCGGCGTCGGCGAGCTCGCCGAGCGACGCCGCGACCCCGGCGAAGGTCCCCTCGGCGCTGAAGGTCCCGACGTGCACCTCGCAGATCACCTGGGACCCGAGCGGCACCCCGCGCCATCCGGGAGTGTCCGGGGGCTCGAGCGACACGACGGCCGAGGGGCCGTGGACGCCCTCGGGCTGGGAGCGCGACGCCGGGTCGGGATAGGGTCCGCGCCCGTCGAGCAGGAAGCGGTAGCGGGTGCCCGGCCCGGCGGCGGCGACGGTGGCGTGGTAGCCCTCGCCGGCCGGGGCGAGCGCCGCCAGGACCTCCTCGGCGACGACGAGCTCGACGGAGCGCACCTCGGGCGCGAACACGCCGAAGCGGGTCCGGCCGCCACCGAGGTAGGTCGCTCCGTGCCGCGTCGCCAGGGCGCCGGCGCTCCTCGTCGTCACGCTCAGCGCCGGCCGCGCGCCGGGACGAGCGCGAGCAGGCCGAGCGGCGCCAGGGTGCACTCGAGGCTCGCCGGCTGGCCGCGCCAGGGCGCCCCGTCCGCCTCGACGGCGCCGGCGTTGCCGACGCCCGAGCCGCCGTACTCGGTGGCGTCGCTGTTCAAGATCTCCTCCCAGCGGCCCGCCTCGGGGACCCCGAAGCGCCAGCGCCGGACGACGGGGGTGAGGTTCGCCACGGCGAGCACCGGTGGGGCGTCGCCGGCGAAGCGGAGCCAACCGAGCACAGAGTCGGCCCGCGCCTCGGCCTCGACCCAGGCGAAGCCGTCCGGCGACAGGTCCCGGGCGTGCAGCGCCTCGTGGGCGCGGTAGCAGGCGTTGCAGTCGGCGACGAAGCGGGCGATGCCGGCGTGGGCCGGGTGGCCGAGGAGCGACCACTCGATCTCGCCTTCGTGGTCCCACTCCCGCCACGTCCCGAGCTCGCTCCCCATGAAGAGGAGCTTCTTGCCGGGCAGGGTCCACTGGTATCCGTAGAGGAGCCGGAGGTTGGCGCGCCGCTGCCAGTCGTCCCCCGGCATCTTCGTCGCGAGCGCCCCCTTGCCGTGGACCACCTCGTCGTGGGAGAGCGGGAGGAGGTAGGCCTCCGAGAACGCGTACAGCGCGCGGAACGTGAGCTCGTCGTAGTGGAAGCGCCGGTACACGGGGTCGCGCGCGAAGTGCGTCAGCGTGTCGTGCATCCAGCCCATGTCCCACTTGAGCGAGAAGCCGAGCCCGCCCTCGGCGGTCGGGCGCGTCACGCCCGGCCAGGCGGTCGACTCCTCGGCGACCGTCACCACGCCCGGGAACGCGCCGTGCACGGCGTCGTTCATCTCCCGGAGCAGCGTGATCGCCTCCACGTCCTCGTTGCCGCCGTACGGGTTCGGGGACCACTCGCCTTCCTTTCGCGAGTAGTCGAGGTAGAGCATCGAGGCGACGGCGTCCACCCGGAGCCCGTCGGCGTGGTACCGGTCCAGCCAGAAGCAGGCGCTTGAGACGAGGAACGAGCGCACCTCGTGGCGGCCGTAGTTGAACTCATAGCTCCCCCAGTCGGGATGGATCGCCCGGCGGGGGTCGGCGTGCTCGTAGAGGTGGGTGCCGTCGAGCTCGGAGAGGGCGAACTCGTCGGTGGCGAAGTGCGAGGGCACCCAGTCGAGGAGCACGCCGATGCCCGCCCGGTGCAGGGTGTCGACGAGGCCCATCAGCTCCTCCGGGGGGCCGTAGCGCGAGCTCGGCGCGAAGAAGCTCGTCGTCTGGTAGCCCCACGAGCCGTAGAACGGGTGCTCCATCACGGGCAGCAGCTCCACGTGGGTGAAGCCGAGCCTCGTGACGTGGTCCACGAGGGGGCCGGCCACCTCGGCGTAGGAGAGGTACGAGCCGTCCTCGTGCCGCCGCCACGAGCCGAGGTGGAGCTCGTAGACGCTGAGCGGGGCGTCGGGGCCCTGCGCCGTCGGCCGCCGCGCCATCCACTCGGCATCGCCCCAGCGGTGGCCGAGGCCCGTGAGGACCGAGGCGGTGCGAGGCGGCACCTCGGTGGCGAAGGCGAAGGGGTCGGCACGCTGGCGCCGGCCGGCCGGCGTGTCGAGGGAGAACTTGTAGCAGGTCCCCTCGCCGACGCCCTCCACCGTGCCCGCCCAGATGCCGGAGCTGGCCTGCGGCTCGAGGCGGTCGCGCCCGGCCCGCCAGCCGTTGTGGTCGTGCACGACCGAGACGGCGGTGGCGTTCGGCGCCCAGATCGCGAAGGACCAGCGGTCCGGCGCCCCGACGAGCCGGTGCGCGCCGAGCACCTCGTAGAGGCGGTGGTGGCGACCCTCGTTGAACAGGTAGCGGTCGAGCTCGCCCGGCATCCGCCCGCCGCGCGGCGCGCCCTGGTGGGGGGCGTCGGTCACGTCGTCCTCCCTACCCGGGCCGGCGCTCCCGCACGCCGGCGCGCCGCGTCGAGCCGCTCGAGGGCCTCGCGGACGCGCGCCTCGGCGGTGCACTCGGCGACGGTTCGCGCCATGCGGCGCGAGAAGTTGGCGTGCTCGCAGGTCGTGCCGGGCACGTTGTGCGGGTCGCGCTCCTCGAGCAGGTCCTCGACCGGCACCACCACCAGGTCGGCCGGCGACTCGCCGAGCTCCTCCAGGACCGCGGCGAGCACCGCCAGCACGTCCTTGTGCTCGCCGGGGGCGAGGCGGCCGACGCGTTCCAGGCGCTCGACCAGCGCCGCGGCGAGGCGCGCCCGCTCGGCCCGCTCCCCGCCGGCGGCGGCCGCCGGGAGGAGCCCGAGCTCCTCGCGCAGCGTCACCTCGGAACCGTCGAGGAAGCCGGCGAAGGTGGCGCTGTCGTGCGTGTCGACGTAGGCGACCGTGCCCGCCGGCGGGGTGAGCGCCCGCCGGGGCCGCTCGGCGAGGTCGTAGATCGCCACGCGCATCCGGTCGACGCCGTGGCGGGCGAGGCGCGGGCGCAGCCCCCGCTCGACGGTGCCGAGGTCCTCGCCGAGCAGCTCCGCACCGTGGCGCCACGCCTCGAGGCACGCCACCGCCAGGAGCTCCTCGAGCGGGTAGCGGACGTAGGCCCCCTCGCCCGGCGACATCCCCGCCGGCACCCACCACAGCCGCGACCAGCCGAGCACGTGGTCCACGCGCAGCACCGCGGCATGTCTCAGGTGGTGGGTGAGCACCTGGCGCATGAGCTCGTAGCCGGTCGCGCGGTCCCCTCCGGGATGCGGCGGGGGGAAGCCCCAGTCCTGGCCGGAGGGGAAGAAGCCGTCGGGCGGCGCCCCGACGGACGCACCGGCGGCGAACGCCGCCGGGAACGCCCAGGGGTCGTAGCCACCCGGGCGGCAGCCGATCGGCAGGTCGAGGAGGAGCCCGCAGCCCTCGCGCCCGAGCGCCCCCGCGTCCTCCGCCAGCTGCGCGTCGGTGGCGTACTGCGCGTAGACGTGGCGGAGCGCGGCCTCGGGGGCGACCTCGTCCGGGCCGATCCTGCCCGCGCGCCAGGTCGAGGGCCAGCTCGACACGTCGGGGCCGGCGCGCTCCACGGCCGCCCGGAAGCGCGCGTAGCTGGCGACGTCGGGCCGCGCCGCCCGGAAGGCCTGGAAGGAGCGCCGGCGCTCGCTGTCACGGGCGAGGAGCCGCCGTGCGGCGCGCTCGAGGGCCGGCCGGGCCGCACTCGCCGCGCCGGCGAGGTCCGCTCGCTCCGGCTCGGGCGCCGCGGCGCGCCAGTCGCGGTCCTCGGGCGCGAGCTCGACGAGGCGGTCGAGGTCGAGGTACGCCTCGTTCCACCACATCCGGCTCACCGGCGCGTACGGCTGCTGGCCCGGCGCCGCGCCGTCGGCGGTGGCGAGCTCCGCGAGGAGCGGGAGCGTGGCGACGACCGAGGCGCCGAGCGGCGCCACCGCCTCGCCGAGGGCGCGCAGCGCCCCGAGGTCGCCGGCCGGCCCGCGGCGCCCGTCGCGCAGCGAGTAGGCGGCGGCGAACACCCCCCAGCCGCGGGCCACCGGGCGAGCGTCGCCGTCCCCCGGCCGCTCCGGCGCCGAGACGACCCAGGATCGTGGCCCCTCCTCGCCGGCGACCAGCCGGTGCACGCCGTAGGGGAGGGTCTCCTCGACGACGGCTCGACCGGCACCGTCGGGCCTCGCGGCGAGGATGCCCGGCTCGTCCGCGCCCTCGGTGACCAGGGCGAGGCCCCCCCCCGCCCCGGTCGGCGCCGTGGCGTCGCGGTGGCTCGCGCCGGCGAGATCGAGCGGAGGGAGACGGCCGCCCCAGGCGACGAGCACCGGCGGGAGGGCGGGCGTGCCGGCCCGGCGCGAGCGGTGCCGCTCGGCGCGGCGCTCGGCGGCGAGCGCCACCGCCTCGCCCGGCCCGCCGAGCGGCTCGCCGAGGGCACGGAGCACCGCGGCGAGGGTGTCGTCGCTCGCGCGCCTGCGCTCCCCGGTGGCGCTCGTGAACTCGACGGCGACGCCGCGGCGGCGGGCGAGCTCCTCGAGGGCCCGCCTGCGCTCCTCGGCGATCCGTGCCCTTCCCACGCTCAGACCGTCGTCCGGCCCGCGGGCGCCAGCAGGAACCGGAGCCCGAGGAGCGGGAGATGCACCCACTCGGGTCGACTCGCGAGCTCGTAGCGCAGCTCGTAGAGCGCCTTGTCGAGGAGGTAGGCGTCGAGCAGGGTGTCGAGCTCCCCGCGGTCCTCGGGGACGAGGCCGGCGGCCTCGGCGGGGGGGAGGTAGCCGCCGAGATAGGCGGCGCCGACCCAGAACGCGAAGCGGTCGGCCGCCTCGCGGTGGCGCCCGGCGCGCGCGGCGTCGCGTCCCACGCCCGCGTCGCCTGGCGCGCCCGGGGCGGGCGTGCTGCCCGCCGCGGTCTCCGGGGCAACGTCGAGCACGCCGCGCATCGCCAGGTCGGCGAGGGCCGAGTGGGCCGCGTAGTGGTACGAGCGCAGCATCCCGGCGACGTCGGCGAGGACCGACCGCTTCAAGGTGCGCTCGCCGTAGCTGCGCGCCGGCTCGCCCTCGAAGTCGACGAAGACGAAGTCGCGGCCCGTGAAGAGGACCTGGCCGAGGTGGAGGTCGCCGTGCACCCGGCTGCGCACGCCCCCGCGGGCGTCGAGCACCGTATGGAGCCGGGCGAGGATCAGCTCCTCGTGCTCGATGACCTCCCGGGCCAGCGCCTCGTCGTCGGGGCCGAGGGCGCGCAGGCGCTGGCGCAGCATCACGAGCGAGCGCCGCGCCGTCGTCCGCATCGACTGGTAGAGCGAGCGCTGTGCGAGCGCCGTGAGTGGCTCGGGGCGGAAGCCTTCACCGGGTCCCCGGGCGAGGGCGCGGTGCAGCTCGGCGGTGCGCAGCCCGAGCAGCTCGGCCTGCGGTAGGACGTCGGGCAGACGTGCGGCGACCTCGTCCGGCGTGCCGCCGGGCGCGACCGCCGCGAGGAGCCCGCCGCGCGGCGGCGGGGGCAGCAGCGGCGCGTCGGAGGAGGGCAGCGCCTGCTCCAGGTAGGCGCCGGCGGCGCGCACGAGCGCGGTCCAGGCGTCCTCCTCGTGGGGGACGTACTCGTGGACGACGGCGAGCGTGGTCGGGGCCGCGCCCGCCCGGTCGAGCTCGATGGCGCCGAGCAGCCGGGCCACCGGCGCCCCGCTTCCGAGCAGCTGGCGACCCACCTCGAGCTCGGGGTTGGCGCCCGCCTCGAGGCGCCGGAAGCACTTGGCGACGACGCGGTTGCCCTGGGGGTCGCCGGCGATGATCGAGGTGTTCGACTGCTCGACCGAGGCGACCCGGACGGGCAGCGTGTCGTCGAGCCCGAGCGCACCGAGCAGGTAGGCGCCGCCCGGCGCCGGCGTCCCGACGAGCCGCCCGCCGGCGGACCCGGTGCGCCGGCGCCGCTCGGCGACGAGCGCGAGCAGCGCGCGCCCGTACTCGCCGAGGTAGTGGGCGTCGACGAGCACACCGTCCGGCCCGCGGTCGGAGACGACGCGGGCGAGGATGGCCTCGGGCCGGTCGCGCTCGAGATCCCTGGCGCTGTCGCGGGCGAGGTGGGCGATCGGCAGCAGGTAGTGCTCGGCCTCGCCCTCGAAGAACTCGACGTCGACCACCAGCGCCTCGACGTGGCGGCGGGACGTCTGGACGCGGAGGCGCTCGGCGACGGTCGCGGAGTGGATCCGCCGGTGCTTCGCGGCGAACCACCGCCGGGAGCGGAGCATCGCCGGCAGCGCCGCCTCGAAGCTGCGCAGGGACCGGCCCTCCAGCACCTTCCACCACTGGGCCGGCACGCGCACGCTCGGCAGGGGGCGCTCGGGCGCCTGCTCGTCCGCGTGGCTGGCACGCAGCGCGAACCAGTAGAAGGCGTGCGGCGAGAGCGTGACGAGGTAGGGGAGCTCGCCGATCGGGGGGAAGGCGGTCTGGCCGAACAGCTCGAACGGCTGCATGCCGGCGAAGCGCCCGAGGTCGAGCTCGACGTACTGCGCGAAGCGCGAGAGGTTCGCCACGACCAGCACCTGCTCGTGCTCGTCGTGGCGGACGAAGGCGAGCACGCTCGGGTTCTCCGAGCGGATGAAGTCCATCTGGCCGCGGCCGAACACTCGATGCCTGCGCCGCAGCGCCACGAGGCGGCGCACCCAGCGCAGCAGCGAGTCGGGATTGTCGAGCTGCGCGCCGACGTTGACGGACTCGTAGTGGCACTCGGGGTCGATGTTGACCGGCAGGTAGAGGCGGTGCGGGTTGGCGTCGGAGAAGCCGGCGTTGCGGTCGCCGCTCCACTGCATCGGTGTGCGCACGCCGTTGCGGTCGCCGAGGAACACGTTGTCGCCCATGCCGATCTCGTCGCCGTAGTAGAGGACGGGCGTACCCGGCAGCGACAGCAGCAGCCCGTGCATCAGCTCGATCTTCTGGCGGTGGTACTGCAGGAGGGGGGCGAGGCGGCGGCGGATCCCGAGGTTCACCCGCATCTCGGGGTCCCTCGCGTAGGAGCGGTACATGTAGTCCCGTTCCTCGTCGGTCACCATCTCGAGCGTCAGCTCGTCGTGGTTACGCAGGAACAGCGCCCATTGCGAGCTCTCCGGGATGGCCGGGGTCTGCTGCATGATGTCCACGATCGGGAAGCGGTCCTCCATCCTGAGCGAGAGGAAGAGCCTCGGCATCAGGGGGAAGTGGAACGCCATGTGGCACTCGTCGTCCTTGCCGAAGTAGGCGGCGGCGTCCTCGGGCCACTGGTTCGCCTCGGCGAGGAGCATCCTGCCCGGGTAGTGCTCGTCGATATGCGCCCGCAGCGTGCGCAGGAACTCGTGGGTCTCCGGCAGGTTCTCGCAGTCGGTGCCCTCCGTCTCGTACAGGTAGGGCACGGCGTCGAGGCGCAGCCCGTCCACGCCCATGTTCAGCCAGAAGTCGACCGTCTTCAGCATCGTCTTGCGCACGGCCTCGTGGCGGAAGTTGAGGTCGGGCTGGTGCGAGTAGAAGCGGTGCCAGTAGTAGGCGCCGGCGACGGTGTCGTACGTCCAGTTCGAGTGCTCGAAGTCCTGGAAGATGATCCGGGCCTTGCCGTAGCGGTCCGGCGTGTCGCTCCAGACGTAGAAGTTGCGCCAGTCGCTCCCCGGCGGCGACCGGCGCGCCCGCTGGAACCAGGGGTGCTGGTCCGAGGTGTGGTTGAGCACGAGCTCGGTGATGACGCGGATCCCGCGGCGGTGCGCCTCGGCGATGAAGTGCCGGAAGTCCGCCAGCGTGCCGAGATCGGGGTGGATGGCCGTGTAGTCGGCGATGTCGTAGCCGTCGTCGCGAAGGGGCGAGGGGTAGAAGGGGAGCAGCCAGATCGCGGTGATCCCGAGCTGGTGGAGGTAGTCGAGGCGGGAGGCGAGGCCGCGGAAGTCGCCGCGCCCGTCACCGTCGCTGTCGGAGAAGGCGCGCACGTGCAGCTCGTAGATGACGGCGTCCTTGTACCACTCGGTGTCGAGCGGGAGCGCGCCAGAAGCGCGCCGGGACGGCGGAGCCGGGCTCACCGGCCGCCGCCGGAGGCGAGGGAGGTGCCCGGCGGCTCCACACCGGGGGTGGGCGGCGCGACGGCGAGCACGTGCGCGCTCGAGCGCGCCGGGTCGAGCAGGACGAAGTTCCGCGCGCCCTTCCACGTGTAGGAGGCGCCGTCCAGCTCGTCGCGCACCTCGAAGGGCGCGTCCCAGCCGAGGCCGAGCTCACCGAGGTCGAGCTCGACGAAGCCGGACTGGGGCCAGTCGGGGTCGAGGCTCACGACGCAGAGGACGACGTCGCCGGTCTGCCTGTCCCGCTTCGACCAGCAGATGAGCCGGTCGTTGTCGACCCGGTGGAAGTGGAGCGAGCCGTCGCGCTGCAGCGCTGGGTGCGAGCGCCGTGCCCCGTTGACGCGACGCACGACGTCGCGGATCGAGCGGGGGTCGCCGAGGTCGAGCTGGCGGATCTCGTACTTCTCCGAGTCGGCGTACTCCTCGCTGCCCGGCGCCGCCGGCTCGTCGACGAGCAGCTCGAAGACGGGACCGTAGATGCCGTAGCTCGCCGAGAGGCACGCCGCGAGCACGAGGCGCGCGACGAAGCTGGCGCGCCCGCCGTGCTGGAGGCTCTTGGCCAGGATGTCCGGCGTGTTCGGCCAGACGTTCGGCCGGAAGTAAGTCCGCCCGGGACCGTGGGCGAGCTCCTCGAAGTAGGAGACGATCTCGTCCTTGGCGTCCCGCCACGTGAAGTACGTGTACGACTGGTCGAAACCGAGCTTGGCGAGCCGGTGCATCACCTTTGGGCGGGTGAAGGCCTCGGAGAGGAACACCACGCCGGGGTCGACCCCGCGCACCGAGGCGATGAGCCACTCCCACAGGTCGAACGGCTTCGTGTGGGGGTTGTCGACCCGGAAGACGCGCACGCCGCGCCCCACCCAGAACAGCACCACGTCGAGCAGGGCGCCGTAGAGGCCCTCGCGGTCGGTGGTCGCGAAGTCGAGCGGGTAGATGTCCTCGTAGCGCTTGGGCGGGTTCTCGGCGCAGGCGACCGTGCCGTCGGCTCGGTGCGCGAACCACTCGGGGTGCTCGCGGACCCACGGGTGGTCGGGTGAGCACTGGAAGGCGAGGTCGAGCGCGATCTCGATGCCGCACGAGGCGGCCTCGGCGACGAGCTCGTCGAAGTCCGCGAGCGTGCCGAGCTCTGGGGCGATGGCGGTGTGACCGCCGGAGGACGAGCCGATCGCCCAGGGGCTGCCGACATCGCCGGGCCCCGCCACCGGGCTGTTGGAGCGCCCCCTTCGCTCCGTGGTGCCGATCGGGTGGATCGGGGGCAGGTAGAGGACGTCGAAGCCGAGCTCCGCCACGTAGTCGAGCCGCTTGGCCAGGTCGGCGAGGGTGCCGTGGCGGCCGGCGACCGGGCTCGTCGAGCGGGGGAAGCACTCGTACCAGCTGGAGAAGGCGGCGAGCGGGCGCTCCGCGAGCACGGCGAACCCGGCCGAGGCGGGGCGGTCCGTCGTCGGAGGTCGCGAGGCGAGCACGTCATCGAGCTCGTCGACCTCGTCGAGGAGCGGAGCGAGGGCGCCCGCCCCGTCCACCCGGCTCAGGTTTTCCACGAGCGTGGCGAGCCGGCCGTCGACCAGCGCGTCTGCCTCCGCGAGCAGACGCGACCCGGTCACCGCGTCGTTCGGGTCGAAGGCTCCCGCGCTGGCACGGCGCCTGGCGTCCCGCCGCCACGTCGCGAGGGCGTCGACCTCGCCCAGCACCTCGAGCTGGTGCTGGCCCGGCTTGCCGAGGACGACGGCGGCCTCGAAGCGGTCGTTGCCGACCGGCGACATCGGCGCGAGGGACCAGGGGCGAGTCCCGCTCCGGCGGTGGCGCACGAAGGCCCTGACGAGGTCGTGTCCGTGCGCGAACACGTCCGCGCGCACGGTCAGGGGCTCGCCGGCGACGGCCTTGGCGGCGAAGCGACCACCTTCGACGAGCGGCTCGAGGGCCTCGATCACGACCGGCGACCGTGGCGGCGGGATCGCCGGTCGCCTTCGTGCCGGGGAGCTCACCACCGCCCGATCGTACCGGTGCCCGGGAGGCCCGCGAGCAGGCGCGAGAGCTGAGCCGGTAGCGCCTCGAGCGAGAAGTGCCGCCGTGCCACCTCGGCGTTGTGGTCGAGCAGTCGCGGGTCGGGCTCGGCGAGCCAGGCGGCGATCACGCGGTGGTCCGCCGCGTCGAACCAGCAGAAGCCGAAGCGGCGCAGCTCCGCGCCGACCTCGAACGGTCCCACCGCGAGCGGCCTGCGGTGCGTCGCCGACTCGATCGTCGGGTTGCCGAAGCCCTCGAGCGTCGACGGGAAGGCCACGAGGTCGCAGGCCGCGTAGGCGTCGGCCATCGTCTGGGCCGGCCGGTGGAGCACCTTGCCCCTCGCGCCGGCGAGCACGGCGGCGAGCTCGTCGCCGTAGCCGTCCTCCGCCGCGCCGGTCAACCAGTAGGTCGCGCCGAGGGCCTCGGCGAGCGCGAGGCCCTCGGGAACCCCTTTGCGGGCGATCGCCCGGGTCGGCTGGAGGACGAGGCGCTCGCCGGGCGCGACGCCGAGGCTCGCCCGTGCCGTCTCCCGGTCCCCGGGCGGCGGGTCGGGGTCGAAGGCGTTGCGGAGGACGTCCGCCGGGATCCCCTCGGCGGCGAGGCGACCCGCAGCCGCCCGGCTGAGGCAGACGTGGCGCCAGGCCGGGTCGTCGGGCGTCGGTCCGAGGTGGGCGAGGCCGGGGCGTTCGACGGCGAGGTCGTGGTGGCGCAGCAGGGCCGGGCGCCCGCGAAGCGAGCGGGCGACCGCCGCCGAGGCGGCAGGGTTGAGCGGCAGCGAGCAGAGGTTCTCGACGATCACGACGTCGCCGCCGCCGAACGCCGACTCGAGCTCCCCCGGTCGGGGCGGTCCCGCCGAGGAGGCAGCGAGGCAGGGCAGGACCACGTCGGCACGGCCCTCCCCGGCGACGGTGCGCACCCGCCAGCCGAGCTCGAGGAGCGCCACCTCCCACTTGGCCGCCTCGACGGAGACGCCGTCGGTCCCGCCGAGCCGGTACGAGCAGATCACCGCGGTGGCGGGCGAACGCACGGCGCGCACGCTAGCTCGGTGTGCGACCGCATCTTCCTGCTTCGACTAGAACTGTGCGGTGCCAAAGCGCGCGTTGGTCACCGGTGTCACGGGTCAGGACGGCTCGTACCTGGCGGAGCTGCTGCTCCGTGAGGGCTACGAGGTCGTCGGGATGGTCCGACGGACCAGCTCGGTCAACCTCGAGCGGCTGACCCACCTCGAGGGCCGCCTCCATATCGTCCCGGGCGACCTGCTTGACGAGCCCTCGATGCTCGCGGCCCTGCGCGAGTGGCGGCCGGGCGAGGTCTACAACCTCGCGGCGCAGTCCTTCGTCACGACCTCGTGGAACCAGCCGCTGTTCACGGGCGAGGCGACCGCCCTCGGCGTGACCCGGCTGCTCGACGCGGTGCGCGCCGTCGACCCGGAGATCCGCTTCTACCAGGCGAGCTCCTCGGAGATGTTCGGGAAGGTGCGCGAGGTCCCCCAGACCGAGCTCACCCCGTTCTATCCGCGCAGTCCCTACGGCGTCGCGAAGGTCTACGGGCACTGGATCACCGTGAACTACCGGGAGAGCTATGCGCTCCACGCGAGCTCGGGCATCCTGTTCAACCACGAGAGCCCCCGCCGCGGCCTCGAGTTCGTGACCCGCAAGATCACGAACGGCGTGGCCCGCATCAAGAAGGGCCTCGACACCGAGCTCCGCCTCGGCAACCTCGACGCCAAGCGCGACTGGGGCTTCGCCGGGGACTACGTGCGGGCGATGTGGCTGATGCTCCAGCAGGACACGCCCGACGACTACGTCGTCGCCACCAGCGAGACGCACTCGGTGCGCGAGTTCTGCGAGGTCGCCTTCGGCCGTGCCGGGCTTCGCTGGGAGGACCACGTCGTCGTCGACGAGAGCTACTTCCGCCCGGCCGAGGTCGACCTGCTCGTCGGCGACGCCGGCAAGGCCCGCAAGCAGCTCGGGTGGGAGCCGGAGGTCGACTTCGTGCGGCTCGTCGAGATGATGGTCGACGCCGACCTGGAGCGGCTGCAGCGCTGACGCTGCGGGCGCGCCCGCGCCCGCTTTGGAACGGGGCGGCCCCTCGCCCGTAGCATTGATCGGTCTCCATGGCTCCAGCCGTCCTCTTCCGTGATGCCGTCTCGCTCGCCGGGCGGTTCCCCCTCCTCTCCGGTCTCAGCCTGGAGGTCGCCGAGGGGGAGGTCGTGCACCTGCGCGGGCCGAACGGCGCCGGCAAGTCGAGCTTCCTCCGCTGCTGCGCCGGCCTCGCCGCGCTGAGCGGGGGCGAGGCCTGGGTCCTCGGCCACGACCTGCGGGCGGACCGCCAGTCGCTGCGCCGCGAGGTGGGCCTGCTCGGCCACGCCAGCTTCCTCTACCAGGAGCTGAGCGTGGAGGAGAACCTGCGTTTCGCGGTGCGGGCCGCCCGGTCGCCCCTCGCCGGCATCGAGCCCGCGCTCTCCCGCCTCGGCCTCGAGGGCCGGCTCCGCCGCAGCGCGGTCGGACGGCTCTCCGCCGGCCAGCGGCGCCGCGTCTCGATCGCGGTGCTGCTCGCGCGCTCGCCGCGGCTGTGGCTGCTCGACGAGCCGCACGCCGGGCTCGACGCGGACGCCCGCGAGCTCCTCGACGTGCTCGTCGACGAGGCGCGCCAGCGTGGCGCGACCGTCGTGCTGGCCTCCCACGAGCTGGATCGCGCCGGCGAGCTCGCCGACCGGGTGGTGGAGCTGGCCGGCGGGAGGGCGCTCGGCGAGCCAGCCGGGTCGGCGGAGGTGCCGCCGGCCGGCGCCGGCCTCGCCGTCCCGGCGGGTCGGTCGCCCGGACCGGCGGTGACGCTGCCCCCGGCGGGGCCCGCCGGCGAGGAGGAGGTGGGCTGCGATGTGGCGTGACGCCGCGCTCGTCGCGGCGAAGGACCTCCGGGTGGAGCTGCGCGCCAAGATCGGCCTCAACCAGGTCGTGCCCTTCGCGCTCGTGGTGCTGGTGCTGTTCGGGCTCGCCCTCGGGCCGTCCGACACCGAGCTGCGGCCCGCCGCGGCCGGGCTGTTCTGGGTGACGGTCCTGTTCGCGGCGGTGCTGGCGGTGCAGCGGAGCTTCGCGATCGAGGCGGCCGACGAGGCGCGCGACGGCCTGCGACTGTCCGGGCTCGACGCAGGGGGGATCTTCCTCGGCAAGGCGGCGGCGGTGGCCGTGCAGCTGATCGTGCTCGAGCTCGTGCTCGCGCTCGTCGCGTCGCTGCTCTTCGACACCCACCTGTCGGGCGCCGGCCTGCTCGTGGGCACCTGCGTCGCGGCGACGGCCGGGCTCGCCGCGGTCGGGACGATCTACGGGGCGGTGGCGATGGGGACCCGCGTCCGTGAGACGCTCCTGCCGTTGCTGTTCTTCCCGCTCGTCGCCCCCGTGCTCCTTGCTGCCACCAAGGCGTGGAAGGAGGCGCTCGCCGGCACGCCCTCGCACGGCCTCGGCTGGCTGAGCGTGCTCGGCGTCTTCGCGCTCGCCTATCTGGCGATCGGCACCGTGGCGTTCGGACCCCTCCTGGAGGACGGATGAGCCTCACCTCGCCCCCCGTCTCGCCCGTCGGCACGACCGGGCCGCCTCGCGCCGTGGAGGCGCCCACGGCGCCCGGGGCGGTGGCGCACGCGCGACGCCGCCTCCGCACCCGTGCCGACGCCGCGCTCTTCGCCACCGGCCTCGTCGGCGTCGCCGGCGTCGTCGCGACCGTCTGGCTCGGGCTGTGGGTGACCCCTCCGGATCAGTTCATGGGCAACCTGGTCCGGCTGCTCTACATCCACCCCCCGCTCGCGTGGGTGATGTTCCTCGCCTACGGCGTCTCGTTCCTCGCGAGCCTCCTCTACCTCTGGCCCCGGACCCGCTCGGCGCGCTTTGACCGACTGGCGGGGGCGGCGGCCGAGGTCGGGGTGGTCTTCACCGGCCTCACCCTTGTCACCGGCTCCCTCTGGGGTCGACCGACCTGGGGGCAGTGGTGGACCTGGGATCCGCTGCTCACGACGACGGCGCTGCTCTTCGTCCTCTATCTCGGCTACCTCGCGCTGCGCCGCGTCCCCGGGGAGCCCGAGGCCCGGGCGAAGCGCTCGGCTATCGCCGCGCTCATCGCCTTCATCGACGTGCCGATCGTCTACTTCTCCGTGCTGTGGTGGAAGAGCCTCCACCAGGCGCCGTCGATCGACCTCACGACGCGCAAGACCTACGTCCACGGCTCGATGGCCTGGACCCTGCTCCTCGGGTTCGTGTCGTTCACGGTGGTGTTCGCCTGGCTGGTCGCCCACCGCTACCGGCTGGCCGTGCTCGAGGACCGCGAGGAGCGCGAGGGCCTGGCGCTGGCGCTGGCCGAGCGCCGCGCCGAGGCAGCGGAGGCACCGTGAGCGGCTACATCGAGGCCGGCTACATCGTCACGCTCGGGGCGCTCGGCGTCTACGCCGCGTCCCTCGTCGGGCGCGAGCGGAGCGCCCGCCGGCGCCTGCCGGCGCCTCGGCCGCGCGCGACGAGCACGCCGGTGACGGGAGCCGCGGCAGTGGAGGCGCCCGCCGACGGCGGGCGGAGCGCCGCCCCGGCGGACGAGGGCCGTGCCGCGACGCCACCGGGCCCGCCCGGGCAGGGCGGATGACGATCAGCGCCCCCCCGGCGCACGAAGGCCGCGGCACGCCGCCGGTGGGGGGCGAGCGCGCCGCTGCGGTCGCGGCGCTGCGCAAGGCCCGGTCGGCGAGGACGCGTCGGCGGATCGCGCTCGTCGGCGTCGTGCTCCTCGCGGCGGCGGGCTTCCTCGTCTACAAGGCGCTCACCTCGGCGATTGTCTACTTCAAGACCGCGCAGCAGGCCGTCGCCGAGCGTGGGACGCTCGGCGACTCGACGTTCCAGATCGAAGGCGTCGTCGTGCCGCACACCTTGCGCTCGACGGGGCCGCGGACGCTCTCCTTCTCGATCTGCTCGGGGAGGGTCCACGTCCCGGTCGAGAACCAGGGCACCCCGCCGCAGCTGTTCGCCCCGGGCGTCGCGGTGGTGCTCGTCGGCCACTTCGTCGGGACGAGCAACGTGTTCTCGTCGAACCAGATCCTCGTCAAGCACTCCAACAGCTACGTGGCCGCCCATCCCGGCCGCGTCCAGACCGGGGACGCCCAGCGGTGCTGAGCTCCCGGGCGCCGCGCGCCGCGGGGCGGCCCGCGGGCCGCGCCGGCGGGCATGGCGGGCCCGGTGGCCCGCGATGAACGGCACCCTCGGCCACGTCGGGCTCATCCTCGGCCTGCTCAGCGCGCTCGCCGGGGTGGCGACGCTCGGCGCCGGCCTCGCGGGCCACCGGCCGGCGCTGCTCGCACGGGGGCGCTCCTACGCCCTGCTCACCCTCGCCGGCGCGGTCGTGGCGACCGTCGCCATGGAGCACGCCCTGCTGACCCGGGACTTCTCGCTCGCCTACGTCGCCGCCAACAGCTCGCGTGAGACGCCGCTCATCTACACGATCACCGGGATGTGGTCGGCGCTGCAGGGCTCGATCCTCCTCTGGGCGCTCATCCTCACGGGCTACGTCGCGTTCAGCGCGCACCACTTCCGCCGACGCGCGACCGATCCACTGATCGGCTGGGCGACGCTCGTCGCGCTCGTCGTCACGGCGTACTTCTTCGCGCTGATGCTCGGCCCCGCCGATCCCTTCGCCGCCCGGACGGGGGCGATGCCGTGCGTGGGCGGCTGCGGGCCGAACCCGCTGCTGCAGGACAACGTGCTCGTCGCCTTCCACCCGGTCTTGCTCTACCTCGGCTTCGTCGGCTTCACCATCCCGTTCTCCTTCGCCGTCGCGTCGCTCGTCACCGGTCGCGTGGGCGAGGGCTGGCTGGTCGAGTCGCGGCGGTTCACCCTCTTCGCCTGGGCCTTCCTCACCGTCGGGGTGGTCCTCGGCGCCTGGTGGTCCTACCAGACCGACGGGTGGGGGGGCTTTTGGGGCTGGGACCCGGTCGAGAACGCCGCCCTGCTGCCCTGGCTGACCGGGACCGCCTACCTCCACTCGGTGATGGTCCAGGAGCGACGCGGCCTGCTCAGGATCTGGAACCTCTCCCTGCTCGTGGCGACCTTCAGCCTGACCATCCTCGGCACCTTCCTCACCCGCTCGGCCGTCCTCCAGTCGGTCCACGCGTTCTCGGACTCGAGCATCGGACCGGCACTGCTCGGCTTCTTCGCGGCCGTCCTCGCCGTCGGCATCGGGCTGATCGGCTGGCGGGGGGACCGGCTGGCGTCGCCCGGCACCATCGACGCGCCGGTGTCGCGCGAGGGTGCCTTCTTGGTGAACAACCTGCTGTTCGCCGCCTTCGCGTTCATCGTGCTGCTCGGCACGGTGTTCCCGCTCTTCGTCCAGGCGGTGAACGGGCAGTCGATCACCGTCGGCCGCCCGTTCTTCGACGCCTTCACCGTGCCGCTCGGGATCGCGCTGCTCTTCTTCATGGCCGTCGCCCCGGCGCTGCCGTGGCGCAAGGCGAGCCCGGGCGTGCTGCGCCGGCGGCTCGTCCTCCCGGCGTGGGCGGGCGTGCTCACCGTCGTCGCCTGCGTGCTCGCCGGGATCCGGGGGATCACCCCGCTCGGCGCGTTCGGGCTCGGCGCGTTCGCCGCCGCCTCGGCGCTGCGCCAGCTCGTGCTCGCCGCGGTGGCGGCGCAGCGGCGTGGGCTCGGCGTGTGGCGGGGCGTCGTCGGGCGCGCCAACGGCGGGATGGTCGTCCACCTCGGCGTGATCGTCATCGCCGTCGGGCTCAGCGCGGCGGGGTCGTTCGGCCATCGGGGCGAGCTCTCCTTCGCACGCGGCCAGACGCTCAGCTTCGACGGGCACACCTTCACCTTCCTCGGCTGGCAGCCCCTCGACACCCCGGCCGAGAAGGGCGAGCAGGCGGTGTTCCGCGTCGACGGCGGGGCGACCTTCCGCCCGACGCTCGGCTTCTTCAACGGCGACGCCCAGGGCACCGCGACCCCCGCCGTCGACTCTTCCGCCCTCGCCGACGTCTACGTGAGCATCGCCGCGGCGCCACCCGTCGACTCGCCGCGCGGCCCGGCGACCCTCGACGTCATCGTCCAGCCGCTCGTGATGTGGCTCTGGGTGGGCGGGGGGCTCACCGCGGCCGGAGCCGTGCTCGCCGCCGTCCCCGGCCGCCGGCGACGCCCGACCGACCCGGTCTCGGTGCTCCTGCCCGAGTCCGCCGAGGAGCCCTCCGTGCCCGCCGGGGCGGGCGTGGCGCCGTGAGCGTGCGGACGCCGCCGCCCGCGGCCGTCGCCACCCCGCCCTCGCCACGGCGGGCCGGCCGCTATCGCCGGGCGCTGCTCGCCTCGGCCGCGGCCGCCGTCGTGGCCGGCGCGCTGATCGCCGTGCTCGCGACGCGCTCCACGCCGCCGGGGGCGATCGCCACCACCTCGCTCGGCGGCAAGGTGGCGCCGGGGATCTCGGGGCGGGCGATCGTCGGGGGCGAGCGCGTCAGCCTGGCGGCCCTGCGCGGCCGCTACGTCGTGGTCAACTTCTTCGCCAGCTGGTGCCAGCCGTGCCAGGACGAGGCGC
The DNA here is from genome assembly GCA_035532475.1 of Acidimicrobiales bacterium. GTDB lineage: Bacteria > Actinomycetota > Acidimicrobiia > Acidimicrobiales > Bog-793 > DATKQY01. Next base: position 42,387 of record DATKQY010000061.1, on the reverse strand, counting down.
CGGCGCTCGAGACCTTCCTGTTCGCCCACCGCGCTCAGCACGTCGCCATCCTCGGTGTCGACATCGACGACTCCGCCGCCAACGCCAGGACCTTCCTGCAGCAGACCGGGGCGACCTGGCCGGCGGTGGAGGACCCGGCCGGCAGCGCGAGCATCGCCACCACCTACGGCGTCGCCGACCCGCCCGAGTCCTTCCTCGTCGCCCCGGACGGCCGCGTCGTCGGCTACGTCGTCGGGCAGGACACCGTGGCCCTGCTCGACCACCTGCTCGCCGTCGCGAGGGCGCGGGGCTGAGCGCGGTGGCGAGCATCCCCCTCGGCAGGCGCACACCGGGCCCGGCCGGCCTGCGCGGGCGCGCGGCCGGCCTGCACGACGTGATGGCGAGGCCCTGGGGGTGGGCCCTGCTCGGCGCCGTCCTCGCCGGCTTCCTCGCCTACGGCAGCATCCACCCGGTCGCCAAGAGCCGCGCCGCCCGCATCGGCTACCTGGAGAGCGTGCTCAAATGCCCGTCGTGCGACGGGATCTCGATCGCCCAGTCGAACGGCCCGCAGGCGGCCGCCCTGCGCGCGTCGGTGAGCCGCTGGGTCGGTGAGGGATGGTCGGACGCCCGCGTCGAGCAGGCGGTGGTGGCGCGCTACGGCCCCGCCGAGCTGTTGCGCCCGACGAGCCCCGTCGTGTGGATCGTGCCGCTCGCCGCGCTCGGTGTCGCCGCCGGGGCGCTCGCCGTCGTGCTCGTCCGCCGGCGCGGGGGTGGGGGAGCGGGGGCGGTGGCGGCCGAGGACGAGGCGCTCGTCGCCTCGGCGCTCGGGCGCGACGGGCGGTCCGGGTGAGCACCGGGCTCGGTGCCGGGCGGGCGCCGAAGGATCTCGAGTCCGAGCGGGACTTCCTGCTCGGATCGATCGCCGACCTCGAACGCGAGCACGAGGCCGGCGACGTCGACGACGCCGACTTCGCGGCGTTGCGCGAGAGCTACGTCACCCGGGCTGCCGAGGTCCTGCGGGCGATGGAGGCGGCCACGACGGACGCGCCGGCGCGCTCTGGGGCACCGGCCGGCGCGACCGCGGCGCCCGGCCGCCGGCGCTTCCGGCGCTTCCTCGGGCGGCGGCGCACGCGCCGGATCCTCGCCGTCGTCGGCACGTGCTGCGTGCTCGCGGTCGCGGCGCTCGCGGCCGCCGACCTCGCCGGGGCGCGGCTGCCCGGGGAGACCGCGACGGGCACGATCACCCTGCCGTCCGCCGAGGAGGTGCGCCAGGAGCTGGCCCAGGCCTCGGTGCTCGGCACCGCGGGCGACCTGCAGCAGGCGGTGGCGCTCTACGACGCCGTGCTCAACCAGGTGCCGAACCAGCCAGAGGCCCTCGCATACCGGGGATGGCTGGTGCGCCTGATCGGCCAGCGCGCCCGCTCGGCGACGGCGATCCGCGAGGGCGACGCCTCGATCGCCCGCGCCGTCCGGGCGGACCCCTCCTATCCCGACGCCCGGGCGCTCGACGGCATCGCGCTGCTGCAGGACGGGCGCGACCGCAGCGCCGCGCTCGTCGAGTTCCGGGCCTTCCTCGCCGACCGTCCGCCCGCCGCGCTGCTGCGCTACCTCGGGGCACAGATGGCCGCCGCCTTCCAGGAAGGCCGCCAGGCGGTGCCGCCGGCGCTGCGCCGCTACGAGGACGCGGCCAAGGCGACCGGCACGGCGCTGCTCGCCCCGCCCCCGTCCCCGTGAGCTCGCCGGCCGCGCCGCGCCGGGGCCGGGCGGCGATGCTCCTTGTCGTCACCGGCGACGGCGGGCTGCTCCTCCACCTTCGCGACGACAAGCCGGGCGTCCTCCACCCGGGCCGGTGGTCCGGCTTCGGCGGGGCGCTCGAGGGTGAGGAGACGGCCGAGGAGGCGGTGCGTCGCGAGATGCGGGAGGAGACCGGCGTCGAGGTCGTCGAGCCCCTGCCGCTCGTCGACCTCGTCGACGAGGTCGACGAGGGCGGCAGCGGCAACCTCGTCTCCCTGTTCTACGTCGTCGGCGCGCTCGGCCTCGAGGACATCTCGCTGCAGGAGGGCGCGGGCGTCGGCGTCCACCGGCCCGACCGGCTCGCCACGTTGCGCGTGGCGCCCTTCGTGCGCCGGGCCATCGAGGAGCACCTCCTCCCGATCCTCGGCGCCCTCGGCGGCGGCAGCGTGCCGGCGGGGTGCGACCGCTGAGCCATCGGCGCTCCCCGGCGCGGGCGGCCAGCGGGTCTCAGCCGGCGAGCGCCCGAAGCGACGACACCACGCCGGCGAAGCGGCCGGCGAAGGCCTCGACGTCCTGCGCGACCGTCGACCAGCCCACGGAGAGCCGGAGCGAGCGCTCGGCGTCGACCCCCATCGCCTGGAGGACCGGGGAGGGCTCGAGCGCTTCGGAGGCGCAGGCCGAGCCCGAGTGGACGGCGACGCCCGCCTGGTCGAGCCCGAGGACGACGCCTTCCGCCTCGACCCCCGAGACGCCGACGCAGACGAGGTTCGGGAGCCGCTCCTCGACGTCGCCGTAGGCGAGAACGCCCGGAACGGCGAGCGCCGCGGCCAGCAGCGCCTCGGTCTGGCTCCTCGCCCTGGCGGCGGCCGTCTCGAGCACGCCCGGCTCGGCGAGCGCGGCGGCGAGCGCCCCGAAGCCCGCGATGGCGGGGAGGTTCTCCATCCCGGCTCGTCGGGCCCGCTCCTGCTCGCCACCGACCAGCAGCGGCGCGATCCGGGTGCCCCGCCGGACGACCAGCACCCCGATGCCGGGCGGCCCGCCGAGCTTGTGGGCGCTCACCGAGACGAGCTCCGCGCCGAGCGCCCCGAGGTCGAGGGGCAGCTGGCCGGCCGCGGCGCAGGCGTCGACGTGGACCGGCACGCCCCGGCGCCGGCAGGCCGCGACGACCTCGGCGACCGGCTGCACGGTGCCGACCTCGTGGTTCGCGAGCTGACAGTGGACGAGCACGGGCGCCGGCGAGGAGTCGAGCAGCAGCTCCAGGTGGTCGAGGTCGACCCGTCCGAGCCGGTCGACCCGCCATTCGGACACCGGGCCGAGGCGCTCGGCCGAGCGCCGTACCGCCGAGTGCTCGACGGCGGCCGCCACGACCGGCGCCGCCGGGTCCGCACCCCGGCGCACCCCGAAGTTCGCCCAGTTCACCGCCTCGGTCCCGCTCCCGGTGAAGACGATCTCCCGGCTCCGTGCGCCGAGGAGCCGGGCGACGTGGCTGCGCGCCTCCTCGACGAGGTCCCGGGCGGTCCGCCCTTCGGTGTGCGGCCGGCCCGGATCGCCGGTGGCACCCCCCTGGCACCAGTCCGTGATGGCCGCGGCGGCTTCTGGCCGGAGCGGCGAGGTCGACGCGTGGTCGAGGTAGTGGCGGCCGCCCACCGCAGGTCGGCGGCTCAGCCGGCGACGCTCGCGCAGCTGTCGTCGCCGAGCGCCCGGGACGACATCTGCACCGGCACGGCGTCGCCGCACAGGCCGGCCAGGAGCCCTTGCACCATGCCGCGGTCGACCGCGCAGAGCACCGGGTAGTTCAGCACGACGCCACCGAACGGGCAGTGGTCGCGCACGATCGCGGTCGCCGTCGCCCGGGTCTCGGCGTGGGCGGCGAACCCGTGGGCGGTGAGCGCGTCGGCCACGGCGAGCATCGCGGCGCGCATCGAACGCTGGGAGTCGCCGGGCGCCATCTGGGCCGCCAGGGAGCGTCCGTACTCCTCGCCGACCTGCTCGGCCATCTGCTCGGCGACGCCCGGCTCGAGCAGCGACAGCGCGCGGAGGAGGAGGGTCACCACGAGCGCATCCGAACGCGGCGGCACGGGGAGGGCGGCCGAGCGCGACGAGCGACGGTAGCGTTTGGAGGGCCTGCCGGCGCCGCTGCCCGCGTGGTCGAGCGAGACCTCGAGGTAGCCGCCGGCGGCGAGCTTGTCGAGGTGGTGGCGCGCGACGTTCGGGTGGAGCGCGAAGCGCTGCGCCACCTCCGCGGCCGTCACCCCGTCGCCCTCGCGGACGTGGAGGTAGATCTGGCGGCGCGTCGTGTCGCCGAAGGCGGCCGTGACGGCGGCGACGACGGCCGAGAACTCCTCGTCCCCGCCGGGCTCGCCGGCGAGGCCGCGCAGCGGGTCTCCCCCCCGGCCGGTCACCCCGGCGTCGTGTCCCGGCCGGATCGAGGCGGATCGCACGCGGGTTATCCTACCTGCGATGACGGGCAGCGGCCGATGAGCGTGGAGCGGGAGGCGCTCGCCGGCGCCGTCGCCGCGGTCGAGGACCCGGCCCTGTTCCACCCGCTCGGTGAGCTCCACACGCTGCGCTCGGCCGAGCGCCGCGCCGGCGTGGTCGAGGTGGTCGTCGCCGTCCCGGGGGATCCGTACCCCGCCGCCGAGGAGCTGCGCCGGCGGATCTCCGACGCCGTCGCGCCCGAGGGGGACCTGGAGGTCCGCGTCGAGCTCGAGCCCATGTCCGACGCCGCCCGCGAGGCCCTCGGGGCGAGGCTGCGCGAGCTCGACGGCGCCACCGAGGCGCCCCCCGCACCCGGCGGCGGCCATGGCCACGCCGAGGGCCGGCCGAACCCGTTCGCCGGCCGGCGCGCCGGCACGAGGGTGCTCGCGATCGGGTCGGGCAAGGGCGGCGTGGGCAAGTCGTCGGTGACGGTCAACCTGGCGGTCGCGCTCGCGCGCGACGGCCACACGGTCGGGCTGCTCGACGCCGACATCTACGGCTTCTCCGTCCCGCGCATGCTCGGCGTGGAGTCCCCCCCGATGGCGGTCGGGCGCACGATCGTCCCGCCGGTGGCGAACGGCGTGCGCTGCGTCTCCATGGGCTTCTTCGTCGACGAGGACAAGGCGGTCGCCTGGCGTGGCCCGATGCTCCACAAGGCGCTCGAGCAGTTCCTGGTCGACGTCCACTGGGGCGCGCCGGAGTTCCTCCTCGTGGACATGCCGCCGGGAACCGGCGACGTCCCGCTCTCCGTCGCCGACCAGCTCCCCGGCGCCGAGATGTACGTGGTGACGACGCCGCAGGCGGCCGCCCAGCGCGTCGCCCAGCGCGCCGCCGCCCTGGCGAGGCAGGTGCGGCTCCCGGTGCGCGGCGTCATCGAGAACATGTCGTGGTTCGCCGCCCCCGACGGCGTCCGCTACGAGCTGTTCGGCCGGGGAGGGGGCGAGGAGCTCGCCGCCTCGCTCGGGGTGCCACTGCTCGCACGGATCCCCCTCGTGCCCGCGGTGCGCGAGGGCGCCGACGACGGCCGTCCCGCGGTGGTGGCGGACCCCGGCGGTGAGGTCGCCCAGGTCTTCGAGGAGCTCGCCCGCCGAGTCGCCGACCTCGGGCCCGCCCGCGTCTACCGCTCGGAGCTCAGCCTGTCGTAGGCGGGTCGTAACACGGCCGCGCACCGATCGCGCCGAGTCCGTCACCTTCGGTCGCACGGCCGTCATCGTTCGTCGGCCGATCCGTCGCGATCGCGCCTCGCGACTCCCCGAAGCGCCGGAGGCAGGGCTAGGGTCACCGCATGCCTCGAACGCCACCGGGGAGCTCGTGGCTGTCGCGCCGGTCGGTGTCGGGCAGGGCCGCCCTCGCCTCGTCCGCCGTGCTCGCCGCCGCCGTGGCGGCCTCGCTCGCCGTGGCGGTCTCGCCGGCCCCGGCATCCTCCGCCGCGCGCCCGAGGCCGCCGCACGCGGCCAAGGCCGCCCCGCCGGCCGGCCTCCCCGGACGGTGGGACCTCGTCTTCGACGACGAGTTCAACGGCCCCTCGCTCGACCGGTCCCTCTGGAAGACCTGCTACGACTGGGGCTGCACGATCTCCACCAACAACGAGCAGGAGTCCTACGTGACCTCCGGCGTGTCGCTCGGGGGCGGCAGGCTCGTCCTGACGGCAACGCAGCGCTCGGCGCGGGGCCTGCCGTTCAGCTCGGGCATGGTCCAGTCGAACGGCCGCTTCGACTTTCGGTACGGCTACATGGAGATCCGGGCGAAGGTGCCGACGAGCCCGGGGGTCTGGCCGGCGTTCTGGGCGGTGCCGGAGAACGGGAGCTGGCCCCCCGAGATCGACGCCATGGAGTTCTACGCCAATCAGCCGAACGCCGTGCAGGAGACCGTCCACCTCCCGCCCGGCGACACCCAGCTGAACCACATCGTCTACGGCCCGGACTTCGGCGGCGGCTACCACGTCTACGGCGCCGACTGGGAGCCCGGCTCGGTCTCGTTCTACGTCGACGGGGTCCTGCGCTTTCGTGTCGCCCAGTCGCCCTCCCTGCCGATGTACCTCATCGCCAACCTGGCGGTGAGCGGCCCGCCATCGGGGGCGACGGCGCGCACGTACCCGGCGAGCTACGAGATCGACTGGATCCGGGTCTACCAGCACCCCGGCCTCGGCTCGTCGAGCTGCCCGCGCCGGGACTGCGTGCCCGTGCCGAGCTGAGAGGGGGGCGCCCCGCCGGGCAGCTCCCGGCGGCGGTACCGTCACGGGATGTCGGCCGACGACGTCCCCCTCATCCCGCGCGAGGTCCTGTTCGGCAATCCCGAGCGGGTCAGCCCGGCGCTCTCCCCCGACGGGCTCCGCCTCGGGTGGCTCGCCCCCGCCGAAGGGGTGCTCAACGTGTGGGTCGCTCCCGTGGACGACCTGGCCGCCGCCACGGTTGTCACCGAGGACCGGGACCGCGGCATCCACGGGTTCTCCTGGGCGCACGACGGTGCCACGCTCCTTTACGTCCAGGACCGGGGCGGCGACGAGAACTGGCGCGTCTACGGCGTCGACGTCGCGAGCGCGAGCACCCGGGACCTCACCCCCTTCGAGGGCGTGCAGGCCCGACTCGTCGCCCTCGACAAGCGACACCCCGAGCGGGTGCTCCTCGGCCTCAACCGCGACAACCCGCAGCTGCACGACGTGTACTCGCTGGAGCTGGCCTCCGGCGAGCTGACGAAGGTGGCCGACAACCCGGGGTTCATCGGCTGGGTCGCCGACGCCGACTTCGACGTGCGCGCCGCGCTCGCACCCACGCCCGACGGCGGCACGGTGCTCCTGGTCCGCGTCGCCGGCTCCGCCGGCGACGACTGGCGCCCGTTGCTCACCGCCGGGCCGGAGGACGCCCTCACCACCGCACCGTTGGCCTTCTCCGCCGACGGGTCCAGCCTGCTGGCGATCAGCTCCGTCGGCGCGGACACGGGGCGACTGGTCCGCCTCGACGTCGCGACCGGCGACCTTCTCGAGGTGCTTGCCGCGGACCCGGGGGCGGACGTGGCCGACGTCGAGCTCCACCCCGACACGCGCGAGGTGCAGGCGGTCAGCTTCGTCAAGGCTCGAACGGAGCTGGTCGTGCTCGACGCCGCGATCGCCGGCGACGTGGACGCCCTCGGCGCGTTGGCCCACGGTGACCTGCACCTGATCAGCCGGGACGACGCCGACCACCGGTGGCTGAGCGCCCACGTCCCCGACGACGGGCCGATCGTCTACCACCTGTGGGACCGGGCGCGGCGCGAGGCGCGGCGCCTGTTCACCCACCAGCCTGCGCTCGAGGCGTACGAGCTCGCCTCGATGGAGCCCTTCTCGATGACCGCCCGCGACGGCCTGACCCTGCACGGCTACGTGACCTGGCCGACCACCGTCGCCGCCGGCGCCCGCCACGACCTTCCCGCCGTCCTCCTCGTGCACGGGGGTCCGTGGGCCCGGGACCGGTGGGGCTTCAACGCCGAGGCCCAGTGGCTGGCCAATCGCGGCTACCTGTGCCTCCAGGTGAACTTTCGGGGATCCACCGGCTACGGCAAGGCGTTCGTCAACGCGGGTGACCGCGAATGGGGCGGCCGCATGCACGACGACCTGGTCGACGCGGTGCGCTGGGCGGTCGGCCATGGCTACGCCGACCCGGCGCGGGTGGCCATCTTCGGCGGCTCCTACGGGGGCTACGCGGCGCTCGTCGGTGCGGCATTCACGCCCTCGGTGTTCGCCGCCGCCGTCGACATCGTGGGCCCGTCCAACCTCATCACCCTGATCCGCTCGATCCCGCCCTACTGGGCGCCGTTGCTGGCCCAGTTCCACAACCGCGTGGGGAACCCCGACACCGAGGAGGAGTTCCTCTGGTCCCGCAGCCCCCTCTCGAGGGCCGCCGACATCACGGTCCCGTTGATCATCGCCCAGGGCGCGAACGACCCCCGTGTCAAGCAGGCCGAGTCGGAACAGATCGTGGCGGCGCTGGTCGCCGCCGGCGTCGACCACCAGTACCTGCTGTTCTCCGACGAGGGCCACGGCTTCGCGAAGCCGGAGAACCGCCTGTGCTTCTACTCGGCGGCCGAGGAGTTCCTCGCCCGCCACCTCGGCGGTCGGGCCGAGCCCTGACGCTTCGGGCCTCAGCTTCGGGCTCGTCCCGGACGGCCCCGCCCCGGCGAGGGGGGCGGGCACGAGGGGCCGTCGCGCCGGACGCCGTCGCCTCGACCGGTGCCACGTGGTCGGGCCTGGACGTCGTCGGGGCGCCGTCGGCCGGCCTCGACGCCGCCGCGCGCGTCTCGCGGCGGCGTCGGAGGTGGCCGACGCGGCGGTCGGATACGGCCGTCGTGCTGAGACCGGCCGGCGCTACCTCGGCCAGGGCGCCTTGCCGGGGGCGACGTGCTTGACCGGCAACGGGTGCTGCCACACCCGGATCCAGTCGATCGACATCGTGGCGGGCATCGGCGTCTTGGCGTCCGCGCCGAGCGGTCCCCGGACGGCGAGGTTCGCGATGAGGTACATCGTCTGGGTCACGTTGACGTCCGTCTTGAACTTCTCGACCCCGTCCACGTACCAGGTGAGCGAGCCCGGCTCCCAGTCGACGGCGAAGGTGTGGTAGCCCTCGGTGAGCGCAGGGTCGCCGATCACGTTCGCCGAGTGCAGGTTGTTGCCGTAGTGCACCCCGAGCATGGCGGCCGTCGGGTTCGCTCCGTAGTACTCGAACCCGTCGATCTCTGGCGGGAAGCTCTCGTTCGTCGGCAACGCCCAGAAGGCGGGCCACAGTCCCTGCCCCTTGGGAAGGCGCACCCGGATCTCCATGTAGCCGTAGCGGAACGTGAACTTCTTGTCGGTCTGGATCAACCCCGAGGTGAAGGGCATGCCGTGCGCCGACTGGACCTTGGCGGTGAGCTGCAGCGTCCCGCCGCTCTCGGTGACGTTCTGTGGCTGGTACCACTCGAGCTCGTTCTTGTTGCCCGTGTTCGTGCAGTCCCACGGGTAGCAGACGGTCCACTTACTGCGATCGAGGGCCGACCGGTTGAACTCGTCGTCGAAGGAGAGCAGCCATGGCCCACCGCGTGGCGGGGTCGCCGCTCCGGTCGAGGGGATGAAGCTCGACGCCGGGAGCTTCGGCGGCGTCGCCGGCGTCGCCTTCGGCGGCGTCGCCGTCGCCGAGGGCGGGACCGACCTGGTCGAGGCGTCGTGCACGACGACGAGCCCCGCCAGCGAAAACAGCGCGATGAGCATCACGACGCCCGGCAGGTGCCGGGCGCGCTCGCGAAAGGGCGGCTTCGTGCGCCGGTGCGCCGGCGTCGAGCGCCGGACGGCCACTGGGGGCTCGGAGAGGACGGTTTGCGAGCTCACCGTGCTCATCCTCTCCCAGGCGCCACGTGGCGTGGTGGATGGGCGGCCATGGTCATCGGCTCGCTTCGTCAGCGCCTCGCGCCGCGGCCGCGGCGAACGGCGCGCCGGCGATGGAGTCGAGGTGCGCCCTGCGGTACCAGCGCCAGAGCTGCGTCCTGCGGCGCTCGCCCGGCGGCGCCACCTCGGCACCGGTGCCGAGCGACCAGGCCGACAGCGTCGACATCGGGGTGAAGTCCCGCACGGTCAGGCGCGAGAGGGCGTAGAGGTTGTCCGAGACGGAGCTGAAGGCGTTGCGGACCGCGCAGGCCGACTCGTACCCTGCCTCGGCGGTGATCCGCCGGATGCGCGGGCTCGAGTAGCCGTGCGGGTACGCGAAGCTCGGCACGGTGTGGCCGAGGACGTCCTCGAGCAGCTCCTTCGGCCGCAGGATCTCGGCTGCCGCGCGCTCGGCGGAGAGCGTGTCGAGCTCGGGGTGCGTGTGGGAGTGCCCGCCGATCTCCACGCCGTGCCCCTCGAGCCCGGCGAGGTCCGACCAGCTGAGCATGGCGGCCGGCGGCAGCTTCACGTCACGAGCGCCCTGCCGCCCGGCGAGGGTGCCCGTCGTCACGTAGATCGTGCTCGGGATGTCCCTCTCCGCGAGTGCCGGCGCCGCGTAGGTAGCGAAGTCGGCGAAGCCGTCGTCGAAGGTGATGACGACCGGGCGCTCGGGCAGCTCCTTGTGCGACATGAGCATGTCGACCAGCCCCGACACCGTGAACGGCGTGCAGCCGTTCTCGACGATCGTGTCGAGCTGCTCGCTAAACACCTCCGGGGTGACGTTCCACGGCTCGAGCCAGCGCGGCGGATCCGGCGATACCGCGTGGTACAGCAGGATCGGGATCGGCATGGCGTTCATGCCACAACCTCCTTGTTGGGCCGCGGGGGCATGGCGGCCTTGCGTTCCTCCTCGGGGCCGAGAAAGGCACGGCTGAGCAGCTGGGCGGCTCGCCGCCCGGGTCCGGCGAGGCGGTCGCGGGCGTGGACCCCGACGAGAACGGTCGTGAGGGCTGCCAGCGTCACGAGCGTTGTGAGGGCGCTGAAGGCGTGGGCGAGCGCCAAGGCCTCGCTCACCAAGGTGGCGACGGCGAGGCTGAGCGCGAGGGTGAGCACGAAGCGCTCGAGCCGGTCGCGCCGCACGAGAAAGGCGGTGAGTGCCAACCCCGGCCCGGAGGCGGAGAAGCCGAAGACGGCGATCGTGCGGAGGGGAACCGGCGCCTGCAACGCCACGATGGCGACGGCGACCCAGCCGGACAGCGCGAGGAGGAGCTCCGGGGAGGGCTCGAGCCGGAGGGCGCCTCGACGCGACTGCGGGTGCTCGACGGGGACGCGGCCGGCGCTCATGCGTTCACCGGCTGCGTGGTGGACGCGCCACGCGAGGCGAGCTCGAGGACGACGGTCGTCGAGTTCCGTAGCAGGACCTTGAACCGGGGCGACGCGAGCACCGCTCGCTCGACGGCGCCGTACGCGCCCCGCGGCATCAACCCGGTGCTCTCGATCACCGCGTCGTCGGTCGTGTCGAACACCAAGAACGCGTCCTTCCTCGCCGTCAGGTCGTGGGCCAGCACGGCGACCGGGTGCTTGATGACGTCGGCGAGTGCCTGGGGCGTGTCGGCGGTGAAGTAGTAGTCGCTGTAGGTCTCGTAGTTCTCGAGCGGCCACGGTTGATTGCCGGTCGCGGCGACGATGAGCGATCCGGGAGGGGCGAGGCGGTAGAGGGCGGAGAAGCTCTGTACCTCCTCGGGCGGGAAGTAGTTCGTCCGTTCCTTGCCGTAGTAGGAGATGATGAAGCCGCCGAGCAGCGCCGCCACGACCGCGAGCCTGGCCGCGTTGTGCACCCGGTGGCGCCGTCCCGGCCGGTGGCGCGCCGGGACGAACAGCGACGCGGCGAGCACGGCGAGGAAGGGGAGCGCGAACAGCACGACGCGGAACACGATCTCGCCCCCGTAGTTGTTCGCCGCGAGGGCGAGCATCGGCGAGGCGCAGAGCAGCGCCGCCGGGAACCAGGCGCGCTGTTGGCCGTTGCGCCAGCGCCACAGGAAGCCGAAGGCGCCGAGCAGGATCACGGCGGCGGTGAGGAGACGGTCGACCTCGGAGCCGAACAGCTGCAGGGAGCTCGCCTGCCCGGGGTTGACCATCTGGACGGCGGTGTTCGACAGCAGGTCACCGAAACCCTTGATCAGGCTCGGGATGTTCTGCTTCATGAACGTGCGCGCCGCGAAGGCGATCCAGCCGACGGTGAGGGCGAGGGCGACGACCGGCAGCGACTTGTAGCGGAGCCTGCCGAAGAGGGCGAGGAGCGCGAGGGCGCTCACGATCATGAACGGGGTGAGCTGGTGGCTGGAGGCGACCGCCGCGATGATGATCACCGTGAACAGGTAGTACAGGCGCCGATCGTGCCGCCGTTGCTCGGCTGCTTCCTCGGCGACCTCGACGGCGGCCGGTCCCACGTCGAGCGATGACGCCCCGGCCCGCGCGGACGCGAAGTGCCGCAGGCACAGCGCGATCACGGTGAGGTAGAGGAAGTAGGCGTAGCCCTGCGGCGAGAAGTAGTCCTGGCCGACCCAGTTGCCGAGGTAGAAGATCCACAGCGCCGTCCAGCGGATCCGCTGGTCGGCCGAGAACGTGCGGAAGATGAGGATCAGCGGCCCGGCGTAGGAGAGCTCGCTGACGAACGGGGCCCACCCGGCGTAGCTGAGCGGCGAGGCGAAACCGGAGCCCGACGAGAAGAGCGCGTTCAGGGTGAAGAAACCCGGCCAGTCCTGATAGGCGACGAGGTTCGGGTCGGGCTGCGCGGTGTTCACGCCGTGATGGGCGATGACACCGTTGGTGATCGCCACGTGCTTCCACGCCCATGAGTACCGGAGGGTCTCGTAGAGGACGTTCGGGGTGAGGTGCAGGATCGCCAGCAGCAGCACGACGTGCGCGACGAGCAACGCCTTGCTCGACTCCATCCGCCGGACCGTCGAGCAGAAGCTGACGGTGACGAGCACGAGCGCGGCCCAGTACGTCGCCGGCAGCACCGACACGAGGCCGAGGTCGCTCATGCGGCCGAGCGGGACGCCCCGCACCATCGTCGTGATCCACAGCGCCAGGCCGAGCGTCAGCGCGCCGGCGCCGAGCGCGGTCCCCCCGAGCCAGGTCCGCACCACGATCCGGCCAGGAGCCAACCGCTTCGCCGTCGGGGGGGCGAGCCGCTCGTGCGGGCGCGCCGTGCCGCGCAGCAGGGCCGCGCGGCCGACGGCGTAGCCGAGCACGGTGACGCCAGTGCCGGTGACGTTGGCCACGGCGCGCAGGCCCGCCACCGGACGTCCCCGTAGCGCCTCGCCGATGGAGCGGGCGACGGCGAGCGGGATCGTCCTGCGGACGTGGATCCGCTCCTCGGACAGCCCGTGCTGCGCGCCGGCGATCTTTCGGACGAGCGCCTTCGACTTGCCCTCGCCGTAGCAGCGGCGGAGGAAGTACTTCCAGGTGCCCCGGGCCCGCGGCACGCGGTGCTCGACGCGGGCCGCAGGCTCGTAGACGAGGCGGCTGTGCTCGTGCCACGTCGAGGCCCGGATGCACAGCTCGGTCTCCTCGCAGCCCGAGGCGTCGGCGCCGTTGCGGCCGAGCACGCCGGCGAAACCGCCGAGGCCGACGAGCACGTCGCGGCGGAACGACATGTTGGCACCGACGAAGTTGCGCACGTCGGCGGTCGCCGACGGCATCCCCGAGTGGGAGCAGCCGACCACCCAGTCGAACTCCTCCGGGAACCAGCCCGGGCGGTGGTCGACCCAGTTCGGCACGACGAGGCCGCCGACGCCGGCGACCTCGCCGTCCTGGTAGGTGCGCTGCAGCTGCTCGAGCCAGTCCGGAGCCGCCGTGGCGTCGTCATCGAGGAACGCCACCACGTCACCGTGTGCCGCCTCGTAGCCGGTGTTCCGGGCGCCCGACAGTCCCGGCCGCCCGACGCTCGCGATCACATGAATGTCGGCGAAGGCGCGCCGGGCCCGGGCGAGGAGGCTCGGGCAGTGGTCGACGACGAGGATGATCTCTTCGGCGGGGATGCTCTGGGTTCGCAACGAGGCGACGGCCGCGTTGATCTCATCCCATCGCTCCTCGGTGTACGCGCAGACGACGACCGAGATCGCGCAGGTCGGGGGTGCGAGCACGTCCGTCATGCTGCCACCTCGCGCAGCACGGGCTCGACGTTCGACGTCCACCACAGGGGGTGACGTGCGTAGCGCTCGGACTTGTCGAGGTTGCCGGCGACGTGGTCGAGCCAGCACCAGAGCGCGAGGTCGCCTGCGGCGATGTCGGTCCGTTCGAGCGTCTTCGAGGCAAGCGCGAGCACGGGATCGCCGGACCAGTCGGCGGACCTCATGACGCGGCGGACCTCCGCGCCGAACTGGTGGCCGCCAGCCCGGCAGCGCAGCGCGAAGACCCACAGGAGGACGTCGAACGCCGGGATGCCGTCGGGGCGGGCCTGACCCCAGTCGAGCAGCGTCGTGACGCGCGCCCCGTCGGCGGTGAGCATCACGTTGCCCGGCGTGAAGTCGCCATGGACCCAGCTGATCGGGACGGTGCGCCCGATGCTGGCCTCGCGTAGGCGGTCCTCCAGCCGGGCGAGCGCCACGAGCTGGGACGCCGGCACGATGCCGGACGGGTGCGACCGGCGCAGCGGGCGCAGCGACGGCTCGAGGAGCTGCTCGAAGAGCAGCTCGTCGACCACGACCTCGCGGCCCGTGCGCTCGTGGAGGTCGCCGATCGCCTTGAGCGAGCGCCGGGCGATCGCGAGCGCCGACGCCGACGCCCCGCCGAGCAGCCCCGCCGCATCGACGCCCCGACCGAGCGACTCGACGGCGTACGTGTGCTGCTCGTGCTCGTGGAGCTTGAAGCTCGGAAGGAAGCGCCGCCAGGTACCGAGCCGGTCGTCAGCGGCGAGCACACGCAGCACCGACTCCTGGCGGCGCAGGTCGGCGCAGGCCCGGTCGGTGCGCGGCACCTTGGCGACCGCGTATGGCTTGCCGTCGGTGCTGTGGAGGATCGCGACCGTGAGGTCGGATGCGCTCGGAAGGACCTCCAGTTCGCCGAGCTGTCGCCGGCCCCGGCCCGCCGAGCGGGTCAGGTCGGCGACGACCTCGCTCGGCAGTTGCGCCTTCAGCCGGCCGGTGCTCCGGCTCGAGCGCAGGCGGGTGACGACCTCCGGCAACGAGGCGTTGGCGGCGAGGCGGACGAGCGGGAGCGAGAGTCCGGTCAGCCAGGCGCGCATGCCGGGGAAGCGGTAGTCCGGCCGTAGCCAGAGGCGCCGCGCCGCCAACATCGCGACAGCGGCGACGCACTGGGTGACGAGCCACGCGACGCCGGCGCCGACGATGCCGACTCGCGGCAGCAGGATCCAGCTGATCGCCACGACCGAGATGCACATGCCGATGTTCAGCACGGCGACCGGGACCATGCGCCGCCGCGCCCGCAGCGCGCCGACGGCGGTGCCGTTGACGATGAAGGGCAGCGCGGAGAGCGCGAGCAGCCTGAGGGCGTTGGCACCGTCCGCCGAGTAGCTGTGGCCGAACAGCTTGAGGATGAACGGGGCGCCGGCGAGGAGGACGACCACCGCGGGCGTGATCAGCTTTGCGAGGTTCGCCATCACGCGCCGGCACTGCAGCTCCAGCTGGGACTGGTCGACGGCGGTCTCGACGACGAGTGACGAGCCCATGCTGATGCTCACCATGTACAACGAGTACGAGATCACCCACGCGAGCGAGAAGGCGGCGCTCTTCGTGGCCCCGACCTCGCGGATCACCATCACCGGCAGGAGCGACACCGCGACCAGCCAGAAGATCGAGCCGACGAAGTCGTAACGGGTGAACCGCGCGATCTGGCGCACGGACACTCCGCCGACGGGGGAACGCCGGTGGGCGAGCGGGATCGCCCGGCCGAAGATGTAGATGTTCGTCGGCAGGATGGTCACGATCGTCGCCAAGGTCCAGGCGACGAAGATCCCGGTCGTCGGGAAGATCGTGGCGAAGGGGATGACGATCGCCGCCTTGAGCAGCGAGAAGCCCGCGTTCTCGATCGGCACGATCGGGGCCCGGCGAAGGCCGGTGAGCGCACCGTCCTCCAGCACGAAGATCGCCCAGGCGACACTCGACAGCACCCACCACATCGGCAGCCACCGGTCGTTGCGGAGGTAGGCGAGGCTCGGGACGAGGTGGCCGACCAGGAGGAGGAAGACGATCGCGAGGCCGGCGCAGATCGCCGAGCTGAGCGCGTAGACGCACACGACCAGCCGGCGCACCGATCGGCCGGCGGGCGGGATGAAGCGGATGAGCGCGCTCGCGAGGTTCAGCTGGGCGACGCCGCCCATGAACATCAAGGTGGAGACGGCGACGGAGTTCCGGCCGACGACGGCCGGCGAGTAGAAGCGCGCCGCGAGCAGCCAGAAGAGCACGCCGATCGCGCCGGTGGCGAGCGAGCTGAGCACCAGCGCGAGGCCGTTGCGGAACAGCGGCTCACGCAGCTCGCGCGCGAACGACGTGACGCCCCGGTGGCGCAGGGGCGGATCCTGGACGATGGCGCTCATGTCCGCCACAGACCCCGGACGGCGCCGGCCGCGAGCCCGAGGAGGCGCCCCGGCGCGCCCCGCCGACCACCCTCTTGCACCGACACCAGCGCGAGCAGCTCGCGGGCGTCTGGGGTGAGCGCGGGCAGCCGGCACGCCGGGCAGCTGCCTGGCCGGTGGCCGAGCAGCCGGCCGACGGCATCGCCGAGGCCCGCCTGGTAGGAGCGCCTCAGGACGGAGGCACCGCTGCGGCGCATCACCTCGTCAGCGTTGGCTGGGGCCAGCCCGAGGCGCGCGAGCCGGAGCATCCCGACGTCGGCGCGGCCGTCGCCGACGGCCAGCTCGAGGCGGTGTCCAGGATCCCGGCGGACCCCGCCGGCACCGTCGAGCTGGTCGAGCAGGACGCAAAGCGCCTGGTCCTTGCTCACCCCGGTCGCCGCAAAGTCGGTCTGGTACTCGCCGGGGATCGCCGTGAGGCGATCGCCGGTCCCGGGCGTCTCGAGCAGGCCGGCGACGGTCTCGGCGTCGAGGCCACGCCGCGTGCGCCCCGCGCGGGTGCGCGAGACGCGGACGATCCTGGGGTAGTCCCCGTCGAGGGTGAGCTCGGGTTGGCCGCGGAGGGCGGCCCGCAACGCCTCGACCGCCGCCTCGTCGCCGCTCGCGACGAGCTCGGTGCTCTCCCCGCGGAGGTGGTCGTAGGCGACCGAGCCGTACTCGGCGACGCCGCCGGCCAGCCCGTAGGCCGCGCACCGCTCGATGACCTCGCCGAGGCTGCGCCCGGTGGCGAGGACGACGCGGTAGCCGTGGGCCCGAAGCGCCCGCAGCGCCATCGCCCCGGCGAGGGTCGTCGCCGAGAAGCCGAGCGTGCCGGTCTCGAGCACGCCGTCGAGGTCGAGCGCACAGGTCGGACCGTCCTCGACCGGCGCGAGGTCGCGGAGAAAGCGCTCGGCGACGTACTCCTGGAGCACGCGAGCGCCGGCGCGGCGCACCATCGCTGGGGCGGCGAGCTCGAGCCGCTCGGCATCCCACAGGTGGACCAGGCGCAGCAGCATCCATCGCTCGGCGTCGATGCTCCGGCCCGCCAGGGACTCGTAGGAGCTGCGGAGGCGGGCGGCGAACCTGGGGTCGCCCACAGCCACCGTCGCGCCGGCGAGGTCGAAGGCGGCGTCGTAGCTCGCCAGGTCGAAGTGGCTGAACGGACCCTCAGCGAAGTCGGTGCGCCGCGCGACCGGACCGGTCGGGCTGAGGAACCAGCCTCCGCGCGCGGTCGAGCCGTCGACGACCGTCGGGTGCTCGACGGCGAGGAGCCGCCGTACCACGGGATCGACGAGGGGGAGGCGCAGCGGGACGCCGAGCGGGCCGAGCGTCCGGGCCACGAGGTCCGCGGCGATCTCCCACGCCGGCTGGCGGCCGCTCAGGAGGGTGCTGCGGTCCTCTTCGACCCTGAGCGCCCGCTCCCGGCGCACCACGTGGGCAGCGAGGCGGTCGGCGGTGGCGGGCGCGGGGCGGGTGCCGTCGAGACGCCAGGCCTCGGGCAGGAAGCGGCGGTAGCAGATGCCGTTCTCCACGCCGAGGACGTCCGGGTACAGCTCGGGCGCCGACTCGGCGACGGCGAGCGCGTGCCGGCCGAGGTAGCCGAGGCCGACCCCCTCCGCGACGATCGTCTCGGTACGCACGGTGTCGCCGACTGCGTCGCTCGTCTCGACCCGGTAGCGGGCGGAGACATGGCCGCGCACCGGTCGGTGCGGCTCACCGAGCGATTCGACCCGGTGGACCACGCTGCCTTCGGGCAGCAGCCCGGCCAGGGTGCGCGCCACGCAGGCGGGCTGGAGGAGCCGCTCGACGTCCCACGCCGAGCGTGGCAGGAGGACCGAGGCGCCACAGTCCACGAGCGCGGGCAGCGACGCCTCCTCCGCGAACGTGGCGAGGAGGAGCACGACCGACTCCGACGGTATGCCGGCGTCCCGGCCGAGGTCCTTCACCACGCGGGCGATCGACTTGCCGGTCGCCGGCGGGTCGTCGAGGACCAGCACCATCCCGCCGGCTTCCGCCGTCGCGCCGAGAAGGGCACGGTTGCGGCGTCGAAGCGGCCAGCCCGGGCGCACGGTCATCGTCGTCACCGAGGCGTAGCCGAGTCGCTCGAGGGCAGCTGAGCAAAGTGGCGCCAGGTAGCCACCCGATGTCCGCAGTCCGACGACCGAGATCGGCCGGGATCGCTCGGGCCAACGACTCGCGAAGGTCGTCACCATCGCGACGACGTCGGCCGGGCGCTGGTCGAAGCTGCGGAAGCACGAGGGCAGCCGGACAACCTCGCCCGCCAGCGCCGGCGCCAGCTCGCCGAGGCGCGAGACCAGCTCGCGACCCTGCCGTTGCAGCCTGGCCATCTCCTGCTGGCCCGGGGGGTCGCCGAGCAGCGCGTGGGCGAGCCCGACGAGGAAGTCGGTCGTGGCGTCGGCCTCCCGGGCGAGCGCGCGCCCGAGGCGGCGCCAGGATCCCAGGCGGACGAGCGCTGCGTCGACGGCGCGCAGCGCCCGGCCGAGCGTGCGGGGGACGAGGCCGGGCCGGCCCCCAAGATGCCCGGCGGCACGCCGCAGGGTGAGTCGCCGCTGGCCGCCGAGACGGTCCTCCACGATCTGCTGCGCACCAGCAGCGAGGAGGAAGGCGTCGAGGAGGTCGCCGGCGCTCAGGGCGCCGTGGAGGAGCCTCACGAGCGTCCCGAGATCGTTCAACAGGTCCGCGAGGGCGATCGGCCGCGCAGGCCCCGCCACGACGGCGCGAAGCGCCGGGTCGGGGGCGAGCACGTCGAGGCGGTCGTCGGTCGCGGTCGCGTGGAGCGTCACGGCCTCGTCCCTCCCGCGCTGGCGAAGGGGATCCTGCGGGGGTGCTCCCGGCGGCTCTTCAGGTAGGCGAACGGGCCCGTCGCGATCCCGCGCCACTCGGCACGCACGAGGGCACGGGGCCACGACGGCGTCCAGCCGAGGGCTGCGCCGAGCTCGCTCGAGGCGACCGATCCGGCCCCCGTGCGCGCCCGGACGTGCCGCACGGCCGCCGGCAGACGCGTGACCATCGACAGCGCCGCTCGTGGCTCCTCGAAGAGCGCGCTCGTGAGGTAGGCACCGAGCCCGACACCGTAGCCGTGCGCCTGGCGCTCGACCGCCGACATGTCCCGATGATGGTGGTGCCAGACGACCGCGCCGGGACGGTAGGCGAGGGCGCGTCCGGAGACGACGAGACGGAAGAGCGCCTCCAGATCGTCGCCACCCCGTGCCGTCGTGCCCGTCCCGAGCGCCGGGTCGAAGCCTCCGGCGCCGCGCAGCCAAGCGGTCTCGAACGCCATGTTGGCACCGGATCCGAACCTGCCGGGGGTGAACGGGAAGAGGGGGTCGGCCGGGCGGTGCGCCGCCAGGTCGACCGAACGCGGCGTGAAGCCCTTCGAGAACTCGCCGTGCGCCTCGAGCATCACCTGTGCGGGCGTCTCCAGCTCGGCGGGGACGATCAGCCCGGTCGCGGCGCCGACGTTCGGGTCCGCGACGAAGGGGATCACGAGCTCGCTCAGCCAGTGCCCGTCGACCAGCACGTCGTCGTCGGTGAACGCGACGATCTCGCCGCGCGCCTCTTTGAGCCCGCAGTTGTGCGCGGCGCCGAGGCCGCGCTCGGTCTCGCGTACGTAGCGGACGCGGCCCGTCGGGACGTAGCGCGTCTCGACCAGGCGCTTCGACTCGTCCGTCTCCGGGTCGTTGTCGACGACGACGACGTCGAAGTCCGGGTACTCGAGCGCGAGCAACGAGTCGAGGCAGCGCGCCAGGCGGGCCGGGCGCTCCCTCGTCGCGATGATCACCGTCACCGGTCGTGCCGCGGCGAGCGCGGCGCGCCGCTCCGCGAGGCACGCCGGCTGCAGCGCAGGCGCACCCCCCCAGATGTCGTAGCCGTCGAGACCGTCAGTGCCGAGGTGGGCGTCGAGCGCGGCGCCGACGCGGCTGCGGACCGCGATCGGCCACGCGCTCGATGGGTCGTCCGCCTCGAGGTCGAGCGCGACGAGGCCGAGCGGGTGGCTGTGGATCCTCACGAGCACGAGCGCGGCGCGTGGTGTGCCCGCGGTCTTCGTGCCCCGGTGCTGCACGGCATCGAGTACGTCCCGCAGGCCGCGCTCGAGCTCTGCTTCCAGCACCAGGACAGGCCGGAATGTGCCCGCCGCGCCGGCGGCAGGCCCAGAATCCCGCGCGCCGATACGCGGCGGCGCCACCACGCGACGGCCGAAATCGGCCGTCGCGGTCATGACAGCCCGTTCGCTCGCGAGGGCTGGGGGAGCGAGGTCGGGCGCTTCCGTTCGGAGAGCAGGGTTCGCAGCACCCGCTGACCGTCCTGGAAGGCGTGGAGGTTGGAGCGACCGGCACGGCGGGGCATCTCGAGACTCGGCACCTCGGCGATTCGCAGCCCCGCCTTGAGCGCCCTGATCATCAGCTCCGCCTCGATCTCGAAGCCCGAGGAGCGGAGGTCAAGGTGCTCGAGGTACTGGCGCTTGAACGCGTAGAACCCGTAGTTGATGTCGGTGATCTTCGCCCGGTAGATGAAGTTGGCCGCGTACAGAAGCGCCCGGTCGCCGATGCGACGGATCGTCGTGATGTCGAGCGAACCGCCGCCACCGATGAAGCGCGAACCCTTCACGAAGTCGAAGCCGTGCTCCAGGAAGTAGATGAACTGGGGGATCTCCGCAGGAGACATGCTGCCGTCGGCGTCCATCGCGATGACGATGTCCCCGCGGGCGGCCGCGAAGCCGGCGCGCAGCGCCAGCCCCTTGCCAGGTCCCGGCTCGCTGATGATCCGGATGTCGGGACGGCACGTCGCGGCGATGACCTTCGTGACGTCCGAGGACCGGCCGTCGACGAGGATGACCTCGTCGATGCAGGACGGCAGGTGGTCGAGAACGTTCGGCAGGTTACGCGCCTCGTTCTTCGCCGGGATGACGAGACTGACGGTCGAGCGCCCCTGGGCGACCTCCGCGGGGAACCCCTTCGGGTTCACGCGGGCCACCGGTTCGAGCGAGGCTGCGACGTCCCGGGCACCGTTCTGCCGGCGGTGCTCGAGGAGGATCTCGCCTGCCTGGGGCACTTCAGCTGCGTGAGGGACGGACATTGTTTGGGCCTTCCTTTGTATTCCTCGCCTTGCAGGGACAGTGCAAGTCGAGGCCGAGTGCCAGGGAATGGGCTTGCGCCCCCCCTGGTGACGTACCGGCGGGTGGCTCGGCCGGATGTCGCTTACTTGGGTCGGAGTCCTTCGTCGAGTGCGACCGACACTGCGGCGAGGTTGGAGTGGACGTTCAGCTTGGTCTGCAGGTTGTGGGTGTGCGTGCGCACCGTGTTGACCGCGAGGTGCAGCCGCTTGGCGATTGCCGCGTGGCTGAGCCCTTCGACCAGCAGTTCGAGCACCTCCAGCTCACGCTGGGTGAGCTGGGAGAGCCGGCTGCGGGTGCGCTCGCCGCCCGAGCGCGTCCTGATCTCGCTGAACAGGTTCGTCAACAGGGGCGGCGACATCCACATCTCGCCCTGGCCTGCCCAGCGGATCGCGGTGAGCAGGTCCTGGACCGGAGCCACCTTCAACACGAAGGCCGTGGCGCCCATGCGCATGGCGTGCGCGGCGCTGTCGGCGTCCTCGTTGCATGTGAGGAGGACGATGGCGGTTCCCGGCTGGGTCGTTCGGATCTGACGGATGAGCGCGGCGCCGTTCGCCTCGCCCAGCTCCGCGTCGAGCACTAGCACTTGCGGACGATGCATCGCGACGAGCTCGACGAGACCCGTCGCCGACGAGGCGGTGGCGAGCACCCGCAGGTCGGCCTCTTCCGACAAGCGGTTGGTCAGCGCCTCGCAGAGCACGGGGTGGCTGTCGACAATCATCACGGTCGTCTGGTGCACGTATGAAGTGTGTTCCGGGAGGCTGCTCACGCCAACCTCCTCTGGGACGAACTTCCTAACGCGAAGTGTGGAGCCGTACCGCCCATGACGATGTGAACTCCACCGTCCGCGGTAGCCCGGCTGCCCGCCTGCTCAGCAGTGGCCTCGAGCATCATCGCAGCCTCCGGCCTACGCACTGCGGGAGGGGTCGCGCGACCCGCTCTCCACTCGGACGATTCCCGTACGGATCGCGTACGCGACCAGCTCAAGTCGGGAGTGGACCCCGAACTTCATGAACAGGTTCTGCAGATGCGTACGGATCGTCGCGGTGCCGACGCCGAGGGACGTCGCGATGGCGGAGGTGTCGTCTCCGCGCACGAGATGCTCGAGGACCTGACGTTCCCGCGCGGTGAGGAGCTCGTCCATCCGGTAGCGGGAGGGACCGCGGTCGAGGGCCCGCGCCCGCCGCGACCAGCCCCGCTCGCGTGCGGGGGACGACCCCCGCACCATCGTGAACAGGGGGGAGGTCACCTCGAGGAGCACACGCTCGAGCTCTTCGACCCCTTCGATCTTCAGCGCGATGCCGTCGGCACCTCCGAGCGCCGCCTCACGCAGGAGCCGGAGGTCGGGGTCCGCGGTGAGGACGACGATCGGCGTGTCGGGGCGGGCGGCGCGCAGGAACGAGACCGATCGTGACCCGTCGATCCCGGGGAAGTGGAGGTCGCAGATGATCGCGTCCACCTCCTCCTCCTGGCTGAGCTCAACCGCCCCCTCTGGCGTCGTCGGGCAGCCGACGACGCTGTGGCCGCGGGCCTTCAGCAGCGAGGCCAGTGCCTCGCTGAACATCAGGTGGTCATCGCAGATGAGAAGTCTCATCGCACAGCTCCTTGTGGGTCAGCGCAGAGGGGGATCGGGGCTTCGGGGCGGGGCGCGTGCGGCAGGTCGACGATGAGCGTCGTTCCGCCGAGCGCGGGAGGCTCGGTGAGCAGCTGGCCGCGGCACTCGCGCACGATGTCGGTCACCACGCGAAGGCCGAGGCCCCGGCGGTGACCCGATCCGGGCTGGGCCGGGGCTGCCGCCATCGCGTGGAGCTCGGGGATGCGGAGCCCCGGGCCGGAGTCGGAGACCGAGAGCCGCGCTATCGCCCCGGAGGCGCTCACGCAGACACGGACCCGGCCGGTGGGCCCGGCCGCGCGGCAGGCGTTCTCGATCAGGTTCGTGACCAGTCGCCAGATGGCGAGCGGCGTGCTCGTCACCGCCGCCGGGCTGAGGTCGGCCTCGACGCTCGTGCGGTGGACATAGCGCGCGCTCGCAACGGCCTGGGCGACCAGTGAGTCGAGTCGGACCTCGCCCACATCCTGCGCGCCTTCCAACGCGCGCCCGCTCAGCTCAGCGATCCACTGCGCCTCGCGGACGATGCAGTCCAGCCGCTCGAGGGAGTCCTCGTGGAACTCCCCCCGTTGACGGATGCCTTCGGCGAGGAGCTTGACGGTGACCGCCGCGCCCGCCACGTCGTGGCAGATCAGGCGTAGCGCGCCGGCGGAGCCCCGCCTTGGCGACTCGTCCCCACGCCGTAGGGAGCGCCGGCTCGTCAGCGTGCCGCCCTCCTGCCGGCGCGCGCCGGGGCCCGAGTGAGCGGCGTGCACCTCCTCTTCGCGGGTCACCGAGGACCCGGGAACCCGTGCCTCGGGCGACGGGTCGAGCACCTCACGGGGTGCGATGTCGAGAACTTGCGTACCGGGCGTGCCAGCCGGGCGCGCGCTCGGAGTGTGTCCGGGCTGCGGCGCAGGGGCAAGGCCGCCAGAACGGTGCGACATGGTGTCGCCCTCCGTCTGATCTCCTCGCGGTGAGCCACCAGGGGCTTGGGTGGCTCGGGCTTGTCATCGCCGGGGTCCGGGGCGATAACCAACAGGGACTGCAACGGGTACGCACGAAAGGTACAGCAATCGCGCCCATTCCGCTAGGGGGTGTAGTAACTAATGCCGAATAAGTAAGCGCGTTGCCAAGGCACGCCCCGTGAGCAGGGGTTCAAGCTGCGAGATCGCACGTGGGGAAAGCGAAATGCCTGTTCAGATGCGGTAACAATTGTCCTAAGGCGTGCGAGGAGTGCTCTCGGCTGGACGCGGATTGCCCACGGAGAGTGACCCCTCGACTATTCCTTGCGCGATTTCGGCCATTTTGCGATTGTGGCGACGCGCGTAACCCCGAATTAACGCGAACGCTTCGTCGATGTCGAGCCGCAGTCGCTCGGCCAGAACGCCC
Organism: Acidimicrobiales bacterium; assembly: GCA_035532475.1. Classification (GTDB taxonomy): domain Bacteria; phylum Actinomycetota; class Acidimicrobiia; order Acidimicrobiales; family Bog-793; genus DATKQY01. The sequence continues at coordinate 18,134 of DATKQY010000061.1, read as the reverse complement.
TTTGCCTGCTCGATCGCCACCCGCGTCTCGAGTGCCGTCTGGAGCTGATGGGCGAGATCGGCCGTCCGCAGCACCTCACGCTCGCGGAGGATGGCGCTCGTCGTGACGTCGACGAGCGCCTGGGCGAGGAGGACGTCCCGCCTCGACAGTTCACGCGCTGTGGTGAGGAAGATGCCGACGGCACCGACGGTCTCGTCGTGCCGGCGCATCGGCAGCGCGCTGACCGTCGAGTACCCGACGACCCGGGCCATCGGCGCGAAGGCCGGCCATCGCTCAGCGGAGCGCTGCAGCTCCTGGTTGAGGACGTGCGCGCCGCCCCGGTAGGCGTCGAGACACGGACCGTCGTCGTTCTGGAGCTCGAACTGCTGCAGCACCTTCATTCGTTCGCTTGAGGCCGCGGCAACCCGCAGCTGGCCCCGCTCGTCGGCGATCGCCGCGCCGACCTCGCTCTCGCCGAGCAGCTCCGAGCAGCGCGAGGCGAGCAAAGCGAGGAGGCCATCGAGGTCGAGCTCGCCGGAACGCGCATCGGCGAGCTCGACGAAGGCCCGTGCCAGCCATTCCTCTCTCTTCTCCACCGGTCCTCCTGGTCCGCACCGGGTTGGCTGCGAGCCGAGCGAGCGCCCCTGGCGGCGCTGCGTACGGCGACATTGTCGCATCGTTGCGCGATCGTCTCCCGGCCGAGGCGTGCACGCGGGCGCCCGTCGGGCCTCGCGAGGCACCCGCTCGGTACGCTTGGGCTGATGAGCGGGATCGATAGGACGCACGACCGGTCAGCCGGATGGGCCGCGACGATGGCGGGGAACCGAAGGGCGGGGTCCCGCCTCGTGCTGGCGCACGCCGACTCGGCCGCGCTCCTCGGGCGTGTCGGCCGGTGCGACCGCATCGACCGAGAGGCGGCGGAGGACGCCCAGCTGGCTCCCGGGGCGACCCGTTCCCGGGGCGCCGGGCGTCGCGCCGCTGCCGAGGAGCCGGACCCGATGCGCACCTGCTTCGAGCGCGATCGCGACCGTGTGCTGCACTCGACGGCGTTCCGTCGCCTCGCTGGCAAGACGCAGGTGTTCGTCTTCCCCGACGACCACCAACGGACGCGGCTCACGCACGCGCTGGAGGTGGCGCAGGTCTCCGCGGCGGTGGCCCGAGCCCTCCGGCTGAACGTCGCGCTCGCGGAGGCGATCGCCTACGGGCACGACTGCGGCCACGGCCCCGGTGGGCACGCGAGCGAGGACGCCTTCTCCCCCTACCTCGACGGCGGCTACGACCACGCCTGTTTCGGGGCGGACGTGGTGCTGGCTCCCTTGAATCTGACCGCCGAGGTGCTCGACGGCATCCGGAACCATTCCTGGTCGCGGCCGGCACCGTCCACGCCTGAGGGCGAGGTGGTGAGCTGGGCCGACCGCATCGCCTACGTCTGCCACGACTTCGAGGACGCGCTCGGCGCGGGCGTCGTCGAGGCCTCCTCGCTGCCCGACATCGTCCGCGACCGCTGCGGCGCGCGCCGGTCCGAGCAGCTCGACGTCTTCATCACCGGCCTCGTCGAAGGCAGCCTCGAGGTGGGCGAAGTCGGGATGCCGGCCGAACTGGCCGAGACGCTCGGGGAGTTCCGGCGCTTCAACCACGAGCGGATCTACCTTCGACCCGAATCCCTCTCGCAGTCCCGGGCGCTCGTCGAGGTCCTGAGGGCGCTCGTGGACCACTTCGCGGCCGAGCCGGGTCGCATCCCGGGTACCACCGCGCGCGGCGCCCATCCGCCCGGCTCGGCGGCGGCGGTGCGCGAAGCGGTCGTCTACGTCGCCGGGATGACCGATCGTTACGCGTTGGATGCCGCGCTCGGCCAGCTCGGGCGGGGCGACGCGTTCGGCCCCCGGCGCGCCGGGTCGTCTGGTGCGCGAGGAACCCGATCCGGGGTGCCGGCCACGTTCAATTGAGCGAGCGGAGCGGCGCCCGGCCTTCGCCGCTCGGGGGCGACCTCAGGCGCTGGGCGGCCCTGCCGGGGCTGCCGGAGCTGTCGCAGTCCCATCGCCGCTGCTCGCGCCCGGCCCGGGGAGCATGCCCCGCAGTCCGTTGAGCAGGCCGGTCAGCTCCATCGGCACGATGAACTTCGTCGACGGCGAGGCGCCGACCTGCTTCAAGGTCTCCAGGTACTGGAGCAGCATCGTGTTGTTGTCGAGCCCCCTCGCCACCTGAAGGATCGCGTCGAGCGCCGTGGCGAACCCCTGGGCGCGCAGCAGCGTCGCCTGGCGTTCGCCCTCTGCGGCGAGCACGGCGGCCTGCTGCTTGCCATCCGCGATGGTGATGGCCGCCTGGCGCTCGCCCTCCGAGCCGATGATCGCCGCGGACTTCTGGCCTTCGGCCTCGGTGACCTGGGCACGCCTCGTCCGCTCCGCGGACATCTGCCGCGTCATCGCCTCGAGGACCCCCGGTGGGGGATTGACCTCTCGGACCTCCACGTTCGTGACCTTCACCCCCCAGCGTTCCGTCACGTCGTCGAGGCGGACCCGGAGCGAGGCGTTCATGTCCTCGCGCTTCGAGAGCACGTCGTCGAGGGGCATGTCGCCGACCACGCTGCGCAGCGTGGTCGCCGCGACGTTCAGCGCGGCGCCCGCGAAGTTCTGCACCGCGAGGACGGACACCGAGGGGTCGACGACCTTGTAGAAGATGATGAAGTCGATCGAGATCGGCGCGTTGTCGGCCGTGATGGCCGTCTGGTGCGGCACCTCCAGGTACTGCTCGCGCAGGTCGACCCAGCTGACGCGGTCGATCACGGGGTTCACGAGCACCAGCCCCGGTCCTCTCGTCCCGACGGCACGGCCCAGCCGGAACAGCACGACCCGCTGGTACTCCTTGACGATCTTGACGGCCAGCCCTCCGCCGAACAGCAGCGCGAGGACGACGACCGCTACGACGATCCCGATGATCACGACCGGGTGCTCCCTTCATCCGCCCCCGTCGCCCTGGCTTCAGGGGAGCTTTCCACCACAGTGCCGGCGGGCCGCGACACGTCCCCCGCATCGGCAACCGGGCCGACAGCCGTGGTGGAGGCGGGTACGCCTTGACGGGGCGGGTCCTCTCGCAGGACCTCCTCGCCCCATACGCCGAGGCGCACGCCGTCGGCCTGGATCACCTGGATCGGGGTCCCGGCGCTCACGTGGCCGTTGAGCGCCGTCGCCGACCAAGTCTCCCCGCGGACTCGAACGATCCCGTCAGGTCGCAGGTCGCTCAGCGCGACGCCCTCCGCCCCCGCCAGCGTGCCTGGCGCGCCCGACGCGGGTCGGGAGCGAAGCGCGGCGATGCCGCGCCACGCGGACGTGGCGACGCCGACGGAGACCACGAGGTCCGCTGCGAAGAGCACGTAAAGAAGCGGGCGGCCTTGTCCGCTCGCCCACATCGCGAGCAGCCATCCCGCGGCGACGACGCCGATGACGCCGGCGGCCACGTGGCCGTGCGGCCCGGTGTGGAAGCCGGCCAGCGAGGCCAGCACCACCAGGCCGAGAAGCACTCCAGCCACTACCCACATGGCGCCTCCCTCTCCAGGATCGGCACGGCCATCCTACCGGAGGGGGGACCGGCCGCAGCATCGCCGTCCGGCCGGGGCCAGCGAGGGGAAATGGGCGGGGCGCGCTGCCCCTACGATGTCGCCGAGGTGTCCGAGAGGAGCGACGTGGTGGACGTGCGGATCGGGATCATCCAGACGGCCAAGGAGCTCGACATCGAGCTCGGTGACAACGCGAGCAGCGACGAGGTCCTCGCCACGATCGAGCGCGCGCTCGGCGAGCCCGACGGCGTCCTCTGGCTGACCGACAAGCGCGGCCGGCGGGTCGGCGTCCCGAGCGCCAAGGTCGCGTGGGTCGAGGTCGTCACGGCGAGTGACGAGCGGCGCGTCGGCTTCGGCGCCCGCTAGGCGTCCGGGCCCCGAAGCGGCCGTCGGCCGCGTGGCGGGCTGGGCAGTCCGGTGAGCGCCAGCCTGGTCGACCGCCGGCTCGTGTTCGTGACGGGCAAGGGCGGCGTGGGGAAGACGACGGTCGCCGCGGCCCTCGGGCTGCTGGCGAGCTCGCGCGGCCGCAGGGCGCTCGTCTGCGAGATGGAGCCGAAGGGCGACGTCGCGGCCGCCTACGAGTGCGGGCCGACCGGCTTCGTGCCGCGCAAGGTCGCCGAGGGACTGTTCGCCATGTCGATGGACACCGAGGCGTCGCTTCGCGAGTACCTGAGGCTCAACCTGCGCATCCCGACCGTCGGCAGGATCGGCCCGGTGGCGAGCGCGTTCGACTTCGTCGCGACCGCCGCGCCCGGCGTGCGCGAGATCCTCACCGTCGGCAAGCTCTGCTACGAGGTGCGCGAGCGTCACTACGACCTCGTCGTCGTCGACGCCTCGGCGACGGGGAACATCGTCGGCCAGCTGGCCGCGCCGGTCGGCATCAACGAGCTCGTCCGGGTCGGGGCCGTCCGCTCCCAGACGCAGTGGATGCTCGAGATCCTGAGCGACCCCGCGCGCACCGGGGTCTGCATCGTCGCCACGCCGGAGGAGATGCCGGTCAACGAGGCCGTCGACCTCGCCCGTCGGCTTCGGGACGAGACGGGCGTCGACCTTGCCGCGCTCGTCGCCAACCGCGTCCTGCCCGAGCTGTTCGGGCGCAGCGAGGAGGAGGCCTTCGAGTCGCTCGCCTCCGGGGGCGGACCCGCCGCGCTCGCCGCGCTGGCCGGGCACGAGGTCGGCCCCGTGCAGGAGGTCCTCGATGCCGCGCGCCTCGCCGTCCGGGTGCGTCGCAGCGGCGCCGAGCATCTCGCCCGCCTGCGCGAGGCGGTCCCGTCCGAGGTGCCGATGCTCATGCTCCCCTATCTGTTCGGGAGGGCACACGGGCCGCGGGCGATCCGCCTCGTTGCCGACTCGCTCGCGGAGGAGCTCGGCGAGTGACCGCCCGCCGGCAGACGGGCGGGCTCGAGGAGCTGCTCGCGGCGAAGGAGATCGTCATCGCCTGCGGCCCGGGCGGCGTCGGCAAGACGACGGTCTCGGCCGCGCTGGCAGCGGGCGCCGCAGCCCGAAGCGGCGGGCGGGTGCTCGTGCTGACGGTGGACCCGGCCCGGCGGCTGGCTGACGCCCTCCACGTCGAGGGCCTCGGCAACGAGGCGCGTCGCGTGCCGGCCTCGGCGTTCGCCGCCTCCGGCGTGCGGCCGAAGGGCGAGCTCTGGGCGGCGATGCTCGACACGAAGCAGTCCTGGGACGCGCTCGTCCGCAGGCACGCCCCCGACGCGGCGACCGCCCGGCAGATCCTCGGCAACCCGCTCTACCGCAACATCACCGGACGCTTCGCCCGGAGCCACGAGTACATCGCGATGGAGCGGCTCTACGAGCTGCACGCCGAGGGTGAGTACGACCTCCTCGTCGTCGACACGCCACCCTCGAACGACGCGCTCGACTTCCTCGACGCGCCCGAGCGCATGGCGGAGTTCTTCGGCTCCGGACTGCTGCGCTGGCTCATCGCGCCGTACCGCTCGCGACTCGTCAGCCTCGCCTCCCGCCCCTTCTACCAGGTCGCCGACAGGATCCTCGGCACCCAGTTCCTCGAGGACGTCGGCGAGTTCTTCCTGCTCTTCCAAGCGATGTACGACGGCTTCGCGGCGCGGGCGCGAAGCGTCAGCGCGCTGCTCCGGGAGGCCCACACCACCTTCATGGTCGTCACGACCCTCGAGACCGTGCCAGCCCTCGAGGCGGAGCGGCTCGCCGCGGAGCTGGCAGCCCGGCGGTTGCACCTCGGCCTGCTCGTCGCGAACAAGGTCCTCCCGGCCTCGTTGCGCGATCCCGACGCCGCGGCCGTCGCCGACGCCCTGCAGTCCGACGCCGAGGCCCTCGCCGCCGGGCTCGCCGGCACGCGCGCCGGGCGCACGCCGCCATCACCGGGCGAGCTGACCGAGCTCCGCCGCGTCCTCGAGGAGGTCGGCCGCAGCTTCGCCGACTTCCGCCTCGTGGCCCAGCGTGAGGCGGAGGTGCTCGAGGAGTTGGCAGCTGCGCACCAGGTGACGGTCACCGTCCCCCACCTCGCCCGCGACGTGGTCGACGTCGACGGTCTCCTCGAGATCGGTGCGCGTCTGTTCGAGGGCGCGCAGCGCCCGAGCGGGGGGCCGGCGTAGGTCCGACCTACCATGGGTGTGTGCTCGACTACCACGTGCACCTCTGGCCGCACGCGGAGCGCGCCGACCCGACGGAGCAGCGACTGGAGCGCCTCGCCGCCTACTGCGAGCGCGCCGCGGCGAACGGTGTCCACGAGCTCGCCCTGACCGAGCACCTCTTCCGCTTCAGCGCGGTGCGCGGCGCCGTCGGAGAGTTCTGGCGCTCGGAGCCGGACCCGGCGCTTCGCGACACGATCGCGGCGTACTTCGAGCACCACGCGACGGCAGACCTCGACGAGTACGTGGAAGCCGCGCTGGCGGCACGCGCGGCCGGTCTGCCGGTGGTGCTCGGGCTGGAGGTCGACTACTACCCGGGCCTGATGGACAAGGTCGGGCGCCTGCTCGCCGGCTACCCCTTCGACGTGCTCCTCGGCTCGGTCCACTGGCTCGGCACGTGGATGTTCGACAACCTGGACGACGCCGTGTCGATGGGGGAGTGGGACCGACGGGGGACCGAGGAGACGTGGCGGCGCTACACCGAGGCGCTCGAGGAGCTGGCCGCGACGAAGGCGTGCGACGTGCTGGCCCATCCCGACCTCGCCAAGGTGGCCGGGCGCCGGCCGTCGGAGGCGCTGCTCGAGGAGTGCCACGACCGGATGGCCGCCGCCGCCGCCGCCTCGGGCCTCGCGGCGGAGATCTCTTCCGCGGGCTGGCGCAAGCCGGCCGCCGAGGCGTACCCGGCACCGGCGCTGCTGGCCCGATTCGCCGAGCGCGACGTGCCGGTGACGACTGCCTCGGACAGCCACGGCGTGGCGAACGTGGCCGATCGCGCCGCGGAGCTGGCAGCGATGGCGCGGGCCGCCGGCTACGAGACGCTCCGGGCCTTCCGCTCGAGGACCGGTCGTGACGTGCCCATCTCCGGTCCCGCCCCGCCCCCCGCGCACGGGGCGGAACAGCCGACGCCGACGGGCGCCGGGGGGACCGGCGCCACGTCGGTGTCCGGTCCCGGCGGTCCGGGCGGGCAATGACCTCGCCAGCCGACCTCGCGCGCCAGTACACGGGCCTCGACATCGGGGCGCGCCAGCACCTCGAGCGCTTGATGGCCTCCTGGTCCCTCCTCGCCGACCTCTCCTTCTCCGACCTGCTGCTGTACGTGCCGCTCGACGAGTTCTCGCTCGCCGTCGCCGAGCCGGCCGCGACCGGTGGCCACGGGCACGGGCACGGGCACGGGCACGGGCACGACCGTGGCGCGAACGCCTCGAACGGTGCGTTGCACGGGCTGCATTTCGTCGTACTCGGCCAGATGCGACCGACCACGAGCCAGACGCTGTTCGAGCTCGACCTCGTCGGCCATGTCGTCGCGGCGGAGGAGCTCCCGCTCGTGCTCGACTCGTGGCGCCTCGGCACGACCCTGACGGGCGAGCGGCCCGTCGAGCGCGACGAGAGCGTCGTCGTGCGCTACCAGTGCATCCCCGTCCGCTGGCAGGGCGACGTGATCGCCGTGCTGTCGCGGGTGTGGTCCCCGACGGTCGGGCGGCGCACCGGCGGGCTCGAGCGCGTCTATGTCCGCCTCTTCGAGCGGCTCGCCGCGATGGTGAGCTCCGGCCTGTTCCCCTTCGTGAGCGACGACGCGGCGATCGAGGAGGCGCCGCGCGTCGGCGACGGGGTCCTCGTGCTCGACGCCGAGCAGCGCATCAGCTTCGCTTCACCAAACGCCGTGAACGCGCTCCACCGGATGGGGATCGTGTCGGCCATCGTCGGCTCGAGCCTCGCCGAGCTCGGGATCGAGTCCGAGGCCATCTCGCTCGCCTTCGAGTACCGGCGGCCGGTCATCGAGGAGATAGAGCGCCGGCCGGACGTCATCGTCCTCGTCCGCAGCATCCCGCTCATCGACGAGGGCGAGGTCACCGGCGCGGCGGCGCTGCTGCGCGACGTCACCGACGTGCGGCGACGGGACCGCCTGCTCCTGTCGAAGGACGCGGCGATCCGCGAGGTGCACCACCGCGTGAAGAACAACCTGCAGACGATCTCCTCGCTCCTGCGGCTGCAGTCCCGCCGCGTCGACGACCGTTCCGCGAAGGTGGCGCTCCTCGAGGCCGAGCGGCGCATCCGCGCCATCGCCCTCGTCCACGAGATCCTCGCCCGCGAGCCCGGCGAGCAGGTGCCCTTCGACGAGATCGTGCCCGCGCTCGCCCAGCTCGCCCGGGCGTCGAGCGTGATGGCGAAGGAGGCGGCCGTCCGGGTGTCCGGCGACGCCGGTGACCTCGTCGCCGATGTTGCCACGCCGCTCGCCGTCGTCATCGCCGAGCTGCTGCAGAACGCGGTCGAGCACGCCTTCGTCGGGGGCAACCAGCCTTCGCCCGAGGTCCAGCTGGGCTTCGCGAACGACGGGCGTGAACTCTCCGTCGAGGTGCGGGACAACGGCGCGGGCTTCCCGGAGGGCTTCGACATCGACAGGACCCGCAGCCTCGGCCTGGCGATCGTGCGCGACCTCGTGTGCAGCCAGCTCGGGGGCACGATCACGATCGAGAGCGACGGCGGCGCGGTGGTGCGCCTGAGCGTGCCGCTCGGCACGCCGCCCGCCGAGCGCGCCAGGAGCGAGAGCGGGAACGGAGACCGCTAGCAGGGCTGGTCGGCGCAGGCGGACCAGCCGGCCGGACGTGGGCACGGGTTCGGCGCGGCCGGGGGCCGCGCCCGATCAGGAGGCTCGGCGCTGCTGCGCGAGCCAGGCCTTGCGGAGCTTGCGGCGCTCCTCCTCCGAGGTGCATCCCCACACGCCGGACTCCTGGTTCGTGGCGAGGGCGAACTCCAGGCATGCGGCCTGGGACTCGCAGTCGCCGCATACCGCCTTCGCCGCTTCGATCTGCTCGATCGCCTGACCGGTCGTGCCGATCGGAAAGAACAGGTCAGGGTCCGTATCGCGGCATGACGCGCGGGTGCGCCAATCTTCACTGTCCCACTCGATCGAGCGGTTCCAGGTGAGGGCCACGTTGCCTCCTCCTCGTGTCGGCGCTGCGCCTCCGGTCGCGCTTGTGCACTTGTTCACAAGCCCGCACGACCCCCACCGCTCGGGCGCTACCGACTGGTCGACCGGAAGTTCGCCAAGTCCCGTTAGCGGACCGCGATGTTACGCCCACGTTGCGGCCCGGGCAAGCATCAGTTTTCCGCGGCACCGGGTGACCGGTCCCGTCGCCACCAGGGCCTTCGGCGTGAAGAAAGCTCCTGGGAGTGCACTGAGAAGGGCGGGCGCGCCCGGTAGTGTGCTGATTCCGGTGGCGAGGGGCGCCACACCGAGGAGCCGTCCGCGCGTGCTGTTCCCGACGACTGACTTCGCGATCTTCTTCGGGATCGTCTTCATCGGCAACTGGCTCATCGCCCCCTTCCCCCGGCAGTGGAAGGTCTTCATGCTCCTCGCGAGCTACGTCTTCTACGCGTGGTGGGACTGGCGCTTCGTCTTCCTCCTCGTCGCCGCGACGCTCTTCACGGCGCTCGGGGGCCGGCTGCTGCACCGTGCGACGACGGACCGCGCCCGGCGGGGCTGGCTGGTCGCGACCTTCGTCGCGGAGCTCGGCCTGCTCGGGTGGTTCAAGTACGCCACGTTCTTTACGGTCACCGTCGACAACGCGCTGCACCGGATCGGCCTCCACGGCACCCCGCTTCCCATTGTCCAGGTCGCCGAGCCGGTCGGGATCTCCTTCTTCACGTTCATGGGCCTTTCGTACGTGTTCGACATCTACCGCCGCCATCTCGCCCCGGCGCCTTCGCTCGACGTCGCCGTCTTCCTCTCCTTCTTCCCGCACCTCGTTGCCGGACCCATCGTGCGCGGCGCGGACCTGCTTCCCCAGATCGCCCGCGCCCGCCAGCGCGACCCCCGTTACATCGACCTGCCCCGGGCCGCCTACTTGATCTTCGGGGGACTGTTCAAGAAGGTCGTGATCTCGAGCTACGTGTCCTCGGCGATCGTCGACCCCGTGTTCAACAACCCCTCGCTCCACAGCGCCCCGGAGATCCTCATCGCGATCTACGGCTACGCCGTGCAGATCTACTGCGACTTCAGCGGCTACACCGACATCGCCATCGGCTGCGCCCTGCTGCTCGGCTTCCACTTCCCCCAGAACTTCGACAAGCCCTACACCGCCCGGTCGCTGCAGGACTTCTGGCGCCGCTGGCACATGACGCTGTCGTCGTGGCTGCGGGACTACGTCTACGTCCCCCTCGGCGGCAACCGCGGCTCGCGCGCGACGATGTACCGCAACATCATGATCACGATGCTCCTCGGCGGCCTCTGGCACGGAGCGGCGTGGACCTTCGTGGCCTGGGGCGGCCTGCACGGCCTCGGCCAGTGCGTCGGGCACTGGAAGCGGAGCCGGCGGGTCGCGCGGGGCCTGCCGCCGCAGCCCGAGTCGACCGCTGCCATCTGGTGGCAGCGGATCGCCACCTTCCAGCTCGTCTGCCTCGGCTGGGTCTTCTTCCGGGCCGACACCTTCCCGAGCGCGTTCACGCTCCTCGGGCGACTCTTCTCGACGTGGGGCGAGCCGGCGCCGCTCGTGCGATGGCCGGTCGTCCTCACCATCGTCGGATCGCTCGCGCTGCAGTACATGCCGAGCGGCCTCGGCATACGGGTCCAGGAGGCGTTCGCCGCGCTCGGCACGGTCGCCAAAGGCGCGATGCTCGGCGTGTCGCTCCTCGTCATCACCACGCTCGGCCCCGCCGGCGTCGCCCCGTTCATCTACTTCAGGTTCTGAGAGGGTCCCGTCCGTGCGCCTGGGCTTCACCCCAGCCAGCCAATACTTCGAGCCGAGCGCCGCGGCGTCCCGGCGCGCCGACACCTCCCGGCCTGCTGCTCGTGCCTGCTGTGGCTAGGGTCGCCGTGCCCGGACGGGCGGACGAGGCGCGGACGACGGCGAGGCCACGGCCGCGCCAGCACCCGCGCCGTCGCCGCCGCCTCGTCTCGGCCGGCGAGATCCTCGGTGTCGGGGTCGTGTGCTTCGCCCTGTGGACCGTGCTCGACGCACGCCAGCTCTACAACTCCGCGAGTTCTTCGCCTCCGGGGACCCGCCGCAGCGTGTCCATGTCGGTGCTGCGGCCGATCGCCCGCGTCGAGGAGGTCTTCGGGATCGACCGGGTCGTGAACGGCGCCAACCGTGCGCTCGGTCGCAACGGTCCCGGGACGGCCGGGACCGTACCCGTGGCGCTTCCCCCGACGAGCACCGTGGCGCACACGCATCCGACGACGCCGGCCAGCAGCTCGCCGCCGCCGCCGAGCACCCCGTCGGGGTCGAGCACTCCGAAGCTGACGACCCCCGTGACGCCGACCACCGAGGCCCGGGGGCCCGCAGCGCTGAGGCAGCCGAGCGCGGCCAAGCCGCTGACCCTGCTCGAGGTCGGGGACTCGCTCGGCGTCGACCTCGGCTACGGCCTCGGCGACGTCCTCGCCGGCCATCTCGACGTCCACCTCGTGCAGGACGCGAAGATCGACACGGGCCTCGCCAACGTCGCGTACTACAACTGGCCGGCGAGCCTCGAGGTCGAGCTGAAGGCGCTGCACCCGCGTCTCGTCGTCGTGTTCCTCGGCGGCAACGACGTCCAGGGCTTCGACGCCGGCGGTCGGCTCGCCTCGTTCGGCACCCCCTTCTGGCGGCAGCAGTACAGCGCGAGGGTCGCCGCCATGATGCGCGAGGCGACGGCGGCCGGCGCTCAGGTGCTCTGGGTCGGCATGCCGATCATGAGCCCGAGCGCCGCCGTCACGAACGCCGACATGGAGCAGCTGAACGCGATCTACCAGCGCCAGGCGTCGCGCTATCCGGGCGTGACGTACGACTCGTCGTGGAAGGTGTTCGAGAACTCCTCGGGCGCCTATGCCGAGTACCTGCCGAACGCGTCGGGCAGCCTCGTCGAGGTGCGCGACCCCGACGGTATCCACCTCGCGCCGCCGGCGGGCGAGGACCTCCTGGCCAGCGCCGTCGTCACGGCGATCGACCGGACCTGGCACCTGCACATCTAGGTGGAGCCGACGCGGGAGCGATCTGAGGAGGCTGACCAGGTGAGCGACGCACGCCGCCGGAACGAACCCGGACCACCGCCGCGGACCGGCCGTGGCCTCCGGGCCCGGCGCGCGGGGGTCGGGGCAGCAGCGATGGTCGCGCTGGCGGGCCTGTCCGCCCAGGCCGGCGCCACGGCCGGGCCCTCCCTGCACCGGTCCGGCCCGCCGCCGGTCCGACAGCCGAGCGCAGCGCGCCCGCTCGCACTGTTGGAGATCGGCGACTCGCTCGGCGAGGACCTCGGCTCGGGCCTCCTCGACGTGCTCAGCGGCCACGCCGACGTCCATGTCCTCCCGAAGGCGACCGGGGACTCCGGTCTCGTCAACACCACCTACTACAACTGGCCCCTGTCGCTCGCCGGCGAGCTCGCCGAGTACCACCCCGGTGTCGTCGTGGTCTTCCTCGGGGGCAACGACGCGCAGAGCTTCTACGCCGGCGGGACCTACTACGGCTTCGGCTCAGCCGCCTGGCGCAAGATCTACGGCGTCCGCGTCGGCGCCCTCATGCACGAGGCGACGGCGGCCGGCGCGCACGTGCTGTGGGTCGGGATGCCGGTGATGGCCTCAGCGCGCTTCTCCGCGGACATGGCCGTGCTCGACACGATCTACGCCGCCCAGGCGAAGGCGCATCCCGGAGTCGTCTACCTCTCGACGTGGAAGCTGTTCGAGGACGCTGCTGGGCACTACGCGCAGTTCCTGCCGGGACCGGGCGGCAAGTCCGTCCAGGTGCGCGACCCCGACGGTATCCACATCGACCCGCCCGCCGGCGACGTCCGCATCGGCACGGCGGTCGTCGGCGCGATCGAGCAGCGCTTCAAGATCAAGCTCTGACGGCGCCGGGTGGTCCCGCGCCCTCGGCGCCCGACGCGGCAGCCTCAGTGGCTGCTCAGGCGCTCGCGGGAGGTGGCGATCTCGGACTCCGCGGCCGCGCGTCCGACCCAGTCGGCGCTCTCGACCCGCTTGCCGGGCTCGAGCGCCTTGTAGACCTCGAAGAAGTGCTGGATCTTGCGCAGATCGAACTCGGCGATGTCGGCGAGGTCCTGGAAGCGGTCGTAGCGAGGGTCGTCGGCTGGGACGCAGACGACCTTGTCGTCGGGGCCCTTCTCGTCGGTCATCTGGAACATCGCCACGGCGCGGCTCGCGATGACGCAGCCGGGGAAGGTCGGCTCCTCGACGAGGACGAGCGCGTCGAGCGGGTCGCCGTCGCGACCGAGCGTGTCCTCGATGAACCCGTAGTCCGAGGGGTAGTGGGTCGCCGTGAACAGGGTCCGGTCGAGCCGGATGCGCCCCGTGTTGTGGTCGACCTCGTACTTGTTGCGCGAACCCCGCGGGATCTCGATGACGACGTCGAACTCCACCCAGCCCTCCTCAGGCAACCGCCCCGGACCCGTCGCCCGGAAAGCCCCCGAATGGTAGCGAGGACCCACCCCGCCCCGCCGCGTCCGGCGGGGACCGCGGCGGGCCAGCGTCGTCAGTCGGGGGCGGTGCCGGCTCGCTCGAGCAGGCGGCACAGCTCCTCGAACAGCACTGGCGGCGCCACCACCAGGGTCGACGTGCCGGGGACGAGGCCCTCGAGGTCGGTGTGCAGCGCCCCGGACTCGCTCGCGACGAGCAGCCCCGCGGCACGGTCCCAGCGCTTCAGCCCGGCCTCGTAGAAGGCGTCGAGCCGGCCCGCGCCGAGGTACGCAAGGTCGAGCGCGGCCGAGCCGCCGCGCCGGATGTCCCGCACCGCCGGGACGACCGCAGGGACCAGCCTCGCCTGCGCGGCTCGGCGCTCGGAGGAGTACGAGAAACCCGTGGCCACCAGCGCTTCGGCGAGCGGGGGCGCGGGTCCGAGCGCGAGCCGCTCGCCGTTCAGCGTCGCTCCCCGGCCGAGCGCGGCGGCGAAGGTCTCGCCGCGCTGAGGGTCGTGCACCACGCCGGCCAGCGCTCGCCCGTCGCGCTCGACGGCGATCGACACGGCCCAGGCGGGGTAGTCGTAGACGAAGTTGGTGGTCCCGTCGAGCGGGTCCACCACCCAGGTGAGACCGGAGGACCCGGGCGTCGCCCCGCCTTCCTCGCCGAGGAGGGCGTCGTCGGGGCGGGCGCGCGCGATCGCCTCGCGCACCAGCTGCTCGCTGGCTCGGTCCGCTTCGGTCGACAGGTCCGTCCTCGACGACTTGCGCTGAGCGGCGTGCTCCTTCGCCGCTCGAGCCGACGCCGAGCTCGCGCGGCGCAGCAGCGCGCCGGCGTCGCGGGCGATCGCGGTGGCGAGCTCGAGCAGCGCGGCGGGGTCGGCCGCAGCGTCGCTCACTGGCGCGATGACCGGTGTCGCGGGGCGGTCACGCCACCGGTACCCGCCGGCAGGCGGGCAAGCTGGGCGAGGCGGGCGACGAGCACCTCGAGGACGAGCTCCGGCGACCAGCCGACCCGCCCGCGCAGGTCGAGGTCGGCGTCGGCGAGCAGCGTGATCGCCCTCGCCACCCGCTCGTGGCCGAGCCGGCGCGTCTGGAGGAGGGCCTTCTTCGCCGGGTACGGGCTCATCCCCGTGAGCGCCGCCGCAGCGGCCTCGTCGGCGACGTCGGCGCCGTCGAGGCGGAGCATCGCGCCGTAGTGGCGGTGCAGCGTCGCAAGCACCTGAAGCCCGTGGCGCTCGCCCGCGCCGAGGAGGCGGGTGAGGGCCGCCATCGCGCCGGCGCCGTCACCGCGGTCGATCGCGTCGGTGAGGTCCCACGGAGCGATGCCGCCCGCGCTGCCGAGGAAGGGCTCGAGCTGCTCGAGGCCGATACGGGCGCCCGGGCCGTAGGCGGAAGCCATGGAGGCAAGGATCCCCTCCAGGCGGGCGAGGTCCTCGCCGAGGTGCTCCTCGATGCGCGCCGTCGCCGCGGCGTCGAGTCGCACGGGCCCGCCGTGGAGCTGCTCGGCGAACCACTGCGATCGGGCCCTGGCAGTGCCGGCGGGGGCGGCGTCGATCACGAGGCCGGCGCTGCGGACGGCCTTCACGAGCGCGGCGGGAGCCGAGCGACCCGACACCGCGACGACGAGGACGGTCGTGTCGAGCGGCTCGTTCAGGTAGGCGACGAGCTCCTTCACCTGGGAGACGCCCAGGTTCCCGGCATCGCGGATGACGATGATGCGCCGGTCGGCCAGGAAGGGGGGCGTGCGGCAGGCGTCGAGCACGGGACCGATGACGAGGTCGTCGTCCTTTCCCGGTTCCCCGTACTCCTCGACCGGGGTGAGGCCCGACGCGTCGTCACGCCCGAGCTCGGCGAGCAGGGCGGTCAGCTCCTGGCTGACGAGCCCGGCGTCGTCGCCGTGGACCACGTAGACGGGGTGCGGCGTCCCGTCGGCGCGGCGGCGGCTGGCGGCGCTCATCTCCTGGTCACCGCCACGACGGCCTCGACGACACGGCGGGTCCCGGCGACGTCGTGGACCCGCAGCACGCGACATCCCCGCGCGATCCCGAGGGACACGGCGGCGAGCGAGGCGTCGCGACGCTCGTCGATCGTCAGCCCGAGCTCGACGCCGAGGAAGGTCTTGTTCGACGCCGAGAGCATCAGCGGCTGGCCGAGCGCCGCGAAGCGCGCCGAGGCGCGCAGGAGATCGAGGGATTGGGCGGCCGTCTTGCCGAGGTCCAGCCCCGGGTCGAGCACGACACGACTGGCCGGGATCCCCGCGGCGATCGCCCGGGCGAGACGATCGGCGAGGAAGGACTCGACGGCGGCGACCACGTCGCCGCGCGGGTACGCGGGCTCGGGGTCGGGGACCCGCGGCGCCAGGCGCACATGGGTCGCCACCACCGAGGCGCCCGCTGCCGACGCGGCATCCAGATATCGCGGGTCGGCGAACCCGCTGATGTCATTGCCGAGCACCGCTCCCGCGGCGTAGCAGGTCGCGGCGACCTCGGCGTTCCAGGTGTCGACGGAGACCGGCACGTCGAAGCGGGCGACCAGGGCCTCGACCGCGGGCACGACCCGGTCGAGCTCTTCGGCGACGGCCACCTCGGGACCGGGACCGGCCTTTACGCCCCCGACGTCGAGGATGTCGGCACCGGCGGCCACGAGCTCGTCGGCGCGCCGCAGGGTCTTGTCGAGCGCGAAGTACGCGCCCTTGTCGTAGAAGGAGTCCGGGGTCCGGTTGAGGATCCCCATGACGAGGGGGCGGACGTCGAGGTCGTAGCGGTGAGCACCGAGCTCGAGCACGACCGGCCCGACGCCGCGGAGGACGCCCGGCTGATCGGAAGCGTCGTGCGTGGCGCCGCCGGTCTCGTCGGTCTGCGGCCCGGCCGCACGTCGTGCCACGGGAGCAGACGCGACCGCGCTCAGAAGAGGCGGGAGGCGAGCGCCCGGCGGTAGTGGTCGCGCCGGGGGTCGCCCGGATCCATCGTCTCGAGGATGTCGACGAACTCCTGGCGGGCGTCGTCGTCGCCCTTCACCTTGTCGAGCAGCTCGTCGAGCCGGGGCTCGACCGAGGCGGCGTCGAGCGCTCCAGCGCCGTCGGGCGACTTCGCCAGCCGTGCCAGCGCGCCGACCCGTCGCGTCTCTTCGCTCTCGGGGATCCGTGCGAGCAGCTTCAGCGCCTCGTCGGGCTCGGAGGCCGCGACCAGGGTCTCCGCAAGCGCGACGACGGCGCCGGGATGGTCGGGCTCGAGCTCGAGGGCCCGCCGCAGCGAGGTCTCGTCGCCCTGCGCGACCAGGGTGTCAGCCTCGCTCGGTGCCTTGACGAGACGTTCCACCCACTCGCGCACCGCCGCTTCGGGCAGCGCCCCGACGAAGGCGTCCACGACCTTGCGGTCCGAGATGGCGAAGACGGCGGGGATCGACTGCACCTGGAAGGCAGCCGAGATCTGGGGGTTCTCGTCGACGTTCACCTTCACGAGCTCGACGGCTCCCTGCGTCTCGTCGACGACCTTCTCGATGATCGGGCCGAGGGTCCGGCACGGGCCGCACCACGCCGCCCACAGGTCGACGACGACCGGGTGCTCCTCGGAGCGGGCGAGGACCTCGCTCTCGAACGTCAGGTCGGTCACGTCGGTAGCCACAGCACGAAACTACCGGCTCGTGCGGGCGAGCGTCGCGCCGGGAAGGCGCCCGGCACCAGGAGGCGGGTCACCGCCGGCCGGGAATGCGGCGCCACCCGGGACGTTGTACGCCACGGTCGGGTGGTGCGGCCAGTGTCCCCGGGCCTCACCCCCAACGGTCGGAGCGCTCCGTCAGTCGCAGTGTGGAGCGTCCGTTCCGTCTTATCGCCGCAGGCGACCCGTCGCACCACCCCGGCCACCCCTCTCAGTCCTCCCCACCACCGTCGACCGCCCGTTCGCACGGGCTGACCGCTCCGCCGGGCGGCCCACCCGGCGGAGCGTGTCCTCGCGTGCGCTGCGGCTCGCCGTCCCCGGCGCCGGGATCGCGGGGCTCGGTCGGCGCGAGGTCATGTTGCGGGCGGATGCCACCGCGACCTCGATTCAGGCGGACGCCACCGCGGCGCGCACCTTGCCGGCAGGAGCCCCCGCCCCCGATCCGGGCTCCGGAGGGATCGGCGCGTCGGGCCGCGGACGCACGGCGAGCTCATCGCCGGCCCAGGCGGCGCATTCGCGCGCGAGCGACGGGTGGAAGCGCCAGCGCATCAGCTGGCGCTCGGCGCCGTCGACGTCCTCGCCGAGCTGGAGGAGGCTGAGCGCCAGCTGACGGCCGCGCCTGCGTAACCGCTCGACGCCGGACTCCTCGGGTGCCTTCGCCAGCCGCTCGTGCTCGATGCGGAGCGTCTCGGGCAGGCGCGCCAGGTGTCGCCGGGCGAGGGGTGGCAGGTGCCGTCGCACGGCGAGCGTCGACGAATCGCGCAGCTGGGCCATCTCGAAGTCGATCGCTCGGCCGACCGTGCGAGCGAAGGGGGCGTGGCGGCCGGACCGCTCCCCGAGCCCGAGCGCCCGCGCCGTGTCGGCGAGCTCGATGACACGGCCCTTCGGTGAGGCCTCGAGCAGCGCTGCGAAGTGGCGGAGCAACCAGGTGGTGGAGGG
>DATKQY010000060.1:0-19002 GCA_035532475.1 Acidimicrobiales bacterium | reverse complement strand
ATCCTGCCGCGCTCGGCGACACCGATGCCGCGCTCGCGGGCCCAGTGCCGGATGGCGGCCGGAGTATCGATGAGGTCTGCCACTTCTCTGCTGGTCACAAGGGTTAATGATAATGCAAACGGATCGTCCTCAGGCGTTGGCCGGGTGATCGCGCGTCGGGGCTCCGCCATGGCGATCGTTCGTCCGGCGGCGACTCCGCCGGACGCGTCATGCGACGCCGGATCGGCGGGAGACGTCCCCCGGGGCGAACCGGCGCCCTCAGCCCGCGGCGCCGGCCGGCGCGCCGCCGGCGACCTCGTAGGACCACAGTTCGGACGCCACCGAGACCGGGCCGCCATGGGGCGCGGGCCCGTCGGCACCGGCATGGCCGTGGACGAAGGCGGACGAGGTGACCCAGGCCCGGAAGGCCTCTTCGTCCCGCCACCTCGTGACGACCAGCCACTGCTCACGCCCGTCGGTCGGTCGGAGCAGCTCGAACCCCTCGAAGCCGTCCTGGCCGTCGACCGCCCCGGCGCGGGCGGCGAAGCGGTTCGCCAGCTCGTCCCCGGCGTTTGCCGGGACGGTGATGGCATTGATCTTGATGACCGTCATGGGCACCATCTCATCAGATCCGCACCGTGCCGGACATGTCGCCCGTCGCCGGAGGATCCGGCCAGACACTGGCGATGTGCGCCAGAACCGGGCGGTCGTGGCGGCGGTCAGCGCGCCGGGTGCCAGCGCGGAACGAGCCGTGACGCGTGCGCCTCAACCGGCCTCGAGGTGCAGCGTTCGCCATGCAGGCGCGCCGATCTCGTCCGAGGCTGCGAGATCGATCTCGGCGACGATGGCCGAGTCGTGCCAGCCCTCCGGGTCGTCGATGGCCTGGCGGACCTGCCACCGGCCCGCCAGCTCGGCGAGGTCGAACCACGCCGCGGCGCGCGCGTCCGTGCCCGTCCCGATGCTCGCATGGACCGAGAAGTACCGCTCGAGGGCGCTCGACCACCCGGCGGCGTCCAGCCCACCGGGCAGCTCCCCTTCGGCCAACCCGGCCGCATCACGCCTCGCGGCGAGCTCGACCCGGCGGAACGCGGCGTTGCGCACCATCACCTTGAACGCCCGGGTGTTCGACGTCACGGGCGGGGGGGCGGCGGCGGCGCTCAGCTCGAGGCCGATCTCGGAGACGGCGTCCTCGAGCGAGCTGCTCGCCGCTGCGGCAGCGAGGTGCTCCCACTCGTCGATGAGGCTCGAGTCGACCTGGCGGACGAGCTCGCCCAGCCATTCGCTGAGGTCAAGGAGGTCCTCGGTCTTCAGGTCCTCGGGCACATTGCGGACGAGGCCCCGGTAGACATCGGACAGGTAGCGGAGCAGGAGGCCCTCGGAACGGGTGAGGCCGTAGTGGGCGACGTACTCCGAGAAGGTCATCGCCCGTTCGTAGATGTCCCGGGCGACCGATTTCGGCCGGATGTTGTAGTCCGACGCCCAGGGGTGCACGAGCCGGTACGCGTCGAACAGGTCGTAGGTCCAGTCCCGAAGCGGTTTTGGGTACTCGAGGCTGTCGAGAGCCTCGATCCGCTCCTCGTACTCGACTCCGGCGGCCTTGAGCTGCGTGAGGGTCTGGGTCTTCAGCCGGTCGAGCTGGGCCGCGAGCACCGGGCCCGGATTGTCGAGCGTCGCCTCGACGACGCTCATGACGTCGAGCGGCCACACCGGCGAGGAGGCATCGAGGCGCGGGACGGCTTCGAGCACGAACGGGCTGAGCGGGCTGTCGAGGGCGAAGTCCGCCTGCAGGTCGGCGGTGACACGGACGCGGCGTCCGAGGTCGTCGGGCACCTCGAGGCGTTCGAGGGCGCCCGCGGCGAGGAGCGAGCGGTAGATCGCGATGCTCTGGTGGACGAGGCGGCGTTGTGTCGGACGTGACTCCTCGTTCTTCGTGACGAGCGTCGCCAGGGCGCTGCAGCCGTCACCGGGACGGTCGAGCACGTTCAGCAACATCGAGTGGTTCACCCGCAGGTGCGGCTCCAGCGGCTCGGGCGGCGAGGCGACGAGCCGGTCGAACACGGCCTCGTCCCAGGCGACATAGCCCCTCGGCGGCTTGGACTTCACGAGCTTGCGCGTCCGGCGAGCGTCGCCTGCCACCTTCTTCGCCGCCTGCTCGTTCTCGATGACGTGCTCGGGGGCCTGCACCACCACGAGCCCGGAGGTGTCATAGCCGGCGCGGCCCGCGCGCCCGGCGATCTGGTGCAGCTCGCGTGCGCTCAGCAGCCGGGAGATGGTGCCGTCGTACTTCGCGAGCCCCGAGAGCACGACCGTGCGCAACGGCAGGTTCACGCCGACGCCGAGCGTGTCGGTCCCGGCGACGACGCGGAGCAGCCCCGCCTGGGTGAGCCGCTCGACGAGGCGGCGGTACTTCGGCAGCATCCCCCCGTGATGGATCCCGATGCCGTGGTGCACGAGCCGCGCGAGGGTGCGACCGAAGCCGGGCGTGAAGCGAAAGCCCGCGAGCGCGGCCGCGATCGCCTCCCGCTGCGGGCGCGACGTCACCTGCGCGGAGGTGAGCGCCTGGGCGGAGGTGACGGCCTGGGCCTGGGTGAAGTGCACGATGTAGATCGGTGCCTGGTCGGCCGCGAGCAGGGACTCGATCGTCTCGTGCAGCGGTGTGCGACGGTACTCGAAGCGCAGCGGCACCGGTCGGGTCGCCGAGCGCACGACCGCCACGGGCCGGCCCGTGCGGCGCGCCAGGTTCCGCTCGATCGCACTCGTGTCGCCGAGCGTGGCCGACATGAGGACGAAGCGGGCCTTCGTCAGCTCGAGCAGGGGGACCTGCCAGGCCCAGCCCCGATCGGGGTCGCCGTAGTAGTGGAACTCGTCCATCACGACCTGGCCGATGGTGCTGTCCGCTCCACTGCGGAGCGCCATGTTGGCGACGATCTCCGCGGTGGCGCACACCACCGGGGCCGAGGCGTTGATCGCAGCGTCGCCGGTCAGCATGCCGACGTACTCGGCGCCGAGCTCACCGCAGAGCGCGAAGAACTTCTCCGAGACGAGCGCCTTGATCGGCGCCGTGTAGAACGAGCGCATCCCGCCGGCCAGGGCCGCGACGTGCGCGCCGAGGGCGATCAGGCTCTTGCCCGAGCCGGTCGGCGTGTTGACGATCACGTGCGCGCCGGCGAACACCTCGAGCAGGGCTTCCTCCTGGGCCGGATAGAGCGTGAAGCCGCGCTCCGCCGTCCAGGCGAGGAACGTGTCGAGGGCGTCGTCGCGACCGGTCGCGATGACGCTCGGATCGAGCCGGGAGGACATGACCCTCCTACTGTGCCGCACCTTCGGGCCTGGCGGGACCGGCCGGGCCGACCCGGTCGCCACGGAGGCACCGGCTTGGGGGCGGCTCAGGCGATCGGCGAGAAGCGGGCGGTGAAGTGACGAAGCTGCGCCGGCTCCGACACGATGCGGTAGCCCGGCAGGTCGGGCGCGCGCCGGGCCACGGCCTCGCAGACCTCGATGACGTAGTCGATGTGGCTCTGGGTGTAGGTGCGCCGCGGGACGGCGAGGCGGACGAGATCCATCGCGGCCGGCTCCTCCGAGCCGTCGGGCCGCCGTCCGAACATCACGGTGCCGATCTCGCAGCTTCGGATGCCGCCCGTCTCGTAGAGGGCGACCGCCAGGGACTGGCCCGGGTAGCGCCGGGGAGGGACGTGCGCCAGCAACGCCCGGGCGTCGATGTAGACCGCGTGCCCGCCGATCGGGAGCACGACGGGGATGCCCGCGCGGTCGAGCGCCTCGCCGAGATAGGCGGTCGAGCGGATGCGGTAGCGCAGGTAGTCGTGGGAGACCGCCTCCTTTAGGCCCTGGGCGATGGCCTCGAGATCCCGACCGGCCAGTCCGCCGTAGGTCGGGAAGCCCTCGGTGAGGATGAGCAGGTTGCGGCACGCCTCGGCGAGGGCGTCGTCGTCGCACGCCAGCCACCCGCCGATGTTGCAGAGGGGGTCCTTCTTGGCGCTCATCGTCATCCCGTGCGCGAGCGAGGCCATCTCCCGCACGATGTCGGCGACGTCGCGTTCGCCCTGGCCCTCCTCGCGCTCGCGGATGAACCAGGCGTTCTCCGCGAAGCGACAGGCGTCGAGGAACAGCGGCCTCCCGTACCGGTCGCAGACCTCGCGCACCTCGCGCAGGTTCGCCAGGCTCACCGGTTGGCCGCCGCCGGAGTTGTTCGTCACGGTCACCATGACGACGGGGACGTTCTCCGGGCCGGCGGTGCGCAGCAGCTGCTCGAGCGCCTCGGTGTCGACGTTCCCCTTGAAGGGATGGAGGCTCTTCGGGTCGCGGCCCTCGGCGATCACGAGGTCGACCGCCTCGGCGCCGGTCGACTCGACGTTCGCCCGCGTCGTGTCGAAGTGCGTGTTGCTCGGGACCACCCGGCCCGGCCCGCCGAGCACGGAGAACAGGATCTTCTCGGCCGCACGACCCTGGTGGGTCGGGATGACGTGACGGAAGGGGAACAGCTCGGACACGGCCTCGCGAAACACGTACCACGAAGGGGACCCCGCATACGACTCGTCGCCGTGCTGGATGGCGGCCCACTGGTCGCGGCTCATCGCGCCGGTTCCCGAGTCGGTCAGCAGGTCGATGAGGACGTCCTCGGCGCGCAGGTTGAACAGGTTGTACCCGGCCTCGGCGAGCGCCACGGCGCGCTCGGCGGGCGTCACCATCCGCAGCGGCTCGACCGAGTGGATCCGGAACGGCTCGATGATCGTTTGGAACTCCCCCGGCGCGTCGGGCATCGTCGCTTGCCCACCCTTCTCGACAGGGACGCCGGCGCGGCGTCCGCCGGTCAGTCTGGCGCTCCGACGCGTGGCCCGCCGGGGACGTCGGCGACGGCCACGGCGCCGGGCGCGACTTCAGGACCGTCGGGCGCGCGTCGTTAGGAGCTGGCGTTCGCCGGGATGCCCCGGCGGCGGGTCCGAATCGCCGCGCCACCGGCCGGCGGGAGGAGACGACATGGCGGCGACAGTCGGCACCGGGCGCCCGGCGTCCCGGTCGCGCGCCGCCGCGCCCGGCGCGCTCGTCCCCCGGTGGACGGTGGGGCGCGCCGTGCCGGGGGCGTTCGGGATCGCCGCGTTGGCGACGCTCCTCGCGCCGTGGTCCGTGCTCGGCACGACCAGCCGGTCGGCATTCGCGCTCGGCGCCGCCGCAGCCGCGGCCGGCCTGCTGCCTGCCGGTGCGGCCCGCCTGCTCCTCGTCGCGCTCGATGCGCTGCCAGCCGCCGTCGCCTGCTCGTGCGCCGCCGCCGTCCTCGGCCACGCGAGGATCGCCGCAGGGCTCGCCGGAGCCGTCGCGGCCGTCGTCCTGGCGGCGTCCGTCGTGGTGCTCGTCGTGCCCGGCGTCGGCGTGCAGGCGGGGCCGTGGCTCGGGATCGGGGTCGTCGCGGCGGGAGCTGCAGGCGCGTCTGCGATCGGGAGACGGTCGTCGAAAAGGAGGTTCGGAAACCATGGCTGAGGAGCCGACCACGGGATCGGATGCCGGCGCCGCCGACGAGCAGGCGGCCGGCGCCGGGGAGCCGGGCGTTCCGGCCGGGACGGCAGCCGTGCGGCGCCGGCGCACGCGCGCCGCCGTGGCGGCCGCGCTCGCGGTCGCGCTGGCGGGCACGGGGATCGGCGTGTCGCTCGCGCTGAGCGGCGGCTCGTCGGGCGGCAGCGCCTCGCCGGCGGGCGCCGTCGACGAGCTCCTCACCGCCGCGGACCACAGCGACCTGCTCGGCGCCCTCGATGCCCTGGTGCCCGGAGAGCGGGACGCGATCAAGCCCGGGCTCGTCGGCCTCGCCGACCAGCTGAAGCGTCTCCACGTGCTGTCCGCCTCGGCCGACCTGGCCCACGTCGCCGGCCTCGGCTTCCACTTCGCCGACGTGACGACGACCACGCACTACCTGAGCCCCGCCCTCGCCGAGGTCTCGCTCACCGGCGGTCACGCCACCGCCGGCTACGACCTGGCGAAGCTGCCGCTCGGGAGCTTCGTCACCGGCATCGCCGGCGCCGCGCTCCACGGCTCGCGCTCGAACACCGCTCGTGCGAGCACCGGTCGCTCCGGCATCGTGGCGGTGAGGCAGGACGGCGGCTGGTACGTGAGCCTCGGCTACACCGCAGCCGTCGACTCGCTTCGCGCCGCTGGTCAGCGCGACGTCTTGCCCCCGGCCGGCGGCATCACGCCGGCGGGCGGCTCGAGCCCGGACGCGGCGGTCACCTCGTTCGTGCGGTCGGCCGCCAGCTTCGACCTCCGCGGGCTGATCGCCGACCTGGCGCCGAACGAGATGGCGGCGCTGCAGGCCTACGCCCCGCGCTTCCTCGCCGGGACCGACGCCTCGACCGCGCGGGCGCGCGCCGCGGCGAGCATCCAGGTGAACGAGCTCGGCCTGTCCTCCGAGCCGCTCGGCGACGCCACCTTGGTGAAGATCGACAGCCTGGGCGCGGTGGTGGGGGTAAGGAGCATCCGCCTGACGATGACCTTCGCCGGCCGGTGCGTGACCATCGCGCTGCCCGCCAAGACGAAGCGCGAGTGCGCGACCGGCGCCGAGCGCACGAAGGCGCTCGCGCTGGTGCCGGCGCCGCTGCGACCGATCCTCGAACGGCTCTCGGGCGTGCGCCCGGACACGGGGATCGTCACCGTCGAGGTCGACGGCCAGTGGTACGTCAGCCCGACGCGCACGCTCTTGCAGGACCTCGACGCCGAGCTCGGCGTCTTCCGCCCGCAGGACCTGGCGACGATCGCGGCCGACTGGGCGACGATCGTCCGCGACCTCGAGCGAAGCGGCCGCTCCCTCGCGCTCGGCGCGCTGTCGGCCAACGCGATCGGCTGAGGCGACCGGCGGGCGACTAGCAGCCGGCGAGCACGGCGTCGATCGCAGCCACGCTGCGGTCGACGTCGGCGTCGGTCGTCTCCCAGCAGCTGACGCTGACGCGCATCGCCCGACGGCCGTGCCAGGTGGTGGGGCCGCACCAGCACGTCCCGTCGTGCTGGACGGCGGCGATCACCGCCTCGGTGCGCCCGGCGTCCCCGAAGGCCACCACCACCTGGTTGAGCACCACCTCGTTCAGGATCTCGCCGCCGGCCGCCTCCAGCCCCCCGGCGAAGCGGCGGGCGAGGCGGGCGGTCCGGGCGACGAGCTCGGCCAGCCCGTCGCGCCCGAGCGCGGCGAGGACCGCCCAGACCTCTGCGCCGCGGGCGCGCTGGGACGACTGGGGCGTGTGGTGCATCGGCTCGCGGCCCGCCGACGGCGTGAGGTAGGCGGCGTCGGCGCGCATCGCGCGGCGCAGCGCGTCGCCGTCACGCACGAGGGCGATCCCGCAGTCGTAGGTCGTGTTCAGCCATTTGTGGGCGTCGGTCGCCCACGAGTCGGCACCCCCGACGCCCGCGACCTGGCCCGCGAGCTCCGGGCTCGCCGCCGCCCAGAGCCCGAACGCCCCGTCGACGTGCACCCACGCACCGCCCTCGTGCGCCCAGGTGATCAAGGGGCCGAACGGGTCGCTGGCCCCGCTGTTGACGTTCCCCGCCTGCAGGCAGACGATCGCCGGCGGTTCGAGCGCCGGCAGCTCCCCGGCGAGCACGCGGCCTTGGGCGTCGACGGCGAGCCTGCGCGCGCGGTCCCGCCCGAGCCCGACCAGACCGAGCGCCTTGTGCACCGTGGCGTGCGCCTCCGTCCCGACGACGACCTGGACGGCGGGCGCGCCGACCAGCCCGAGGGCGGCCGCGTCCCAGCCCGCGTCCGTCAGCACGGCGTCGCGTGCCGCCGCGAGGCAGGTGGCGTTCGCCATCGAGGCGCCGGTCACGAAGCCGCCGGCCGTGCCCGGCGGAAGCCGGAGGAGCTCGACCACCCACCTGAGGGCGACCTCGTCGAGGCGGGCCGCGACCGGCGACATCACGGCCAGCGCGTCGTTCTGGTCCCACGCGGCGAGGAGCCACGACGCCGCGACGGCGATCGGGAGCGCGCCGCCGTTCACGAAGCCGAAGTAGCGCGGACCCGCGGTCGCGACGGTCGCCGGCGAGCCGACCTCGTCGAGGAGCGCGAGGACCTCGCCGGGCGCCACGCCCCGGGCAGGCAGGGCGAAGTCGAGGCCGTCGAGCGCGTCGAGCGCGTCACGCCCCGGCGCGACCGGCCGGCTCGCCACCCCGTCGAGGTAGCGGCGGGCGCGACGCGCCGCATCGGCCAGCAGCTCGTCGCGGCCGTCGGGCGGCCCGACCGGATGGTCAGGACCCACTGGCCCGAGCGAGCGAGCGCTCGGCGTCGAGGCGGTGGTGACGGGTCTCGTGCAGGGCGAAGCGCCCGAGGCCGTCCACCGTGAAGCGCTCCGTGCCCCGGCGGGTGCCCTCGCGCCCCCACTGGCGGGGCTCGACGGAGCCGAGGAGGGCCGCGAGGCGTCGCGCCCGGGCGAGCAGTACCAGCGCGACGAGCTCGGGGTCCTGGTCGTTGTAGCGCTCCGCCACCGCGGCCGCCTCGTGGTCCCACCAGCCGAACTCCGGCCCGTCCTCGGCAAGGGTGAGCTCGACGCGGTCCGCGAAGACCGCGAGCACGTCGCGCACGTGGGCCGCGTACTCGAGGGCCGACCACGTCGTCGCGTCGGGGCGGGACCGGAGGTCCGGCGTCTGGAGGTGCTCGACGAGGAGCACCACCCAGCGCTCGCACTCGGCGCCGACGGCGCCGGCGAGGTCGTACCGGTCGATCTGTGAGGCCGTCAGGCCACACTGACGACAGGTGCCCTCGACGATGCGGAACCAGTCGCCGCCGGCCAGCGCGGTATCCGTGGGCATCGCGTCCCGGCGGCCCGTCAGCCGCCGTCCGTGTCGAAGTGCCGGGCCGCGTCCTCCAGGTGGTCCAGCATCGCCCGCACCGGCGCCTGGTCGACGATCGCCCGTCGGGTGGCGGCCCAGACCTGGCGCACCGGCCGGTCGCCCTTCACGCGCCGCACGACGACGCCGGGATGGACCGAGGCGCCAAGGGCGAGGAGCGGCACGAGCGCCACGCCGAGGTCGGCGGCGACAAAGCCCTGCGCCGTCGGGTACTCGTCCGCCTCCAGGGCGAAGACCGGCTGGAAGCCGGCCCGGACGCACGCGTCGTCCACGACCTGTTGGCAGTAGCCGGGACACGAGCTGACCCGGATCCAGCGCTCGCCGGAGAGCGCCGCGAGGTCGACGCTGCGGTGCACGGCCAAGCGGTGGCCGCGAGGCAGCACGATGCGGAAGGGGTCCGCGAGGAGATGGCAACGCAAGAGCCCGTCGTCCGGGTCCTCCCCGACCCCGAAGGTCTCGACGACGACCGCCACGTCGATCACGCCGTTGCGCAGGCTGGTGATCGCCTCGTCGGGCTCGACGACCGTGAGGTCGAGCGCCACCTTCGGATGGCTGCGCTGGAAGGCCGCGAGGGCGCCCGGGACGAGCGAGGACCCGGCCGTGGGGAAGGCGCCGAGGCGGATCCGGCCGATCTGGCCGGTCCGCAGGGCCGCCAGCGCATCCTCGGCTTCCTGGATCGAGGCGAGCACGCGGGCGGCGTGCTCGCAGAGGAGCAGCGCCGCGTCGGTGGGCCGCACGCCCCTGCCCGCGCGCTCGAGGAGCAGCGCTCCGGTCTCGCGCTCGAGCGCGGTGACGTTCTGGCTCACCGCCGAGGGGGTGTAGCTGAGGGCGGCGGCGGCGGCCGACACCGACCCGGTGTCCACAACGGCCTTCAGCACTCTGAGCCGGCGGACGTCGATCACCGCCACCATTAAGTCATGCTTCACAACTCTTCGCAACTCATCGATTGTGCTTCAGGATGACGCGGCGCACGATGGCTTGGTGCAGATCCACCACCACCGGGGCGGAGCGCCACGTGTCGAGGCGGCGGGCACATGGGCTGGGTGATCGCGGCGGCGGTCGGCGCGGCGCTGCTGGCGTCACCGTGGTTCGGCGCCGACAGCCGCGACGGCGCCGACTGGAAGCCGCTCGTACCCGCCCGCTCGGCGCGGCGCGGCGTCCGGCCGTTCTCGGAGTCGCCCGGCGTCGCTGGGGTGCGGGCCGGGATCGGCCGGCTCACGCGCACCGTGCGCCGGCGGAGCAGGGTGCAGGCCGTGCAGACGGTCCGGCCGACGACCGTCAGCCCCTCCTGCCGGTGAGGGCGAGCCGTCGGCCGATGCCCACGAGCAAGAGAAGCCGAACGGAGCGTCGGTCCGCCACCGCGCGCGGCGGAGGCGATCGGTGCCGGCGGAGCCCGAGCGGACCCGGGCGGGGTCCTCGTGGCGACCGGCCACCTCGACCCGGGTGCACCCGGCCACGGCGCGGCGCGTGTCGGCGGGCGGGCGCCGGAGGAGCTCGGTCGGAACGGTCGGCGGCTACCGTTGGCC
Source organism: Acidimicrobiales bacterium (assembly GCA_035532475.1). GTDB lineage: Bacteria > Actinomycetota > Acidimicrobiia > Acidimicrobiales > Bog-793 > DATKQY01. The sequence goes on along the minus strand of DATKQY010000060.1, from coordinate 8,662 downwards.
CGTGCATCCGAGCGTGCAGCGCGTCGCCGATGCCCTCGCCCGGGCGGGTGCGCGGGGGGAGGTCCGAGAGCTCGACGACTCGACGCGCACCGCAGCCGACGCCGCGGCCGCGCTCGGGTGCGCGGTCGGGGCCATCGCCAACAGCCTCGTCTTCGTGGCGGACGGCGAGCCGGTCCTGGTCCTCACGAGCGGCGCGCACCGCGTCGACACCGCGCACCTCGCGGGCGCGATGGGCTGGTCGTCGCTGCGGCGGGCAACGGCCGACGAGGTGCGGGCGGCGACCGGCCAGCCGATCGGCGGCGTGGCGCCGCTCGGCCATCGCTCTGCGCTCACGGTGCTGATCGACGCGGATCTGCGGGCGTTCCCGACGATCTGGGCCGCGGCGGGCACGCCCCACAGCATCTTCCCGACCGACTTCGACGAGCTCCGGCGCGTCGCCGCGGCACGCGAGGTGCGGGTCGAGGCGCCGGCCGCAGCCGGGGGGAGCTCCCCCGCCTGACGCTCGCGGCTCAGGTGCCGGTGTTGTGGAGCTTGCCGGCGGCCGCCGACTGGCCGAAGTAGGCGCGCACGAGCGGCTCGAAGTGCTCGAGCGGTTCGCTGCGGTAGTCCCCGTCGAACGCCACCTGGTCGTACTTGGCGCAGAACTCCGCCGTGTAGTCGAAGTACGGGGAGTCCCGGTAGGCCTCGCGAGCGTCGCGGTCGAGGCCGATGTGGTGCCAGAAGTAGTAGCCCTGGAAGATGCCGTGGTGCGCCACCATCCAGTGGTTCGCCTCGGAGACGAAGGGCTTCACGATCGCCGCCGCGACCGCCGGGTGGTTGAGCGGCGCGAGGTTGTCGCCGATGTCGTGGATCAGCGCGCAGACGACGTACTCCTCGTCGCGCCCGTCCCGCTCGGCTCGCGTCGCGGTCTGCAAGGTGTGCTGCAGCCGGTCGATCGGGAAGCCGCCGTAGTCATTCTGCTGGTAGCGGAGCTGCTCGAGGATGCGGTCCGGTACCGAGGTCTGCAGATCCCGGATCTGGGGAGTGATGATCGCCCAGTCGTCCCGAGTGGCGTCCTCGAAGGACGTGAACGCAGCTCGCCTTCCGGTCATCGTCATCGGCCCCTCCTCTGCTCGACGGCACGCGCCTGCTCGACTGCACGCGCCGCCCACGACCTTATCCGGCGCCGCGCGTCAGGCCCGGAGCGGTCACCTGCCGCCGGCGCGAGGACTGCCGCCCGGCGGGCGGCGCCCCTCGGGCCGCGCCGCCCGCCGACCCGTTGCGGCGAGCGGACAGGCCGCGTGCTCGGCACCCCGCCCGCCCGCTCGTGGCCGCTCCGCCCGATGTCGATCCGGGCCGCCCTCACACGAGTCGCCGCTCGGTCGCCCACCGGGTCAGCTGATGGCGGCTCGACAGCTGGAGCTTGCGCAGGACGGCCGAGACGTGGCTCTCCACGGTCTTCGTGGAGATCGACAGCTCCCGCGCGAGCTCCTTGTAGCTGTAGCCGCGCGCGATCAGCCGCAGCACCTCACGCTCGCGCGGCGACAGCTGGTCGAGCTCGGGGTCGAACGAAGGGCTCGCGCCCACCTCGACGTCGGCCGGCAGCGCGGCGAACGCGTCGAGGACGAACCCCGCGAGGCGCGAGGAGAAGACCGCGTCGCCCCCGGCCACGCGCTGCACCGCGTCGATCAGCTCCGCCGTCGAGATGGTCTTCGTCACGTAACCGCGGGCGCCGGCCCGGATCACGCCGATGACGTCCTCGGGCGCGTCCGAGACGGACAGGGCGAGGAAGCGCACCTGGGGGTGGTGCACCTTGACGGCCTCGACGACGGCCTGGCCGCCGCCACTCGGCAGGTGGACGTCGAGCAGGACGACATCGGGCAGCCGCTCGCCGATCAGCTCGATCGCCGGCGCGACGTCGTCGGCCTCGCCGACGACCTCGACGGCGTCGCCGAGCTCGCCGCGCACGCCGGCGCGGAACAGCTGGTGGTCGTCGACGAGGAAGACGCGCGGGCGCGCCGGGGAGCTCACCGCTGGCTCGCCCTGCGATCGGATCCGACCGGCGAGCGCGGCATCGTCAGCTCGACGTCGGTGCCCTCGCCGGGGGCGCTGCGCACCACGGCCGAGCCGCCGTGACGTGCCATCCTGGCGCAGATCGACTCGGCGAGCCCCCGGCGGTCCGCGGCGACCGCCGACGGGTCGAAGCCCTTCCCGCGGTCGCGCACGAAGAGCGACACCGCGTCCTCCTCCACCTCGGCGTAGAGCGAGACGACCGGCGCGGCGGACCACTTGGCGGCGTTCACCGACGCCTCCCGGCCGGCGGCGAGCAGAACCCGCAGCTCCTCGTCGAGCGGGCAGTCCCCGACGATCACGGCGTCGAGCGGCACGCCGTGGGCGTCCTCCACCTCCCGCTGGATGCGGCGGACGGCCGCCGCGAACGTGGCGTCCTCCTCGCCGCTCGAGCCCGGGAGCCTCCCCTCGAAGAGCCACGAGCGCAGCTCGCGCTCTTGCGCCCGCGCCAGGTGCACCACCTGCTGGGGCTGGTCGGCGCTGCGCTGGATCATGGCGAGCGTCTGGAGCACCGAGTCGTGGATGCGTGCCGCCATGTCCGCGCGCTCCTCTGCCCGCACGCGGGCCTTGCGCTCCGCGACGAGCTCGCGGGCGAGGCTCAGCCACCACGGCCCGAACACGATCACGAAGCCCGCGGTCACAAGGACCACGCCGCCGAGGGGTCGAAGCAGCGAGTTGTGGTGGCCGAGCATCAGGGCGAGCACGCCACCGGCGACCAGCGCGATGCCGACCGCGACGCGAAGGGCGAGCGCACGCAGGGAACGCCGAGAGTCCATGCCGAGCTGGATCAGCGGCTGGGCCGCCCTGCGGATGAGCGCCCGCTCGTCGTCCGCGGCGTTGCGCCATATGAGCACCAAGCCGGCGGCGCTCAAGAAGAACGGCCAGGCCAGCGAGCCGAGCCAGCCGGCGTGGAGCACCGAGGCGACGAGGAGCGCGACCGCGAGCGCCGGCACGAGGCCGATCGCCAGCGCGATGCCGCGCAGGTCCCCGACGGCGCGCGTGCCGATACTGTCCGTCTCGCCCTCCTGGGGCAGGAGGAGCCAGCCGAGCACGTAGACGGCGAGGCCGAAGCCGCTGGCGAGCCCGAACAGCACGAGGCCGATCCGCACGACGGTGACGTCGATCCCGACCCGCCGCGACAGCCCGCCCGCGACGCCGCCGAGCATGCGGTCCTCCCTGCTGCGGCGGAGCGGGCCGGGCTCGCGCGGCACGCGCCACCAGCCACGCGCGCCACGGCCGTCGTGCCGCCACCCGTGCGGGGGGCCGCTCCCCCAACCGTCGGACCGGTCCGGACCGGGCCCGGCGTCGACGTCCCCGCACCAGCTCCGGCGGCGGTGGCGGGCGCCGGAGAAGCGCCGCGCGCGGGGGTCGAACAGGGGATCGATACCCCGATGATCGCGCCCTCGGGCACCGCTTGCCATCGGGGCGCACCCTGAGCGCGTGCGGCAGCGCTCGGGGTCCGATCAGGGACATACCCGATGTCCATCGCGAAGCGCCAGGCGCATGATCAAGACATGGTCAACCCCACCGATACCACCACCCCCGACCGCAGCCGGCCACTGCGCCGCTCAGGCGAGGACCGCATGCTCGCGGGCGTCGCCGCCGGCATCGCGGACTGGTTCGGCGTCGACGTCACCGCCGTCAGGGTCGCCTTCGTCGTCCTCGCCGTCCTCGGCGGGGCAGGCATTCCCCTCTACCTCGCGGCGTGGCTGCTCATCCCCGAGGAGGGCGCCGAGCTCTCCGTCGCCGAGGAACTGCTGCACCGCACCCGCTTGCACTGAGCGACCGCCCCTGAGCGAACGACGCGGCGAGAAAGGCCACACATGCCCACCCCGAACGACCAAGCTCGAGCCTTCTGGCACGGCGAGCACCGACGGCCGACGGTCCCGGACTCACAGCTTCGCGTCTCAGACGCCGAGCGCAACGAGATCGCCGAGGTCCTCTCGCGCAACTACGCGGACGGCCGCCTCGACGAGGCGGAGTTCAACGAGCGGCTCGGCCGGGCCATGGCAGCCAAGACCCGCGCCGACCTCGACCCGCTCCTCGCCGACCTGCCCCGGCAGGACGGGCCCGACCCGGCTCCGCCACCCCGACGCAGCGCCGGCCTCGGCCGCGTCCTCGTGCTGGCGCTCTTCGTGCTGTTCGCGTTGAGCGCGACGACCGCCCTCGTGCACCCCCACGTGCCCTGGCTGCTCATCGGCGTCGTCGTGCTCCTCGTCGCCCGCCGCCGGCGCTACCGCCGCTACCCCTTCCCCCTCGGGCGCCGCTTCCCCTGATCGCCGACGGCCGGCCCCGGCGTCCCTCCCGGGCCGGCGCCGGCAAAGCGCGCACCGCGGGCGGGACGCCGGCACGAGCGGCGTAAGAATCGCCGGATGCGCGTCATCGTCGCGGTCGCACCCGGCGACGGTCACCTCTACCCGACGTTGCCGCTCGCCGGCACGCTCCGCGCGCGCGGCCACGAGGTGCTCTACGCGATGGTCGACGAGCCGGCGCTACGCGCCCGGGTCGAGTCGGAGGGACACGCCTTCGTCCCCGTCCCGCCGGGCCTCGCCGAGCAGCGAGCGATCGTCGAGCGCGCGCTCAGCAACGATCCCACCCTGGCCGGGATCTTCGGTCCGCTCGCCCCACCCGCCGTCGCCGCCCTGGTGGAGCTCGTCCGCCAGACAGGGGCGCGCCTCGTCGTCCACGACATGGCGAGCTTCGCCGCGCCCCTCGCGGCCACGCTCGCCGGCGTGGCCTCCCTCCACCTCGGGGTGGGCCCGTCCTTCCCGGACGAGGCGGTCGAGGCCGGCGCTCGCATGGCGCCGCTGTGGGAGCGCTGGGGCCTGGCGGCCCCTCCGCTCGCCGGGATGTTCGGCTCCCTCTACCTCGATCCCTTCCCGCCTGGCCTTGACAACCCGATCCGCTCCCTCACCGGCCTGCGCCGCGGGTACGCGCCGGTACCCCTCGGCTCGTCCGCGGGTGCGGCGCCCGCCGACCTGCCCGCCCCCCCGTGGGTCTGGGCGACCCTCGGAACGGTGTTCAACCGCGACCGGACCTCCTGGTCCCGGCTCGCGGCGCAGCTCGGCGAGGTCGGGATGCCCGTGGTGGCGACCGTCGGCGAGGGTGTCGACGCGGAGGCGCTCGGGGCGCTCGCGCCGAACCTCAGCGTGCGAACGTTCCTGCCGGCGGGCGCCGTGCTGCGGGGCGCTGCAGCCGTGCTCTGCCACGGAGGGGCCGGCACCCTGCTCGGGGCGCTGAGCCACGGGCTCCCCGTGGTCTGCTGGCCGCAGGGGGCCGACCAGTTCCACAACGCCCGCGCGCTGGTCGGCGCCGGGGCCGGGGTCGCCATCGGCGACGCCGGCGAGGCCGCGGCGGCGATCCGCCAGGTGCTCGGCACCGCAGGCGCAGCACGGCGCGCGGCGGCGGGCCGGCTCCAGGCCGAGCTGGCCGCGATGGCGACCCCGGAGGAGACCGCGAGCGTGGTCGAGCAGCTGGTGCTCGCCGCCGATCCGCCCCGCCGGGCCTAGACCTCCGGCGCCGGCTCGAGCAGCCTCGCGAGGCTCGGGACGGGCCGGGAGAACACCTCGTCGACCATCGGCAGGAACACCTCGAGCGGCTCGGACGCATAGACCGGGTCGAAGGATCGCTGGTCCCACTCGCCGACGAAGTGGGCGGTGACGTCGAAGTAGGGGCTGTCGCGGTGGACGTCGCGCGCGTTTCGGTCGAGACCGATCTTGTCGAAGTAGTGGTAGCCGCCGAACAGGCCGTGATGGCGGACCACCCACGTCGTCTCCTCGTCCACGTAGGGCTCGAGGATCGCGGCCGCCACGCCGGCGTGGTTCGCCGGCGAGAGCGAGTCGGCGATGTCGTGGAACAGCGCCCCGACGACCATGTCGGTGCTCGCGCCGTCGCGAAGCGCCCTCGTGGCGGTCTGCACGCAGTGCTCGTAACGGTCGACCTGGTAGCAGAACGAGGGGCCTTTCAAGCGCTCGAGCATCGCGAGGAGCGTCTCGACCAGGTGCTCGTTCAGGTGCGAGATCCCGGTGACGAGGACCCGCCGGACCTCGGCCTCGCTGCCCTGGTCAAGCTGGGTGAACGAGACCGTCCCCCTGTCCGCTCCCGCCATGTCAGCCTCCCCTCCTCGACCCGCCCGCCGCCACGGCGCGCGGTGCGGGTCAGTCCCACTCGTCGAGCAGGTCGTCCACGGCCGCGTAGGCGGTGTACAGGCCTTCGAAGCCGGTGAAGAACATCGCCGACCCGGTGATCCCCTTCACGACGAGCTCTCGTGTCACGCCCCACGCCTTGGCGAGCAGTGCCGCCTCGCGCAGGCCCTCCACCGAGCCGGTGATCGTGTGGTGCCGCAGCATCAGGTAGGGGGCGAGCTGCTTCGGGAGGGTCTTGATCGCGACCTCCCACTTGGCGCGGTTCACCTTGACGAACTCGGGGTGGTACTTGAGGCCGAACATGATCGAGCTCGGCAGGAAGCCGATCGTCTGCTCGTACCACTCGGTGAGCTTCGTGCGGTCCTCGGCCGTCATCTCGCGGGTCGACAGGTCGAGCCCGCACCTGAACGCCGCCGGGTCGACCTCCCAGCCCTCGGGGAACGGAGCGAGCGGTTCGACCGGCGGGCCGTAGGCGGGCAGGGTCTCGCCGACGGCGCGGAAGACGTGGCCGAGACCCCGCATCCCCGCGTAGAGCTGGGAGAACATCACCAGCTCCATGACCTGCTCCTTCGCCATGCCGTTGCGCCTGAGCGTGATGAACTCGTTCAGGATCCCCGTCTCCCAGCCGAGCATCATGTAGCTGTGGATGTTCTGCGAGCTCAGCAGGATGATGTTGACGTGTGACGGGCGCCCGAAGAAGTCCGAGCCCCAGCGGTGGAGCTTGGCGAAGTCGGGCGCGTAGTCGAGCATCAGGCTGTTCGCGTAGAGCTCGTACAGCGGCCCGCGCCAGCTCCACACCTTGATCAGATTCGCGTTGATCTCGTCCTCGGACGTCTCGGCCAGATTCGTGAGGTCAAGGCCTTCGCTCGGACCAACCATGCGCCCTCCTCGCCTGGGGCGCCGGGCGGGTCGCCCGGGCCGCGCGGCCGTTGCCATCGCCCGTGCGGACGGCCGGCGAGCACCGCGACGCCGTCGGGGGATCCGCGGCACGTGCGAGCCGGTGGCGCGCGGGTCTGGCGCCGGATAATTACAACTTATGATATATGATAATTGCTCACGCCGGCGGCCGCCACCGAATTCTTCGCTGGTTCTGCAACCGCCGTGCTCGTCCGGGCGCGGTCGGGCTGGTAGACGCTCATCACGCAGGGCGCCCCGGGTTCCTTTCTCACGCCTCCGTCGTGGCGCGCCGGTTCCTCCCGCTCGCCGGACGCGGGCTCGCCGAGATCGACTCGTCATGCGGCTTTCGCGACTGGCGCCGGGGGTCTTCTAGTCGCCTTAGCGCCTTATAGGCGCCCGCCTATAAACGAACCGATGGTGCCGCCGCCATCGCGAGCGCCGGGACCCCTTCTCGGTCGAGTGGACCTGCCGCTCTCGACGAGGACGCAGCCCTCAGATACTCTGGTCCGAGTACCCGGACTAGAGGCACGGTATGGCGGCCAGGAACCGCAGCAATCCCCTCGCCCTCGCCGTGCTCGTCTGCCTCTACGAACGGCCGATGCACCCGTACGAGGTCGCGACGACCCTGCGACAGCACCAGAGCGTCAAGCTCAACTACGGCTCGCTGTACGGGGTCGTCGAGTCCCTCAAGCGACGCGGCCTCATCAGCCCGCAGGGAACCGAGCGTTCCGGTCGACTGCCCGAGCGCACCGTCTACGACCTCACCCGGGCGGGGCGCATCGAGATGCACGACTGGCTGACCGACCTCATCTCGACCCCGGTGAAGGACTACCCCGAGTTCGAAGCGGCCCTGTCCTTCATCCCGGCCCTCCCGCCAGACGACGTCGTCGCCCTCCTCCACGAACGAGCCCAGCGCCTCGAGTTCGAGCTCGCGCAGATGACCTCGTCGCGCGAGCTCATCGAGAAACAGGGCCTCCCCCGGCTGTTCTGGGTCGAGGCGGAGTTCCGCGCCGTGCTGCGCGACGCGGAGCTCGCCTACGTCCGAACGCTCGCCCGACAGATCGAGTCCGGCACGCTCGAGGGGATCGAGTGGTGGCGCGAGGTGCACGAGCACGCCGGCGAGCTGGCCTGGCTCCCGCCGCCGGTGGGTGAGGAGTCCGGAGGGCGGAAAAGCCGATGACGCATCGCGCAGAGGGAGACCGCGGCATGGACACGATCATCTCGACGACCGACCTGCGGAAGTGCTTTCGCTCGAAGCGAGGACCCGTCGAGGCGGTCCGCGGCGTCAGCATCGAGGTTCGGCGGGGCGAGATCTTCGGCTTCCTCGGGCCGAACGGCGCAGGCAAGACGACGACGCTTCGGATGCTCACGACGTTGCTCCCGATCGACGGCGGCAGCGCGACCGTGGCGGGCTTCGACGTGGCCCGTCAGCCGGGACAGGTCCGGGCGCGCATCGGCTACGTGAGCCAGCTCGGCGGCGCCGACGACCTCGCCACCGGTCGCGAGAACCTCATCCTCCAGGGCCGCCTCTACGGCGGCGACCGCCCGTCCGTCACCGCCCGGGCCAAGGC
>DATKQY010000059.1:0-120612 GCA_035532475.1 Acidimicrobiales bacterium | reverse complement strand
TGCGCGATGGCGGCGGCGGCCTTCTGCCACGTGCTCGGTGGTGACCCGGCGCAGGTCGAGAACGCCGCCGAGATCGCCATCGAGCACCACCTCGGGTTGACCTGCGATCCGGTCGGCGGCTTCGTCCAGGTTCCGTGCATCGAGCGCAACGCCGTGGCCGCGGTCACCGCGGTCACCGCGGCGCGCCTCGCGCTCGCGGGCGACGGGATCCACCGCGTCTCGCTCGATCAGGCGCTGGCGACGATGCGCCAGACGGGCGCCGACATGAAGACGAAGTACAAGGAGACCTCCCGGGGAGGTCTCGCCGTGAACGTCACCGCGTGCTGAGGGCACGGCCTCCCAGCCGAGAGGACGTGATGGTCATCAGGGGCGCGCGAGCGGCACAACCCTTCACGGGCGACGGCACGGCCGGTCCGCCGACGCCGTGGCCGCTCGGAGGGCGCCGAACAGCTCGATCAGCTCGGGGAGCTGGTAGCGGGCCTGCAGCCCGCTCGGGTTGGGCAGGAGCCAGACGCGTGCGCCGGCGATGCGCTCCGGCTGCTCGCCGAGCGTCGCCCCCGGCCGGTCGAACGCGTGGCGGTAGGCGATCATGCCGAGGAAGGCGACGACCTTCGGCCCGACGCGCTCGACGGTCGCCGCGAGCGCGAGCGCCCCCTCGCGGAGCTCGTCGCGACCGAGCTCGGCGGCGGTGGCCGTCGAGCGCGCCACGAGGTTCGTCACGCCGATGCCGGCCTCGAGCAGCCTTCCCTCCTCCTCGGGCGCGAGGAGCTCGTCGGTGAAGCCGGCCCCCTGCAGGACCTTCCAGAACCGGTTGCCCGGCCGGGCGAAGTGGTGCCCCACCGCGGCGGACCACAGCCCGGGATTGATGCCGCAGAACAGCACGTCGAGCCGCGGCGCCACGAGGTCGGGGACCTCGCGCCCCGCCGCGGCGGCGAGCTCGTCCGGCGTCGGTCGGCGCGGGGACACCTCGACAGGCTGCCATGAGCCGGCGGCGCCTCCGCGGCGAGCCGCGCTGGCGCGCGCGACGATGGCCGCGTGGAGTCGACGAGGGTCGACCGGTGGCTCTGGGCGGTCCGCTGCTTCCGTGCCCGCTCGGTGGCGACCGAGGCGTGCCGGGCCGGGCACGTGCGCGTCAACGGCGCTGCGGCCAAGCCGGCGACGACCGTGCGCGAAGGTGACGTCGTCACGGTGCGCGGCGCGGGCCGTGAGCGGGTGCTCGAGGTCGTCCGGGTCATCGACAAGCGCGTCGGCGCGCCCGCCGCCGGCGAGTGCGTCATCGACCGCAGCCCCCCGCCTCCGCCGCGCGAACTGGTGGCGCCCGCGTTCGTCCGCGACCCGTCCACCGGTCGCCCGACCAAACGGGAGCGGCGCCAGCTCGACCGCCTGCGGCGCCGCTGAAGCGCCGGTGGGACGCCGGTGGGACGCCGGTGGGACGCCGTGGCAGGATCCCCGCGCCGGTATGCAACTCGCGCTCGTGACCGCTGTTCGCGTCGTGGACACTGGTCCACGCGGGGGATCAGACCGATGCAATGCGCGGGCGAGCACGCACCGCGCTGGCGATGCGTCGGATGTGTCCCTCGTTGGAGGTCACGATGCCATCGCCACGGCGGAGGGCTCCTTCAACCACGGTGACGTCGACGATGTCGTCGTGTTGGGCCTTGCCTGCAAGAACGCCGACTGCGCGCGCCTGCTCCTCGCTCATCGGCTCGACGTCGCACAGCGCGAGTAGGCGGGCGAGCCCCGCCTGGCGCGCGCCTCCCCGCCACGCTGCGGCCAAGACCGGAACGGGCACCACGGGCACAACCTCCTCGGCGAGGAAGCCGGCATGGAGGGCCCACATGCGACGATCGTTCCGCTCGCCGGCGGTCAGCGCGCCGGTGTCGTAGGTGACGCCCATTCCCACCCCGTCCTAAGCAGAGCGCCGCGCGGGCCGCTTCGGTGCGGAGCGCCCGAGAAGCGTTCGGGCGCGAGCAAGGCCTTCGGCGAGCTCTTCTTCTGTGAGCGGCCCCTGCTCCTCCTCCCACAGCTCGATGCCGCGCCGGCCAGCTTCGAGCTGGAGGCGGCGGGCAGCGCTGTCGGCCAGCCAGGCGCTGAACGTCGTGCCTTCGGCCGCTGCCGCGGTATCGATCGCTCGGGCAAGCTCGGGAGAAAGGGACACGGATCGCTTCTCACGCTGCGCCACGGCAATACGGTAGTACAGGAGGTAGGACAGTTTCGCTGTTGATCCCATCAGGATCAACCACTGTTGTCATGACCACCTCCCGATAATGGTGTCTGATCCCGATGTCAGCCGGCGCTGCACGGCGACCTCGCCGACGATGTCGGCGATCCAAAGGGTCAAGATTCCGAACTCTGGCGCGAATGTCGCCGAGCAAGAGTCCGGGCTGAGGGTCACGACCTCCCAGAGGAGCCCGAAGACCCCACGTCGGCAATCGGGGGACGGCGCCAATTGGTACGTCCCTCGCACCACCCACGGCCCGCGCCGGGCGCCGCCTTGGTAGCGTGCCGTCCGCCGGTCCACCGAAGAGGGCGCAGCGCCCCGACCGGTCGCAGCCCGAGCCGGAGGACGAAACCCTGTTGGACCCGACATCGACGAGGTGCCGCATCTGCGCGGGGGAGACCCGGGTGGCGGGGACGAGGCACGGGGCGCTGGCAGGGCGCGACTTCCAGATCCGCCAATGCCCGACCTGCTGGTTCTCCTTCGTCGCCGACCCATGGCTCGACTACGGCGCGATCTACGACGAGGACTACTACCGAGGCCGCGGGGCCGACCCGCTGACGGACTACCTGGACGAGGCGGCGAACCCGCACCGCACCGTCCGCCGCTTCGAGTGGCGCGGCATCCTCAAGCAGGTCCACGGCCTCGGCATTGTCGGCGCGTCGACGACGTGGCTGGACTACGGCTGCGGTGCCGGCGGCCTGGTGCAGTTCCTCCACCAGTACGGGTTCCCCGCGGCGGTCGGCTTCGAGCAGAGCTGGTCGCTCGAACGGCTGCACGAGCGCCAGGTGTCGGTGCTCTCCGAGGAGGAGCTGGCCGAGCGCGCCGGGACCTTCGACGTCGTCACGGCGATCGAGGTCATCGAGCACGTCGTCGACCCGATCGCCGAGCTCGCCCGGATCCGCGCGCTGCTGAAGCCGGGAGGCCTGCTGTTCCTCACGACCGGCAACGCCAAGCCCTACCGGGAGCAGGTCGCCAGCTGGCGCTACCTCATCCCCGAGATCCACGTGTCGGTCTTCGAGCCCGAGACGTTGGCGTTGGCACTGGAGAAGGCGGGCTTCGAGCCCTCCTTCCCCGGCTACGGCCCGGGATGGATCGACATCATCCGCTTCAAGGTGCTGAAGAACGCCCGTCGCCGCTATTCGCACCCCTTCGACGAGCTCGTCCCGTGGCCGCTCGTGGCGCGCCTCGCCGACCGGCGCTGGGGCCTCAGCGCCCATCCGGTCGGGCGGGCGCCGGGGGCCGCAGCGGAGGCCGCGGCCGGGACCGAGCCCGAGACGGTGCCCGAGCCCGCGCCGGGGACCGAGGCCCCGTGACGCAGGTGTCCGACGCCGAGCCGGCGCCGGGGACGTGAGCGCTGCCAGCCGCCGGGGCGCCGGGGCTCAGGAGCCGGTCGCGCTCGGCGGCGGTGTGGGGACGCCGGACCCGTGGCGGAGGTGGCTCGCGCCGAAGGCGCGGACGTAGGCGGCGAGCGATCTCGGCGCCGCCCTCCCGTTGAGCATCAGCACGTTGTCGCTGCCGGCGTCGAACCAGGACTGGTAGGCGACGTCGTGGCTCGCGACGAAGGCGCCCATGTGGGCGACGTAGGAGCCGTCGTCACCGTTGCCGCTCGAGCTCAGCGTGCCCCACTCCGGGATGCTGAGCGGCTTGTGGTGCAGGGCGGCGAAGGCATAGATGTCGTTGATACCGAGCGGCTCGCTGGCGAGGGCCAGCCAGCGGTCGGGCGAGGAGGGCGGGGGGAGGGATCCCGCTGCGCTCGCGTCGTACAGGTCGATGCCGACGATGTCGACGGCGGCGTCGCCGGGGTAGTAGTCGGCGAGCGGGATGTCGCGGTAACCGGCGTTGACGTTCCAGTCGAAGAGGAAGTGGGCGCCGGGCACGGCGCGCATCGTGCGCACGATCCGGGCGAAGTACTCGGCCCACTGCCGCCACTGCGTCGGGTTGTCCCCGATGGTGTCCCGGTACCAGGTGCCGTTCATCTCGTGGCCGAGGCGGATCACCGAGTACCCGAAGCCGGATGCCACGAGGTTCTGCGCCAGCTTGCGAGCGTACTTGTCGAACCTGCCAGCAGCGCCCTCGGCCCGCCAGTTCGGGTTGGCCGCCGCGCTGTCTGGAACCAGGTTCTCCGTGAGGATCACGGTGCGCCGGGTCGGCGCGGCGGCGAGCCAGCCGACGTAGCCGTACTGGGCGTGGGTGACCCAGGGGCTCACCCAGTCGGCCCACGTCGGCTCGGCGTCGCTGAAGGTCTCGATGCAGCGGTAGTCGATGCCCGTCGCCCGCTCCGCGGTGGCGAGCGAGGAGTCGAGGCCGGCGTAGATGCACGCCGTCCTCGACGGCCCGGCCTGGACGAGCGCCGGAGGCCGGCTGAGCGGACTCGACCCACCGGGCAGGGTCATGGCCGACGCCGAGGTGGCGGTGCCGAGGGTGACGACGAGGACGAGGAAGGTCAGCGACTGGCGGAGCATCCGCGCTCCTCGATTCGTCGTCAGCATCCGGCCTCCACGCGCAACGTTTCGAGGTCATAACGACCGAACGGGCCTGGGCGTGTAGTTGCTTGGCCCGCGGGGCGGGGCGTCAGGCCCGTGAGCTCGCCGCCGCCGTGGGGGCGCGGGCCCGGTGTCATCCCGGCCGGCTCCGGGGCGCGCGCGCAGCCCCTTCGGGCTCCGGGGTGCCGGGCCCGCGTGTCGCTGACGCACCAGACTACTCAGGTGCCCGGCGACCGAGACATCGCGCGCGGCTCGCTCGCGGTGGTCGTCCCGGCCGGCCCGGGCGACGACGTCGAGGACACCCTGCGCAGCGTGCTGCACTACGCCGGCGCACCCCGCAGTGTGATCGTGGTCGACGACACAGGTGGCGGCTGCGCCGGGCTCGAGGCGTTGTCGCCCGACGTCCACGTCATCCCCGCGCCCGCCGGCGCTGTGGGCGCGCAGGGCGGGCTGTGGGTGAAGCTCGCCGCCGGCTACCGTCACGCCCTCGCCGTGGCGAGCTTCGACGTGCTGCTCCGCCTCGACGCGGATGCCCTCGTGATCGGCCCGGGCCTCGAGGACCTGGCTAGGGCCCGGTTCGCGGCCGAGCCCGGTCTCGGCATGCTCGGCTCGTACCGCCACGACATGACCGGTGCCGTGCGGGACTGGTCGCCGGCGGCCCGCGCGCTCGGCGCCGCCTGCGGCCTGCGCGGACTGCGCCGCCCCGCGCTGCGCAGGATGCTGCGGCGCCTCCGCGACGAGGCGCTCGCGAACGGCTACCTCGCCGGCGAGCACCCCCTTGGCGGGGCGTACCTGCACTCCGCCGCGGCGGTGCGGGCGATCGCCGCGAGAGGATGGCTCGACCTGCCCGGGCTGGCGGCGAGCGACCTCGGCGAGGACCACCTCTTCGCGCTGCTCACGGTTGCCGCCGGCTTCACCATCGCCGACTTCGGGGGCCCTCGGGACCCGATGGCGCTCCGCTGGCGGGGGCTTCCGGCGTCGCCAGCGGACCTCCTCGCCCGGAACAAGCTCGTCACCCACTCGGTGCGCTACTGGGACGACCTCGACGAGCGCTCGATCAGGGCTGCGTTCGCCGCGCGGCGCGCCCGCGAGGAGTCGGGGGGCGGGCCGCCGCGCTGAGAGCGCCGCCCCCCGGTCCTGAGTGCAAGGCTGTCCCGACGTGGACGGCCTGAGCGGACGCGACGAGCTCGACCTGCGCGGCGAGGGTCCGCGCGAGGAGGCGGCGGCCGGCGTGCGCCGGCGTGCGCGTCCTCCCCGGCTCGCGGCGTCGATCCACCAGCTCGTCATGGCGGCGCCGCCGCTTCGGCGCGCGGCCGTCCGTCTCAGCAGGCTCGTCGAGGAGTCCCCTGGGCGCTCGCCGCTCCGTACATTCCTCGGGCCGGTGCGGGCGGCGCTTCGCGGCGAGGTGCGGGGGAACGATCTGCTCCGCATCCTCGACGCGCTCGAGGAGGCGGGTATCGGCTTCCGGCTGGCGGGCGGCTGGGGCGTCGACGCGCTCGTCGGTCGCCAGACGCGCCGCCACGACGACGTCGACCTCGTCATCGACGACTTCGCCGGCCGGGTGAGCGACGCGTGCGCGACGCTCGGCCCGCTCGGGTTCGATCTCCTCGGCACGTACTGCTACCCGCTGTGGATGCCCGATCGCTGGCTGCTGCGGGACGGCGCGCTCCGCATGGTCGACCTGTTGAGCATCGACTGGCCGCGTCTCGCCGGCGCGCTCGGCCTTCCGGCCGAAGCCGGCGCCGGCGCGCTCTCGGCCGAGCTGCGTTCTCGGGCCTTCTCCGAAGGGATCATCGGGGGTCGGACGGTCCCGTGCCTGTCGGCGAGCGTCCAGCTCCTCTACCACTCCGGGTTCGCCCCGCGTTCGGTGCACCATCACGACCTCGCGCTCTTGCACTCGCTGCTCGACGCGTAGGTCGAGGCCGCGCGCTCGCGGGTGGGTGGACGAACGGGGAGCGAGCTGGCTTCGTGGACAGGTCCGGTCGTCCGGCCGTAGCAGCACGACTCGCGGCCGTTGACGAGCGGGCGCGTCGCTACGCTCCCGCCGGACTGCTCTCGGGTCGGCGGCCCCGAACATCTCCCCGACGGGCCCGTCGGTGGCGCTCGCGCTCATGAGGTGTCTCAGCACACGACCCCCCCTCGCCAGCGTCCGTCCCAGCGAGCGAGCGACCGCGGGAGAGCGGCCGTGCCGCGGCGCGTGGCCTGCCCGACGCACCCCAGCAGGCGACTACACTGTAGTCGATGGTGCGCAGATCACCGACGCCCGTTCGATTCGAGACCGACGTGGCCGGTCGTCTGGCTTCCTTCGCTGCGACGCACCCCGGTCTGTCCCTGTCGGCCGCGGCCAACCTCTTGGTGGACGAAGGCCTGCGAGTGGCCGAGCATCCCGGGATCGTGTTTCGCGATGGTCCGACCGGGCGCCGTGCGGGACTCGCGGGCGGCCCCGACGTCTGGGAGATCGTGCGGGCGGTCAAGTCGGCCCGCGAGAGCGAACGCGAGCTCGGCGAGGACGACGTGCTGTCCCTGGTGGTGAGCAACACCGGGGTGCCGCTGCCGTTGGTGCGGACCGCGGTCAACTACTGGGCCAGCTATCCGACGGCGATCGATGCCGAGATCGACGCAGCCGAGGACGCGGAGGCCACCGCCGAGGCGGCTTGGCGGCGCCAGCGCGATCTGCTCGCTCGCTAGCGCGTGGCGCCCGCGCTCCTTCTCGACGAGATGCTGAGCGGTGCGATCGCCGCGCAACTCCGTTCCCGCGGCCACGACGTCGCCGCGGTCGTCGACGATCGTTCGATGACCGCGCTGGCGGACGAGGAGATCCTCGCAGCGTCGGCGGTTACCGGCAGGGCACTGGTCACGGCCAACATCAAAGACTTCGTGCCTCTCGATCAGCGCTACAAGGCGATCGGCCGAACTCACGGCGGCCTCGTGCTTGTTTCTGCCAAGACCTTCCCCCAGGATCGCACCTTCGTAGGAGCCGTCGTCGCCGCCTTGGACAAGCTGCTCAACGCGGATGCGCTTCGGGTCGACACCGTCGTCTTCCTCCAGCGCTGAGCAGGCGGCCACGGTGTGAGCGTGGCCGCCTGCCTGATCCGGACGGGCACCCAGCGCCCGGCAACGACCCGGTGACGAGCTCGCCCGCCGCTCACCTGGTTGGGACCGTCAGATCCGTTCACACTCCTGTGACCTCGGCCTTCGTTCGCGAACCTGGCCGATGATCGGCACTTACTCGGTACCGGCGGGGGCGAAAGGACCGACGTTTTCGAGCACGTTACCGAAGGTTCACCCCGTGCAACCGAGAGTTCCTCGCAAGGAAGCCGGCTGATTCAGAAGCCGTTCACGCCGCACCTCTACCGTCGACTCGGGATGGCCGCCCCGGTCGTCTGGGGAACGCAGTGTCGAGTCTCGCAATCGGGCTCGACCATGACATCAGGAGGTCCTACTACATGCGTCATCGCAACGTGTATGGGCGAGCATGGGTCTGGCGAGCGCTCGGCGCGGGGGCGGTTGTCGCCGCGGTGGGACTCACCCCGGTGGCGAGCTCGGGGGCAGGAGCGAGTGTGACCTCACGAGCCGTCTCGGACTCGAGCGCCCTCACGCTGAACGGCGCGGGTTCCACCTTCGACCAGCCCTTCTTCACGCTCGGCTTCTACGAGTACCACCAGAAGATCGACCCGAGCGTCACGGTCAACTACGCGTCGATCGGCAGTGGCGGCGGACAGGGGCAGATCGAGGCGAACACGGTGAACTTCGGCGCCACCGACGTCCCCATGTTCTCGAGCGACCTCGCCAAGGCGACGGCCGGTACGATCGTCCAGGTCCCGATCGACCTCGGTGGCGAGGCGATCTCCTACAACGTGAAGGGCCTTCCACAGGGGCTCCATCTGACAGGCCCCGTGCTCGCCGAGATCTACCTTGGCCAGATCGCGAACTGGGACAATTCGGCGCTCAAGAAGCTCAACCCGAAGGTGAACTTCCCGAACGAATCGATCACCGTCGTGCATCGCGCCGACGGCAGCGGGACGTCGTACGCGTTCACGAACTACCTCGCCGACATCTCCTCCACCTGGCAGAGCAAGGTCGGTGTCGGAAAGACGGTCGCCTGGCCAGTGGGCGTCGGCGGTCAGGGCAATGAGGGCGTCGCTGGGCTCGTCGCCGACACACCGGGGTCGATCGGGTACGTCGAGCTCGACTACGCGCTGAAGAACCACTTCACCTACTTCGCGATGAGGAACCCGATGGGCGCCTTCGTGCTCCCCTCCAAGGCAAGCGTGGCCGCCGATGCCGCGTTGCATCCGGGTGTCTCACCGACCAACTTCAAGATCGACAACCTCGGCCACAGTAAGGCCGCGTACCCCATCTGCACCTACAGCTGGCTCGCGATCTACCAGAAGCAGACGAACGCGAGCGCCGGCACCGCCATGGTCGATCTGTTCGAGTGGATGACCCACGGCGGACAGAAGTACGCCGGCGAGCTCGACTACGTCCCGCTCCCTTCGGTCGTCCAGGCGACTGCCGAGCAGGCGCTCAGCACGATCGTCGGTCCGAGCGGCCAGAAGCTACTGACGAAGGCAGCGATCGCCAAGTACGGCGTACCGTCCGGCAAGTAGCCGGCGAAGTCGTCGTGGCGGTCACCCTCCCGAGACCAGGCACTGCCGGGCGGCGCCATCGCCGCCCGGCAGTGCCGAACGGCCTCTATCGAGCGATGCTCGCGGGCGCCGGACTCGTCTTCGTGGCACTCCTCGTCGGCTTCGTCGTTGACCTCGTCGTCCAGGCACGACCGGCGTTCGCTCACTTCGGCGTCGGCTTCATCACCGGAACGCAGTGGAACCCGGTGACGGGCCACTACGGGGCGCTCCCGTTCATCGTCGGCACCCTGGAGACGACCCTCATCGCGATGGTGCTCGCGATCCCGATCGGCCTCGGCGCGGCGCTCGCCCTTTCACACCTGCTCCCGCCGCGGACGCGCGTCGTGCTCGGGGGCGCAGTCGAGCTGCTCGCAGCGATCCCGAGCGTCGTCTACGGGCTCTGGGGCCTCCTCGTCCTCGCTCCCTTCACCCGTTCCGTCATCGAGCCGGCGGTTGCGTTCGTCTTCGGCCACGCAGGACCTGGGAGCGGAGCGGAGATCGGCATCGGACTCCTCCTCGCCGGCCTGATCCTGGCGATCATGGTGCTCCCGACGATGGTCGCCATCTCGAGAGACGTGCTCGCGGCGGTCCCGGCCGATCAGGTCGAAGGCGCGCTGGCGCTCGGTGCGACTCGGGGCCAGGTGCTCTGGCGCGTCGTCGTGCCGCATGCCCGGGCGGGGCTGCTCGGCGCGGTGACGTTGGCGACGGGACGTGCGCTCGGCGAGACGATCGCTGTGACCATGGTCATCGGCAACACGCCCGCCTTCGCCCACTCCCTGTTCGATACGGGGGCGACGATGTCGTCGATCATCGCCAACCAGTTCACCGAGGCGACCGAGCCCTTCCATCTGGCCTCGCTCATCGCGATCGCCGTCCTGCTCCTCGTCGTCACCGCGCTGGTCAACGTCGCAGCACGTCTGTTGGTCCGGTCCGTTGGCCGCTCACGCGCGGCCATCGCCCTCGCATGAGCGTCCTCTCGCTCGACCCGATCCTCAGCCGTCGGGCCGAGGTCCAGCGGATCGCGGAGGGGTCGTTGCGTCGACGCCAGCGTCGCTCGCGGATCGCGCTTGCGCTCTGCGTGGCCTGCATCCTGGTCGCTCTCGTCCCCCTCGTCGCCGTCGTCGCCTACACGGTCGAGCGTGGGGCCCAATCGTGGTCGGTGGACTTCTTCGCCCACCTACCGACACCGGCCGGCATATCTGGTGGCGGGATCTGGAACTCGATCGTCGGTTCGCTCATCATCGACGCGATCGCCGCGGCAGCCGCGGTTCCGCTCGGCTTTCTGATCGGGCTCTTCCTGGCACAGGCCGATGGTCGCATCGCCGGCGGGATACGCTTCGCTGCCGACGTGCTCTCGGGGGTTCCCTCGATCACCGTCGGCATCTTCGCCTACGGCGTCCTTGTCACGACACTCCACCACTTCTCTGCAATCGCCGGCTCGTTCGGCATCGGGCTCATCATGCTGCCGGTCATCATCCGGTCGAGCGAGACGGCGATTCGCACCGTGCCGGTGGATCTGTCCGAGGCCGCGCTCTCCCTGGGTGCGAAGAACGCCACGATCGCTCGGCGTGTCGTCCTCCCCGCGGCGCTCCCCGGCCTGGTCACCGGGATGCTCCTTGCCGTCGCGCGCGGGGCCGGGGAGTCGGCACCGCTGCTGTTCACCGCCATCGGCAGCCAGTACCTGACCCTCTCGCCGTTCCAGCCGATGGCGGCGATGCCGCTCACGATCTATCTCGACGGCATCCAGGCCTTCTCCGACCTGCAGCGCGTCGCCTGGGGGACCGGACTTCTGCTGGTCGTCATCGTGCTCCTGCTGTCGATCACGAGCCGGCTCGTCACCTCGCGCCTCGGGAGGACGAGAAGATGACCGACGAGGAGATCCCCGTTTCGCCCGCGACGACGGCCGAGCCCAGCGTCCCGAGCGGCCCGAGCGGCCCGTCACGCGGAGGAGGCGAGATGGCGATCATGCAGTTGCGCGACGTCTCGGTGTCCTTCGGGGGCCGGCCGGCCGTGCGCAACGTCACCTTCAACGTATCGATCGAGCAGGTCACCGCGCTCATCGGGCCCTCGGGCTCAGGCAAGACGACGCTGCTGCGCGCGCTGAATCGCATGCACGACGCCGTGCGGACCGCCCAGGTGACCGGATCGGTGCTCCTCGGGGGGATTGATATCTACGGCGGCGCGCTCCACCCGACGCTCGTCCGTTCGCGTGTCGGCATGGTATTCCAGAGGCCGAACCCGTTCCCGACGATGAGCATCTACAACAACGTCGTCTCGGGGCTCCGCTTCAACGGCATCCGCAAGAAGTCGCTCCTCGACGAGGCGGCCGAGTCCGCCCTCATCGCCGCCGCCCTGTGGGACAGCGTCCGAGATCGCCTCAACGACCACGCGATCTCGCTCTCCGGCGGCGAGCAGCAGCGGCTCTGCATCGCCCGGGCGCTCGCCGTCGAGCCGGAGGTGCTCCTCATGGACGAGCCGACCTCGGCGCTGGACCCCTACGCGACGCGACGGATCGAGGATCTCATCGGCGAGCTGAAGGACCGGGTGAGCATCGTGATCGTCACGCACAACATGCAACAGGCGGCGCGGGTCTCCGACGCCTGCGCCTTCCTGCTGATGGCAGAGGACCGTGCCGGCGAGCTCGTCGAGTTCGGGCCGACGGCGCAGATCTTCTCGTCACCCACAGACCACCGGACCGAAGACTACGTCAACGGCCGATTCGGCTGAGCAGCGACCGGCTCGAGCTCGCCCGGCGCCCTTCGGTCGGCCTCGCTCTGGTCCCGTAGCAGGAACCCGACGCCCCGGACGGTGACGATCAGCTCAGGGTGGGTCGAGTCGGCCTCGATCTTCGAGCGGAGACGGTACATGTGCGTGTCGATCGTCCGATCGTCGCGGAGCGCGACGCCCCACACGACGTCCATGAGCTCCTCGCGCGAGACGACGCGGTTCGGCTTGGTCGCAAGGTAGGCAAGCAGATCGAACTCCCGCTTGGCCAGCTCGAGACGTGTACCGTCGAGCTCGACGATGCGGCCGACGAAGTCGATCGACAACGGTCCGAGCACGAGCTCGCGCACCGGCGGCTCGATGCGCTGGGCGCGCCTGGCTCGTTCCCGGTGGCGGATCGAGGCGTCCATCCGGGCGACGAGCTCGCGGCGGCGGAACGGCTTCGCGATGTAGTCGTCGGCACCGAGCTCGAAGCAGAGCACGATGTCGAGCTCGTCCGCGACCGCGCTCAGTATGAGGATCGGCACGTCGGACCAGCCGCGTAGCTCCCGGCAGACGTCGATCCCGGAGATGTCCGGCAGGCGGAGGTCGAGCAGCACCGCGTCAAGCCGGAGCTCGCGCGCCATTCGCAGCGCCGCACGACCGTCGGTCGCGAGCGAGACCGTGAAGCCTTCCTGCTGCAGGCCGGCTTCGAGCGCTTGGCGATAGGAGGCGTCGTCATCGACGACGAGCACTCGCTGTTGACGAGTCAGGCCCATCGCGTCACGGTCTCGTGACCATCCCGTCGTGGCCTTGTCCGCTGCTTTGTCAAGCTGGCGGCACGATGTGACGTAGTGGTCACCTGGGAGTCCCCTACCGTTCACTCGGGCTTGATACATTGACGACGACCGATGTTCAGTGTGCACGCCACATCGATCGCTGTCAATGTCCGAACGAGGAGTTCGCGATGGCTCGCGGGGTCACGAGTACGCCGATTTCTATGGAAACGAGCGACGAGCTGTGCCGTGCCTCGCTCGTCGCGGCGCCGCTCGGGCAGGGCGATGCCGACGAGCTCGCCCGGGTCTTCGCGGCGCTCGCCGACCCCGTGCGCCTGCGTCTGCTCTCGATCGTCGCCGCGCAGGGCGAGGTGTGCTCGTGCGATCTCGAGGTGCCGCTCGCAAAGAGCCAGCCGACGATCTCGCACCACACGAGGGTGCTCGTCGAGGCCGGCTTGCTCCACGGGGAGAAGCGGGGTCGCTGGACCTGGTGGCGCGTGAGCGCCGACCGCCTCGCGGCGCTGCGGCGAGTGCTCGGCTCCTGAGCCCAGCTCGCGGGTCTTCACAGTCCCCCGGCCGTTCGCTAGACTGATCGATAGTCATCGATCTATGGAGGAGCCGATGTCCCGTGTCCAGCTCGCGCTCAACGTCTCGGACCTCGACGCCGCGATCGCGTTCTACTCCAAGCTGTTCGGTACCGGACCGGCCAAGCTCCGGCCCGGGTACGCGAACTTCGCCGTCGCCGAGCCGGCCCTGAAGCTCGTGCTCATCGAGAGCGGCGCGGAACGGGGCGGGGGGGTCACAGGGGCGCTCAACCATCTCGGTATCGAGGTGGAGTCGAGCGAACTCGTAGCCGCGGCGACTCGCCGGCTCTCCGAGGAGGGCCTGAGCACCGTCGTCGAGGAACAGACGACCTGCTGCTACGCGCTCCAGGACAAGGTGTGGGTCAACGATCCGGACGGCGCACCGTGGGAGGTCTACACGGTGCTCGCCGACGCGACCACCGCCAACAGGCCGGAGGGTGACGGCACCTGCTGCGCAACCACATCCTCGCCGGACGGCGCGGTCGGCGTCGGGGACGCAGAACGCGCGCCAGCATCGGCCTGCTGCCCGACGGTGTCGAACGCGTGGTGACCGACACGCTCCTTCACGACAGCGGAGAAGCCGGCGCGACCGCACCGGTTCTCTCGAGGCTCTCGTTTCTCGACCGGTTCCTCCCCGCATGGATCCTGCTGGCGATGGGCCTCGGGCTCGGCCTCGGGCGGGGGGTGTCCGGACTCAGCCGGGCGCTCGACTCGGCGCAGGTGACCGCCGGCGTGCCGGCGCCGATCTTCGTCGGCCTGCTGGCGATGATGTACCCGGTCCTCGCCAAGGTCCGCTACCGAAAGCTCGACGAGGTGACGAGCGACCGGCGGCTTCTCGTCAGCTCGCTCCTGTTGAACTGGGTCGTCGGTCCTGCGGTGATGTTCGCCCTCGCCTGGGCGCTGCTGCCGGACCAGCCGGCGTATCGAACCGGGCTCATCGTGGTCGGTCTGGCGCGCTGTATCGCGATGGTGCTCATCTGGAACGATCTGTCCGGCGGGGACCGTGAGGCGGCGGCCGTCCTCGTCGCGCTGAACTCGCTGTTCCAGATCCTCGCCTACTCCGGTCTCGGCTACTTCTACCTCGTCGCGCTGCCAGGCTGGCTCGGGCTCCGCTCGTCGGGTCTGCACGTCTCGGTCGGCCTCATCGCCATCTCCGTCGCGATCTTCCTCGGCATCCCGCTCGTGGCCGGATTCCTCACCCGGACCTTCGGGGAGAAGGTGAAGGGCGTCGACTGGTACGAACGGCGATTCTTGCCGAGGATCGGCCCGATCGCCCTCTACGGGCTCCTGTTCACCGTTGTCGTGCTCTTCGCGCTGCAGGGCAAGGAGATCACCGGCCACCCCCTCGACGTCGTGCGCATCGCGGCACCGCTGCTCTGCTACTTCGCCGTCATGTGGACGGGCGCGTTCGCGATCGGCAAGGCGCTCGGCCTCGGCTACCCGCGCACCGCCACGCTCGCGTTCACCGCGGCCGGCAACAACTTCGAGCTGGCGATCGCCGTCGCCATCGGCGTCTTCGGGGCGACCTCGGGCGAGGCGTTGGCTGGTGTCGTCGGACCGCTCATCGAGGTGCCGGTGCTCGTCGGTCTGGTCTACGTGTCGCTCTGGGCGCGACGCCGGTTCTTCCCGGCCGTGCCGTGAACGCGACCGTGGACGTCTCATGACCATCGCTGGGCGTGTCGACGCCTCGACCACCGGGTCTGGGTCGAGCTCCGCGGGTACGACGTTGGCGCTGACGGCGATCGCCGCGGTTGCCCTTGGTGGCATGAGCATCTTCGGAGGGACCGGTTCGATTTAGCGCACTGTCGTCGGCGTCCTCCTGCTGGCGCTGATCGTGAACGGCTTCGACCTGTTGGGTGTCCCGGCCCTCTACCAGGACATCGTGGAAGGCGTCGTGATCGTCCTGGCCGTCGCGGTGAGCTCGTTGGTCCGAACGACCTGAGCCCGCAGCCGGCACCGGTCCCGACGAGCCGCTTGCGCTGCCGGCACCTGACAAGTCCCGACGTGTTGGTCGAGCGCCGTTGCCGGTCCACCGCGGCATGGCGAGCGCCTCGGGACGCGCGGACCGTCACCGGTGCCGGCGCGACGGTGTCGCTCCGAGCTCGCCGCCACGTCACGTCGGGTCGAGCCGTCGGGCAGCTTGCGAGGTCGTGGGGGATCCGTTACCGGAGGGGCCCGGCCGTCCAGGCGGCGGCGCCGCTCGAGGTCATGCGCGGGGCGAGATCGGCCCGTGGCCGCTCGGTCGACGCTGCTGCTGGTGCGGCCTCGCCCGGCGAGGGACGGGGAGCGCCCTCGTCGCGGTCGCGGTCGGAGCGGTCGGGCGCGGCGGGCAGAGACACCCGTACGGTGACGCCCGCTCCAGGTGCGGTCGTCATCTTCACCTCCCCGTGGTGGGCGGCGACGATCCCGGCGACGATCGACAGGCCGAGTCCGCTGCCCGGGCCGCTCCGGCCCGGTTGGCCGCGCCAGAACCGGTCGAACGCGCTCGCCGCGCTCGCGGCGTCCATGCCCTCGCCGTCGTCCGCGACCTCGACGACACAGGAGGCGCCGGCGCGGTACGCGCGGATCCGTACCTCTGTCCCGTCGGGCGTATGGACGAGCGCGTTCGTCACCAGGTTCGACAGCACCTGGCGGAGCCGAGCCTCGTCGCCGGTCGCAGCGACGCCCGGCGCCGCCTCGCTCACCACGTCGCGCGAGGGATGGGTGACCGAGGCGTCGAGCGCGGCGTCGCGCACCAGGTCGGCGAGGTCGACCCGGCATCGGTCGAGCGCGCGCCCGTCGTCGAGCCGCGCGAGGAGCAGCATCTCCTCCACCAGCGTGGCCATCCGGGCGCTCTCCTGGCCGATGCGCCTCAGCGCGTCGGCGACGTCCCGCTCGCCGAGGGCACCTTCGCGCCACAGGTCGGCGAACCCGCGTATCGCCGTGACCGGGGTGCGCAGCTCGTGCGACGCGTCGGCGAGGAACCGCCGCAGCCGTTCCTCCGCAGACTGCTCCTCGTCGAGCATGACGTTGAACGCGTGGGCGAGCTGGCCTGCCTCGGTGCCGGATCGGGGGGTGCCGACGCGCCGTGACCGCTCCCCACGCGTGATGGCGTCGGCGACGGCTGTGACCTCGGCGATCGGCCGTAGCCCCAGCCGGACGAGCCACCACCCGACGGCGACGGCCGCGAGCAGCACCGCGAGGCCCCCGGCCAAGAGGGCGAGGCGCAGCTGGCCGTCGGTCGCGTCGACCTGCGCAAGGGAGACGGCGACGACGACCTCGGTCGGCCCGGAGCGGCTCTTCAAGAGGATCGCCTGCCAGCGGGTCCCCCCGCGCAGCGACGATACCGTCTCGGCCACCGGCATGCCCTTCCCGATCAGGCTGACCCGCGTGGGAAGGCGGGGGACCGTGCGCCCGCCTGAAGCGGCGTAGACGCGTCGGGTTCCGCCGGTCACCTCGGCGACGTAGAGGGTGCTGAGGTCGCGGTAGGAACGGACGACGCGCCCGTCCGGCAGCTTGCCGGCGCGCCCGAGGCCGGCGCGCACGCCCCGTCCCAGGCGCTGAGGACCGAGCACGAAGCCGACCGCCTGGGGGAGCGCGGCATCGAGCTGCTCGTCGACCTGACGGAGCTGCGACGCGGCCACGACCTGGGGGATGAAGAACCCGGTGACCGCCACGACCAGAAGGACGATCCCGCCCGCGATCGCGAAGCGGAGTCGCAGCGTCACCGTCGTCAGCCGCCGCTCAGGCGGTAGCCGTAGCCGCGCACGGTCTGGATCACCCGGTTGCCGTCGCTGCCGAGCTTCTTGCGCAGCGACGAGACGAAGGTCTCGACGACGGTCGACTCGCCCTCGAAGTCGTAGTTCCACACGTGGTCGAGGATCTGCGGCCTGGAGATGACCATGCCGGCGTTGCGCATCAAGAACCTGAGCAGCTTGTACTCCGTCGGGGAGAGCACGACCTCCCGGCCGGCGCGCACCACGAGATGGGCGTCGTCGTCCATCGTGAGGTCGCCGCTCTGCAGCGTCTGGGACGCCGGGGCGCGGCCGACCCGGCGCAGGATGACCTTGACCCTCGCCACCAGCTCTTCGACGCTGAACGGTTTCGTCAGGTAGTCGTCGCCGCCGATCGTCAAGCCGTGGAGGCGGTCCGCCGGCTTGTCCCTCGCCGTCAAGAACAGGATCGGGACGTCGCACCTGGTGGCGCGCAGGCGCCGGCAGACCTCGAAGCCGTCGATATCCGGCAACATGACGTCGAGCACCATCATGTCGGGAGTCGGACCCGCCGTCGCGACGCGAAGCGCCTCTGCGCCGGTCTCTGCGACGTCGACGTCGAACTCGGAATGGCGGAGCGCGATCG
Source organism: Acidimicrobiales bacterium (assembly GCA_035532475.1). GTDB lineage: Bacteria > Actinomycetota > Acidimicrobiia > Acidimicrobiales > Bog-793 > DATKQY01. Next base: position 102,879 of record DATKQY010000059.1, on the reverse strand, counting down.
CCGCGACGAAGGAGATGTTCTGCTCGTCCTCGACGACGAGGATCCGGGGGGGCGCCACGACGCCCCATCCTGGAGCCCCAACTTGAAGATCTCTTCATGATTGCCTGTGGATCGGCTGTGCAAATGACCGCACGGCGAGGCCGCGAGCACCTTGAGGAACCCCGCAACTTCCGTGGACCTTTCTCCCAGGCTGGTCGGTGACCATGGCGCCGTGGACAGACGCTCGCTCGCCAGAGTGCGGTCGCGACCCGCTCGGTCGAAGCTGGTCGCCTTCGGGCTCGTCATGCTCATCGGGGGGATCCTGCTCGGCGCCTGCGGCGGCTCGACGTCGGCGTCGAACGGTTCGACCTCGACCTCGACCTCGACCTCGACGGGCTCGTCGTCGGGCACCTCCTCGTCCGGGTCGGGCGGCTCCGGCGTCGCCTCGGCGTCGGCGTTCGCCTCCTGTCTGCAGAAGCACGGCGTGACGCTGCCGCGTCGCACCGGCGTGGGCGGCGCGCCGTCGGGCACGCGTCCGAGCGGTTCGGGCGGGGGCTTCAACCCCGCCAGCTTGCCGACGAACGTCCGCGACGCCTTCTCGGCGTGCGCCAAGTACCGCCCCGCAGGCGGCAACTTCGGCCGCGGCGAGAACAGCACCGCGCTCGCCGCGTACCGCAACTGCCTGAAGCTGCACGGCGTCTCGTTCCCGGCGCGGCCCACGACGAGCGCCGGCGCCGGCGCGAGCTCGAGCACGACCGTCACGACGGTCCCGACCGCCAAGGTGCAGGCCGCGCTCTCGGCCTGCGCGGCCCTCCGACCGAAGGGCTTCGGTGCCCAGTCGGGCGCCGGATCCGCCACGAGCTCGTCGAGCGCCGCGACGGCGGCCGGCTGAGGTGCCCACGTCGAGCGCCAGGTCCGCATGCCGGCCTGTCCTGCAGATCCTCGAAAAGGTGGTCCAGCTCTCGTGAAGCGACGTCCAAGGATCCGCAAGGGAACCCTCCTCGTCTATGCCCTGCTGGTCGGGGCGTTGGCGGTGGTGCTCGTGTTCGGGCTCACCTCGGTCTTCCAGACGAGCTCCACCTCGGCCGGGGTGGCGCGGACCGTCACGGTCTCGCGTGGGACGGTACAGAGCACGGTGACCGCATCGGGCAACCTCAGCCCCGCGACGACGGCGTCGGTGGGCTTGTCCCAAAGCGGCACCCTCACCGCGGTCGACGTCGCGATCGGCGAGAAGGTGAAGGCCGGCCAGGCGCTGGCGAGCATCGACCCGTTGCAGGCACAGCAGAACCTCGCCTCGGCAAAGGCGTCACTGCTGAGCGCCGAGGAGAACCTGGCGAGCGCCCAGGCGGGCGGCACCACGTCGCAGCTCGCCCAGGCCGCGGCCAACCTGAGCTCGGCGGAGCTCACCCTCCAGACCGACGAGCAGCAGCTCGCCTCTGACGATCAGTCGCTCACGACGGCGAAGACGCAGCTCGCGAAGGACAAGACGCTCGGCTGCCCGGCGGTCGCCGCCACCTCCGGTTCGGGGTCGGCCGCGGCGAGCGCCGCCTCCGGTGGCTCGGGGTCCGCGGGCTCAGGGGCGAGCGGTTCGGGGTCCGCGGGCTCCTCCGGCTCGGGGGCGAGCGGGTCGGGGGCGAGCACCGGCAGCGTCAGCGCACAGCTGCGGTCCTTCGTGACCTCGTCGCCGACGCCCACCTCGGACGCGGCCTCCGCGACACCGGCTGCCTCCGCGCCGAGCGCCACGACGCAGACGGCGAGCTCGATCGCGACGACGGGCGCCACCCTGAACGCGACGGTGAACCCGGGGGCGGACGACACCACCTACTCCTTCGAGTACGGCACGACGACGCAGTACGGCTCCTCGACGTCCTCGGTGGACGCCGGCTCCGGGACGGCCAACGTGGCGGCGAGCGCAGCGATCGGTGGGCTGCGCCCGGGGACGGCCTACGTGTACCGGGTCGTGGCCACGAACTCCCTCGGCACGACCGACGGCGCTTCCCAGAGTTTCACGACCAACTCCGCCCCCACCGCTTCGACGGGATCCGCCGGCGGGACCACCGCGACGGCGGTCACGCTCACGGGCACCGTCGGGCCCGGCGGGGTGGACACCACCTACTACTTCCAGTACGGGACGACCGCCTCCTACGGCAAGCGGACCGCCTCGCTCGACGCGGGCGCCGGGACGAGCACGGTGCCGGCGAGCACGCTCGTCACGGGGCTCAAACCGGGGACGACCTACACCTATCGCCTCGTCGCGACGAGCTCGCTCGGGACCGCGACGGGCATCGAGGAGACGTTCAGCACCCCGTCGCGCTCGTGCACCTCGGACGCCACGACCGTCACGAACGACGAGCAGACGATCGCACGCCAAAAGCTCGTGATCGACCAGCAGGAGCTGAGCATCACCGCGACCAAGAGCGCCGGCGCGCCGAACGCCGCCACCGTCGCCGAGGACCAGGCGGCCGTGGCGTCCGACCAGGCCACCGTCGCAGCGGACGAGAAGCTGCTGCAGGAGACGACCCTCACCGCCCCGATCTCGGGCACGGTGACGGCGGTGAACGGCGCCGTCGGACAGACGGTGGGCTCGAGCGGGTCGGGGTCGGCCTCCTCGTCGGGTGGGGGCTCGTCCTCGGCCGGGTCCGGCACAGGCGCCGCCTCGGGCGCGGGGGCGGCCTCGAGCGCGAGCAGCTCCTCGTCGAGTTCGGGGTTCATCACCATCGACGACCTCGGCGCGTTCCAGGTCGTCGCCGGCTTCGCCGAGGCCGACGCCGCGAAGGTCAAGGTCGGGCAGCCGGTGACGGTCACGATGGCGGCCCTGCCGAACACGGAGATCGCCGGTCAGGTCGCAGCGGTCGCGCCGACGTCGACGGTGTCCAACAACGTCGTCGAGTACGACGTGACGATCTCGCTGAGCGATCCCCCCCCGAGCGTGAAGGACGGCATGACCGCCGACGTCAGCGTCGTCGTCGCGACGGCGACCGACGTCTTGGAGGTGCCGAGCGCGGCGATCACGACGCGCGGGTCGCTCTCGACGGTCACGATCACGAAGGACGGGAAGCAGTCGACCCAGCCCGTCACGGTCGGCATCGTCGGAAGCTCGACCACGCAGGTCGTGAGCGGGCTAAGCGCCGGCGACGTGCTGGTCGAGCCGACGGCCACCATCAGCGCGGGCACGACCTCGGGCGCCACCTCGACGGGCGGGGGCCTCGGCGGCGGTGGTGGGCTCTTCGGCGGCGGCGCTGGCCTCGGCGGAGCGCGGGCGGGCGGATGAGCGCGGCCCTCGCGCCGGGCGGGCCCGGGACGGGCACGGGGCGTCCGAGGCCCGTCATCGACCTCCGCAACGTCGTCAAGGACTATGAGGTCGGCGAGCTCTCGGTCCAGGCGCTTCGTGGCGTGACACTCGTGGTGGAGCGCGGTGATCTCGTCGCCGTGATGGGCGCCTCCGGCTCGGGCAAATCGACGCTGCTCCACATCATCGGCTGCCTCGACGTCCCGTCGCGCGGCCACTACTGGCTCGACGGCGTCGACGTGCGCAGCCTCGACGAGTCCGATCTCTCCGCGGTGCGCAACCGGAAGATCGGGTTCGTGTTCCAGAGCTTCAATCTCATCGCGCGGACCTCCGCGCTCGCGAACGTCGAGCTTCCACTGCTCTATGCGGGGGTCAGACCGAAGGACCGACGCGAACGAGCCGTCGCGGCGCTCGAGGCCGTCGGGCTCGGGGACCGGATCGAGCACCAGCCGAGCGAGATGTCCGGCGGCCAGCAGCAGCGGGTCGCCGTCGCCCGGGCGATCGTCACCGACCCCTCGCTGATCCTGGCCGACGAGCCGACCGGCAACCTCGACAGCGCGTCGAGCGACGAGGTGATGACCATTTTCAGTCGGCTCAACGACGAGGGCCGCACGGTGCTGCTTATCACCCATGAACCCGACGTGGCATCGTTCGCGAAACGGATCATCCGTCTTCGCGACGGCGTCGTCGTCGACGATCGACGCGTCACCGAGGTCTCCTCGCTGCCGCCCCGCCTCGACCGCTCGGGCGAGGTCCACCTGCCGTCGCACGTCGTCTCCTTGTCACGTGTCGCGGAGCCGGCGCACGGGACGGAGCCGGCGCCGTGACGGCACGCGACACCTTCGCCATCGCGTTGCGCGGCGTTGCCACCAACAAGCTCCGGTCCGCGCTGACCGTGCTCGGGGTGATGATCGGTGTCGCCTCGGTCATCCTCCTCGTCGGGGTCGGCACCGCCTCCTCGCGCGCGATCGAGAGCCGCATCAACTCGCTCGGGACCAACACGCTCACCGTGCTCAGCACCGGCAGGTTCGGCAGGGGCGCGGCGTCGTTGGGAACCCAGACGCAGGCCGCGAACCTCACACTCGCTGACGTCGACGCGCTCGAGAGCCCCGCCGACGCCCCGGACGTCTCCTCCGTCTCCCCGGTGCTGTCGACGTCGGTGACCGCCACCTACCAGGGCTCGAGCTACACGACGACGGTGACCGGATCGACCCCCTCGTACCTGGGCGCCGAGGACTACTCGGTCGCCTCGGGCTCGGGCATCACCACCCAGGAGGTGCAGGCCCATGACCGGGTCGTCGTCATCGGCTCGGCGGTGGCGAGCAACCTGTTCCCCGTCGGGTCGGACCCGCTCGGCCAGACCATCTACCTCGGGTCGGCGACTTTCCGGGTGGTCGGCGTCCTCGCCTCGAAGGGATCGAGCGGTCTCGCGAACGCGGACGCCGTCGCGATCGCGCCCTACACCTCGGTGCAAGACGAGCTGACCGGCTACGCCGCCTCGTTCACCTCGCTCATCGTGCAGGCGCGCTCCGCCTCGACGATCAACCTCGCCCAGTCAGAGGTGCAGAGCGTGCTGGCCTCCGACCACGACACCACCGTCGCGAACCTGCCCTTCTCGATCCTCAACCAGGCGAGCCTGCTGTCCGCGGCGACGGCGACCTCGAGCAACCTCACCGACCTGCTCGCCGCCGTCGCGGCGATCTCCCTCCTCGTCGGCGGGATCGGGGTGATGAACATCATGCTCGTCACCGTCACGGAGCGGACGCGCGAGATCGGGATCCGCAAGGCCATCGGCGCGCCGAAGTCGGTGATCCTCACCCAGTTCCTCGTCGAAGCGGTCATCGTCTCCCTCTTCGGCGGCATCACCGGAGTACTCGTCGGCCTGGTCGGCTCGAAGTTCCGGATCGACGGCAGCTACCCGGTCATCGAGCCCTACTCGATCGCCCTCGCCTTCGGCGTGGCGATCGCCGTGGGCGTCTTCTTCGGCTTCTATCCCGCCAACCGTGCAGCGTCGCTCCGGCCGATCGAAGCGCTGCGCTACGAGTGAACCAGAGGACGTGCTGAGATGACCGACGAGCTCGCGCTCGACCCCGGGGAGCCGGCGTTCGACGCCGACGAGGTGTGGCCCACGCGGGCGACCGCGCGGCGCCTCAGGCTCCCCATCCCGGCGGTCGTGCTCCTCGCGCTGTTGCTCGCGGCCGGCGGCTTCTGGGCCGGCGCCGCGGTCCAAAAGAGCCGGGGAGCGGCCTCGGGCACCTCGCGCCCGAGCGGGCTCGCCTCGCTGTTCGGGAGAGGTGGCGCCGCCTCCGGTTCGGGCCTCGGTGCCGGGCGAGGACTGGGAGGTGCCAGCACCGCGGCAGCTGCGGGCATCGTGACGGTGGTCGAGGGCACGACGCTCTACGTCACCACCGCCAGCGGTGGGCTGGTGAAGGTGCTCGTCGGTCCCCAGGCGAAGGTGACGCGCGACGCCGGGACCACCTTGTCGACGCTGAAGCCGGGCGACACCGTGGTGGTGCAGGGAACCAAGGCGAAGAACGGCACGGTGAGCGCGAGCTCGATCTCGGCGACGGCGGCGGGCGTCAGCGCCGGCTTCGGTGCCGCCCTCGGCGGCGGCTCGCCCGGGGGCTCGTCGTCGGGAGCCGGGAGCTCGTCGCCGGGAGGCTGACCCCCGAGCCGTCGGGCCGTCGCGGCGCGGCGGACCTGCGCCGCCAGTTCCGCGTACCCGCTGGCGCATCGCGTTCGGAGGCTCGTCGCCGCGCCGGCTTCGTCTCGCCCCGCGTCCGGACCGGTGAGGGCCGGCGCGGCGCTCCCGCAGTACCTATGGCCCTACCGCCTGAGGCCGCGTCGCGCCGAGACTTCTCGCGATTTCCTGCGTCGGTCGAGGTGCTCGTGTGACCCGTATTCGTTCCATGGTGATCGTCGGTGCGGCCGTGCTGGCCGCCGCCGGGCTCGGCGCCGGCATCGCCGTCGCCGCGACCGGCGGCTCCTCGGCCCGGCCCGCCCCGGCGGGGGGTGGCTCCGACGGTCTGAGCTACTCCTACTACCGGTCGGCGATGAGCCGGTTCGCGAGCGGCTCGATGATGGGCGGGCCTGTCGGGCCGATGACGGGGGCGCCGGGCTACCGCTGGATGATGGGCGGAACGGGCGCACCGGGCTGGATGCGCGACGGTGCCCTGCCCGGCTACATGATGGGTGCCAGCAACGACCCGGGGAAGGTGATGGGCACGCTGTTCGCCGACGCACCCGGGCCCCGTGTCAGCGCGGCGGCGGCCACCCGGCTCGGCGACGAGATCCCCGCCGGCTCGACGGTGAGCACCGCTCGAGGTCGGATCACCTTTTCCGGCACGTCGGCCCATCTCGTCGTGCTCGCCAGCCCGCCGGGCGGCCCTGACGAGACGTTCCGCGCCGGCGGCCTCGTGAACCCGACGATCGAGGTGACGGCCGGGACCCGGGTCAGCATCGAGGTCGTGAACGCCGACCCCGACACGGCGCACGGGCTCGTCGTGAGCTCCGCCGGATCGGCGTCCTCGTGGATGCCGATGATGGCCGCCGCCCCGGCCTTCGACGGGTCGGCGCTGTGGTTCCTCGGCGACCCCACGTCAGCGGGCATGCACGCCGGGACGCTCAGCTTCACCGCCACGACGCCGGGGACCTTCGAGTACCTGTGCCCGGTCCCGGGCCATGCGCAAAAAGGCATGGCCGGGACGTTCGTCGTCCGCTGAGGAGCGCGCCGACACCGGCGTCGGCAGCCCTGTTCGCCGGGACGGCTCGGCGGCGCCGCCTCAGCTGCCGTACAGGCGCGTGGGGCTGACGAGCACGACGGTGCGTCGTTGCTCGGCCATCGCGCGGTCGTACGCGTCCCAGTCGTCGTGGGTGCCCCCGGCCGCGCGGAACACGTCGCGCAGCAGCTGGCGGAACTCCTCGGCGCTGATGTCGGGATGCGGGTCGTCCGGGCCGATCAGCTCGGCCCGACCCTCGGCGGTGACCCAGCTCCACCCGGCACGGAAGGTGACGCTCAGCTGCGGTCGAGCGCGGAGGTTGGCCAGCTTGGTCCTTCCGTACGTCACGAAGCCGACCACCTCGGCGCCGCCGAGCGGGTGCGCGAGGACGCCGGCGTTGACCACCGACGACTGGATGGTGGTGTCGGGTCGAAGGGTCGACACGACGGCCAAGAAGTGGTCCTGGCGACCGAGCTGGGCCACGTCGTGCAGTGTCGTCATGGAGAGATGGTCCTCCTTCGCGATAACCGCCGCCAAATCGACGAGGTGCTGAGCGCGAGATTGCGCTGGGGACGCGGCCCTCGGGTGGTGAGGATCGTCAAGCTCGCCGCCGCCGCCGCCGCCGCCGCCGCCGGCCACGATCGCGACCATGACGGCCGAGGCTCGACCTGTTCACATGCGCGGTCTCCACGCTGGTCGATGACCTCGTCTACGGCGCCGGCACCTGGTGGTCGCGCTTGCGCGCAGGCACCGCCGCGCCGTTGCCGCCGTCGGTGAGCGGGGTTGGTGCATGCGCCGCACTGGTCGCTCCAGGGGGCGGTGCCGCCTTGCTCGACCAGGGACAGGTTGGCTAATGTCAGCACGCGTAGTTCGACCGGCGGTCAATGCCTGGGGGGGCGGGGGGAACATCGCACAGAAGGCTCCGGTCGACAGCCCAGGGGCGAGGTCCGGTCGAGATCGCGTCGCCGGTTGCCGCATGACGGGCCCTGCGGGCACCCTTTCCTTCCTCGGCGAACTCTGCCCTAAAGACGCTCTCCCAGCTCGAGGGACGAGCCAAAGCTGAGACAGTTCGAAGGAGCCGGCGTGGCGCTGCAGATGAACGGCGAACGCAGCGAGGCAGCGACCGGCCACGTCGGCTCGGCGATCGAGGAGACCGCCGACGGAACGCCATTGCTTGTCGTCGACGAGCTCCGTGTCCGCTTCACGCAGGGCGGGAGGCACGTCTACGCCGTCGAGGGGGTCAGCTACTCGCTGCGGGCAGGCAGGAGCCTCGCGATCATCGGGGAGTCCGGCTCCGGCAAGACGGTGAGCTGCCGAGCGGTGATGGGCCTGTTGCCGCCGAGCGCACGGGTCTCGGGATCGGTGCGCCTCGAGGGCAACGAGCTGGTGGGACTGCGCGAGAAGGAACTGTGCGGCTACCGCGGGACCAGCGTGTCGATGGTGTTCCAGGACCCGTCCCGTTCCCTGAACCCGACCATGCGGATTGGTCCGCAGATCGCCGAGGCGCTGACTGCGCACCTCAAGCTGAGGCGCGCCGAGGCCCGTGACCGGGCGGTGGAGTTGTTGGAGCGCGTCCGAGTGCCGGCCGCCGCTCGCCGCTATCACGACTATCCCCACCAGCTCTCGGGCGGCATGCGCCAGCGGGTGATGATCGCCATCGCCCTCGCCTGCGACCCGAAGCTGCTGATCGCCGACGAGGCGACCACGGCGCTCGACGTGACGACGCAGGCGCAGATCATGGAGCTGCTCGCCGAGCTCCGCGAGCAGACTGGCATGGCGCTCTTGCTCGTCAGCCACGACCTCAGCCTGGCGGCCTCCTACGTCGACGAGGTGATCGTCATGTATGGCGGGCGGGTGGTCGAGCAGGCGTCGACGCGCGAGCTGTTTGCCGACGTCAAGATGCCCTATACCCAAGCCCTGTTGGAGGCGATCCCCCGGTTCGACCGCCCGTCGCATTTGCTTCTGCCGGTCGTCGAGGGACGTCCCCCGGATCTCGCCAGCTTGCCCACGGGTTGCGCGTTCGCTCCCCGATGCCATCGTGCCGACGATCAGTGCCGAGAGCAGACGCCGACGCTGTCGGGTCCGGAAGGCACCCACCGCTTTGCTTGCTGGCATCCCTGCGGCGAGCCGGTCGCGACCCGTTAGACGTGTGGCCGAGCGCTCGAGCCAGCGCTGGTGTCCGGCCGATGAGTTTCAGGTGCGCCGTGGTCTCAGGTGCGCCCTGGTCTGTGGCGCAGGACCGAGCGAAGGGTGGTCTCGTTGCCCGCGCATCGCAGGCTTCATGCGGCTGACGCGGGGGCGCGGGCGAGGGTGCGTTCGTGCGCAGTGCGGACTAAGGTGCGAGGGGTGGTTGGCGGGGACCCCGTGCCCAGGGGACGCTCGAGACTGGAGACCCGGTGGCCTCAGCGAGTGTGTTCGAGGGACGGCGCCCGTCTGGGGTGACCGCGCGGGGGGCCGCGAGGCAGAGTGCGGCGGAGCCGAGCCAGCGGGGCAAGAGGCGAGGGGGAGGTTATGGCTGACGAGTCGTGCGAACACGCCGGCGTGAGTCCGTGGGGCGTGTCGCTCGAGACGGGGAGACGCCCACGATGACGCAGACCGTGACAAAGACGCGCGCGGCCGTGCTCCACGAGCCGGGTAAGCCCTGGGACATCGTGGAGCTCGACATCGATCCCCCGAAGGACAACGAGGTCCTCGTCAAGTTCAAGGCCGCCGGCCTGTGCCACTCGGACGAGCACATCCGCAGCGGCGACCACAAGGCCCGCTTGCCGATGGTGGGCGGCCACGAGGGCTCGGGCGTCGTGGTCGCCGCGGGCTCGAAGGTCACCCGAGTCGCCGAGGGGGATCACATCGTCTGTTCGTTCATCCCCGTCTGCGGCACCTGCCGGTATTGCATGACCGGCCGGTCGAGTCTGTGCGACCGCGGCCTGTACGCCGGGGTCGGCTGCCTGCCGGACCAGACCTTCCGGTTCCACGAGAACGGCGAGGATGTCGGCGGGATCTGCGTGCTCGGGACCTTCTCGGAGTACGCGGTGCTCTCCGAGTGGTCGGTGACCAAGATCAACGACTGGCTGCCCTTCGATGTCGCGGCGTTGGTGGGCTGCGGCGTGACGACTGGCTGGGGATCGGCCGTCTACGCCTCGCAGGTGCGCGCCGGCGACACGGTGGTGGTGTTCGGTATCGGCGGCGTGGGCATCAACGCGGTGCAGGGCAGCCGCTTCGCTGGCGCCAAGTACCTCGTGGCGATCGACCCGGTCCCCTTCAAGCTCGAGATGGCGGAGAAGGTCGGTGCGACCCACACCTTCTCGGACCCCGACGAGGCTCAGAAGTTCATCACCGAGGTCACCTGGGGCCAGGGCGCGGACCATGCGATCCTGACGGTCGGGGTGATGACGGCCGACGTGGTCGACCGGGGCATCAAGATCGTCGGCAAAGGCGGGACGATCACGATCACCGGCATCCCGAAGCAGGGCGAGATCACGATCGCCCAGAACAGCGCCGCCATCACCGGCTGGCAGAAGCGGATCCAGGGCACGATCTTCGGCTCGTCGAACCCGCTCTACGACATCCCGAAGCTGCTCGGGCTGTGGGAGAGCGGCCATCTGATGCTGAACGAGCTCATCACCAAGCGCTACCGACTCGAGGAGGTTAACCAAGGCTTCCAGGACATGTTGGACGGAAAGAACATCAGAGGCGTCATCGTCTACGACGACTGACGATTGGCGGCTAGCGCCGTGACGAGGGTCGCCCGTGTGGGAGCGGGCCGCCCTGAAGAATCTCCCGGCCCAGACGGCCAGGAGAGTCCATAACACTGGGGGATACATGAGTATGGGGGTGCATCTGTGAAAGGACAATTCGGGCCCGCACGCCTGCGACGCAGAACGAAGCTGTTCGGCGCCGGTGTCGTGTCAATGTTCGCAGCGTTGCTGTTCGGGCTGCTCGGCAGCGGGACGATCGCCTCGGCCAGCCAGGGTGCGCACTCCAGCGGCACCAACCCGCGCCACGGCGGCTCGCTGACGGTTCTCGAATGGACGGGATACACCGGCAGCTGGCCGGGTCTCGACCCCGCGACCGACACCAACGGGGCCGCCGACCAGAGCTACATGAACGCAATTTTCGGCCAGCTTTTCGAGCTCGGCCCTAACGGCCAGACGATCTACGACCTCGCCACGGGGTACAAGTACACCAACGGCGGCAAGACGATCGTCATCAACCTCCGCAAAGGCGTGAAGTTCTCCGACGGCACTGCCTTCACAGCGCCGGCCGTTGTGGAGAACTGGCGGCGCGACCTCGGGGGCACCTGCTCCTGCAAGCCCGTCTTCAACCAGACCGCGACGCCCGTCGTCACGGTCCTCAGCCCGTACTCGCTGTCGATCACGCTGCAGTACGTGGACGCCTCGTTTATCAACGCCATGCAGGATGACATCTTCAACTGGATCGCCTCGCCGACCGCCCTCAAGACGATGGGCGCGCAGGCGTTCGCGCTAAAGCCCGTCGGCGCCGGCCCCTTCACGGTGGTCAGCGACACCCCGAGCTCAGTGCTGGTCCTGAAGAAGAACCCGCACTACTGGCAGTCGGGGCATCCCTACCTGAACACGCTGACCTTCAAGTCGGTGGCCAACGACGAGGCGGCCTACGAGGCGATGCTTGCCGGGACGGGCCAGGCATACGAGAACCTCTCGACGCCGCAGCTGGCGAAGAGCTTCAAGGCCCACTTCCAGCTGACGACCGAGCCGTCGACCTCGCCGTACGACATCCAGCTCAACACGTCGATTCCGCCGTTCAACAACATCCAAGCCCGCAAGGCCATCTACTACGCCACCGATGCCGCGCTGCTCGACCAGAAGCTGTTCGGCGGAACAACGCCGGTGGGTGAGTCCTTCGAGGCGCCGGCGGGCCTGTTCTACCAGCAGAAGGTTCCGGGCTACATCGGCTACAACCTCAACGAGGCGAAGAAGATCGTCACGGCGCTCCATGGTCTGTCGTTCAACCTCTTCACGATCCAAAACACCGAAGCCCAGAACATGGACGAGGCCCTGCAGACGATGTACCAGGCCGCGGGGATGAAGGTGACGCTCTCGGTCTACGACCTGTCGTCCTTGATCTCGCAGTTCATTGGCGGCAAGTGGCAGATCGCGCTGCAGACGGCGGGCGCCTACGACCCGGCGACGGGCGTCGGCGTGGCCTTCCGTTTCTCCTCGAAGTCGCCGTTCAGCGGGGTGCACGACCCGCACCTCGACAACCTGTTGAACAAGGCGTCGGGGGTGATCAATCCGAAGACCCGGGGGTTGTACTACTCCGCGGCGGCGGCCTACATCGCCAAGGAGGCCTACGGGCCCTTCCTCTTCCCGATCAACGGCTACGACGTGGCCGCCAAGGGCGTGGGTGGCCCTGGCCTGTCCACCCCGCTGCCGTCGGTGGCGGTGACTCCGGCGATCCTCTGGGAGGACGTCTACAACAACGGCTAGGCGGCTCGTCGAACGAGCGGTCAAGCGGTAGCAGAACCTGAAAGGCAGTGCTGGAAACGAGGCGGGCAGGCAGACGGGAGTCGAGCCTTGCCCGGTGGGCAGCCCGGGGGTGGCAGTGCGTCCGCACCCCCGGGCTGCCCCGGCTTCGTGGGCGGCGAAGGACGGACCCGCAAGGAAGGACGGTTGCGTTGAGCGCATCGGCGGTGGTGCCGACCTCCGCGGCGCCGGAGCACCCCCAGGAGGACGAGGGCCTGCGGTGGCGGACCGCTCTTGCCTCGTCGCCCACCGTGCGCCTAGCCGGGCGTCGCATCCTGATTGCCATCCCGGTGATGTGGGGGGTCACGTTCCTCAGCGCGATCCTGATGAACCTGCTGCCGGGCGACGCCGCCTCGGCGCTGCTCGGCGCCAACGCCACGCCGCTCGAGGTCCACCAGCTCTCGATCAAGCTCCACCTGAACGAGCCGTTCCTCCTGCGCTACTGGCACTGGCTCGTCGGCGTGCTGCATGGGAACCTCGGGGCCTCGTTGCAGAACGGACAGTCGGTCGGCCAGATCCTCGGCCAGCACCTGCCGATCACCCTCGAGCTTGTCGTCCTCTCCTCGATCGTGATGCTGGTCATTTCGGTCCCGCTCGCCCTGCTCTGCGCCCGCCGGCCAGGTGGCATCCTCGATCGGATCACGATGGTCCTCTCGATGGGGTTCCTCTCGGTGCCCCAGTTCGTCCTCGGCCTCCTCTTCGTCCTCGTCTTCGCGGTGATCTGGCGGGTCTTTCCGGCGCTCGGCTACACCTCGATCACCCAGAGCCTCGGCGAGAACCTCCGCGACATGACGCTGCCGGCGCTGACGATCGCCCTCCCCTCGGCGGGCTTCTACGTGCGGTTGCTGCGCGCCGACCTGCTGGAGCAGATGCAGTCCGAGGACTACGTCGTCACCGCCCGCGCCAAGGGGCTCGGGACCTGGCACATCCTCACACGCCACGCCTTCAGGAACTCGCTGATCGGCTTCATCACCATCCTCGGCCTGAACGTGGCGACCTTGTTTGCCTACACGGTGATCGTCGAGGAGATCTTCGGGCTGCCGGGGATCGGCTACCAGCTGCTGACCGGTATCGGCAATCGCGACGCCCCGCTGGTGCAGGGCATCGTGCTCGTCTTCGCGGGCGTTGTCGTGCTCGCGAACTTGATCACCGACGTCTTGTACGGCGTCATCGACCCGAGGATCCGCTATGGCCGCGCTGCCCTCTGAGGCCGCCACCCCGAGCGTGCCGATCGCTGCGGCGGTCATGGCCGAGGAACCGGCGCGCAGCCGGCGAGGCTGGGTGCACTCGCTCGACCTATACATCCCGGCAGGCGTGCTCGTCTTGCTCCTGCTGGCGTGTTTCGTGTGGCCGCTCGTCTACAAACTGCCGCCACCGGTCGGCGGCAGCATCCTCGACGCGAGCCTGCCGCTCGGCTCCCCGGGCCACATCCTCGGCACCGACTCCGTCGGCAACGACATCATGTCCCGGCTGCTCTATGGCGGCAGGGTGTCCTTCGAGGTGATGTTCGCGGTCCAGGGAATCGGCCTCGTGGTCGGCGGGTTCATCGGGGTGGCGGCGGCCTCGTTCAGCGGCTTGGCCGAGGCCACGGTGATGCGGGTCCTCGATGTCCTCATCGCCTTCCCGGCGATCGTCATCGCGCTGGCCATCGTCGACGGGCTCGGGGCGGGGGAGGCCGACATCATCTGGGCGCTCGCGGTCGTCTCGATTCCCACCTTCGCCCGAGTCGCCCGGTCGGGGGCCGTGCGAGTCCGCGACCAGACCTTCGTCGTCGCCGCTCGCCTGTCGGGGTCGAAGCGCTGGCGGACGAATCTCCGCCACGTCTTGCCCAACATCTTGCCGCAGCTCATCACCTTCGCTGTGCTCGGCGCCGCCATCGTGGTGATCCTCGAGGCGACGATCAGCTTCTTCGGCTATGGCATCCCGCCGCCAGGTCCGAGCTGGGGGAACATGATCGCGGCCGGCCAGCAGGTGATGTCGAACGAGCCCGCGCTCCTGCTCGTGCCGAGCATCGTGCTGCTGGTGACCGTCGTTGCCCTCAACACGCTGAGCGAGGCGCTGCGGGCCCGCTGGGGGGTGGTCCGGTGACCTACCAGCGACGGCTCGTCCACCTACGGGAAAGGGGCTGGCGCTCGTGACCACGCTCAACGGCTCCGACGCGGCGAGCGGGGTCGCGCCACTCGGGATCGGGGGCGTGGCGACGACCGAGACGACGGGGCGCCCGACGGGAGAGAAGGTGCTGCTCGAGGTGCGCAACCTCGTGCAGGAGTTTCAGATCCGCAACTTCGGCGGGGTGAAGGGCGGCGTGCTCCAGGCGGTCTCGAACGTCTCGTTCGAGATGCGCGCCGGGGAGACCCTCGGCGTTGTGGGCGAGACCGGCTCGGGCAAGTCCACCCTCGCCCGCTCCGTCATCCAGGCTCCGCCACCGAAGTCCGGCCAGGTGCTGTTCGAGGGGGTCGATCTCGTCAAGCTGGGCCGCCGCCAGGTGGCGCCGTTGCGGCGCCACCTGCAGATGGTCTTCCAGGACCCCTACGGCTCGCTCGACCCAAAGTGGCGCGTCAACGACATCGTCGCCGAGCCGCTCGTCGCCTACAAGGACGGCGACCGGGCCCAGCGCAGGGCCCGGGTGGCGGAGCTGCTCGAGCTCGTCGGCCTCGACCCGAACATCCACGGCAGACGGCGTCCCGGGCAGCTGTCGGGCGGTCAGGCCCAGCGCGTCGCCATCGCCCGGGCGATCGCCCTCAATCCCCAGCTCGTCATCTGCGACGAGGCGGTGTCGTCGCTGGACGTGCTGGTGCAGGCCCAGGTGCTCAATCTCTTCGAGAAGCTCCGCGGGGAGCTCGGCCTCTCCTACCTGTTCATCGCCCACGACCTCGCCCTGGTCAAGCAGGTGAGCGACCGGGTGATGGTGATGTACCTCGGCAAGCTCTGTGAGGTCGGGCCCTCGGAGGCCATCTACCGGGAGCCGCTCCACCCCTATACCCTCGCGCTGCTCAGGTCGATCCCCGATCCGGATCCCGAGGTCGACCAGGTGAACATGCGGGAGGTCATCAGCGGGGAACTGCCCTCGCCCATCCATCCGCCGAGCGGCTGCCGCTTCCGCACTCGCTGCCCGAGGGCCCAGGAACGCTGCATAACCGAGGTCCCTGAGCTGCAGATGCTGCGCAAGGACCACCTGGTGGCCTGCCATTTTCCCCTGCCCAGCTCTGCCGAGGTCGCGCCAGGCGGAGGAGCCCCTACCGCCCCCGCCTGGACGCCCGGGATGACACAAGGAGTCGAGAGATGAAGACGACCGCAGCAGTCCTCCGGGTCCCCGGAAAGCCGTGGGAGATCACCGAGCTCGACCTCGACGAGCCGAAGCCGCACGAGGTTCTCGTCCGCTTCATGGCCTCGGGGATGTGCCACTCGGACGAGCACATCCGCGAGACCGGCGGCTCCCACATCCGCATGCCGCTCGTCGGGGGTCACGAGGGCGCCGGCGTCGTGGAGGCGGTGGGTTCGGCGGTGCAGCGGGTGAAGCCCGGTGACCACATCGTCACGTCCTACATCCCGGCCTGTGGGCACTGCCGCTACTGCTCGACGGGCCGCCAGAACCTGTGTGACCGTGGCCTGTACGCCGGTCGGGGCTGTCTGCAGGACGAGACCTTCCGGTTCCACCAGAACGGCGAGGACTTCGGTGCGTTCTGCGTCGTCGGATCGTTCTCGCAGTTCTCGGTGGTCTCGGAGTACTCCTGCATCAAGATGGACGACGACATCCCGTTCGAGGTCGCCTGCCTCGTCGGCTGCGGGGCGACGACCGGTTGGGCATCCGCGGTCTACGCGGCAGACGTCCGCGTCGGTGAGACTGTCGTCATCTTTGGCACCGGCGGGGTTGGGATGAACGCCGTACAAGGTGCGCGTCTCGCCGGCGCCAAGAACGTGATCGCGATCGACCCGGTGCCCTTCAAGCGAGAGCAGGCGATTCGCTTCGGGGCGACCCTCGCCTTTGGCGACCCCGAGTCGGCGCGCGAGAAGCTCGTCGAGATCACCCGCGGTCAGCTGGCGGACAAGATCATTCTCACGGTCGGGCTGCTGGCCGAGGAGGACGTCACCAACGCCGTCTCGATGTGCGGCAAGGCGGGGACGGTGGTCATCACCTCGGTGAGCCCCCCTGACGTGAAGACGGTGCACCTCACCGGCAGCCCACTGGTGGGCTACGTGCGGCGCATCCAGGGGGCGCTGTTCGGGAATGCCAACCCGCTTTACGACGTCCCGAAGGTGCTCGGCCTCTACAAGTCCGGCGACATGAAGCTCGAGGAGTTGATAACCCGCCGCTACCGGCTGGACGACATCAACGAGGGCTACCAGGACATGCTGGACGGGAAGAACATCCGCGGGGTGATCGTCCACGAGCACTGAGCGGTGGCCGCCTGCAAGGTGAGGACCGGCGAGGCGGCGTCCACGAACAGTAGGAACACAGACGGGAGCGAGGCGAGACGATGGGCTCACAGATCATGGACCCGACCGGACGGACGACCAGCGCGGATGGAGCGATGCAGCTCGCTCCGCGACCGGAGAGCCTGAGCGGCAGGACCGTGGGCATGCTCGACAATGGCAAGCAGAACGCCGGCCGCTTCGTAGAGGAGCTCGGCCAGGTGCTCGTCGAGCGCTACGGCATCGGCGGCCTCGTTGTGCGCAAGAAGCCCGTGGCGACGGTCGATGCACCGGCGGAGCTGCTCTCCGAGCTTGCCGGGGCGTCCGACCTCGTGGTCATTGGTGTCGGCGACTGCGGCTCGTGCAGCGCTGCCGCCGTCGCCGACGCGATCGCCCTCGAACGCCTCGGGACGCCCGCCGCGGTCGTCTGCACCGAGTCCTTCAAGGCGACTGCCGACGCGATGGCCGTCGTCCGCGGCGCTGCCGGGTACCGCTACGCCACGGTGGAGCACCCGATGGCCGGGCTGTCGGCCGAGCAGGTGCGGGAGCGGGCCGAGGGCGTCGCAGACCACGTCGCGTCCCTGCTGGTCGACACCGCCGTCCGACGCGGCGCCGCCTGATGGCGGAGGCGGCCGCGCCGGATCTCGATCCCGAGGCTGCCCAGGCGGCGGTCGAGCACTGCTACGAGCAGGGGTGGTCCGACGGGCTTCCGCTGGTGCCCGCGACGCGCTCGCTCGTCGACCGCTTCCTCGCGCTGACGCCGCGCTCGCCCGACGAGGTGATCGGTCGCATGGACCACCTCGGGCGTTCCTGCACGGTCGAGCTGGCGGCGGTGAACGCCGCCATGGCGGGCTGCAAACCCGAGTACTTTCCGGTCGTCCTCGCCGCTTGGGAGGCGGTCAACCGCGACCGGGCGGCAAAAGGCGGCGGATGGCAGAGCACGAGCGGGCCGGCCCCGATGATCATCCTCAACGGCCCGGCGCGTCACGAGCTCGGCTTCAACAGCACCGGCGGCGCCTTCGGACCGGGCTTTCGCGCGAACGCCACCGTGGCCCGAGCGATCGGGCTCATCGTGCGCAACGCCTTTGGCATTCGGCCCCACGAGTTCGACCAGGCGACACAGGGACTGCCCGGTCGCTTCGCGATCTGCTTCGGCGAAAACGAGGAAGAGAGCCCGTGGGAGCCCCTGTCGGTGGAGATGGGGCTCCCCGAGGGTCAAAGCGCCGTGTCGGCAACGTTGCTGCGGACGTGCGAGTTCGTGGACAACCGCCATACCCAGGATCCCGAGCAGGTGCTGTTCGACTTCGCGGACACCATCGTGCGGACCGGTTCGCTCATCTTCCGGGACCAGTCCTGCTTCGTGGTCTTCAGCCCCGAGCACGCGCAGCTGCTCGCCAAAGCCGGCTATTCCAAGGGCGACGTGAAAGCGTGGTTCATCGAGCACTGCGTGCGCAGCGAGGCGGACCTGCGGCGGGCCGGCAAGGACGCCGTCGGAGAGGGGCCCATGGGAGGGCGCTCGGCCGGTGTCGAGGAGCGGGTGCCTCAGGATACGCTCACTCGGATCATCCCGACCCCCGCCCAGATCCCGGTCGCCGTGACCGGCGCCCGAAACGCCGCCATGTCGCTTGTCTGCCGGGTGTTCGGGACCTGGTCGAACACCTCGTGCCTCGTCGAGGCGAGCCCAGCAATAGGAGGAGGTCAGCAGTGATCGATGTGGAGGGCCTCGCGTCTGTCCGGACTGCACTCGAGGCAGACGGCTATGAGATCGCGGTCGAAGACGGTGAACGGATTGGCGTCGTCATCTCCGCGACCCCAGACGCCTGCGCCGAGTGCCTGGTGCCCGCCAGCGTGATGGTGCCGATCCTCGAGCACGCCCTGAAGGTGCCCGCGGACCGCATCGACCTCACGTACCCCGAGGGCCACGACGGCGAATGAGCGACCCGAGACGGGTGGCCCTCGTCACCGGCTGCGGTAAGCGCGATGGTGTCGGTCAGGCTGTGGCTCGCCGCCTGGCGGCGTCCGCGGTGACCGTCGTGGTCGCGGATCGCAAGCCGACGGGCGTGCTCAACCGGCGCCAGGAGATCGTCGGCGTGAAGGACGACGGCTGGAAGGGGCTGGATGACCTTGTCGAGGAGATCTCGGCGGCCGGCGGCACGGCGAGCGCCGTCACCGGGGACATCGGCGAGGTCGCGGACGCCGACCAGATGGTCGCCGCGGCGGTGGGACGCCACGGCCGCCTCGACATCCTGGTCAACAACGCCGCCGCCCCCCAGAGCCTCGACCGGCGGGAGATCCTCCAGGTGCCGGTCGAGGTGTGGGACGAGGTGATCCGGATCAACCTGCGGGGGACGTACCTGATGTCGCGCGCCGCCGTGCCGATCATGCGTGAGCAGCGTTGGGGGAGGATCGTCGCCGTGTCCTCGATGGCGGGGGTGATCGCCGCTCCCTACTCGACGGCCTACTCGGCCTCCAAGGCCGGGATCATCGGGTTTACGAGGGCGCTCGCCATGGATGTCGCGCGCTGGGGCATCACCGTCAACGCCGTGGCACCCGGCGCCGTCGGGACCAGCCGGGCCTTCCTCAGCGAGGATCCGGACCTCGACGTCGAGGCCGAGCTCCAGCGTCGTGGCGGGCGGATCCCCCTCGGCAGGGTGGGCCGCCCCGAGGACATCGCGGGTGCCGTGGCCTACCTGGCGAGCGACGACAGCGCGTACATGACCGGCCAGTACCTCGTGCTCGACGGCGGCGGCTCGGCGAGCTTCCCCCTTCCAGGCCCATGACGCGCGCCGCCGCCGGCCCAACATCCCGGCGAGGGCCGAGTTGGCCTAGGCGATCTGGCTCGGATCGCCCCCTGCTGACGGCTGGTCCTGTCGCGCCCTCGAGTAATGGCGGACTGCGCAGGTTTCTCACCTCACCCTGGTGACAGCGGCGGCGGTCGACAGTGTCGTAGACGTCGAGCGCCACGGCAAGACGCTCGGCTGCGCGCCCGCACCCGCCGGCGAGGCCGGGCGCGGTCTTCAGGTAGTAGGCAGCGAGCAGACGACAGGGATTGGAAAGTCCGATGAAGCGTCGGCCGGACAACAAGACGATCGAGGCGGTGCGCGCGCTCGTGCGCGACGCCGACGTGGAGATCATCCCGCTGAAGGGCGTCAGGGACGAGTTGTCGAAGATGGCTCCCGGCACGCTCGTCACGGTGACTTGCTCGCCGAAGTTCGGCCTGGACAGGACCGTCGAGTACTCCGAGCTGTGCGTGAAGGAGGGCTTCCGGGTCATCCCCCACGTCGCTGCCCGCCAGGTCGCAGACGAGGCCGAGCTCCAGTACTTCATCGAGCGGATACGTGGCTTCGGGGTGCGGCACCTCTACGTGATCGGTGGCGACGCCGCGGAGCCCGTCGGCGACTTCTCCTCGGCAGGCGAGCTGCTCGAGGCGATGTCACAGATGGATCACGGCTTCGAGACGATCGGCGTCGGCTGCTACCCGGAGGGCCACCCGAACATCTCCGACGAGGTCCTCCTCGAGGCGCTGAAGCTAAAGCAGCGCTACGCCAGCTACATGGTCAGCCAGCTGTGCTTCGATGCCGGCGCGGTGGTCACCTGGTTGCACCAGATGCGGGCCGCGGGGATCGACTTGCCGCTGCATCTCGGGCTCGCTGCGCCGATGCACGTCACCAAGCTGGCGGATCTGTCACTGAAGATCGGCGTCGGCTCCTCGGTGCGCTACCTCACCAAGCAGCACGGCTTCCTCCAGAACATGCTCCGCATGGGCGCCTATCGCCCCGAGCGCCTGCTCACCCAGTTCGGCGACGCCTTGACGTCCCCGGAGCTGAGGATCGAGCAGCTCCACCTGTTCTCCTTCAACCAGATCGGCCCGACCGTCGCGTGGCAGGGTCGCGTCGTGGGAGCCGAGACCGACACCGACACTGACGCCGTCGCCTGAGCGTGGGCCCGCGCCCACCTGCTCTCACACGAGCCGGTCCGAGCCGCTCTTGCAGGCTGGTGTTTCGCCGGGATCGACCACCGGGGCGCCGAATCCGCGGGCGATGACCGCTCCTAGCGCCGCGAGGGCGGACCGCTGGCGGGAGGGCGCGGCCGGCGCCGCCGGCGACCACGAAGTGCAGCGCAGCTGCGTTGCACAGGCTCGGCGGCGTGCTCTACGGTGCATATCGAGGGGGGTCGTTGCGGGTGGTGACGCGTAGCGATTCGCAGGCGTCACTGGAAGGGCAGATCGACATGGGGGGTGGCGCGTGGGAGCGACCGATGCGCGAGGCATGAACAAGATCGCGAGCTCCCCCACACAGGCGGTGGCCGACGTGGTCGACGGCTCGAGTGTGGCGATCGCGGGCTTCGGGCTGGCGCACCGTTTCCCCTCAAGCCTGATCATCGCGCTCGGCGAGCTGGGCTCGAAGCGCCTGACCGTCTACTGCAATGGGCTCGGCCAGCCGGGCCATGCAACGGCCCACCTGCTGGCGGAGAACCACCAGCTCGGCAAGCTCGTCGCGTCGTTCTCGGCGCGACCAGGGGTTCGTGAGTCCGAGGCCGAGACCCAGATCGCCGCCGGCCAGCTCGATTTCGAGGTCGTCCCGCAGGGCACCCTCGTCGAGCGGATGCGCGCCGGCGGGGCCGGGCTGGCCGCGCTCTACACGCCGACGGCCTTTGGGACCCCGATCGCCGAGGGCAAGGAGATCCGCTACTTCGACGGCAAGCCGTACGTCCTCGAGATGGCGATCACGACCGACTTCGCGTTCATCCGTGGCTACCGTGGCGACCGCCTCGGCAACATCCAGCTGCGCGGCGGCTCGCGCAACTTCAACGTCAGCTTCGCGAAAGCGGCCCGGATTGCCATCGCCGAGGTCGAGGAGATCGTCGAGCCGGGCGAGATCCCTCCAGATCTCGTCGATATCCCGGGGGCGTTCGTCGCTCGCGTTGTACAGAGCACCTACACGATGGA
Organism: Acidimicrobiales bacterium; assembly: GCA_035532475.1. Lineage (GTDB taxonomy): Bacteria > Actinomycetota > Acidimicrobiia > Acidimicrobiales > Bog-793 > DATKQY01. Next base: position 81,030 of record DATKQY010000059.1, on the reverse strand, counting down.
CACCAAGACGCTGCCGATGCGCCCGAGCCGGGCGGCCCAGAGCGCCCGGAGCTACGACAACAAGCTGGCGCTCACCCGGTCCGAGATCGCCCAGCGCGCGGCGCTGCTCCTCGAGGAGCACACCTACGTCAATCTCGGGGCAGGGATCCCGAACCTCATCTCGAACTATCTCGAGGGCCGGGACGTCGTGCTCCATGCGGAGAACGGGATCCTCGACTACGGATCCTTCGCCGACGAGGAGGACTTCGACCCCGACGTCCACGACGCCGGGGGCTGGTTCGTGACGACGAAGCCAGGTACGTCCTTCTTCGAGAGCGTGACGTCGTTCGAGATCGCCCGCTCGGGCCGGCTTTCGACCGTGGTGCTGGGCGCCTACCAGGTCGCCGAGAACGGCGACTTCGCCAACTGGGCGACCCCGGAGATGGCCGGCGGCGGCGTCGGCGGTGCGATGGACCTCGCCGTCGGTGCGAAGAGCGTCATGATCACGATGGAGCACTGTGACAGCTCCGGCCGGCCGAAGCTGGTCGATCGCTGCACCTACCCGCTCACGGCCATCGGGGTCGTCGACACCGTCGTCACCGACCTCGCCCTGTTGCGAAGGGTCGACGGTGCCTTCCACCTCCTCGAGGTCGCGAGGGGCTTCACCGTCGAAGAGGTCGTTGCGCTCACGGGAATGCACGTCGAAGTGGCTCCTGAGGTCGGCATCATGCAGGACGCCTTCGACTCCTGACAGCGGCACCGCAGCCCGGGGGGCGCTCGCCCGCCGATATGCACGACGTGGGAAGGAGCAGTAGATGGCCGTTACCGAGGCACACGAGACGGACAGTCGTCGCCTAGACATCGGCACCCTTCTACCTGGGGGTGGCCACCTGATCGGCGACGCATGGGTCCCCGCCCACAGCGGCGAGCGGATCGACGTCATCAACCCGGCGACGCAGGAGCTGCTCGGCCAGGTGCCGCGGGGCACCGAGCGCGACATCGACGACGCCGTCCAGGCGGCCGCGGCCGCCTTCCCCGCCTGGCGGGACACAAGTCCAACCGTGCGCGGTCAGCTGCTCTACAAGTGGGCGGAGCTGTGCCGGGCCCACGAACGGGAGATCGACCTCATCGAGCGCCTCGAGGTCGGCCGGCCCCACTGGGGCCCGTCGGGCATCCCCGGCAATCTGGTCTACGTCGCCGGGATGGCCGACAAGGTCACGGGCAGCACGCTGCCGACCTCGCGGCCGAACATGCTCGGCATGACGCTCCGGGAGCCCTACGGCGTCTGCGGCAGCATCATCCCCTGGAATGTCCCGGGCTCGCTGATGATCGCCGATGTCGCGCCGGCAATCGCGGCGGGTAACGCCATCGTGGTCAAGCCTGCCGAGGACGCGCCGCTCACCTGCCTGTTCCTCGCCAAGCTGGCGCTCGAGGCGGGCATCCCGCCCGGCGTGATCAACGTGGTGACCGGCTACGGCCACGAGGCGGGCGCCGCCTTACCCGTCCACCCGCTGATCCGCCGGATGAGCTTTACCGGCTCGCCGGAGACCGGCAGCAAGGTGATGGAGGCCTGCGCCAAGAATCTGGTGCCGCTGCACGTCGAGCTCGGCGGCAAGTCGCCCCAGGTCGTGCTACGCGACGCCCCCCTCGGGCGGGCGATCCCGACCATCGTGCGCGCCATTACCTTCAACACCGGCCAGGTGTGCGCGGCTGGCTCGCGGCTGGTGGTCGACCAGCACATCCACGACGAGGTCGTGAGCGCCCTTGCCGGTGCCTTCGAGAAGGTGACGGTCGGGCCCTGGTACGAGCAGGTGGACATGGGCCCGCTGATCAATGCCAAGCAGGAGTCGCGCGTGCTCGGCTACCTCGACATCGGCCGCGAGGAGGGCGCCAAGGTCGTCACCGGCGGCCACAAGCTGAGCGGCGAGAAGTACGACTCGGGCTTCTTCGTCGAACCGACCATCTTCGACGGGGTGGAGCCGACGATGCGCATCGCCCAGGAGGAGATCTTCGGTCCGGTGCTGTCGGTGCTCAGCTACGACGACGAGGAGGAGGCTCTTGAGATCGCCAACGGCACGAAGTACGGGCTCGTCGCCTCGATCTGGACGAGTGACGTCGGCCGGGCGGTCCGCCTGGCCAAGGGCATCGAGGCGGGACAGGTCGCGATCAACACCACCTTCTCGGGCGGCGTGATCGGGGCGCCGTTCGGCGGCTACAAGCACAGCGGGTTCGGCCGGACGATGAGCGCGGAGTCGATCCTCGAGTACACGCAGCTGAAGAGCGTGATCATCAACGCGGACGTCTGAGCGCCCCGGCGTGAGCGCAGCGCGGGCTCAGCGCGGACGCCGGCAGTGAGCGCCCTGAGGGGCGGACGATCCTGGGGAGGCATCGGGAGTTGACCGAGATGGTGAGGGCGATGGTCCAGTCCGGACCGCGCCAGATGGAGATGCGGGAGTTCCCGAGGCCGGTGATCGGCCCCGACGACGGGCTGCTGCGGCTCGAGGCGTGCGGGATCTGCGGCAGCGACGTCGAGCAGTACAAGGGCCACCTCTGGCGGGAGGGTGCCCGGCCCTCGATCCCCGGGCACGAGCCGCTCGGCATCATCGAGGAGGTCGGCGAGCGCGCGGCGGCGCGTTGGGGCGTCGAGCCGGGGGAGCGCGTGGCCCTCGAGATCATCATCCCCTGCCATACCTGCGACCTCTGCATCACCGGTCACTACCAGGCGTGCCGCAACCGGCGCGGCGCCCACGGCGTGACCCCGATCGACCAGGCGCCATCGCTGTGGGGCGGCTTTGCCGACTACGTCTATCTGCACCCTGACTCGATCGTGCACAAGATGCGCAAGGACATCCCGGCCGAGACCGCGGTGATGTTCAACCCTCTCGGAGCCGGGGTCCGCTGGGCGGTCGAGTACGGCCAGACCACGCTCGGCGACACGGTGCTGGTGCTCGGGCCGGGCCAGCGGGGGATCGCAGCGGTGATCGCCGCAAAGGTTGCCGGCGCCGGCACCGTGATCGTCACCGGGCTCTCCAAGGACAAGAACAAGCTCGCCCTCGCCGAGGAGTTCGGGGCCGACCACACGATCAACGTCGAGGAGGAGAACACCGTCGAGCGGGTGGCCGAGATCACCGACGGGAAGATGGCCGACGTCGTGCTCGAGCTCACCCCGATGGCCACGGCGCCGGTGCTCGACGCCATCGAGTCGGTGCGTCACGGCGGCAGGGTCGTGCTCGCGGGCTTGAAGGGCGGCCGGGCCGTCGAGCTCAAGACCGACCGCCTGATCAACAAGGCCATCACGATGGTCGGGGCCTACGGCGTCGACGCCACGGCCTACGTCCAGGCGATCCAGATCATCGAGTCGGGGCGCTTCCCGCTGGAGCGGATGCACACCCACACCTTCGAGCTCGCTGACACCGTCCGCGCCATCGAGACCCTCGCCGGAGAGGTCGAGGGCGAGGAGGCCGTGCACGTGGCGATCTGCCCGAGCGCCTGAGAGCGAGTGATGATCGTCGATCTGCACGCGCACGTCATCCCCGACCGGCTCGCGCCCGTCGGAAAGGGCGAGGGCAAGCCGGGGCCGAGCGTCGAGCCCGGCGAGGACGCCGCCACTCGGCTGCTCGAGAACGGCCCGATGCGCTTCAGCGCAAGCCAGACGTTCTTCGCCTCGGAGGCCCGGCTTGAGGCGCTCGACGCCAACGGGGTCGACGCCGAGGTCGTCTCCCCGATGCCGCCGCTGCTCGACTACAGCCTTCCCGCCGAGGAGGGCCTCGAGCTCTCGCGCCGCGTCAACGAGTTCGTCGTCCGGCTGTGCGAGGCCGAGCCGAACCGGCTGCTCGGGCTCGGCATGGTGCCGCTCCAGGACGCCGAGGTGGCGGCGACGGAGCTCGCCGAGGTCAAGGCGATGGGCCTGAAGGGGGTGGAGATCGCCTCCAACGCCGGGGGTCGCTCGCTCGGCGACGAGCACTTCTTCGGGTTCTTCGAGGAGGCGGAGCGTCTCGAGCTGCCGGTCTTCGTGCATGCCCTCAACCCCACGCTCGGGGAGCGGCTCACCCGAGCGGCCGGGCCGACCTTCGCCGTCACGACGGAGATCGCCATCACGGCCGCCTCGATCGTGACCGGCGGACTGGCGCAGCGCTGCCCAAACCTGCGCCTGTGCTTCAGCCACGGGGCCGGTGGATTCCCGCTGATGCTGCCCCGTGCGCACTGGTTCTGGGGGCGCACCTGGGACGAGCTGCCGACGGAGGAGAAGACCGAAGGGCCGTCCCCGACCGAGCTCGCCCGGCAGTACTACTACGACGCGCTCGTCTTCGATCGTCGGGCCCTGCGCTTCTTGATCGACCTCCTCGGCCAGGACCGCCTCGTCATCGGGACCGACTTCCCGGCGATGCCGAGGGAGCAGCCGATCGCCAAGACCCTGCGTTCGATGGACCTACCGGCGGACGTCCTCGAGGACATCTGTTGGAACAACGCCTTCCGCTTCCTCGGCATCGAGCCGCCAAAGGGCGGCGGTGCCGCCTAGCCGGGCGGTTCGGATCCGGCCGGGTGCCGGGGAAAGCGGGTGAGACATGAGGGCGCGCGTGCTGCTCGAGCCGCGCTATGGGGCGACCTACGACCAGCTCGTCGCCATGGCGAAGACCACCGAGGAGGCCGGCTTCGACGCCTTCTTCCGCTCCGACCATTTCCTCGGGATCGACCCCGACGACACGAGCCTCGTGCCGACCGACTCCTGGACCACGATCGGGGGCCTCGCCCGCGAGACCAGCCGGGTGCGCCTCGGCACCTTGATGACCGCGGCCACCTTCCGTCACCCGGGGCAGCTCGCCATCGCCGTGGCGACGGCCGATTCGATGAGCGGCGGGCGGGTCGAGCTCGGGCTCGGCACCGGCTGGTACGAGCGGGAGCACCAGTACTTCGGCATCCCCTTCCCGCCGACCGGCGAGCGCTTCGACCGTATGGAGGAGGCACTTGCCATCATCACCGGGCTGTGGACCACCCCGCCTGGGGAGCGCTTCAACTTCGACGGTCGCCACTGGCGCATCGAGGGTTGCGCCAACTTCCCCCGTTCCGCGCAGCGTCCGCGTCCTCGGATCATCATCGGCGGCGTCGGCGCGCGCCGCACGCCGCGCCTGGCCGCCCGCTACGCCGACGAGTTCAACGCCGCGCTCTCGGCTGCCGAGGGGGGAGTGGTCGAGAACTTCCGGCGGGTCTGCGAGGAGGTCGGTCGGGACCCGGCGAGCGTGACGATCTCGACCGTCATCCCGGTGTCCTGCGGCAGTACCAAGAAGGAGGCCGAGGCGCGCCGCGACCGGCTCGGCGACGCCGGTCGGCGGCTGCTCGGCAACGGGGTCGTCGGAACGCCGAAGGACGTCATCGCCCACGCCGAGTCCTCCCGGGAGCGGGGGGTGGACGTCGTCTACTTCCACGTCTACGACGGCGAGGATCTCGACCACGTCCGCCTGCTCGGCGCTGAGGTCGTGCCCGCGCTCGCCTGAGCCCGGCCAAGCCCGCCGGTGGGCCGAAGAAAGGAGTCACCATGGAGCAGTTCCTCGAGGGCAGGGTCGCGCTCGTCACTGGGGCCGGCCCGAACATCGGCAGCGGGGTCGCCCTTGCCCTCGCCGCCTACGGTGCGAAGGTCGCCTGCAACGACGTCGACCTCGAGACCGCCAGAGCCTGTGTGGCTCGCCTCGAGCGCAACGGGCACGAGGGCATGGCGCTTCAGGGCGACGTCACCGTCGAGGAGCAGGTCATCGCCAATGTGCAGGCCGTGCTCGACGCCTACGGGCGCATCGACATCCTTGTCAACAACGCCGCCCTCCTCGGCGGGAAGGGTGTCCTCGACGAGACCGCTGAGAACTTCTCGAAGGCCCTGCTCGTGAGCGGGCTCGGCAACTTCCTCTACACCAAGCACGTCGCCCGTTCGATGTGCGAGCGCCAGATTCGCGGCTCGATCGTCTGCATCTCGTCCTCGCACGGTTGGAGCGCCTCCCCCGGGGTCGTCGCCTACGCGTTCCACAAGGGAGGGGTCAACAACTTCGTGCGCGCTGCGGCGATGGACCTCGCCCCCTACGGCATTCGGGTCAACAGCTACACCCCGACCGCCCCGACCCCGGACAACCCGGACCTCCTCGCCTCGGACCGGCCCCCCGGACCGCTGCTCACGGGGCGGGGTGGCCGGATCGGCGGCGGCGGCGGCGACGAGCCCTGGCGCCGGCCCACGCACTACAGCGGCGACCGCCCCCCCGTGGTCCCGATGGGAACGACCGGCACGCCGACGGACATCGGCCACTGCGTCGCGTGGCTGTGCTCGGACTACGCCAGGCTGATCACCGGCTGCGACTTCGTCGTCGACGGGGGCGCTCGGGCGAAGAACTTCTCCTACATGCCGGCGCCTGCCAGCGAGCTGCTCGGGCCGCTGCCGGTCGTGCCGCTCGAGTAGGACGGCGGCCCGCCCGGCAGGCGGCCCCGCTCTGGCGCCTCGTCGCCGGAGGCGTGGCGGGCTGAGCACCGCCGCTGGCCGCACGCGCGAGTCGTCGGCGAGGACCGCCGCGTCGTCCACGGACCGGCCGACGACCGCTGCGGACACCTCGAGCGCCTCGACGGGCTGGCGCCCGCCCACTTCGCCGCAGCCTGCTGGGCTCGGGCGGTCAGAACTTGGATGCGGTGATGGCGGGCTTGTAGCCTGCTCGCGGTTCCATGGGGGGACCCAGTCGAGCCACGAGAGCGGTTGACCTCATGACAGGCGGACAGATCCGAGAGAGGGCATGGAATCGATGAGCGCAAAGAACCTTCAAGAGCTTCTCGACGAGTCAGGGAACACCGTCGAGCTGCTGCGCAACTCACAGCTCGGTGCGTACATCTACCCGGTCGTTCCCGCCGAGTTCTCGAACTGGCGACGCGAGCAGAAGGCGTGGCGCGATACGGCGGTGCTGTTCGACCAGAGCCACCACATGGTGAACCTGTTCATGAGGGGGCCGGACGCGATCAAGCTGATCTCCGACACCGGGATCAACAGCGTGGCCAACTTCCCGGTGAACCGGGCGAAGCAGTACGTGCCGACGACCCACGCCGGCAACGTGATCGGCGACGGCATCTTGTTCCACGAGGACGAGGACCAGTACGTCTTCGTCGGCCGTGCGCCCGTTGCCAACTGGCTCCTGTTCCAGGCCGAAACCGGCGGCTACCAGAGCCTTGAGGTCGAAAAGGACGAACGCTCGCCCTCTCGCCCCTACGGCAAGGCGGTGACCCGGAAGTACTGGCGCTTCCAGATCCAGGGACCGAACGCCTGGCAGGTGATCGAGAAGGTCAACGGAGGGACCGTCGACCAGGTCAAGTTCTTCCACATGGGCTACATGAACGTGGCCGGCGAGCGGGTCCGCACGCTCCGCCACGGGATGGCGGGTGCGCCTGGCCTCGAGATCTGGGGTCCGTACGCCTCCTACGAGAAGATCCGGAACGCCGTCTTGGAGGCGGGCCGCGAGTTCGGCCTCGAGCCGGTCGGCTCCCGGGCCTACTCCTCCAACACCCTCGAGTCGGGCTGGATCCCCTCGCCGCTGCCGGCGATCTACACCGGAGAGGCGCTCCGCCCGTACCGGGAGTGGCTCGGTGTCGACAGCTACGAGGCCACGAACGCCGTCGCCGGTAGCTTCGTGTCGAGCGACATCGAGGACTACTACCTGAACCCCTGGGAGCTCGGCTACGGCTCGTTCGTGAAGTTCGACCACGACTTCATCGGTCGTGACGCGCTCGAGCAGATCGACGGTGCTGCCCAGCGCAAGAAGGTCACGCTCGCATGGAATGCGGACGATCTCTCGACGGTCTTCGCCTCGCTGCTCGACACCGAGAGCGAGGGCTATCAGTTCTTCGACCTCCCGAACGCCAACTACGGCTCGTCGAACTTCGACACCGTGGTCGACGCCGGCGGCACGACGGTCGGCCTCTCGTTGTTCACCGGCTACAGCGCCAACGAGCGGCGAGCCCTCTCGCTCGCCACGATCGATCCCGAGATCGAGGTCGGGACCGAGCTCAAGGTGATCTGGGGCGAGCCCAACGGCGGCAGCAAGAAGACCGCCGTCGAGCCCCACAAGCAGATCGAGGTGCGGGTCGTGGTGAGCCCGGTCCCCTACTCGGTCGCCGCTCGGCTCGAGTACCAGGGCGGCTGGCGAACGGCCCAGGCGAAGTAGGCCCGGCGCAGCCACACGACGGCACAGCGCGACACCTCAGTCCGGGCAGGGCGCCGACGCCCGAGGAGGGTGTGGGCAGCTCGAGCCCGCAGCGAAGGAGGGGCCCCGTTCGAGGCCCCTCCTTCGCCGTCGCCCTTCGGCGGAGCGCAAGGTGGGCCGGTACCGGGCTCGACCGGCCGAGGCGGCCGGGGCGCCCGGCCGTTCTGTGGTGGTTGACACCATTGGCTCGCCCTGGCATGGTGCGCTGTCCCGGAACAGAGGGGGTCGGATGCGCGTCGCGGTGGTCGGTCTCGGGAAGATGGGGTCGGCCCTCGTCCGCCGCCTGCTCGACCAAGGCGTCGAGGTCGTGGTCTGGAACCGGACGCCGGCCGCCGCCGCCCCGCTGGTCTCCGAGGGCGCGGAGCAGGTCGACCGGCTCGCAGCGGTGTGGAGCTCGTCCACCACCGTATGCAGCTTCCTGGCGGACGACGAGGCCGTCCAACAGGTGTGTCTCGGCGAGCACGGGCTGGTAGCGAGCGCCCCTCCCGGGGCGTTCCTCCTCGAGATGAGCACGATCTCGCCCGCGGCCTCGGCTCGCCTCGCCGAGGCCGCGTCCGGCCACCGACTGGCCTACCTGCGAAGTCCCGTGAGCGGCAATCCACAGGTCCTCGCGGCGGGCAACCTGACACTGATCGTCTCGGGCGAGCGGTCGGCCTTCGAGGCGTCCCGGCCCCTCCTGGAGCTGGTGGGCCCCACCGTGCTGTACGTGGGCGACGCCGACCAGGCGCGCACGATGAAGCTCGCTGTGAACGCGATGCTGGCGGCCACCGCCGAGGCCTTGGCCGAGGCAGTGCTGCTCTGCGAGGCCTCGGGCATCGACCGTGCCGTCGCCCTCGAGGTGCTCGGCCGCTCGGCGGTCGCCTCACCGTTCGTCGGCTACAAGCGCCAGGCGCTCCTCGATCGCCGCTACCAGGCGACGTTCACGACCGCAATGCTGCTGAAGGACCTCGAGCTCGTCGCGGGCACCGCGGCGGCAACCGGGCTGCAGCTCCCGCTCGCCGCGCTCGTCGAGCAGCTAGCGGCCGCGGCCTGCGAGGAGGGCCTCGGAGACCTCGACTTCCTGGCGCTGCTCCCGCACCTTCAGGCACTTGCCGGCCGGCCGACGGACGTTCCGGTGGGCAGCACGGGCGCCTGACGCCTCGCCGCCGCCTGCGCACGGAGGCTGTACAGAGCGCAGCGGCTTGTAGCGTGATGCTGCACGGCGAGCGCGCCGTCCCGGCCGGCGCGGCCGCGGGGGTCGGCGGCTCGCGGGGCCGAGGTGGCTCCGGTGCGTCTGTCGGCTGGAGAGGCGAGTCCGCGACAACCCGGGGCCCGGCGCCGCCCCGGCCCGCGCCTCGCGAGACGGCGGCGGGCGCCCCTCACCCGGCGGGCGGTGCACCGCCCGGCACCGCCCCTCCGAGCGGGAACGACTGGACGACGCGCCAGGGGCGCCGTCCCGGCCCGCACACCATCAGCTGCACCTCGGTCGCGACCGCCTCGATCGGCAGCTGCGCCTCGACGCGGGCGGCGGCGCGCCGGAGCGCCCGGGGCCGGGCGCGAGCGCCGATGGTGAGGTGGGGCACGACCCGTTCGTAGGTGCCGCGGTAGGGCGGGAATGCCGGGAAGCGCTCGGCGACCGCCACGGTCAGCGCCTCGAACGGCCCGGCGGGCTCGGGGCCGAGGAAGGCGACCCGGTCCCCGAACCACCCGACGCCCGCGAGCGCGAAGCCGAACGGCGGGTGCGCGGCGAAGAGCTCCAAGAGGGTGCCGAAGAGCTCGGGACCGATCCCGGCCGGCTCGGCGAAGGGGTAGAGCACGGTCACGTGCGCCGGCATGCCGGTGCGGCTCGTCGGGTCGAAGCGCCGCCTCGCCGCCCAGACGGCGGGCTCCGCCGCCGGCACCGCGACGACGAGGGTGCTCTGCGGGTTCACCCCGGCTCCGTCAGGGGAGGGACGGGCGATCCCCGGCGCGCCTCGCCGGGGCGGCCTCGCCGGGCCGGCCCCCGTCGCTCCGGGCCGACCTGCCCCCGGTAGGATCGGGGTCCGTGCCGGTCGTGCTTCCCGCCGGACCGCCCCCGGCGCCGGGCGACGGATCGGGCCTGCCGCCGGCGCTCGGCTTCGTCGGCGACGTCCACGGCGACACGGCCGCGCTGTCGGGCGTGCTCGGTCGCGGCGGGGCGCTCGGCGTCACGGAGTGGGTGCTGCTCGGCGACCTCGAGTACCGCCCCGACGACGCCGCCTCCCGCTCCTTCCTCGACGGCCTGCCGGCGATCGCCCGCGACCACGGCGCACGGCTGCGCTTCGTCCGCGGCAACCACGACGACGCATCGCGCCTCGACGAGCTGGCGCAGGCCGCCGACGGGACCGTCGAGGCGTCGCCCGCCTTGGAGCTCCTGCCGGACGGCCACGTCTTCGAGCTCGCCGGCCTGCGCTTCCTCGCCGCCGGTGGCGCGTCGACCCCCGCGGCGTTCCGTCCACACGACTGGTCGGCCGCTGAGGTGCTGGGCGAGGCCGCGCTCGGTCGCTGCTACGCCGCCGCGCCGGTCGACGTCGTGCTCGCCCACGACTGCCCGCTCGAGGTCCCGCTGCGGCGCCGCAACACGAGCTGGCGGCCGGGCAACGCCCACCGCGAGCGGCTCTCCGGCCTGGCGCGCGCCCTCCGGCCGCGCTGGTGGATCTCCGGTCACTACCACGAGCGCGTCAGCGCGCTGATCGACGTCGGGGGCGAGCATCCCTGCCGGGTCGAGGTGCTGAACCGGAGCGGCTCGGGTGACCAGCAGTTCGTCGTGGTCACGCTCGACGCGCTGCGCCGCTCGGGCGACGACCCGGCGCTGCGGCCCCGGCGGCGGCGGTCGCGCGCCACCGTCGTCACCGTCGGTGCCGCGCGGGGCTCGCGTCGCGACGCGCCGGGCGGCGGTCGACCGCCGCCCGCGTCGCCTCGATGAAGCCGGCCCCGTCACGGAGATCCGGCTCGAGGTGATTCCCCTCCGCCCACTCGTTCCAGGCGTTCACGAACACGAGCCCGGGCGCGCCGTCGTCGAGCCGGCGGGCGAGCCGCTCGCTCTCGTCGAGCGCGCTCTCGAGCCAGCGCCGGTAGCTCGGCGGGCTCGGGTCGAGCAGGACCATCGCCCGGCGTCCGAGCCGCGCCGTGTTGTCGAAGCCGGGGGTCACTCCCGGCCAGCGCAGATAGGTCGGAGCCGGGCGGGCGAGCGCCTCGTCGACGAGATCGTCGTAGCGGGCCACCAGGGGGAAGTCGACCCCGCCGAGCCGCCGTAGCCCCCGCCGCAGCCGGAAGCGCAACGGCGCCGTGGGCAGCCTCCACCAGGTCGGCTGGAACTCCACGGCGCCGTCGAAGCCGGCCTGGCAGGGATCGCCGTGCTCGGTCGGGAAGCTCTCCACCCGCAGCAGGTACAGCCCGGGCAGGCCCCAGCGCTCCGCCTCGGCCCGCCACCGCTCCGCCGTCGCGACCGAGTCCGGCAGGCGCGAGCTGCGGTAGACGAGCAGGACCGGGCGGCCCTGACGCGTCAGGTATCGCTCGTCGGTGAGGGCGGGACGGAGCGCTCGCAGGTGCGCGAGGTCGTCCTCGGCCGAGTAGTGCTGCTCCATCAGCAGCTCGCGCGCGCCACCGTCCCAGCGGCGGGTCCAGTTCTCGTTCGCCCAGGCCAGGCAGAACGGGAGGTCGGGTCGGCCGCTGCGCAGCATCTCCTCGACCGGCCGCTCGAGCAGCCGCCTGCCGTTGAACCAGTAGTGGTAGTAGACGAAGCGATCGAGCCCGGCCGCGGCGGCGAGCGCCGCCTGCTGCTCGCGCACCTCGGGCACGCGCAGGTCGTAGAAGCCGAGCTCCGCGGGGAGATGCGGCTGGTAGTGGCCCCGGAACTGCGGACGCGCCCTCGTGACGTTGCGCCACTCCGTGAAGCCCGCTCCCCACCAGGCGTCGTTTTCGGGCACCGGGTGGAACTGGGGGAGGAAGAACGCGAGGCAGTTCGGGCGCGCGCTAGCCACGGGCGTGCCCGGCGCGCTAGCCACGGGCGGCGCCCGCACGACGCTCCCCCCGAGCGCGCGCGGTTCTGCCGGTCGGCGGCGCCCGGTCGTCGAGCACTGGGTCGTCGAGCACTGGGTCGTCGAGCACGGGGTCGTCGAGCACCTGGTCGATCAGGGCACCGATCCTCCGCCACATGATGCGGCTGTCGAAGCGGTCGAGCGCCGCCCGGCGTGCCGCGGCGGACATCGCGCGGCGCCGCTCCTCGTCCCCCGCCAACGCGCCGATCGCCACCGCCAGGCCGTCGGCGTCGCCGACGTCGTAGCCGGCGGTGGCCTCGGCGACGAGGTAGTCCTGCATGGCGCCGGTGCGGGCGGCGACCACCGGCCGGCCGCAGGCGAGCGACTCGAGCAGGACGCTCTGGCCGGTCGGATAGGCGAGCTCGCGCGTCGGGACGACCGAGAACATCGAACCACCGACGAGCGCCCGGTACTCGCGATGGCCGAGCATGCCGAGGACGGTCACGTTCGAGGGGACGGCGAGCGAGGCGAGCCGGGCCGGGTCCGTGGCGAGCACGTAGCGCACGGCCGGGGTGAGCGACGCCGCCGCGAGCAGGGTGGGCCAGTCACGCCCGGCGTCCTTGCCGACGACCGCCACGTAGGGCTCGGCGGCGGCCGGGCCTGGCCGGTAGAAGTCGGTGTCGACACCGAAGTCGATCGCCACGAGGCGTTCGACGGGCAGCTCGAGCGCCTCGGCGAGCAGGCGGAGCTGGTTCCTCGAGAACACCGTCACGAGGCTCGCCTCGCGCGCGAGCACGCGGTAGGCGCGCCGGCGGCGCTCGTCGCCGTCGACCAGCCGCTGGCCGAGCCAGCACGACACCATGACGAGCGGGGGCAGGTGCGCGCCGGCGATCCGGCGGAGACCGCAGTAGGCGAGGCCCTGGTCCTCGAAGAGGCTGACGCAGGCGGCGCTTCGCCGGAGCGGCCCGAGCGAGGTGAGGACCTGGGCCACGGCGCCGTCGGCGCGCAGCTGGTAGCCGAGGGGGCGGCTGCGCTCGCGTGCCCACGCCCGGGCGCGCCCGCCGCGCCACACCGCGTCGGCGTGCGCCACCGAGTAGCCGGCGCGCTCGAGGGCGTCGACGCCGAAGGGCAGGGCCCCCGCGTGCTCGCCCGCACGGTGCCCGGCGGCCCAGCTCGCGAAGGCGTGGCCCTCGAGGACGCAGACGCTCGGGGAGGGCTCACCCTCGCGCCGCCGCGGCGAGCTGGGCCCGCTAAGCGCCACGCCGCTGCGGGCCGAGCGCGGCGGCGCCACCGGGCCGGCCGGGGCGCGGCCGGCGCTCATGTCCGGCACGACAGGATCTCCTCGAGCGCCGGCACGATGCCGGCGGCCTCCCGGTGGCTCGCGAGGGCCGCGAAACGCGAGGCGGCGAGCTGTCGGAGCGCCCCGCGGTCGGCCGTCTCGGCCGCCTCGCGCATCGCGCGGGCGAGCGCTCCGGCATCGGTCACGTCGACGTAGTGGGGCAGCTCGCCGGCGACCTCGACGAACGCGGGCAGCCGGGCGCACACGACGGGCGTCCCCGAGGCGAGCGCCTCGACGACGGGCAGCCCGAAGCCTTCGAGGAGCGACGGGTAGACGACGGCGTCCGCCTCGGCGACGACCCGCCGGAGCTCCTCGACGGGGAGGCTGCCGGTGGCGACGACCGAGCGTTCGAGGCGCGCACCGGCCATCGACGTGATCAGCGCACCGGCCGAGCCGGTGACGAGGAGGGGACGGGTGTCCCCGGCGCGCCGCAGCTGCTCGAGCGCCCCGAACAGCGCCGGAAGGTTCTTGCGGGGCCCGGCGCCACCGGTGTAGACGAAGTAGCCCGGCTCGTGTGGCGGTCCCTCCCCCGACGGCTGGCGCGCCCCGGCGGAGCCGGGCGGCGGGGCGGGCACCGGCACCGGCATCGGCATCGCCGGATAGACGGTCCGCACGCGCCGGCGCCGCCACAGCCTCGCCACGTCGTCGGCGGTGGCCCGGGAGTTGGCGATCACCCAGTCCGCGCGGAGCGCCGCGATCAGCGAGGAGACCAGGTACTTCGCCGACCAGGAGACGTCGCCGAGGAGGTACATCGCCGGGCGGCGCAGCGGGATGAGGTCGTGGACGACCACGACGAGCACGGTCCGCCCGGCGTAGAGGAGCGGGATGCCCCAGTTCGCCGGGGCGACGAACACATCGGGGCGGCGGCGCCGCAGGTAGCGCAGGACCTGCACCTGCTCGAAGGCCAGCCCGCTGCGGCAGGCGAGCGCCACCGCCTCGGCGTGGGGGAAGGCCGACCCCAGGCGGAGCGCGTCGGCCTCGTCGTCGGTGAGCAGCGTCACCCGCCAGCCCGCCCCGATCAGGTCGTCGATCGCCGAGCGCAGGTAGACGGAGATGCCGACGTCCGGGCGGCGCAGGTACCTCGCGTCGAGGGCGACGCGCGGGGCGCGCCGAGCGCCCGGGAGCGCCGGCGGGAGGCCCCCCCGGGACCTCGGCGCACCGGCGCCGGTCCGGGCGCCAGCGGTGGCGTCCACCGGTCGCCGGGCGTCGTCGCGGCGTAGCCGCTCGCGGTAGCCCTCGTCGTGCTGGCCGGCCTCGACCAGCGAGGACCGGGACGCCCGGAGGCGGCGGCGGTGGGTGAGGGCCCAGAGGCCCGCGACAACATGGGCGCGCCGCTCCGTCGGGGAAAGGGAGGGCTTCGACCGTCGGTCCCGGAACGCGCCCTCGCGCCCGGTCAGCGCGAAGTACACGTACTGCAAGGCGATGCGGCGGACCAGCCGGTCCCACTCGGCTTCGGGGAAATGGCGTGCCACCGCCAGCATGTGGTTGCGGTCGGACAGCATCCTGCGCAGGTAGGGGATGCGCTGCGAGCTCAGGTTTCGCCGGTGCCACACGGCCATCTCGGCCGAGAAGCGCACGCGCGCCCCCACCGCCCAGCACCGGGCGCACAGGTCGAGGTCCTCGTAGTAGGCGAAGAACGACGGCTCGAACCCGCCGAGCTCGCGGAACAGCGCCGTCCGCACGAGCAGGTTGCTGCCGTCGAGCGTGGTGACGTCGCCGGAGGGGGCGGGCCCGGCGAGGCGGCGGGAGAAGCCGAGCTCGGGATCGACGAGCGTGCGCGAGTGGAGCCCGTTGTCGAGGCTGAAGGCGGGGTTCTCCTCGTCCCAGCGGTACTCGGCCCCGCCGACGATCCCGACTCCCGCGTCGGCGAGGACCGCCAGGCCTTCCGCCAGCCAGTCCGGGGCGAGCACGCAGTCGTTGTTCACGATCGCCACGACCTCGCCGCTCGCGAGCGCCACCCCCGAGTTCGCCCCGCCGGCGAACCCGCGGTTCTCCCGGTGCGTGACCAGCCGGACGTCGCCGATCCGCGCCAAGGCGGCACGTGAGGCCGCGCTCGTCCCGTTGTCGACGACGATGACCTCGGCCTCGACCGGGGCCGTCTGCGCCCGGATGCTCTTGACGCAGCGCGCGGTCGCCTCCTCCTCGTGCCAGTTGACGACGACGAAGGACACGCGCCGGCGCGTCACCGGCGCCGCCCCGCCGCCCGGTGCGTCCCGGCCGTCCGGGCCGTCCGGGCCGCCGTGGCGGCCAGCGCGTCCTCGAGCTTGCGGGCCGAGGACTCCCAGTCGAGCTCCTCGCGCACCACCCGTGCGCCGGCGTGCGCCAGCCGCAGCCGCTGCGTCGGGTCGGCGAGCAGGCGGCAGAGCGCCCCCGCCATCTCGGCGGGCCTGCCGGGGGGCACGAGGAGCGCCGTCTCGCCCTGGCGGGCGAAGTCGGCGACGCCGGGGATCGCCGTGGACACGAGGGCCGCGCCGCACGCCATCGACTCGGCGAGGGGCAGCCCGAAGCCCTCGGCGTGGCTCGGGGAGAGGAACACGGCGCTGCGGTTGTAGATCTCGAGGAGGGTGGCCTCGTCGGCGCGGAACGCGTAGTCGATCCACTCCGGCAGCCCGCTCGGCCGCTCGAAGGTGCCGAACAGGGTCGCGCCGAGCTGCGGCATGCGCTCCTTGGCCAGCCGCAGCGCCTCGATGCCGTCCCTCGAGCCCTTCCACGGTGCGGTGTGGAAGAGCATCGCGACGTGCGGGGGGCGCGTCCTCGGGTCCCGCACGATGCGGAAGGTGTCGGTGTCGATGGCGTTCGGCACGCGGAAGGCGGCGACCCCGGCGAGCTCGAGCGAGAGCTCGGCGAGCCAGCTGGAGACCGCGATGTGGGCGAGGGGGAGCCGCCAGGTGTCGTTCACGCGCTCCTCGCCGCCCCAGGTCTCGTGGTGCTGGAGCAGGTAGGCGCCGGGTGGCGTCCGGCGCCGCCCGAGGCGGCACCCGAGCGCCGCCGCCGTGTTCCAGGCCGTCGCGACGACCACGTCGCTGTGCCGGTAGACGGCGGGGGTCAGCACCGGGAAGTCCAGCAGACACACCGCCGGGTCGACCTCGCGCCAGGCGACCGCGACGGGGCGCGGGCGCGCCACGGCGGCGACCTGGCGGATCACGTCGCGCGGGCGCCGCCGGTCGAGCCGCCCGATGTGGGTCACCCGGACCGCGTGGCCGCGTCGCGCCAGCCGGCTGGCGTGCTCGTAGACGACGGCGTAGCCGCCGACCGCGTACTCGCTGCGGCGGGGGAGGACGAAGGTGATCCTCATCGCAGCGCCCGCCGGTCCCCGCCGGTCCCCGCCGGCGCCAGCCCGTCCTCGGAGGAGCCGGCCGCACCCGTCTCGAGCGGCGCCGCCCCGTCCGGCCCGGACGGGGCCCGTGGCGCGGGCCCGGCGCCGGGGAGCGGCGCACGGCCGGCGGCCGACAGGAGCGTCGCGACCGCCGCCCAGTCCCGCAGGCGCAGGCCGGAGCGGAGCGCGCCGCGCCGCTCCTCGCGCCCGAGGACGGCGAGGAGGGCGCCGGCGGCCGCGGGGTCGGCGAGCGCGGCGTAGGCGGCCAGCCCGAGGAGGCCGGGGACGGCGCACACCACGAGGCCGCCCGGGCCGCCCGGCGCGAGCAGGTAGGCGGGGACCTCGAGCACCAAGGCGACGAGCGCGGCCCCGGGCAGCGCCGCCCAGGGGACCTCGGCGAAGAAGCTGCGCAGATCGTGGCGGATGCCACGGCGGGCGATCCGCAGGAGGTAGCAGCTGCCGACGATCTGGCCGACCGCCGTGCCGGTGGCGACGCCGAGGACGCCGAAGGCGGCCACGAGGGGGAGGGTGAGTGCGATGTTGACCGTCATGCCGACGATCCCGTAGTTGCGCTCGATGTCCGGGCGGTTGACGCTGTTCGCCAGGCTGCTCGTGGCGCCGGTGAGCATGTTCACGGCGTGGCCGAGGAGCAGCAGGGCCGCCACCGCCCCGGCGAGCGCGACCTTGTCGCCGAGCCAGCGCGAGATCGCGAACCAGGCGGTGATCGCGCCGATGACGGGGAACGCGACGACGGCGCGGACCCAGAACCGCTGCAGGCGGGTGAACTCCTCGATCGTCGCCTCGAGGCCCTCGCGCCCGAAGGTGCGCGACAGGCTGACCTGGATCGGCGCGAGCGCGTTCATCGGTATCGCCCGGAGCTGGGTGGCGAAGTTGGCACCGACGCTGTAGAGCGCGACGAAGCGGACCGGGAGAAAGATCCCGACGATGACGGCGTCGAACTCGAGGTTGACGAGGCTCGCGATCGCCGAGACCTGCACCCGGCTGGCGTAGCGGAGGAACTCCCGGGTCTCACCCCAGGCCATCAGCCGGCAGCTCCGCAGCGAGATCATCCGCCGCGTGGCGAGCAGCGAGGCCACCGTGAGGACGGCCTCCCGCCCGACCGTCGCCCACAACAGCCCGATCAGCCCGCTGCCGCCGGCGACGAGGGCGGCGGCGAGCCCGGCGTAGACGAGCTGGCCGAGCAGGTTGACCCCGTTCAGGTACCGCCAGCGGTGATGCGCACCGAGCAGGCTCTGGACGAGCTCGCGCAGCATGCTGACGAGGAGGAGCGGCATGAACGCCCGGATCAGCAGCGTCGCCGTCTCCGCGAGCGCCCGCGAGGCGTGCAGGTGCGGCGTCAGCGCGGGGGCGAGCAGGACGACGACCGCCCCGAGCGAGCCGATGCCGGCGACGAGCAGCAGGGACACCGTGGTGAGCAGGCGCGAGGCGGCCTGGCGGTCCTCGGCCCCGGCGTGCACCGCGAAGTACCGCGTGGCGCTCGGGCCGAGGCCGCCGTCGAAGTTGGAGAGCAGCCCGAGGAACGAGCTCAGCAGCGCGAACAGGCCGTAGCGGTCGAGGCCGAGCCGGTGCAGCAGGAACGGCGTCAGCGCCAGGCTGATGAGCAGTCCCGAGAGCTGGCTGACGCTGTTCCAGCTGAAGCCGGACATGATCGGCCCGAGGCCCGTGCGGCCGTCGGGCCCCCCGCGTCGTGCCGGCGCGAGCGGGCGGGGCGCGGGGGCGGGCAGCCAGGCCCCCCGCTGGCGGGCGCGCCCGGCCGAGTGGCGTCCGAGCGGGGCCGTGGCGCGCCGGCCCAGCGCGCCGAGCTCGACGAGGAACTCCTTCGTGGCCGCCGCCGCGGTGGCCCAGGACGCGGTCTCGGCGTGCGCCCGCGCGGCGTCGGACATGAACGCCAGCTGGTCGGCCGAGGCGTTGCAGGCGCGGCGGAGGGCGAGCGCCAGACCCTCGCCGCTTCGGTCGTAGCGCCACGCGCAGGTGACGGGGACGTCGGCGAGCGCCGGCAGGTCGGGGATGATCACCGGGCATCCGGCGCTCAGCACGAGCGCGACGCTGCTGCTGGTCGTCACCGAGCGAAAGGGCAGCACCGCCACGTCGGCGGAGCACAACAACGCCGCCAGCTCCTCGTCGCTCAGGCGCTCCAGCTTGAGCTCGACGGGGACGAGCGAGCGCGCCGCACCCTCGGCGAGGCGCGCCGCGAGGTCGGCGTCGCGGCACTCGCCGGCGACGACGAGCGTCATGCGGCTCGGCGCGCCCGGCCCGGCGAGCGCCTCGAGCAGGTCCTCCACGCCCTTGTAGGCGGCGAGCTTGCCGACGAAGAGGACCCGGAGGCGTCCGCGCCGGCCGCGCCGCGATCCCGCCGGGGCCGCCAGCTGCGGTGGACCCGGCGGGATCACGGCGCTCGCCGGCAGGAGGCAGCCGAGCTCGGCCAGGCGGGCGAGCGTCGAACGGTGGTGGGCGATCACGCCGGCACAGCGCGCCATCAGCTGCTGGCGCGCCCGCTCGTCGTCATCGAAGACCCGCTCGTGGGGGAGGGCGTTGTGGGCCGTCCACACGACGCGAATGCCGACGAGCCGGCACAGGTCGAGCACGGCGACGAGGTACCAGCGCATCACCAGCCGCAGCGTCGGGTAGCGCCGTGCGCCCGGCAGCGTGAAGCCGAAGGTCCAGTGCAGGTGGAGGCAGCGGTGGCCGGCGACGCGCCGCGCCGCGAGCTCGACGGGGAGCAGCATCAGGTTGAGGGTGTGCGAGCGCGTCGCCTCGCCGACGTAGCGGCGCTCGACGCCGAGCGGTCGCAGCTTCGCGTAGAGCGACTCCTGGTACGGGTTGGGGTCACGCGGGTAGGCGAGGAGCTGGGACGCGCGCCGTCTCATCGCAGCGCCTCCACGAGCGCCCCGGCGCCGAAGGCGAGGTGGTCGACGACGACAGCGAGCGGCTGGGACCGGCGCGCCCGCCAGGCCGGCACGGCGAGGAGGGCCAGGTACGGCGGGCACACCAGCGCGAGCGGCAGCCCGAGGAGGAACGCGGGGTAGACGACGAGCAACGGCTCGCGCCGCAACAGGGCCCGGAGCGGGGTCGCGTGCTTGCGGTGCAGGCGGACGCGCGCCTTGCCGTAGCGGTAGGAGCGCTTGAGCTGGCGGCGCCGGCTGCCCCAGTCGTGGGTCACGCGCGCCTCGGGCACCGCCCGGATGCGGGCGCCGGAGGCGACGACCCGCCAGGTGTAGTCGATGTCCGAGCCGTACTCGAAGGTCTCGTCGAAGTCGCCGACGCGGGCGAGCACCCGGCGGGCGAGCGCCAGGTTGATCGTCGGCGCCTCGTCGAGGTAGGTGGGCGTCGGGCCGACCCTGTCGTAGAGCCCGCCCCAGGGACCGCTGCCGAGCACGGGCCCGGCGGTCACCTCCTCGGACCCGTCGAGGATCGGGGCCGTGAGGGCGCCGAGCCAGCCCGGCGCCAGCTCGCAGCCGGCGTCGGTGAACACGACGACGTCCCCCGCGCTCGCCCGCATGCCGACGTTGCGCTGGTGCGGGATCGTCACCCGGGCGCCCGGCGCGTCGCCCGGCGCGAAGTCGACCCAGAACATGGCGGGGAACCGCCGCCGGATCTCGTCGAGGCGCCCGCAGGAGGCGTCGACGACGACCACCTCTGCGTCCCAGTCGGCCGCCTGCGCGGTCAGCGCTGCGAGCGTGGCGCGAAGCGCCGGCTCGTCCTTGCTGATGACGACGACCGAGATCAACGGTGGAACACCTCGGTGGTCCCGCTCGAGTAGACGACGTCGTACTCGTCGGCGAGGAACGACGCCGGGAAGGCGACGTCGAGCTGGCCGTGGCTCGTCTGGCCCCACGTCAGGTGTCCGACGACGTTCGAGCGGGTGGCGTAGACCCAGGCGTGCTGGTCGAGCGTGCGCGGGGTGATCGCGGTGAAGACCGCCTGGTTCAACGGGGTGAACTCGTCGAGGCGCAGCACCCCGTAGTTGTCGGCGTAGACGACCCGCTTCGCGGGGACCGCCGAGGCGAGCCACTCGGCGGCCGCCTGCTCGGGCGCGCTCACGTCGAGCCGGTTGAAGTCCTCACCGGCGTTGTAGAGCACGAACGGGGGTCCCCCGCCGACGAGCGGCGCCGAGAGCCCGGAGTTGGCGAGGAAGGCGACGGCGAGCGCGAGGGCGAAGCCGCAGAGCGCGACGGGACGCAGGACCCGCAGCGCGCGCCAGCGGGCGAGCGCCGTCTCGATGAGGGCGACCTCGGCGACGGCGTACACGAGCAGGCACTGGAGGAAGAGGCGTGACGAGTTGTAGTCGGCGGCGACCGTGCCGCTCAGCCGGCTCGCCGCCAGCACCGCGGTGGCGGCGAGACCTGCGTAGCCGATGGCGCGGGCGACGACGCCGCTGCGACGGCGCAGCGCGAGGACGAGGGCGCCGAGGGCGCCGAGGGCGTTGACCGCCTGCTGGATGACCAGCTCGGCGGTGCTGAGGCCTCCGGCGAGCCCCGGGAAGCGACCCGAGAGGTCGGCGCTCGCCGCCGGCCGCAGGTCGAATCGGGGCGCGGTGGCGCCGGGCAGCGGCACGATGAAGCGCTCGTAGCGCCCGTAGAGGGTGGCGATGTCGCGCTGGTAGGAGGCGACGGTGGGCGGCGCCTGCCGGACCCCGTTGAAGTAGGCGCTGAAGACGCTCTCACCCTTTTGCCGGCCGGGCAGGATGGCGATCCCCTTGCGCTTGAAGGTCTGGGCCACGAACGTCAGGTTGCTCGTCGAGTGGGTCACCGGCACGTACCAGGCAACGGCCACGCCGGCCGTCACCAGCGCGGCCACGAGCCAGGGCAGCGCCGGCACGCGCCGGGCTCGGCTCAGCGAGCCGAGCCCGGCGAGCAGGGCGACGCTGAGGCACTCGACGATCGCCACGTAGCTCGTCGAGTAGTGGCACACGACCAGTGCCGCCGCGAGCGTGGCGACGAGCGCCAGCTGGGCCGGCCGCCCGAGCGAGCGGTCGAGCAGCGCCCCGACGAGCGCGGCGAAGACGAGCAGGCCGATCTCCTGGCGGGCGATCTCGGGCTGCTGCTGGAAGAAGTAGTACTGGACGAGGACGACCGCGGCGGCGACGAACGCCCCGCGCCGGGAGAGGATCCAGGAGGCGAGCCAGAAGACCGCCACCGGGAAGAGCGCGAACAGCGCCGGGTAGAACAGCTTGAAGATGAAGACGTCCTGGCCGCCGACGAGCGCGTGCAGCGACGCCGGCAGCACGGTCAGGCTGAGCATCGCCTCGTACGGCCCGAGGTGGCCGCCGTGCCAGACGCCGCTCGTCACGGTCCGGTGGAAGTCGGCGTACTCGCTGCTGATGTCGTAGCCGACCACGTAGGCGGTCCGCATGCTCGTGAGCAGCATCACGGCCAGGCCCGCGCCGTAGACGACGAGCGAGAGGTGCTGGCGGTGCATCCGTGGCGCCGCCACGGCGCACGCCGGCACGAGCAGGGCGACGGCGACGAGGACCGCCACCGCCACGGTGTTGCCCCGTCCGGCGTCGAGGCGTGCGGCGGCGGCGATCGAGGCGAGCGGCCACAAGAGCGGCCACAGCCAGCGCGCCCGCGCGACGACGTCGGCGCCCACCACCCGGCAGCTGCGGGGGGCGCGGCGGCCCGCCAGGCCGAGCAGGGCGATGACGACGTCGAGCGCGACGGTGAGGGGAAGGCGGCGGAGCGGCGCGTGCGCGCCGAGCAGCGGGCCGACGAGGTCGACCCCGAGCCCGGTCGCGAGCAGCACGACGACGCTGCTCGCGACGAGGTACACGGGGAAGCGGCGGACGGAGGCCGCCGGTACCCGCAGGGCCTGCAGCGCGAGCTGGCCGGGGAGGAGGGCGACCAGCACGGCGGCGACGACCCGGCCGAGCCACAGCCCCGAGCCCGCGACGGCGAGGTCGAGCACGACGAGCAGGCCGACCCAGGCGGGTGGCAGCGGCGCGCGACGGCGGGCGGCGGGGAGGTGGGCGGGCGCGCTCGGCGCCGCCCGCAGCGTCACCGTCGCCGTGGACATGCCAACCACAGGTCGATCCCGGTGGACGTGCCGACGAGCGTGACGTGCACCGCCACCCGCCGTCCGGTGCACGGCACGTGCACGGTGCGGGCGATGAGGGCGGTCTGGCCCGGGACGAGCTCGACGGAGCCGCCCGCCAGGGGGTGCTGCACCCCGCCGGCCCACGTCGCGGCGCTCCAGGTGAACGAGCGCGTCGACGTCTCGGCGCTGTGCAGCGCGAAGCGCAGGTCGAGCTCGTTTCCGGGACCGAGCGTCGTCGGCGCGCCGGCGGGGTCGGAGAGGGAGAGCGAGGCGTAGCCCGTCCGCTGCTGCGACAGGCCCGCCGCCCGAAGGACGCCCCGCCCGGCGCCGCTCTCAGCGAGGAGGAGCAGCGCCGCGGCGAGCACGAGGACGACCACCATCCCACCGCGGTGCCGGCGCGGCTCGCGCTCGTGTTGCTCGGTCCCCGCGCCCGGATCGGGGCGGTCCGGGGCGGGGTCGACGCTGAGGGTGTCGGTCGGAAGGACGCCGTGCTCAGGCATCGGTCGGCTCCCAGCTCCGGTAGCGCCACGTGCCCGCCGCGACGCCGAGGTCGGTGCTCGCCTCCTCGGCGAGGCGGACGTAGCAGTCGAGCAGCGGCCACGCCGAGCGCGCCGCCGCCGCGGCCCGCAGCCCCCGTACGAAGAGCAGCTGCGGCAGGAGCGCCGCGCCGAGGAGCCAGCTCCGGCCGTGGCGCGAGCGGCCGAGCATCCCGGCGACGAGGAGGGGGAAGGGGTAGAAGGTCGGTGGCAGCTCCGGCCGCTTGCGCCGGAGCCGGGCGACGCCGACGCCGTAGGCGCGGTGGCGGCGCAGCAGCGCCGCCGGCCGGGTGTCGAAGTGGTGACGGACGACCGCCGACGGCTCGAAGAAGAGCGCGCCCGGCCCGAAGCGGTCCCGCAGCCGAAGGCAGGCGTCGAGCTCTTCGGCGCCGAACCTGAACCGCTCGTCGAAGCCGCCGACGGCGACGAGGGCGTCGAGGCGGAAGCCCATGTTGGCGCCGACGAGCGAGTACACGGCCCGCACCCCGCCGGGGGCCGGGGTGGCACCACGCCGCAGGTAGCGCAGGAAGCGGTAGCCGGGCGCGGTGCTCGTCGCGAGGTCGAGCTCGAGCGGCTCGAGCGGGTTGTTGCGCTCGAGGTACCCCACCAGGTACCGGCCCCGGCCGGCGACCACGGCGGGACCGCCGACGCCGACGACGCCGGGGCCCGCGTCGGCGAACGCCGCGAGGAGTCGCCCCGCCCACTCCGGCTCCGGCTCGCAGTCGTCGTCGAGGAAGGCGACGACGGGCGCGCGCGACGCCGCCACGCCGGTGTTTCGCGCCGCGGCGAGCCCGCGGTTCGCCGGGTGGCGCACCACCTCGGCGCCGTGGGCCTCGGCCAGCGCGGCGCTGTCGTCGCTCGACCCGTCGTCGACGACGACGAGCTGCAGCTCGGCGGCGACCGTCTGGCGGCGGAGCGCGTCGAGCACCGTGGCGAGGCGCCTCCCTCCGTTGAGCGTGCACACGACGACGCTGCAGCGCGGCCGCGGGGGCGTCTCGGCGCCGAGCGGCGGTCGGGGAGCGATCGTCATGGCCGCCAGCCCACGGCGTCGACCAGCGGCGCGCCGAGGGCGCCGAGCCGTGCGAACACCTCGTCGAGCAGCCGGGGGCGGTTCTTCGTGCCGACGATCCAGTCGTGGAAGCTGAGCACGTACGGCTCGCCGGCGCGCTCGCACCCGCCGGCCAGCCGTTCGGCGGCGAAGTCGAGCATCTCCTCCGGCGTGTCCTCGTCGGGGCGCGCCAGCCCGAGCAGGTCGCAGTCGAGCGGCGCCTGGAGGGCGACCTCCCACAGGCCGGCGCGTCGGAAGGGTCGGCGTCCACCGAGCAGCCAGCGGGCGCGTCCCCAAGCGCCCGGGAGCGCCGTCTCGCGCCCGAGATGGGCGGCGTTCAGCGCGACCGCCGCGAGCGCGCCGAGCCCGCGGTCCCCGAAGAGGCCGGCCCGCGCCGCGGCCGCGCGCACCGGGCGGAGGGGCACGCGGTCGGGACGGAACAGCTCCTCGCAAAAGCGCACCTCGCGGTCGCTCGTCCAGCCGAACCCCGTGGCGGCGAGCAACGGCGCCAGGCCGTCGTCGTGGTGGCGCCTCCCGAGCAGGTAGGGGGAGCGGTAGGCGACGGGTCGCTCGCCGGTGACGGCCTCGACGGCGCGGCACGCCCCCTCGAGCTCGGCGCGCAGCTCGGCGCGCGCCGGCGGTGTGAGCAGCTCGAAGTGCTCGTGGCGGTAGCCGTGGAGCCCGATCTGGTGACCGCGCGCGAACAGCTCCTTCACGAGGTCGGGCCGCTCCTCGGCGAGCTTGCCGACGACGAAGAAGACCGCCGCGACGCCGTGGGCGGCGAGGACCCGGAGGATCTCGCCCGTGCTGCGATCCTGGTCGTAGCGGGCCTCGAACGGCATGCCCCAGCAACCCTCGTAGTCAAAGGTCACGAGCACCGGACGCGGCCTCCCCGGCCTCATGACGCCCCCCGGCCCTGGCGCAGCCGGGCGTGGCCGACCAACCGGCCGGCGAAGTAGGCGCTGAGCAGGCCGGCGTCGGTCACGACGGCGGCGAGGTAGCGGCCGGCGTCGCGTCGGCGGAAGACGAACTTCGCCCGCACGTGCGCCCCGGCGACGCCGATCAGGACCGTGCCGGACGCAGCTAGGCGTGCCCGCCGGGCGCGCCGGCACGGCAGTCCGGCGGCGGCGAAGACCACGGTGACGAGGGCGAAGGCGCGGTCCGGCCCGCGCACGCGCCGGTAGCGTTCCAGCTGGCGCGAGGCGCCGATGCCGCTGCGGAACAGCCAGGCCAGCGTCTCGGCGAGCGACTTGCGCTCGCGGTGGTCGACGATCAGGTCGCGAAGCACGCGCCTCGGCACGCCGGCGGCGGCCATCTGGTGGTCGAGGGCGACGTCCTCGCCCTCGCGCAGGTCGGCGTCGTAGGCGACCTTGTCGAAGACCGTCCGGCGGAACACGGCGTTGCTCCCCGGCGTCGGCGTCGTGTGGTCGACGGGCTTCGCCGCCAGCCCGAAGCGGCGGGCGAGGTAGGCGACGTCGCCGTCTGGCACCGCGATGCCGCTCGCCACGTCGCAGCGCTCGAGCGCCTGGCGGCACCGCCGCCACCAGTCCTGCGGCAGCACGACGTCGGCGTCGACCATGGCGATGAGCGGCCCGATGGCGGCGCGGATCCCCGCGGCGCGCGCCGCCCCCCGCCCGCGGTTGCGCCCGAGCTCCACCACCCGCAGGTGCGCCAGCTCGGCCCGCAGGCCGGAGAGGACCACCGCGCTCAGGTCGGTCGAGCCGTCGTCGACGACGACGATCTCGTGCGCGCCGAGGTCGGCCTGGGCCTCGATCGAGCGCAGGCAGGCCTCGATGCCGAGCGCCTCGTTGAACGCGATGACGACGAAGGAGGCGACGAGCCGGCGTGCCGCCGGCAGCTCGCGCTCGGGCGACGACGCGCCCGTCGGGCCGGTCGATGCCGGGGGCGCTCCGGAGCCGAGGCGCGCGGCCGGGTCGTGGGTGCCGAGGGTCATCCGGGTGCTCCGCGCTAAGGGCGCGCCGGCGCGCCGGCGTCGCGGTAGATGGCCAGCGTCGCCCCGGCGAAGGAGGCCAGGTCCCGGGCGCCGCCGGCCTCGACCGGCGGGGGGCGCTCGAGCTCCAGGCGGCGGAGGAGGCCGGCGAGGGACGTGCGGTCGCCGGCGGGGTAGCTCCACGCCGGCGAGCAGCCGCCGGCGAGGCCGCCGGCGTCGCTCGCGATGACCGGCACCTCGAGGGCTCGGGCCAGGCTCAGCACACCGCTCTGCTCGATCTTGCGGTACGGCAGCACCGCCACGTGCGCCACGCGGAACCAGGCCGCGACCTCGCCGTCGGGCACGTAGCCGGTGAACACCGTCCTGTCCGACAGCCCGAGGCGGCGTACGGCGCGCCGGACCCGTGCGGCGTGCCACCGGTCGGCGAGCTCCAGCAGGCGGAAGGCGCCGGAGCGCCGGCGCACGTCCCCGGCGACCACGATCGCGAAGCGGTCGAGGCCCTGCGCGGCGCCCCGCCGGGCGGCGGCGAACGCCGCCACCAGGTCGTCGAGACCCTTGTGCGGGTGCACGAAGCCGAACGTGAGCAGGACCTCGCGCTCGAGCAGGCCAAAGCGCCGGCGCAGCTCGCCCTCGTCGGTGGTGCCGGGCGGCACCGGGAGCACCGGATGGGCGAGCACCTCGATCGGCGCGTCGACCCCGAGCTGCGCGAGCGCTCCGGCGGCGGCGTCGGTGTGGACCACGAGGCAGTCGGCGCGCCCCGCGACGCGGCGATAGAGCACCCGGCCGATCGGGCCGAGGCGGGCGAGGTCGCGGGTGACCTCGTGCGCGGTGACGACCGTCCGGCTCCGGATCCCGCCGAGCAGCCGCAGCAGCTCCGGGACGCGCCGCCCGAAGGCCGCCACGGCGAACTGCACGTGGACGACGTCCGGCGCCCACGTGGTCACGGCCGACGCGAGGCGCGCGACGGGGTCGCCGCCGAGGCTGCCGAGGAGCCGGGCGTCCGGCGGGCCCGCCACGGGCTCGGGGGTGACGACCGCGACCTCGCAGTGCGAGGTGCGCAGCGCTCCCGCGAGCTCGGCGGTGTAGTTGCCGATGCCGTCGCGCGCCGGTGGGTAGGGTGCGATGAAGAGAACGCGCAGCGCGTCGCTCGCGCCGGCCGGGTGCCGGCGCCGAGCGTCCGGGCGCTCAGCGGGCTGCACGGTCGACGGCTGCACCGTCACCCACCGCCCGATCGATGGAGAAGGGACGCCCCCGCCGCATGGCCCTGCGCGATGTGCCGCCGGATCTGCTGCTGCGCCAGCTGCTGCAGCCCCTGCACCTTTCCCCCCACGTCGGCGCTCTCCGGGCGAGGGACGAGCGCGTGCCGCCGCTCGACGTCATCGGCGTGTACCGCCGGCGCAACGGGAGGACCGTGGCGCAGATGCTCGACCAGGTGCCGGGGGCGGCGGTCGCGCTGTGGGGCCTCGACGGGACGGCCGCGGAGCTGGCGGGCGCCACCCGCGGGACGGGCGCCGGCAGCCGCCTCGAGCTCCTCAACCGCCTGGAGCGGGAGGTCTCGACCGATCGCGGCCGCTGGCTGCTCGTCGCCGACGACGACGTCGTCGTGCCAGGGGCCCAGCTCCAGCTGCTGGTCCGCCTGGCGGCGGTCGCGGGCCTCGACGTGAGCCAGCCGGCCCACCTGCCGCGCAGCTACGCGAGCTGGCGCTTCAACCGTCAACGGATCACCCCGATCGTCCGCCTCACGCGCTTTGTGGAGTCCGGGCCGCTCGTGCTCTTCTCGCCACGGGCCCGCGGCGTCTGCCTCCCCCTCCCCGAGGAGCTCGGGATGGGATGGGGGCTCGAGGCGACCTTCGCGGCCGCCGGCGGGGAGAGTCTGCGCCTCGGGGTCGTCGACGCGACCGGTATGCGCCACCTCACGCCCGTGAGCACCCAGTACCGCCGGGACGAGGCCGAGTCGACGGGACGGCGGGCCCTCGCGCAGGCGGGCGTGGCGTCGTACGCGGCGCTGCAGGTGGAGACGTCTCGCTGGCCCCTGTGGCGGCGGCGACCGCCCTGGGTCGACCGGGCCGACGGGCGGGGGGCGCGCGAAGGCCGCTGAGCAGCGAGTCGAGGTAGCCCGCGGTCGCGCCGCCCCAGTCGAACGCCTCGATCCACTCCTCGGTCCGACCGGGGCTCGCCTCGGCGAGCGCCCGCTCGATGGCGCCGGTCAGCCCCTCGACCGTCGGCTCGGCGACGTGGCCCCGCACCGATCGCTCGACGAGGACGCGAGCGTGGTTGTCGGGGTGGGAGGTCGCGACGACCGGCGTCCCGCAGGCGAGCGCCTCGAGGGCGACGAGGCCGAACCCCTCGCGCTCGGAGGGGAGGACCACGAGGCGGGCCGCCTTCATGAGGCCGATCACCTCGGCGTGGTCGACCACGTCCGGACGGAACCGGACCCGGCCGCAAAGCCCGAGGTCGCGTGCCAACGCCTCGAGCCTCGCGCGCTCGGGGCCGTCGCCGACGACGAGCGCGCCCCGGCCGGTCGCGGGGAGCCGGGCGAGCGCTTCGAGGAAGAGGTCGACGCGCTTGTGCTCGAGCAGGCGCCCGACGCAGAGCAGGTCGGCCGCCTCGTCGGCCGGTGCCGGGTCGACCCCGGCGATCGCCTGCAGGTCGATCGCCATCGGCACCTCCTGCACCACGGCGTCGCCGACGAAGGCGCGCACGCGCTCGGCGGTCTGGGGCGAGATGGCGACGATCCGGTCCGGCAGCCGCATCGCCCGGCGCTCGACCGTCCAGGCGATTGCGCCGGACCAACGACCGAGGTAGGTGCGCCAGTACTCCGGGCCCCAGAACTCGTTCCAGGTCACCACGAGCGGCCGGCGCCGCAGCCACGTCACGATGCGGAGGCTGAACAGCTGCAGGTAGGGCATGTGGTCCGCCTCGACGACGTCGAAGCGGCGGCCGAGCAGGCGCAGGCACGCGACGGCGAACACGATCGCCTGCACGATCGACCTGCGGGTCGGGCCGTAGAGGGGGAACAGCGGGCAGATGGCGTGGTACGTGACGCCCCGGTCGACCCGGGTCGTCTCCCGCTCGGGCCACCAGTGCATCGTGTAGACCTCGACGTCGACTGCCGCCTGCAGGCGTGGGAGGAGCTGCTCGTAGCGCATCTCCTTGCCACCGCGGTGGTAGGGGTAGAGGGCGTCGGTGACGACGGCGACGCGGGGGCGGCGCCCGCCGCCCGCCCGGGGGCCCGCCCTGACGATCGTCGCGCTGGCGGAGGCGCTCACGTCCCGCTCCTCCACCGTGCCGACGCCACGGTCGAGGTGGCGCTCACGTACCGGCCGCCTCCGGTCGCGACCACGTCGAGCCCGGGGGTCCGCGCCCGGATCACCGTCGTCGGCCGCGGCGCCTCGGAGACCGGCGGGGCGAGCGAGCGGTCGCGGCGCGCGTACCTGACGCGGCCGCGGGTGCGCACCTTGCAGAGGACGGCCAGGCACCGGCCGGCATCGCCGAGCCGGATCTTCTTGCCCTCCTCGGGGGAGCGACCGACGTAGGTGACCGCGACCTCGTAGGGTCGGAAGCCGAGCCGCAGCAGCTCGGCGCTGATCTCGGTGTCGAGCCCGAACCCCTCCTCGTCGAGGCGCATCCCGCGCAGCATCGGGAGGGGCAGGAGCTTCAGGCAGGTGTGCATGTCGGTGATGGCGGACCCGAAGATCGCGTTCGCGACGCCGGTCATGAGCCGGTTGCCGACGGCGTTCAGGTAGTACGGGAAGGTCGTCCCCGACCCCCGCATCCGCACCCCGTACACCACCTCGGCCCGGCCGTTCAGGATCGGCTCGACGAGCCTCGGGATGTCGCCGGCGTCGTACTCGGAGTCGGCGTCGAAGACGAGCAGGTGCGTCCCCGTGGCGAGCTCGATCCCGGTGCGCACGGCAGCGCCCTTGCCCCGGTTGCGGTCGTGGCGCACCACCCGGTGGCGCTGCCAGCGACTGTCGAGGATCTCGCTCGTGTCGTCGGTGGAGCCGTCGTCGACGACGATCACCTCCATGGCGTCGGCGAGCCGCTGGGCGTCGAGCGCTTCGAGCACCTGGTGGATGGTGCGTTCCTCGTTGAACACGGGGACGACCACGGTCAGCTTGAAGCGCGCTGGCTCGTGCTTTGGTGCAGCTAGGGCATCTTTCGCGGCGTACACCTGCGGCGACCTCACTGTCCTGTCTCGGTACGAGGAGTGGCTCGGCGTCGGGGACAACGTGTTCGGCGGCGGAGCGCGAAGGACGCCGATCCCACCGACCTCGGCAGGCACCGGGCGTGGGGATGGCACGCTGCGCCGCCGTCTCGCCGGCGTGAAGCGGTGCAGCGCTGCGTCCGGGCCATGCTCAGCTCGCCGATCGCGTGGCCGAGAGCGCCACAGGCGCCCGGTCGGCGGCGGGCCCGCCCGCGCCCGAGAGCGCCGGCCTGCCGATGCCGAAGTAGCGGAGGGCCGCCAGCGCCACGTCGTTCGGGTTGAAGATGTTGCGCCCGTCGAAGAACACGTCGCCCCGCATCGCGCCGCGCATCTCGGCGAGGTCGATCGTCAAGAACTGCGGCCAGTCCGTGGCGACGACGACGGCGTCGGCGCCGCGGGCCGCCGAGAGCGCGTCGCCAGCGGTCCGGATCTCCGGCGCGTCGGGCACCTCGGCGACCATCGGGTCGTAGGCCGTGACGAACGCGCCGCGCCGCGCCAGCCGCAGCGCGATGTCGAGCCCGGGCGAGTCCCGCAGGTCGTCGGTCTCGGCTTTGAAGGCGAGCCCGAGGACGCAGACCCGCGCGCCGCGCAACGTCTTTAGGTGGCGCAGCAGCTCGTCGACGACGAACTGGCGCTGTCCCTCGTTGACGGCCCGGACGGCGTCGAGCAGGCGCGGGCGGTAGCCGTACTCGCTCGCGGTGCTGACCAGTGCCGCCAGGTCCTTGCCGAGGCAGGAGCCGCCCCAGCCGACGCCGGCGTCGAGGTAGCGACCCCCGATGCGCGCGTCGAGCCCGATCGCCGCCAGCACCTCGGTGACGTCGGCGCCGACGAACTCGCACAGGCGTGCGATCTCGTTGGCGAAGCTCACCTTCGTGGCGAGGAAGCTGTTCGAGGCGTACTTCGCCATCTCGGCCGTCGCGAGGCCGGTAAGCACGAGCGGAACAGGATCGCGATGGCCGGCGTCGCCCGGGATCGCCTGCTCGAGGATCGGTCGATAGGCCTCGACGACGAGCCGTCGCGCCTCGGCGTCGTCGCTGCCGACGACCACCCGGTCGGGATGCAAGAAGTCCTGCACCGCGTTGCCCTCCCGCAGGAACTCGGGGTTCGACACGATGCTGAACCGCTCGCCGGCGCGCGCCGAGGCGTTCGTGCGGTCCTCGATGAGCGAGGTGAGCCAGCGCCCGGTGCCGACCGGCACCGTGCTCTTCGTCACGACGACGTGATGGCGGCCGAGGTTGTCGGCGATCACGGCGGCGACGTCTGCGAGATCGGAGAGGTCCGGCGGGCCGTCCGGGCTCGGGGGCGTGCCGACGCAGACGAAGACGATGTCGGCGGCCCGCATCGCGGCGGGGAGGTCGTCGGTGAACCTCAGGGCACCACTCTTGCAAGTGGCTGCAAGAAGCGGGTCGAGTCCGGGCTCGTGAAAGGGGGCTCTGGCGGCGCGCAGCTGCGCCAACTTGCGGCCGTCGGTCTCGACGCCGAGGACCCGGTGGCCCACGTGGGCGAAGCAGGCTGCGACGACGGTTCCGACGTAACCACTTCCTATGACAGCGATGCGTTTGCTCATCACGCTCCTGAGGTTCGTGAGCGGCGCGCGCCTTCGTCGAAGGGCGCGCGGCGCTCAGCGTTCGCGCTGCCACGGGCGCGTCTGACGACGAGGGCGACCCCGGTCTCTGGTCACTCGTCGGTGGTGTTCGGCGAGACGGGCCCGCCGTTGGGTCACTCGGCTTGGGGTCGACGACACCGGACAACTCGGCGCGACACGCGTCAGCGTGGGAGCGCTGTGGCCTCAGTGCCGCCTCGACCGAGCGGCTAACCCGCTCTCGCCCCGTCCGTCGACCAGGCGATCCGGTTCGGGGTTGGCGGGGGTCGTCGGAGTTTGTCCAATGCGGATACCGCATCCCTTCTGTTCGTCGCGTGCGTGCTCACGCCGGGCCACGGCACCAGGTCGACCGAGCCGGTGGAGAGGGATCGCTGCACCCTGCCACTTGCCGGCCTACGCCTGTCCGATGCCCGTGCTGTTGCTCCGGTCGGGCTCGAGCGGATCGATGCGGCGTTCGCCTCTGCCACCGGCGGCGGCCGCACCCTCACCGCTCCTGCCCACCGTCTGGTTGTCGTTCCTGGGCGCTCGCTGTCACAGGAAGAATCAGGAAGAATGCAGCGTCTCGTGCAGCGGGCGAGGCGCCGCCACCGTCGCCGCCGCGGCCGAGACGCGCGCCACGCCGCGGGACGGGTGCTGCCCGTCGGCGCGGCCCCGGTGAAATCCACAGCTTCCACCCCTTGCCGCCCACAGGCGAACACGTGTTCGATACGAGGAGGAGACACCAAGGGAGGAAGCCATGGGAGTGATGCGGGTACTCGACCACACGGGCGACACGGCCGTCCTGTTCGATGCACGAGACGAGGCCACGCTCGACGCGGCGCGCGGGCTGTTCGACCAGCTCGCCTCCGAGGGCAAGCTCGCCTTCGCGCGCAGGCTCGGGGAGCGGGAGGGGGTGCGGATCCGGGACTTCGATCCCGACGCCGAGGAGATCATCTGGGTCCGCCCGGTCCAAGGCGGCTGAGCTGCCCACGCTCGGACTGCTCGAAGAGCTTCCCGGGCGGGGCCTGCTCGTCGAGGTCGTCGGGGGCCGGCGCGACGGGGAGCTCCTCGTCCTGGTCGACGCGGGACACGGCCGGCACTGCCGGCAGGTACGCGAGCTGCTCGACGGCTGCGAGGTCGACCGCGAGCTCCTCGACGCCCTCGCCCGGCTGGCGGCCGCCCCGCCCGCCGCGCCGCGAGGCGCGCCTCGGCGGGTCGCGGCCCCAGAGGATCGGCCACTTGCGGCCGAGGTTGCGGCCGATTCCGTCGCGCGCTCGGCGCCGAGCCGGGCGGCAGCCACACGACTCCTCGAGTCCCTCCTCGACGAGCGCCAGCTGGTGTCGTGGCGACGCGGGCGCCGCTTCGAGGTCAAGGTCCCCCAGGGGGTCGTCCAGCTCGGCGAGCTCTACAACCTCTGGTTCCGGAGCAACGCCGGCACCGAGCTGTCGCTGTGCGTCGTGCCCCGGGAGCACTCGACGCTGCCGGTCGAGGACGTCTGGACCAACCTGCTGCTCACGCTGCGCGCCGAGCCGGAGGAGTTCTTCCGCGTCGCCAACTACCGCCCGTACGGGTCGTCCGGGGCGCACTGGCCGGGGCCGGTTCCGCTCGGCTCGCCGTAGGAGGCGCCGGGGCGCCGTCCGGGTGCGCCGGCGCGCGGCGGAGCGGTCGCGGCGGAGGTGATGAGGGATCCGCACCGCAGCTCGGCCGCGCGGACATGATGGAGCAGCTCGTCGGCCGGGGTCGGCGCCGCGACGCAAGGGAGGTACCGCATGGGTCAGCTCCTCGCGGCGTCGAGCGGGGCGTACGTCGTGGTCTACGTGGTCGTCGTCGTGCTGGAGATCACCGCGATCTGGCGCCTCTTCACCAAGGCGGGCAGACCCGGATGGGCGGCGATCATCCCGATCTACAACGCCTACGTGTTGTTGCGGATCGTCGGCCGTTCCGGGTGGTGGCTCCTCGTCTACTTCATCCCGCTGGTCAACCTCGTCGCGCTGGCGATCGTCATGTACGACCTCGCGAGGAGCTTCGGGCGCGGGGGAGGCTTCGCGATCGGCCTGTTCTTCCTGTCGTTCATCTTCGTACCGATTCTCGGCTTCGGCCCGGCGACCTATCGGGGGCCGGCCGCCGGATGACCCCGACGCCCGCCGGGCGGCACCCGGGCGGCGGCCCGGTCGGGGTCGGCGCCGCGCCCGGACCCGCCCGGGGTCGCCGGGCCCGCGCTCGGCGTCGGCTCAGGCGGTGACCCCGGGCTCGTCGGCAGCGTCGCTCCCCGGCACGACGGCACCGGGCGCAACAACAAGCGCGCTGCGGCGCGCGCCGTTCGGATCGAACGGCTTGCTCCGATCGGTCGCCGCAGCCATCCTCGCCGCGCCGTCGCCGGACGTCACGCCGTTAGCGCGGCGTAGCGCTCGTCGCGCGCCCGGCGCTTGTTCCGCCTCGCGTCGAGACGCCACGGGTCACCCGGAGAAGTCGGGGACGGCGCCACGGGGATCGGTCGCCCGGCCCGTTGGCTCTTCCCAGTCCTCCTGGCGGCCGAGGGCGGTCAGGTCGAGCACGGCGTAGGTGCCTCCGAGCATCTCCGCCCCGCGGGCGTAGGTCGAGTAGGTGTGGAACACGTTGTCGCGGTCGAGGAGGAAGAAGCTGTAGCCCGGGGCCTCGACCGGCTGCTCGCTCGGCTGCGTCAGCCAGGTCAGCCCGGCCGATTCGAGCTCGGGCTTGGAGCAGTAGTTGTACTCGACCGGGGCGACGGACTCGTCCAAGGTGACGTGGAAGTCGTAGTTGAAGTCGCTGCCGTACGAGGAGTACCAGGGAAACGTCCAGCCACGGCGCGCCGGTACGCCTCGATCTTCGCGATCGGCGCCCGCGAGACAGCGGCGAAGCTCGTGTCACGGGTGCGCACGTGCGCGAGGAGGCCGACAGAGATCTCGTCGGCTGCGCCCGTGCAGCTCGGTCATCCGTCCTCCGAGCTCGGGTCGAACATGAAATGCTGCACGACGAGCTGGCGCGAGCCGTCGAAGAGGTCGCGCAGGCCGGCGGTGCCGGCCCGGCCCTCGAAGGCGTACTCCTTTTCGATCCTGACCATCGGCAGCCGGCGGCGGTCGGCGTTCAGCGCGTCCCGCTCGCGCGTCAGCGCCTTCTCCCTGACGAGCAGCTCCTTTCGCGCCTCGAGCCACGCCTCGCGCGTCACGATCTGCGGAAGGCTCATCTCCACCTCCAGTGTGTCGGTTCCTGCCCGGCGCTCCATGTGTTGGACGTCGCGCCCGGCGCCAACTCATCGGCGCCAACTCATCGGCGCCGGCGGGCGGGTACGCGAAGGCGCCGGCGGCGAGCGCCGCGTGGCGAACGTCGGCGGCGCCCGGGCCGTCCGGGGCGCGGCCGATCGCGAGCCGGCCGGGGGGGCCGGATCGGTCCGCTCCCGGCCGGTCCCGCCGGGGCGCGGCCGGCGAGCGGGCTCGCGCGGCGCGGGGGATCGTGCACCTACCATGGCCCTGTGGAGGACTCCGGGCGCCTCGCGAAGGTCACACGGATCGTCCGGGGCGCGCTCGCAGAGCTGTTCGACCAGTCCCAGCCCTTCGGGCGACTCGCCCTCGTCCACACGATCCAGGCTGCCGGCAGCACGTTCATCGCCATCTCGCTCGCCGGCTCGCTGTTCTTCTCGATCTCCCCGCACGCCGCTGAGGGCAAGGTCCTGCTCTACCTGCTGCTCACGATCGCGCCCTTCGCGGTGGTCGGTCCCGCCCTCAGCCCGCTGCTCGACCGTGGCCGCCAGGCCCGCCGGACCAGCGTGGCGATCGCCAACGGCGGCTCGGCCCTCCTCTGCCTGGCGATGGCGCGAGACGTGCACAACCTCTTCCTCTTCCCCGAGGCCTTCGGGGTCCTGGTGCTGGCGAAGCTCTACCTCGTCGCCCGCGCCGCGCTCGTCCCCGAGGTCGTGCGCGACGATGACGACCTCGCGACCACGAACGCCAAGCTGGCCGTCCTCGCCTCGCTGGCCGGCTTCGCCGCCTTTCCCCTCGCCGTCGGTCTCTTGAAGATCGGGGCGCCCTGGGTGCTGCGCTTCGGGACCCTCGTCTTCCTGGGGGGCATGGTCGCCTCGTTCCGCCTGCCCCGTCCCCGCGTCCACCATGTGGCGGCGCAGACCTCGACACCGGGACCTGCGGCGGGGCCGACCGCCGCCGCGCACCGAGCGGCCGCCGGCGCGGCCGCGTCGGCCCGCCCGGAGCGGCCCGCGCGCCTCGCGGAGGTCGCGCACGAGCGACGCGTCCTCGGCCTGGCGCTCTACCCCTCGGCGGTGCTCGCGGCGATCAGCGCGATGACGGTGGCGCGGGCCGCCGTCGGGTTCGTCACCTTCTTCCTGGCGTTCGGCCTGCGCCGGGCCCACGCCGGCACGTGGTGGTTCGGCCTGCTGATCGCGATGACGGGCATCGGGTCGCTCGCCGGCGCCGCGATCGTGCCGCGTCTTCGGCGCCGCCTGAGCGAGCGGCAGATCATCACCTCGGCGCTCCTCGCGATCGCCGCCGGGGCCACCGTCGCGGCGCTGATCGACCACCTCTGGGCCCAGGCGCTGCTCACGCTCGTCGTCGGCATCGGCCCGACGAGCGCCAAGACGGCGCTCGACTCGATCGTCCAGCGCCACGTGCCGCCGGCGCTGCTCGGGCGCGCCTTCGGCCGGATCGAGACGCGGCTCCAGCTGGCGTGGGTCCTCGCCGCACTGGTCGCGGTCGTCATCCCGTTCCCGCTGCAGGCCGGCGACATCGTCGTCGCCGCCCTCTGCCTCCTGGCGGCGGTCTCCTACGTCACCGCGTTCGCCGCCGGCCAGCGGCGTCGCGCCGCGAGGCCCACCCGGCCGGGCGACATCGCCGAGCGTCGGACCTAGGCCCGGCGCACGCGCTCAGCACCCGTCGAGTCGCCGCTCCAGGCCGTCGAGCTGGTCGGCGAGCGCCGCGGGCAGGTGATCGCCGAAGGTCGCGTAGTACCCGCGGATCGCCGGAACCTCGGCCTTCCACTCCTCGACGTCGACGCGCAGCAGCTCGTCGAGCGCACCGGGGGCGAGGTCGAGCCCGTCGGTGTCGATGGCGCTCGCCGCCGGGATCCAGCCGATCGGGGTCCGCACCGCGTCGCCGCGGTCCGCGCAGCGCTCGAAGATCCACTCGAGCACCCGGGAGTTGTCGCCGTAGCCGGGCCAGAGGAACTTGCCGTCCGCGCCCTTGCGGAACCAGTTGACGTAGAAGATCCGCGGCAGCTTGTCGGTCTCGAGGCGCCGGCTGAAGCTGAGCCAGTGGGCCCAGTAGTCGGCCATGTTGTAGCCCATGAACGGCAGCATGGCGAAGGGGTCGCGCCGCAGCGTCCCGACGGCGCCGGTCGCCGCGGCGGTCGTCTCCGACCCCATGATCGAGCCGAGGAAGACGCCGTGGTCCCAGTCGAACGCCTCGTGCACCAGGGGCACGACCGAGGCGCGCCGCCCGCCGAAGAGCACCGCCGAGATCGGGACCCCGGCGGGGTCCTCCCACTCCGACGCCACCGCGGGGTCCTGGCTGGCGGGCACGGTGAATCGGGAGTTCGGGTGTGCCGCGGGCGTCCCGGCCGCCGGGGTCCAGTCCTCGCCCTTCCAGTCCGTCAGGTGCGCCGGGGGCTCTGACGTCAGGCCCTCCCACCAGATGTCGCCGTCGTCGGTGAGGGCGGTGTTGGTGAAGATCGTGTTCGCCGACAGCATGAGGAGGGCGTTCGGGTTCGTGTGGTTGTTCGTGCCCGGCGCGACGCCGAAGAACCCCGCCTCGGGGTTGATCGCCCGTAGCATCCCGTCGGGGCCGATCTTCATCCAGCAGATGTCGTCGCCGATGGTCTCGACCTTCCAGCCGGGCATCGTCGGGATCATCATCGCCAGGTTGGTCTTGCCGCAGGCCGAGGGGAAGGCGCCCGTGACGTAGCGCGTCTCGCCGGCGGGCGAGGTGAGCTTGACGATCAGCATGTGCTCGGCGAGCCAGCCCTCCTCGCGCGCCAGCGCCGAGGCGATCCGAAGCGACAGGCACTTCTTGCCGAGCAGGGCGTTGCCCCCGTAACCGGAGCCGTACGACCAGATCTCACGGGTCTCGGGGTAGTGGACGATGTGGAGGTTGTCCGGGTCGCACGGCCAGGGCGAGTCGGCCTCGCCCGGGGCGAGCGGCACGCCGACCGAGTGATGGCAGGGCACGAACTCGCCGTCGTCGCCGAGCACCTCGAGCGCCGCGTTGCCCATCCTCGTCATGATCCGCATCGACACCGCGACATAGGGCGAGTCGGTCAGCTGCACGCCGAGCTTCGAGATCGGCGAGCCGAGCGGTCCCATCGAGAAGGGGAGGACGTACATGGTGCGGCCGCGCATCGAGCCGGCGAACAACGCGCCGAGCGTCTCGCGCATCTCGTGCGGGTCCGTCCAGTTGTTCGTCGGGCCCGCGTCCTCTTCCTTCGCCGAGCAGATGAACGTGCGGGTCTCGACGCGCGCCACGTCGCGCGGGTCGGAGCTGGCCCAGTAGCTGTTGGGACGCTTCGCGTCCGACAGGCGAGTGAAGGTGCCGTTGTCGACGAGGAGCTGGCACAGCCGGTCGTACTCCTCGGCGGAGCCGTCGCACCACTCGACACGGTCCGGCGTGGTGAGGGCGGCGAACTCCTCGACCCACGCCAGGAGCTTTGCGTGCCTGGACGGCGCCATGTGAGCGTCCTTTCTGCCCGTCCCCCCCGTCCGCTCTGGCACCCCCGCGCCAGCGCAGCCGAACTGCGGCAATCATCACTACGCCGATGCCCTGCACCGGCCGGCCGGACTAGATGTAACCGGGGAAGGTAACACGACAACCTGCGATGCGACAGCCGGTGACCGCCGCCGCGTGCCGGGCCTCTGGAGAGATCCGATGACTCGTCCCTGCGGACGCCGACACCCGTCGCACGACGGCTGACCCGTCCCGCACCCCGGCGCCCGGCGCCCGGCGCCCGCGCCGGCCGGTAGCGTGCGGGTCGTGAGCGGCACGGGCCCAGGCGACGACGGCGGTGAGCTCGCTGCGCTGGACCGCCTGGCGGCGCTGCTCCCGGCGGCGCCCGAGGGCGAGATCTGGATCGGTGACGACGCGGCCGTGGTCGACCTCGGCACCCTCGGGCCCCTGTTGCTCGCGACCGACCTCGTCGCCGAGGGGGTCCACTTCGATCGCGGGCTCTCGACGCTCGCAGACGTCGGATGGAAGGTCCTCGCGGTGAACGTCAGCGACATCGTGGCGATGGGCGGGCGACCACTTCGCGCCGTCGTCGCGCTGGCCGGGGCCAGCACCGACGAGCTCGATGCCCTCTACCGCGGGCTCGGCGAGGCCGCCGCCGCCTACGACTGCCCGATCGTCGGCGGCGACCTCTCGGCGGGGACCCCCGGAGGCGGCCTGGTCGTCTCCGTGGCGGTGCTGGGAACGACCGACGGGCGTCCGGCGGTGCTGCGGCGCGGCGCGCGTCCCGACGACCGCGTCTACGTCACCGGGCCTCTCGGACGGGCGGCCGCCGGGCTGCGGATGCTGCGCGCGGACCCCCGGGCGAGCGGCGCCCTCGTCGAGGCGCACCGGCGCCCGGTGCCGCGCGCCGACGAGGGGCTCGTGGCCGCCGGGTGCGGGGCGAGCGCGATGATCGACTGCTCCGACGGCCTCGGGATCGACCTCGACCGCCTGGCCAAGGCCTCGGGCGTCGGTGTCGTCCTCGACCTCGTGCCCGTCGCCGAGGGCGCCACGCTCGAGGAGGCGCTCGGCGGAGGGGAGGACTACGAGCTGGTGTTCTGTGCCCCGGTGGGCGTCGACGTGGGGGAGGCCTTCGCCGAGCGCGGGCTGACGCCGCCGATCGAGATCGGCCACGCCGTGGCGGACGCGTCGGTACGACTGCTGGAGGGCGCTCCGCTCCCGCTCAGCGGCTACCAGCACCGGCTCGGCTGAGCCGCAGGCGCGGGGACCCTCCGCCGAGCCCGGCGGCGCTGAGGGGGGCCGGGCTCGGGCGCCCGGGCCCGGGACGGCTCAGGCGCTTTGCGAGGGGGTGGCCCGGCGGGGAGGCTTGGTGACCTTGCCCGCCCGGATGCACGAGGTGCAGGCGTTGACCCGCCGGGGGGTACCGCCGACGATGGCCCGGATGCGCTGGATGTTCGGGTTCCAGCGGCGCTTGGTCCGACGGTGCGAGTGGGACACGTTCATGCCGAAGCTGGGTTTCTTGCCACAGATCTCACAGACTGCTGCCACGACGACGTGCCACCTCGCTCACGCTGCTACGCATCTGGGCGGCCGGCGTTTCCATGGTGCACGCGACGGCTACCTGCCCGGGGATCGGCCGCCGAGATTACCATCCTCGGCCATGGAGGAGCGCACGGCGACCGCAGGGCCCGCGTGCCGCGCCCTCGTCCGGCGACGTCGGGCGGGCGGACCGTGGCGGTGAGCCTGACGGTGCTCGGGCCGCGCGAGGTCGTCGGCGTGATGGACGCCTTCCGCCGGAGCCTCGCCGAGCACCAGGTGATCCTCAACCGGCTGAACGTCTATCCCGTGCCCGACGGCGACACCGGCACGAACATGCTGCTCACGATGGAGGCGGTCGTGCGCGAGCTCGACGCGGCGTCCGCCGGCGGCGAGCCGGAGATGGCCGAGGTCTGCCGGGCCATCTCGCACGGCTCGCTGATGGGCGCGCGGGGGAACTCGGGCGTCATCGTCTGCCAGCTCCTGCGCGGCCTGGCCGGCTCGTTCTCGACGGCGTCCAAGGTCGGCGTCGACGAGGTCGTCGCCGGGCTGGCGGGGGGCGCCGTCGCCGCCCGCGAGGCGGTGCTGCGGCCCGTCGAGGGGACGATCCTCACGGTCGCGGCCGACGCCGCCGAGGCGGCGCGCCAGGCCGCCGGCTCGGGCGGCGACCTCGGGGCGACCCTCGACGCCGCCCGCCAGGGCGCCGTCGAGGCGCTGTGGCGCACGCCCGAGCTCCTGCCGGTGCTCGCCAGGGCGGGCGTGGTCGACGCCGGCGGGGCCGGGCTCGTGTTGCTCTACGACGCCTTCTTGCACGTCGTCGACGACCGGCCGCTGCCGAGCCAGCTGGAGCTGCCCGAGCGCGTCGCCGCGGCTGTCGCCGGCAGCCAGGTCACCGCGGCGCAGCTGGTCGGTGCGCCCGCGGGGTCGGGCGCGTCCGGCGCCGGAAACGGGGTCGCCGACCTGCGCTACGAGGTCATGTACTTCCTCGACGCCCCCGACGAGGCGATCCCGGCCTTCCGGGAGGTCTGGGCCGGCCTCGGCGACTCCATCGTCGTCGTCGGCGGCGACGGGCTGTGGAACTGCCACATCCACACCGACGACGTGGGAGCCGCCGTCGAGGCCGCCCTCGACGCCGGGCGCCCTCGCGAGATCCGCGTCACCGACCTCGCCGAGCAGGTCGAGGAGGAGCAGTGGGTCCGAGCGGCCGAGGCCGCCGGTGAGGGAGGCCCCGAGCCGGCCGGCTCGGCCGGGGACTCGCCGGCGCCGCGCACCTCGATCGTCGCCGTCGCGACGGGTGAGGGGATCCGGCGGATCTTCCGCTCCCTCGGCGCCGACCACATCGTGGCCGGCGGCCAGTCGATGAACCCCTCGACCGCGGAGATCCTGGAGGTCGTCGAGTCGGTGCCGGGCACCGAGGTCGT
The DNA here is from genome assembly GCA_035532475.1 of Acidimicrobiales bacterium. Classification (GTDB taxonomy): domain Bacteria; phylum Actinomycetota; class Acidimicrobiia; order Acidimicrobiales; family Bog-793; genus DATKQY01. The sequence continues at coordinate 39,182 of DATKQY010000059.1, read as the reverse complement.
CGTGCTCCCGAACAACTCGAACATCTTCCCCGTCGCCGCGCAGGTCGCCGAGATCGCGACGAAGACCGTCCGGGTGCTGGCGACCAAGGGCATCCAGGAGGGCTTCGCCGCCCTGATCGAGTACGACCCGCAGGCCTCGAGCGAGGAGAACGCCCGGGTCATGGGCGAGGCCGCCGAGCGCGTCGCGGCGGGCGAGGTGACGCGGGCGATCCGGGCGAGCGAGACGCCGGCCGGTCCCGTGGCGCCGGGCGACTGGATCGGGCTCTCGCGGGCCGGGGTCGTGTCGAGCGCGACGACCCTCGCCGACGCGACGACCCGGCTGATCGAGCGCCTGCTGGAGCCGGGACGCGAGATCGTCACCCTGATCGAGGGCGCGGGCGCCTCGGCCGCCGAGACGCGCCGGGTGACCGAGTGGCTGCACGCGGAGCATCCTGAGCTCACCGTCGAGCTGCACCACGGCGGCCAGCCGCTGTACCCCTTCCTCGTCTCGATCGAGTGAGCGAGCTGCCCGCCGGCCGGCGCCTCAGCCAGCTCGCGCGCATCGAGGTCGGCGAGCTGCGCAGCGTGGGCGCCAAGCGGGCGGCCGCGTTCGGGCTGATGGGCATCGGCTCGGTGCTCGACCTGCTGACCCACTACCCGCGGCGCTGGGAGGACTGGACCCACGTGGCGACGATCGGCGAGCTCGCCGAGGGGTCCCAGGCCACGGTCGTCGCCGAGGTCGCCCGGGTCTCCACCAGGCGGACGAGGGCGCGGCGCAGCATGGTCGAGGTCGTGCTCGACGACGGCGAGGACCGGCTCACCTGCACGTTCTTCAACCAGGCGTGGCGGGCGCGCCAGCTCGGCGAGGGCATGCGCGTCGTCGCCGCCGGGAAGGTCACGTCGTACCGGGGGAAGCTCCAGATGGCGAGCCCGCGCCTCGAGCTCGTCGGCGCCGCCGGCGACGAGGAGGTCCCGACCGGGCGGATCGTGCCGATCTACCCCGAGTCCGAGCGCGCCGGGATGAGCTCGTACCTGATCGCGAGGTGCGTCGCCGAGGCGCTCAAACGGGCGAAGGACTTCGCCGACCCGCTCCCCGAGCAGTGGCGGGCTCGCCTGCGCCTTCGCGACCGCACCTCCTCGTTCCGCTCGATCCACCGGCCCGAGACGATGCGCGACAAGGAAGAGGCACGCCGCCGCCTCGCGTTCGACGAGCTCTGGCGCCTCCAGGTCGCCCTGGTGATGCGCAAGCGCGCCGCGGCGGCCGACGCGCGCGGCATCGCCCATAGCGTCCAGCCAGCCGATCCCTCCGCCGATCTCGTCGGGCGCTTTCTCGCCGCGCTGCCGTTCCCCCTCACCTGGGCCCAGCAGCGGGCGATCGCAGAGGTCGCGGGCGACCTCGCCAGCACCGACCCGATGCACCGCCTGCTCCAGGGCGACGTCGGCTCGGGCAAGACCGTCGTCGCGCTGGCCGCCCTCCTCTACGGCGTCCAGGGCGGCCACCAGGGCGCGCTGATGGTTCCGACCGAGGTCCTCGCCGAGCAGCACTTCCTGGCCGCCTCGGGGCTGCTGGCGGGCCTCACCGTGCCCGATCCGGAACGGCTCGGGGGGGAGCGCCCGGTCGGGGTCGCGCTGCTCACCAGCCGGACCGGGGCCTCCGAGCGCGCCCGGCTCCACGAGGCGCTCCGCTCGGGCGGCGTCGACGTCCTCGTCGGCACCCACGCCCTGATCACCGAGGACGTCCGCTTCGCCTCGCTCGGCGTCGTCGTCGTCGACGAGCAGCACCGGTTCGGGGTCGACCAGCGCGCCGCGCTGCGAGAGAAGGGCTCGAGCGACCCGGCGGCGTCGGGCCACGACCCCGACATGCTCGTAATGACGGCGACGCCGATCCCGCGCACCGCGGCGATGACCGTCTACGGCGACCTCGACTACAGCGTGCTCGACGAGCTCCCGGCCGGCCGCACGCCCGTGCGCACGAGCTGGGTGGACACGCCCGAGGGTGAGGAGAAGGTCTGGGCCAAGGTGCGCGAGGAGCTGCGCAGGGGCCGGCAGGCCTACGTCGTCTGCGCGCTCGTCCGAGCCGGCGGCGGCGCCGACGAGGCCGAGGAGGACGCCTCGCTCGACGGCTTTGGCGAGGAGGACGGCCGCCTGTGGGCGGCCTCGGGCGCGGGGGCGCCCGGCGGTGCGGGCGCGGCCGATGGCCCGAACGGGGCCGGGGGAGCCCCGCCGCGCGCCGCGGTCGAAGAGCGCGAGCGCCTCGCCGCGGGCGAGCTCTCCGGCTACGCCGTCGGGCTGCTCCACGGCCAGCTCCCCGCGAAGCACAAGGAGCAGGTCATGTCGGCCTTCCGCCGCGGCGAGATCCAAGCGCTCGTCGCGACGACCGTCGTCGAGGTCGGCGTCGACGTCGCCAACGCGACCGTGATGGTGATCGAGGACGCCGACCGCTTCGGCATCGCCCAGCTCCACCAGCTGCGTGGCCGGGTCGGGCGCTCGGCCGAGCAGTCGTGGTGCTACCTGCTCGCGACCGACGTGACGCCCGACGCCGAGAAGCGCCTCCAGGCCCTCGAGTCGACGACCGACGGCTTCGAGCTCGCCGAGATCGACCTCGAGCTGCGCGGCGAAGGCACGGTCCTCGGCGCCCGCCAGAAGGGTCGCAACGACCTGAAGCTCGCCTCGCTGCGGCGCGATCGCGACCTCGTCCGCCAGGCCCGCGACGTCGCCGAGGCGGTCGTCGCCCACGACCCGCTTCTCGAGGGGAACCCGCTGCTCGCCGACGAGCTGCGCCTCTTCGTCGGCGAGGAGGAGGCGGAGTACCTCATGCGCGGTTGAGCGCGGCCCGCTCCCCGCCCTCGGGTCGAGCGACACGGCAGCGGTCCGCCGCCGCCGCGTGACCCGCCGGTAAGGTCGGCACAGACTGACGGGCGCCGCCTCACCCCACGGCGACGGCCTTGTCGGCACCCTGACCACCGCGGCTCGAGCGGGAGAGGCCATGGCACGCGTTGCGACCACCACGAGGGCGGCCATAGGAGCGGACGTGGTGACTCAGCGCATCGCCACCCTCGACGAGGACGGGCTCTGCGCGCTCGTGACGTCTCGGCCGGATCTCGCCGACCCGTCACCTCGCAGCCTCGCGGAGCTCGTCGGGCGCGCCGGCTCGGTGGGGAGCGTCCAACGCTGCATCGACCGTCTCGACCGGTTCTCACGGCAGGTGATGCTCGCGGCCGTCGTTCTCGGGAGCCGCCCAACCGTTGCCGGGATCCGGAGGCTGCTCGGCGACGAGGTCCCCGACGCGGCCCTCGAACGGGCGCTCGGCGAGCTCCAGCGCCGCGCGTTGCTGGTGAGGGAGGGCGACGTCCTGGTGCTGCTCGCGGCGCTCGCGACGATGCAGGCGCCGGCCGGGCTCGGCCCGCCAGCGGCGCTCGCCCTCGAGCAGCTCACCGTTGAGGAGCTGAAGCTGGTCGCGAGCGAGCTCGGCGCTCCCCTCGGCGGGGCGACGCGCAAGCCAGAGCTCGTCGCCGCGCTCGCCGGGGGCCTCTCCGACGCGAAGCTCATCCGGAGGGTGCTCGAGCGCGCGCCAGCAGGAGCTAACGAGCTGGCGAGGCGGCTCGCGGGGGGCCCGCCCCTCGTCACGAACGTCTACGGGCTCGCCGGAGCGTACGTGCGGCGCTCCTCGGGCCGTTCGGACACTGATCCCGTCGTCTGGCTCGCGCGGCGTGGGCTCGTCGTCCGCGACGAGTGGTACGCCGCGGTCATGCCGCGGGAGGTGAGCCTCGTGCTGCGCGGGGGGCGACTGTTCGCGTCGGTCGATCCTGAGCGGCCCGTGCTCGGCTCGTCCGAGATCGGCGGGGCAGAGGTCGACCGGCTCGCGACCGCCCGGGCGCTCTCGACGCTCGCGGACATCGAGCGCCTCGTGGAGCAGATGGGGAGGCGCCCGGCCGCGTTGCTGAAGGCCGGCGGGCTCGGTGTCCGGGAGCTGCGCAAGCTCGCAGGGGCCCTCGAGCTCGCCGAGGCGGAGGTGACGCTGCTCGTGGAGCTCGCCGGCATCGCCGGCCTCGTGTGCGCCGATCCTCGCTCGTCGAGCGCGCTGCCCTCCGCGGCCTGCGACGACTGGCTCGAGCAGGACACGGCGGGCCGTTGGCGCACGCTCGTCGAGGCGTGGCTCGAGGCCCCGTCGCACGCGTGCTTCGCGGGCGCCCTCGACGCCAACGGCAAGCCCCAGCCGGCGCTGCTCCGCTGGGAGCGCTCCTCGGTGCCCGGCGAGCAGCGACGACTGGCGCTCGGCATCCTCGCCGAGCTCGGCCCGGGTCGAGCTGCCTCGCTCGAGGATCACGCTCGCGTGCTCGAGTGGGACGCGCCGGGGCTGTTCGCGTACGGCCCCATCCAGGCCTCGGTCGCCGCCTCCTGGATCCGGCGCGAGGCTCAGACGCTCGGGCTCATTGCGCTGGACGCGCTGAGCGGGCTCGGGCGGTCGGTCGCCGCCGGCGAGCTCGGGGTCGCGGCGGCGTCACTCGCTGCCGGGGCTCCCGCGCGTGCGACGTCGATCGTGCTCCAGGCCGACCTCACCGCGATCGCGCCCGGCCACCTGCCGACGAAGCTGCGGCGCGAGCTCGAGCTCATCGCCGACGTCGAGTCGAGCGGCTCCGCGACGGTCTTCCGCTTCAGCGAAGCCTCGCTGCGGCGCGGCTTCGACGCCGGGCGCGACGGCGCAGAGCTCCTCGACTTCCTCGCCGAGCACGCGACCAAGGGCGTGCCCCAGGCGCTGTCGTATCTCGTCGGCGATGTCGCGCGCCGCCACGGTCAGCTGCGCGTGGGCGCGGCGGAGAGCTACGTCAGGTTCGAGGACCCGGCGGTGGCCGCCGAGGTGCTGCGGGCGCGGCGCACCGCGCGTCTCGGGCTTCGCGAGCTCGCGTCCACCGTGCTCGTGACCCACGTTCGCGCCGACGTGGTGCTCTCCGTGCTGCGAGACGCCGGCTACCTGCCGGGCGAGGAGGACGCGACTGGCGCGCTCGTGGCCGCCGCGCCGGCCGTGCATCGGGCCGGCGCCGCCACAGCCGGCCGGCGCGCCGGGGAGCCCACCGGCTCGGTTGGCGCACGGCCGGGGGTGCTGTCGGGGGCCGAGCTTCCGCTCGATCTGGCCCGGCGGCTGCGCACCGGGGCTGACGAGAGCGCTCCGTCGGCACCGCCGCGATCGGTGTCGACGGCTCGCGCCGTCGCTGCCGGCCGCGACCAGCTCCGCCTCCTCGGCCAGGACGACGACGATGAGGCCGAGCACGCGACGGAGGCCGACGTCGGTCTCGAGCGACCGCTCGGCGTCGCGGCGCAGCTCGCCGCCGCAGACGACGGCGGACAGCGCTCTTCGGCCGGGGGGCGCACGCTGGCCCGGTTGCTCCAGCTCGCGGGCGTCGACGGCGTCGACGGGGGGCCGGCGCGTCCCGGCTCGATCGCCAAGGGGCGCGACGAGGTCGGCGCGCTGCTCGAGCAAGCGTGCGAGGAGGAGTGGTTCGTCCGGATCTCCTACTCGAGCGCGAAGGGCCGGACGGCGGAGCTGGTCTGCGCCGTCCTCGACGTCACCCGCGACTCGGCGATCGTCGCCCGCATGCCGACCGGTGCCGAGCAGCAGCTCGCCGTCGGGCGCGTCCAGTGGGCCCGGGTGCTCACCGACGCGGAGGAGGAACGGTGGACCTGACCGGCACCGGCGGCGAAAGTGCGGGCGGCCCGCCGGACGGTCCTCTCATCGTCCAGTCGGACCAGACGCTCCTGCTCGAGGTCGACCACCCGGACGCCGAAGCCTGCCGCAGCGCCGTCGCCCCCTTCGCCGAGCTCGAGCGGTCGCCGGAGCACGTCCACACCTACCGGATCACCGCGCTCGGGCTGTGGAACGCGCAGGCCGCCGGCATGTCCCCTCACCAGGTCTCGGCGGCCCTCACGCGCTGGTCACGCTACCCCGTGCCCGACGCCATCCTCACCGGCGTCGAAGAGGTGATGGCGCGCTACGGCCGGCTCGTGCTCGAGACCGACGCGCGGCACGGCCTCGTGCTGGTGGCGTCCGACCGGGCCGTGCTCGAAGAGGTCGTACGCGCGAGGTCCGTGGCGCCGCTGCTCGGACCGCGCATCGATGCGGACACCGTGGCGGTCTACCGGGCCGAGCGTGGGGCGCTGAAGCAGGCGCTCGTGAAGCTCGGTTGGCCGGCAGAGGACCGCGCGGGCTACGTCGACGGGGCGTCCCACCCGATAGCGCTGCGCGACGACGGGGGCTTCGAGCTGCGTCCGTACCAGCGTCAGGCGGTCGCCGCGTTCGCCGCCGCAGGCAGCGGGGTCGTCGTGCTGCCCTGCGGCGCGGGCAAGACCCTCGTCGGGATCGGCGCGATGGCGGCGGCCGGCGCCCGGACGCTCGTGCTCGTGACGAACATCGTCGCGGCACGTCAATGGCGAGACGAGCTCCTCGCCCGAACGACACTCACCGAGCACGAGCTCGGCGAGTACTCCGGCGCGCGAAAGGAGATCCGCCCGATCACGCTCGCGACCTACCAGATCGTCACGACGAAGCGAGGCGGGCTCTATCCGCACCTCGAGGCGCTCGCCGGCGAGGACTGGGGACTCGTGCTCTACGACGAGGTCCACCTCCTTCCCGCCCCGATCTTCCGCATGACCGCGGAGATCCAGAGCCGTCGACGGCTCGGCCTCACCGCGACGCTCGTGCGCGAGGACGGGCGCGAGGGAGACGTCTTCAGCCTCATCGGCCCGAAGCGTTACGACGCCCCCTGGCGCGACATCGAAGCCCAGGGCTGGATCGCCCCGGCGAGCTGTACCGAGGTGCGGGTGACGCTCACCGACGAAGAGCGGATGGGCTACGCGCTCGCCGAGGCCGAGGAGCGCTACCGTGCCGGTGCCACCGCACGCTCGAAGCTCGCCGTGGTGGAGGCGCTGTGCGCAGACGCCCGCGCCGCGGGCGAGCCGACCCTCGTGATCGGCCAGTACCTGGACCAGCTGGAGGCGCTCGGAACGCTGCTCGGCGCGCCGGTGCTGAGCGGGAAGACGCCGGTGCGCGAGCGGGAGCGGCTGTTCGCCTCGTTCCGGCAGGGCGAGCTCGGCCTGCTCGTCGTCTCGAAGGTGGCGAACTTCTCCGTCGACCTGCCCGAGGCATCGGTCGCGATCCAGGTGTCAGGAACCTTCGGGAGCCGCCAAGAAGAGGCACAGCGGCTCGGGCGCATCCTGCGCCCGAAGCTCGACGGCCGCCAGGCGCAGTTCTTCAGTGTCGTCGCTCGCGACACGAACGACCAGGAGTTCGCCCAGCGTCGCCAGCGCTTTCTCGCCGAGCAGGGCTACGCCTACCGGATCGTCGACGCCGAGGCCGTCCTTGACCGACGCGCCGGAGGCCCGGGTCCCGCCTGACCCGCTCGGGAGCCGCGATCCCCCCGAAACCGAGGGGTGTGCCGAGGTTGTGACAGGTCATGAGAAGGTACCACTCGGCATCGGTCCTCGAGCCCGCGCGGCGGCAGGGCCTTGCCGCCGTGCCAGTTGTCGACCGCCGGTAACCGGGCCCGTCACCTGTCCGCTGAGGCTCCTCACCTCTCCAGGTTCGTGCTCGATCAGCCGTGCCGGCCAGACCTCTTGGCGAAGGCGTCGAGTGCGACGAGGATTTCGCGCGCCTCCCATCTCCGGTTCCGGCCGTAACCGCTCATCTCGCGGAGAATCCCGGCGTCGCTCAGTCGCTCGATCGCGACGTTCGTGTTCTGACGGCTCAGGTGAAGCTCACGCTGGGTGAGCGCCGAGTCGATGATGGGCTGCCGGACGAGGAGGTCGGCAACTCGCCACGCCGCCGCGTCGGACCGGGCCTTGATGACGTCATCCCAACCCTTGCGCACCGCCCGGAGCTCGTTGACGAGATGCTGTCCATTGGCGATGGCTGCGAACGAGGCATCAGCGAAGCGCTCAACGATCGGCGCCGGGTTCCCGGCCCGGTACTCGGTGAGGGCCTGGAAGTAGCTGTCGGTGTCCGTGAGGAGTCCGGCCGACACGGGAACGGTGACGTTCTGCGTCAGGCGCTTGCCCCGTAAGAGCGCGTGGACGAGCGCCCGTCCGACGCGGCCGTTGCCGTCGGGGAACGGGTGGATCGTCTCGAACTGTGCGTGGGCCACCGCCGCATGGACGAGCGGTGGCAGGTCGTGACGGGCCACGAATGCCACGAGGTCGTCCATCGCCGCCGGCACTCGACTGTGGTGGGGAGGGACGAAGGCTGCCTCATGGGGGCCGTGGTCGCCGCCACCGATCCAGACCTGCTCGTCGCGCCACCTGCCCACCCACTCGGGGTGCTCTGCGCCGAGCAGGGCGTCGTGCATCTCCAGGATCGCATCTGCGTCCAGCCTGTCGGCCAGCTCGCTAGCAGCCTTCATCGCCTGGATGTTGGCGACGATCTGCGACGCGTCGCGACGGCCACGGTCGCCCAGCTCGGCCAGGGCGATAGCCGTCACCGAAGCCGTCAGATGCTCGATCTTCGATGAGGCGACGGACTCAGTGCGCAGGAGGATCGAGGCGAACGGGGCGATCTCAAAGCCGAGCGCGGCGTCGAATCGGGCGATCTCGACGGCGGCACCGCCGGCATTCGTGCTCACCCGGGGAGGCACCTTGACGTCGGGGATGCCGGCGATGGGCTCGACGACGGCGGCGCCGTATGGCCCCTCGTTCGCCGAGCGCTCCCTCCGGCTGACCCGGACGAGCTCATGGCGGGGCACCCAGCCGTGCTCCTCATAGGTGACCGCAGGCCAGGACGACTCGGCGGTGTCCTCCAGCTGGAGGTCGATCTCGGGCCGCCAGACACCGACGGCCGGACCTCCCGGCGGGGTTCCGGGGCGCGCGTGCGGCCGTCTAGCCATGACCACGCTCGCATTGTAGTCATGGATAGACGATTTCCATGCCTATGGCCCTGACTCAGGCATGGTTGCGGCGCTGATCCGTCATGACATTCCTCCTTGGTCATGGTTAGACAGGAACCATGACGATGAGTGGCGGGACGTCACGATTCCGAGGCAGGACCCGATCCCTGGCGCGTCGGCGCCGCCGGCCGCGGCGCTACGGTGAGCCGGTGCGGGTGATCGGCGGTACGGCGCGGGGCCGCCGGCTGCGGGCGCCCCGGCTCCCGGGGCTGCGCCCGACCTCGGACCGCGTAAAGGAAGCGATCTTCGACGTGTTGATGCACCTCGGGGCCGTCGAGGACGCGACGGTGGTGGACCTGTTCGCCGGCTCGGGCGCGCTCGGGATCGAGGCGCTGTCGCGCGGCGCCCGCTCGGTCACCTTCGTCGACGCGGACCGGGCCGCGGTCGAGGCCGTCATGGCGAACCTCGAGGCCACGGGACTGGCAGCGGATCGCCGGGCGACGGTGGTGCGCGCCGAGGCGATCGGCTTCGCGGCCGACCCCCGCCACGCGTTCGACCTCGCCCTCGTCGACCCGCCTTACGCCTTCGACCGCTGGGCGGAGCTGCTCGGGCGCCTTAGGGCCGGTACCGTCGTCCTCGAGTCCGCCCGGCCGGTCGAGCTCGGCGAGCGCTTCGAGCTTCACCGCCAGTACCGCTACGGCACTACGCTCGTCACCGTGGCCAATGCGCCCGAGCGCCCGCCCGAGGAGGGCGGAGGATCCCCCGGCGGGGAGGGCTCGGCACGGGAGGTCCGCTCGTGACGACTGCACTGCTCCCCGGCTCCTTCGACCCGTTCCACAACGGCCACCTGGAGGTGACCGAGCGCGCCGTCGGCCTGTTCGACCGGGTGGTGGTGGCGGTGGTCCGCAACCCGTCCAAGTCCGAGCCCGTGTTCTCCCTCGCCGAACGCCAGGAGATGATCGAGGAGTGCGTCGGCCACCACGACCGCATCTCGATCGTCTCGATGAGCACCCTCGTGGTCGACGTGGCCCGCCAGGTCGGTGCCGACGTCATCGTGAAAGGGCTCCGTGCCGTGTCCGACTTCGAGAACGAGCTGCAGATGGCCCAGATGAACCAGCAGCTGTCGGGGATCGACACCCTGTTCATCCCGACCGGCTCGTCGTACTCGTTCATCGCCTCGCGCCTGATCCGGGAGATCGCTCGCTTCGGCGGCGACGTGAGCGCGTTCGTCCCCGAGGCCGTCGCCCGACGGATGAAGGAGCGCTTCGGTGAGTGACATCCACGACGACGCCCCGGTCGTGACCGGGCGCGACGACCAACCGGGCGACGTCGCCGCCTTCCTCGAGGAGCTGGTCGACCTCGTCGAGCACGCCAAGTCGATGCCGTTGTCCTCCTCGGCGATCATCTCGCGCGACGAGGTCCTCGAGCTGCTCGCCGCGGCGCTCGAGGCGCTCCCGGGGGAGCTCCAGCGGGCCCGGCGCCTCCTGCAGGACAGCGACGACGTGCGCAGCCGTGCCGAGCTCGAGGCCGGCCAGCTGCTCGACGAGGCGAGGGCGCAGGCGGCCCAGATGGTGCAGCGGACCGAGGTCGTCCGCCAGGCCCGCCGCCAGGCCGAGCGGCTCGTCGCCGACGCCGAGTCCGAGGCCCGCCGGATCCGCCACGAGGCGGACGACTACGTCGACCGCAAGCTCGCCGCGTTCGAGATCGTCCTCGACCGGACGATCCGCACCGTCCAGGCCGGCCGGGAGCGCCTCGCCGTCGTGCCCACCGCCGAGGATGAGGACGAGGAGTCACGCCTCACGGCCCTCGGGCCGATGGGGGACGAGGCCTTCTTCGACCAGGACACGTTGTGAACCGCCGCCCCGACCGCTCCTTCGTCGTGCCCGTCGGGGCGTTGCGCCGCGCCCCCGGGTCTCGCCGGCGGGTCGAGGTCGAGGCGGAGCTCGAGGGCCTCTCCGTCAGCGGCTCGCACGTCCCCGAGGGCCAGCCCGTCCACCTCGACGCCGTGCTCGAGGCCGTGCACGACGGGATCCTCGTGAGCGGGACGGTCACGACCGTGTGGGCGGGCGAGTGCCGGCGCTGCCTCGAGGAGGCGCGCGGGGAGCTTCGCGTGGAGGTGCGGGAGCTCTGCGTCGAGCAGGGGGACGAGGAGACGACGTACGCCCTCGGCCCCGAGGAGCTCGACTTGGCGCCGATCGTCCACGACGCGTGTATCCTCGACCTGCCGCTGGCGCCCCTCTGCAGCGAGGAGTGCCTCGGGCTCTGCCCGGAGTGCGGTGCCAATCGCAATCTGGAGCGGTGCGCGTGCGCACCGTCGCCGGACCCCCGGTGGGCCCAGCTCGTGCTCCTCCCCGGCGGGGAGCCCGACGAGCCGCAGCACCGGCAGGGTCGGGGGCCGGACGCGGTCGGCTAGAGCGCCGGACGAGCAGCAGGAAGACGACGATGGCCGTTCCCAAGAAGAAGACGTCGAAGGCGAAGAGCAGGAGCCGCCGGGCCTCGGCCTGGACGCTCACCGCCCCGGCCCAAAGCCGCTGCCCGCAGTGCCGGCAGGCCAAGCTGCCGCACGTCGTCTGCCCGAACTGCGGCTGGTACAAGGGCCGCCAGGCGATCGAGGTCGACTGATCCTTCCCGTCGCGCTCGACGCGATGGGGGGCGACAAGGCCCCGGGCGAGATCGTCGCCGGCGCCCGCCGGGCGGTCGACGAGCTCGGCATCCCCGTCCTGCTCGTCGGGCCGACCGACGGCACGCTCGGTGACACCGGCGGCATCGAGATCCTCCCCGCGAGCGAGGTCATCGCGATGGACGAGGACCCGGCACGCGCGGTCCGGACGAAGAAGGACTCCTCGATGGTGCGCGCCGCGGAGGCGGTGCGCGACGGGCGCGCCTCGGCGATGGTGAGCGCCGGCAACACCGGGGCCGCGATGGCGAGCGCGCTCTTGCGGATGGGCCGGCTCCCCGGCGTTGCCCGGCCGGCGATCGCGACCCCGCTGCCGATCCCGGGGCGCTCCGGCCCCCCCTCGATCCTCATCGACTCGGGCGCCAACGCGGAGTGCCAGGCCGAATGGCTCGTGCAGTTCGCCCGCATGGCCGCGGCCTACGTCGCCAGCCGCTACGGCAACGACGATCCCTCGGTCGCGCTGCTCTCGATCGGCGAGGAGCCGACGAAGGGCAACAACCTCGTCAAGGAGGCCCACGCCCTCTTCGCCGCCGGCGCCGGCGTCCGCTTCATCGGCAACGTCGAGGGCCGGGACCTCCTGGCGGGACGGGCCGACATCGTCGTGACGGACGGCTTCACCGGCAACGTCGCCCTGAAGACCCTCGAAGGCGCGCTCTCGGCCTTCATGGGGATCCTCGGCGCGGCGATCTCCTCGACGCCAAAGACCAAGGCCGCCGGCGACGTGCTCGTCCCGGCGCTCCTGCCCTACGCGGCGGACGTCGACCCCGAAGAGACCGGCGGGGCGCTGCTGCTCGGCACCGACGGCGTCTGCATCATCAGCCACGGGAGCTCGTCGGCCCGCGCGATCCTGAACGCCATAAAAGTTGCACACGAGATGGCAGAACATGACCTCGTCGGCCACGTCCGGGCCGCCGTCGCCGGCTGAGCGCGGCCCGCGGGCTGCGCCGGTCGTCGGGCAGCCCGAGCCGGTAGCATCGCCCTAGCCGGTCCGCCCGAACGCGCGAGCACGCGAGCACGCGAGCGACCGTCCGGCACCCGCCGTCCCGCTAGGCCCCGAAGGAGATCGACGTGTCCGAGTCGACGCAGACCGCGAGCGGTCCGATGAGCCGGGACCAGGTCCTCCAGCTCGTCCGCTCCCAGCTCGCCGACATCTTGGAGATCGAGCCCGACGCGATCGGGGAGTCCTCCTCGTTCGCCGACGACCTGAACGCCGACTCGCTCGCGCTGATCGAGCTCGTCGAGGCCCTCGAAGGTGAGCTCTCCCAGCAGGTCTCCGGATTCCGCATCGACGACGAGGACCTCGAGGACCTCCGTACCGTGCGCGACGCGGTCGACTACGTCACCGCCAAGCTGGAGGCGGGCTGACGCCCGCACCGGCGCCGGCGGCCACGCCGGCACCCCTCGGACCCGGGCCGCTCGCCGAGCGCCTCGCGCCCTACCTCGCCGACCCGGCGCTGCTGCGGATGGCGCTGTCGCACCGCTCGCACTGCGCCGAGAACCCCGGCGAGGAGTCGAACGAGCGGCTCGAGTTCCTCGGCGACGCCGTGCTCGGCCTGGTCGTCACGGCCGAGCTCTACGCCGCCCACCCCCAGCTGCCCGAGGGCGATCTCGCGCGCATCCGCGCCGCGGTGGTGAGCACCGGGGCCCTCGCCCCCGTCGCCGCCGGCCTCGGCATCGGCGGGGAGCTCCTGCTCGGCAAGGGCGAGGACGCCTCCGGTGGGCGCGACAAGCCCTCGATCCTGGCCGACGCGCTCGAGGCGCTGATCGGGGCCGTCTACCTGGCGAACGGCCTCGGCCCGGCGCGCGAGCTCGTGATCGGTCTCCTCGGTGCCGAGCTCGCCTCGGCGGCGGGTGCGGCGCTCGGCGACGCCAAGAACCGCCTCCAGGAGCTCGCCGTGCGCATCGGCGAGGAAGCGCCCCGCTACCGGCTTCGCGAGCAGGGCCCCGACCACGACAAGCGCTTCAGCGCCGAGGTCTACCTCGGCCAGCGGGTCCTCGGGCGCGGCACCGGCCGGTCGAAGAAGCAGGCCGAGCGCGCCGCGGCCGAGCAGGCGGTGGCCGTCCTCGCCGAGGAGGAGACCTCCACCGACCCCTCGGCCGGCGACGGGGTTCGTTCCGGTCCGGGCTCCGGCGACGCTACAGGGGCCGGGGACCGGCCCTCCGCCGCGTCGGCGCGCACCTGAACCGGCCGGGCGATGCCTGAGCTCCCCGAGGTCGAGACGGTGCGGCTCGGCCTCGCCGCGGCGGTCGTCGGTCGGCGCGTCGAGCGCGTCGAGGTGACGGGGAAGCGCTCGGTCAGGCGCCAGACGAAGGCGGCGTTCACGAAGGCGCTCCGGGGCCGGACCTTCGCCGGAGCGAAGCGGCGGGGCAAGTACCTGCTCGTCCCGCTCGACGACGGGGCGGTCCTCGTCGCCCACCTCCGGATGAGCGGCCAGCTCGTCCACGTGGTCGACGCAGGGCTCGAACGGGTTCCGCACACCCACGTCGTGCTCGGTCTCGACGACGGTAGCGAGCTGCGCTTCGTCGACCCGCGCACCTTCGGCGAGCTGTTCGTCGCCGCCGAGGTGGGCCCGGACGGGGTCCCGGCGGTGCTCGCCGGGCTCGGGACGGACCCCCTCGTCGACGGTCTTCCCGCGCAGCGCCTCGGCGAGCTGCTCCGCAAGCGGCGGACCACCTTGAAGGCCTTCCTGCTCGACCAGCGCCTCGTGGCCGGCATCGGCAACCTCTACGCCGACGAGATCTGCCACGCAGCCGGGCTGCACCCGTCCCGGCGGACCGAGACGCTCGGCGCGGGCGATGTCGAACGCCTCGCCTCGGCCGTCGACGGCGTGCTCGCTGAAGCGGTGCGGCTGCGCGGGTCGTCGCTGCGCGACGCCCGCTACCGGGACCTGGCCGGGGCGCTCGGCGGCTACCAGGCCCGCCACGCGGTGTACGACCGCACCGGCCAGCCCTGCCCGAGCTGCGGCGCGGCGGTGGAGCGCATCCGGGTGGCGGGGCGCTCGGCGCACTTCTGCCCCGCCTGCCAGTCCTGAGCGCCGGCGCGCACCTCGAGGGCTCAGACGGCGCTCCCGGCGCGGGTGGGCCCCAGCTAACGTGAGCGTGCCGTGTACCTGAAGTCGCTCACCTTGAAGGGCTTCAAGTCCTTCGCCGACCCGACGACGCTGGAGCTGGAGCCCGGCGTCACCGTCGTCGTCGGTCCGAACGGCTCGGGGAAGTCGAACGTCGTCGACGCCGTCGCCTGGGTGCTCGGCGCCCAGGGCCCACGCGTCGTGCGCTCGGCGAGGATGGACGACGTCATCTTCGCCGGGACGTCCAAGCGCTCGGCGCTCGGCCGCGCCGAGGTCTCGCTCACGATCGACAACTCCTCGCGGCGCCTGCCGATCGACCTCAACGAGGTCACCGTGACGCGCACCCTCTTCCGCACGGGTGAGAGCGAGTACGCGCTGAACGGCGTCCCGTGCCGCCTGCTCGACGTGCAGGAGCTCCTGTCGGACTCCGGGGTCGGGCGCCAGCAGCACGTCATCATCGGCCAGGGCCAGCTGGACGCCGTGCTGGCGGCGCGGCCCGAGGACCGCCGCATGGTCATCGAGGAGGCCGCCGGGATCTTGAAGTTCCGCCGCCGCCGCGAGCGCGCCGAGCGCCGGCTGGAGACGAGCGAGGCGGGCCTCGCCCGGCTGCAGGACCTCCTGCGGGAGGTCCGCCGGCAGCTGAAGCCGCTCGAGCGCCAGGCCGCGTCGGCGCTCCGCCACGAGGAGCTCGCCGGCGAGCTTCGGGCGCTCAGGATGTTCGTGGCCGGCCGCGAGCTCGTCGAGCTGAACGAGCGCCTCTCCGGCGGCGGGCGAGCGCTCGCCGGCCTCGACGAGGAGGCCTCCCGCGTGGGCGCCGAGCTCGAGCGGCTCGACGCCGCGCTGGCCCACGCGCAGGGCGAGCTCGGAGAGGAGCGGGCCGAAGAGCTCACCCCGCTCGTCGGGCGTCTCGAGCAGCTCGTCGAGCGGGCGAGGGGGCTCCTCGCCCTCTCCCAGGAGCGGCGCCGTGCCCGCGCGGCGCTCGCCGCCGCCCAAGAGGACGCCGACGCGATCGTGGCGCTCGAGACCGAGCACGCGAGGGTGCTCGAGGACCTGGAGCGCACCGAGGCAGGCGCGCGGACCCTCGCTCCCGAGTGGGAGGCGCTCCGCGCCGCGGAGGCCCAGCTTGCAGAGGCCGAGGAGCGCCACGCGGAGCAGTTCGGCATCGCGGAGGCCCCCGGGCCGGCGCCGGAAGCGGCCGCCGTGCGCGCGGAGCACGCACGGGCGCGCGAGGAGCTGGCGGCGCGGCGCGAGGCGGAGGTCCGCGCCGCGGAGCGCGCGGCGGCCCTCGTGCGCCGGCGCGAGGAGGGCGAGTCGCGCCGGGTGCGCGCCGCCAGCGCGCTCGAGGCGATCGCCCCCGAGCTCGACGAGGCGCGCCGCGCCCACGCTCGCCTGGCGGCCGCGGAGGAGGGGGCCGGCGTGGCGGCCCGCCAGGCCGAGGAGGCGCTCCGGGACGCCGACGAGCAGCGCCACGCCGACGAGGCGCGCGTCGAGGCCCTGGAGCTGGCCCTCGACGAGGTGCGGGCCCGCGCCGGCCTGGAGCGCCTCGCCGGCGTGCCCGGCGTCGTCGGGACCCTCCTCGACGTCGTCGAGGTGGACGATTCGGTGGCGCTCGCTTTCGAGGCCGCCGTCGAGGGGGTGCTCGACGTCGTGCTCGTCTCGGACGGCGAGGAGGCCCGTGCCGCCCTGCAGCACCTGCGTGCGGCGTCGCTCGGCGGTTCCGTCCTCCCCCTCGCCGGTGCGTTCGTGTCGCCGGCGGCGGGCGGCTGGGCGCCGGCACCGACCGGCACCGAGCGGCTCCGTGACCGGGTGCGGGCCGCCGAGCCCGCCGTCGACCGGCTCCTCGACGCCCTGCTCGAGGGCGTGCTGCTCGTGACCGGCGGCTTCGACGCCGCGCTCGACGCCGCGCTCGGCGCGCCGGGCCGGACGATCGTGACCTCCGAGGGGGACCGCTTCTCGCCGCTCGGCTGGCGCATCGGCGCCGGGCGGGCCGGCGCCACGCGCGCCGCCCTCGAGGCGGCGCGCGGCCGCGCCGGCGCGGCGGTGGCTCGCGCCGACGCCGCGGCCGGCGCCGAGCGCGAGGCCCGCTCGGCGCTCGGCGCGGCGCGTGCCGCCGCTGCCGACGCGCTGCGAAGGCTCGACCAGCTCGCCGGCGAGCTCGGGCGCAACGAGGAAACCGCGGCCGACGCCGAACGCGAGCTCGGGGCCGTCGCGACCGACGAGGCGCGCGCCGGCGAGGAGCACGCCCGCGCCACCGCCGCGGTGCAGGAGGCGACGGCGTCGCTCGGCGCAGCGTCGGCGCGCCTCGCCGTCGTGGAGGCCGAGGAGGAGGCGAGCGCCGCCCGCGCGGGCGAGGCAGGGCAGGCCCGCCGGGCGCTGGACGAGCGGGCCCGCGCGCTCGGCGCCCTGCGGCGCGATCTCGAGGTGCGCGTCGCGGCCTTGGAGGAGCGCCGCTCGATGCTGTCGGCGAGGCGGGCCGAGCTTGCCGAGGGCATCGCCCGGCGCCACGAGGAGCACCGGCGCGCCGAGGAGCGCCGGGGCGCCCACGAGGTGGAGGACCTGGCGCTGTCCCGCCTCGCCGCACGCCTGCAGGGCTGCGAGTCCAAGGTCGTCGAGGGGGTCGGCCGGCTCGGCGCCGAGCGGGACCGCCGCGCCGAGGCCTCCCGCCAGCGCCTGGAGCGCGTCGGCGCGCTGCGGCGCCAGCGCGACGAGGCCGAGCGCTCGCTCGCGGCGGGTCGCGAGCGGCGCCAGCGCCTGGAGCTGGACCTGACCGAGGCCCGGATCCGCCACGAGACCGCCGTCGAGGCGCTCCATCGCGACCTCGACGCCGTGGCCGACGAGGCGATCGCCGCGCCCCGCCCGGAGCTGCCGGAGGGCACCGACCCCACGGCTCGCTGGCGCGAGGTCGAGCGAGAGCTGCGCATGCTCGGGCCGGTCAACCCGCTCGCCCGCGAGGAGCTCGCCGCCCTCCAGGAGCGCAGCGGCTTCCTCGAGACCCAGCTGGAAGACGTCCGCTCGGCCCGGCGCGAGCTCGGCCAGGTGATCCAGGCGATCGACACCGAGATCGTCTCGATCTTCTCCTCCGCCTACGAGGACGTGGCCGGCCACTTCCAGGCGCTGTTCACGACGCTGTTCCCCGGTGGCAGCGGGCAGCTCAGCCTGACGGCGCCGGACGACCCGCTCTCGACGGGGGTCGAGATCGAGGCGCGCCCGGCGGGGCGCAACGTCCGCCGGCTCTCGCTGCTCTCCGGGGGCGAGCGCTCGCTCGTGGCGATGGCGTTCCTGTTCGCCGTGTTCCGCAGCCGCCCGTCGCCCTTCTACCTGATGGACGAGGTGGAGGCCGCGCTCGACGAGGTCAACCTCCGGCGCTTCCTCGACCTCGTTCACGAGTTCCGGGACGAGGCGCAGCTGATCATCGTCAGCCACCAGAAGAAGACGATGGAGGTCGCCGACGCTCTCTACGGCATCTCGATGCAGCCCGGCGGGGCCTCGAAGGTCGTGAGCGAGAAGGTGCGCAGCGGGGTGGACCTGCCGTGACCGTCGTGCTCGTCGTGGTCATCGTCTTGCTGCTCGTGCTCTTGAGCGCCGGCACCGTCGTCACGGTCCGGCGCCGCCAGGCCGATGCGGACGGCGCAGCCCCCGCGGGCCTGCGCCGGCGCCGGGCGCCCGAGGCCGGCGCGGAGCCACCGTCCCGGCCCACCGGGGTCGCCGGAGCCGAGCCCGGTGCGCCCCCGGCGGGCGAGGTCGTCGGTCCGCCCGGCTCCGAGGCGGCCCGCCCCGAGGCGCCCGTCCGAGAGGCGGCAGAGCCGGGCGCCGCGCTCGCGGAGGAAGCGGCCGCCGGGGCGGGGCCGCCGCGCCTTCGCGACCGGCTCGGGCGCGCCCGCGACCTGTTCGGCTCGTCGCTCGCCGGCCTTCGCAGCCGTGGACGGGTCGACGAGGCGGCCTTCGAGGACCTCGAGGAGGCGCTGCTCCTCGCCGACGTCGGGCTGCCGACGGCCGGGCGCCTGCTCGACGCGCTGCGTGAGCAGGTACGCGCCGGTCAGGTCGAGGACTCGCCCGACGCGATGGTCGCGGCGCTGCGCGCGGACATCGCGGGGCTCTTCGACGGCGAGGACCGATCGCTCGGCCGGGCCGCGGAGGGCACGACCGTCTGGCTCTTCGTCGGCGTGAACGGGGTGGGCAAGACGACGACGATCGGCAAGCTCGCCGCCGCCGAGGCCCGTGCGGGGCGGCGGGTCGTACTGGCGGCGGGGGACACGTTCCGGGCAGCGGCCGGCGAGCAGCTCGAGCTGTGGGCGGAGCGCTCCGGCGCCGGGATCGTCCGCGGCGCCGAGGGCGCCGATCCCTCGTCGGTCATCTTCGACGCGGTCCAGCACGCCGCGGCGCGCGGCGCGGACCTCGTGCTGGCCGACACCGCGGGGCGGCTGCACACGAAGGTGAACCTGATGGACGAGCTCGCTAAGGTCCGCCGGATCGCGGACCGACCGCCCGGCCACGTGAGCGAGGTGCTGCTCGTCCTCGACGCCACGACCGGCCAGAACGGCCTCGTCCAGGCGCGCCAGTTCGCCGAGGCGGTGGACGTCACCGGCGTCGTGCTGACCAAGCTCGACGGCACGGCGAAAGGTGGGATCGTGCTCGCGATCCGTGCCGAGCTCGGGCTGCCGATCAAGCTGGTCGGCCTCGGCGAGGGTGCCGCCGACCTCGTCGCGTTCGACCCGGAAGACTTCGTCTCGGCCCTGTTCGAGTGAGCTCGGCGGTGCCCTAACGGACGACGACGGTGGGCCGAGTAACCTTGTCGTGCCCATGTTCGAGACCCTCACCGACCGCTTCGACGGGATCTTCACGCGCCTTCGCGGCCGCGGCCGCCTCGGCGACGCCGAGGTCGCCGAGGTGCTGCGCGAGATCCGGGTCGCCCTGCTCGAGGCCGACGTCAGCCTCGAGGTCGTCCGCGACCTCATCGAGCGGATCCGGCTGCGCTGCAGCGGGGCCGAGCTGTCGAAGAGCCTCACCCCCTCCCAACAGGTCATCAAGGTCGTCAACGAGGAGCTCACCGCCACCTTGGGCGGGGAGGCGTTCCGCCTCGCCTACGCCTCGCGACCGCCCACGGTGGTCCTCCTCGCCGGGCTCCAGGGTTCCGGCAAGACGACCGCCGCCGCGAAGCTGGCCCGCTGGTTCAAGCAGCAGGGACGCCACCCGCTGCTGGTCGGCGCCGACCTCCAGCGGCCGGCCGCCGTCGAGCAGCTGCGTGTCCTCGGACGGACCGTCGGCGCGGCGGTGTTCAGCGAGCCGAGCGACCCGGTGGAGGTGGCCCGACACGGCGTCGCCGAGGCCGAGCGGGTGGGGCGCGACGTCGTGATCGTCGACACCGCCGGCCGGCTCACCATCGACGAGGCCCTGATGGACGAGGTGCGACGCGTCTCAGAGGCGGTGAAGCCCGACTACACCTTCCTCGTCGTCGACGCCATGACCGGTCAGGACGCCGTGCGCACCGCCCGGGCGTTCCACGACACCCTCGCCCTCGACGGCGTGGTGCTCACGAAGATCGACGGCGACGCCCGTGGCGGCGCCGCCCTCTCGGTGAAGCAGGTCGTCGGCAGGCCGATCGCCTTCGTCTCGACCGGCGAGCGACCGGAGGACTTCGAGACCTTCCATCCCGACCGCATGGCGAGCCGCATCCTCGGGATGGGTGACGTGCTCACCCTGATCGAGCGGGCGGAGCAGGAGTACGACGAGGACGTCGCCGCCAAGGCCATGGACCGACTGCGCTCCGGCCGGTTCACGCTCGAGGACTTCCACGAGCAGCTCCAGCAGATGAAGCGGATGGGACCGCTCTCGAGCGTGCTCGGCATGCTGCCCGGTATGCCGAAGGAGGTCCGCAACGCCCAGATCGACGACCGCGACGTGACCCGAATCGAGGCCATCATCCGCTCGATGACCGCCGCGGAGCGCGAGGACCCGGCGATGATCAATGGTTCGCGCCGGTCCAGGATCGCGAGCGGCAGCGGGACGACGACCACGGACGTCAACAACCTGCTGCGCCAGTTCAAGGAGATGCAGCGGCTGATCCGCACGCCCGCGATGGCCGGCATGCTCGCCCGCCCCGGCGGGCGCAAGCAGAAGAAGCGGGGCGGGCGGGTCACCCCGTCGCTGAAGGACGCCGGCTCGTTGAACTAGCCGGGTCCCCTCCCGGCCGAGACCGGCGACGCTGCGGCGGCGCCGGAGCGCGACGGGGGCGGGCCCGGAGCGTCGCCGGGACGCCGCCGAACAGATGACCGAGTCAACAACACCGAGGAAAGAGAAGGACACCACGTGGCCGTCAAACTCCGCCTGATGCGGATGGGGAAGAAGAAGCAGCCGACCTACCGGATCGTCGCGGCCGACAGCCGCTCGCCGCGCGACGGTCGTTTCATCGAGGTCGTCGGCACGTACGCGCCACGTTCCGAGCCCTCGGCCGTGAGCGTCGACAAGGACAAGGCGCTCGCCTGGTTGACCAAGGGGGCGCAGCCCACCGAGACGGTCCGCAAGCTCCTCGTGATCTCGGGCGCCTGGGAGGAGTACGCGGCGGGCCGCCCGGTCAGGCCGGCGAGCACGCGCGATCGTTCGAAGAAGGCGCCGGCGAAGAAGGTTCCGGCAAAGAAGGCACCTGTCAAGGCGTCCGGCGCCGCCGCGAACAAGGCCGTGGCGACCGCCGTGGCCGCCACTGCCGGCGACGCCGAAGCGCCGGTGAGCGAGTGAGCGTGACACGATGAGCGAGAACCCGACGTTCGAGAGCCCGACCTTCGCGACGTCCGAGGACGAGCTGGACGAGGACGAGTTCGACGACGAGCTGGACGACGACGAGCTGGACGACGACGAGCCCGTCGGCGTGGCCGGCGAGGAAGCGGCCGGCGAGGAGGAGGCCGGTGAGGAGGAGGCCGACGACGACCGGGGCAACCGCGTCGTCGGCGGCGCGGCCCGCGCCGTGCTCGAGCACGTCGCCCGCTCGATCGTCGACGACCCCGGCGCAGTCGTGGTCGAGACCTCCGAGGCGCGCTCGGGGCTCCTGCTCTCCCTCCACGTCGCCCCCGGGGACATGGGCCGGATCATCGGCAAGCGCGGCCGTGTCGCCCAGGCGCTGCGGGCGCTGGTCCGCTCGGCTGCAGCCCGCGAGGGGACGGAAGCAACCGTCGACATCGTCGACTGATCGACGGGCCCTCGAGGGTGCCCGACGAATTGCTCGAGGTCGGACAGGTCGTGAAGCCCCACGGGCTTCAGGGCGAGGTCGTCGTCCATCTCGTCACGAACCGGCTCGAGCGCCTCGCCCCGGGCTCTCGGCTCGCGTGCAGGCCGTCGCAGCGGGGGCCGCGAGCGCGGGGCGAGGGCGCCCCCGGTGGCCCGCGCCCGGCAGCGCCCGCGGCGCCGCCTCCTGCCGAGCTCGAGGTGGTGGCCGCGCGTCCGCACGGCCGGACGTACCTCGTGCGCTTCGCGGGGGTGGACGACATCGACGCCGCCGAGGCGCTGCGCGCGATCGTCCTTTTCGCCGAGCCGATCGAGGATCCCTCCGCGCTGTTCGTCCACGACCTGATCGGCGCCGAGGTGCTCGACGCTGCCGGGACCTCGCACGGCCGGGTCACCGGCGTCGAGGCGAACCCGGCGAGCGACCTCCTCGTCGTCGAGGGGCGGTGGTACGTGCCGCTGCGCTTCGTCGTCGAGCACACCGCCGGGCGTGTCGTCGTCGAGGTCCCCGAGGGGATCTTCGAGTGAGCGAGCCGGAGCGACCCGCCCGCTCGACGGCTCCCGGCGACGCCGGCCGGCCGGAGGGACCGGCGCTACGGGTCGACGTGCTCACGATCTTCCCCGAGGTGGTCGAGGCGTACTGCTCGGCGAGCATCATCGGGCGGGCGCGGCGCGCCGGGACCGTCGAGGTGCGCGTCTGCGACCTGCGTGCAGGGGCGGGCGACCCGCACCGCTCGGTCGACGACTCCCCCTTCGGCGGGGGCGCGGGGATGGTGCTCGCGCCCGAGCCGGTCTTCCGCGCCACCGAGCTGTTCGACCCGCCGCGGCCCCTGTACCTCCTCGCGCCGGGCGGTCGCCGCTTCGACCAGCGGCTCGCCGCCTCCCTGGCCGCCGAGACGCGGGCGTTCTCCCTGCTGTGCGGGCGCTACGAAGGGGTCGACCAGCGCGTCGTCGACCATCTCGTCGACGGCGAGCTCTCGGTGGGCGACTACGTCCTCGCCGGCGGCGAGCTCGGCGCGCTGGTCGTGCTCGAGGCGGTGACCCGCCTCGTCCCGGGGGTCCTCGGCAACGAGGTGTCCGTCGAGGACGAGAGCTTCACGACCGGGCTCCTCGAGTACCCGCAGTACACGCGACCCGCGAGCTTCCGGGGCTGGGAGGTGCCCGAGGTGCTGCGCAGCGGCGATCACGAGCGGATCGCCCGCTGGCGTCGGGCCGAGGCGCTGCGCCGGACGATCGAGCGCCGCCCCGACCTGATCGCCGCGCGCGGGGGGCTCCGCGACGACGAGGTGCAGCTCCTCGCTGAGCACGGCTATCCTCTTGTGGCCGCCGAACCGGGTGCCGCGAGACGCAGCGCTCCCGATGCGGCCTCTGTATTCCCTGAGGAGCGTGACCGTCCATGAACCCGACCGATCTCGTCGACCGCGCGACGCTACGCGACGACATCCCGAGCTTTAGGCCGGGGGACACGCTGAAGGTGCACGTCCGCGTGGTCGAGGGCAACCGCGAGCGGATCCAGGTCTTCCAGGGGGCGGTCATCCGCCGCCAGGGGGCCGGGGCGCGCGAGACGTTCAGCGTGCGGAAGGTGAGCTTCGGCGTCGGCGTCGAGCGCACCTTCCCCGTCCACTCCCCGATCATCGCCAAGATCGAGGTCGTCACCGAGGGCGACGTCCGCCGCGCCAAGCTGTACTACCTGCGCGACCGGGTCGGCAAGGCTGCCAAGATCAAGGAGCGCCGGAGCGTCCGCTGAGCCGGGCCACGGCGACGGCGGGGGTTCGGGCGCCGTCCCAATCGGAGGGTTGTGCGATGAGGTGCTGGCGGTGAGCGCCGAGGAGGACCTCGACCAGTTCGAGGCGGAGATCGAGCTCGCGCTCTACCAGGAGTACCGCGCGGTGCTCCCGATGTTCCGCTTCGTCGTCGAGACGGAGCGGCGCTTCTACCTCGCGAACGAGGTGAAGGTCACCCCGCACGAGGACGCCGGAGCGACCTACTTCGAGGTCGAGCTCGGCGACGCCTGGGTGTGGGACATGTACCGGCCGGCCCGGTTCGTCTCGTCCGTGAAGGTCGTCACCTTCAAGGACGTCAACGTCGAGGCCCTGCCCGAGAAGGACATCTAGTTCCGCGGCCGGTAACGTTTGCCCGCTTTCTTCCGAGCCCGACGCCGCGGTGGCAGGCGCCGTCGATATGCCGCGCGCGACCAGCCGTATGGACTGGCGTTCGGTCGGGCGTGCATCTCGGTTGGTCCGTTCACCAATCCGATAGGCCCAGTCCCGGCTAACGGAGCGGTGGAGTCATCAACGCCCGCGTGGATCCTGGCTGCTGCACGTAGTGCACTGCCGAATTCCGAAGAGCCCAGCGTCTTTCTTCCGGGCCGCAGGCGAACCCGGAGACCTCGTTACAGGCCGATTGCTCGAGGAAGTTACTCTCCGCAGTAGCAATGTCGGCTCCAATCGTCGAGACGCTCGCCGTCATGTTCCTCGTCGCGACGCTCGGATGTGCTGTCTTGCGACCGTGGGGACTGCCCGAGGTTGTTGTGGCTCTTCCGGCCGCCGCGTTGCTCGTGCTCCTGGGAGTGCTGCCGCTGAGCCAGGCCGGCGCCGAGGCGGGGAGCCTCGCACCGACCATTGGCTTTCTAGCCGCCATTCTCGTTCTCGCCGATCTGTGCGATCGGCACGGTCTGTTCGAGGCTGCTGGGGCGTGGATGGCGACTGGTGCTCGTGGCAGACCGGTCGTGCTCCTCGCGCTCGTGTTCGCTGCCGCAAGCGTGGTGACCGCCGTGCTCAGCCTCGACGCAACGGTCGTACTGCTTACACCTGTGGTGTTGACGACGGTGGCACGGCTTCAGCTCCGGGCCAAGCCGCATGCCTACGCGTGCACCCACCTCGCGAACTCGGCCTCGCTGCTGTTGCCCGTCTCGAACCTCACCAACCTTCTGGCATTCCGCGCCAGCGGGTTGTCGTTCGGTCGCTTCGGAGCGACGATGGCGCTCCCGTGGTTGGCAGCTATCGGCGTTGAGTGGCTCGTGTTTCGGCGGTTCTTCGCTGCCGACCTCGTTGGACACGGTGAGACCGTGGCCGTGACACCTCCGCCGGCTCCTGTCTTCGCATGCGTGGTGGTGGCGCTCACGCTGATCGGGTTCTTCGTCACGGCGGTTCTCCATGTCGATCCCGCGTTCGCCGCGCTCGGCGGCGCCGTCACCCTCGCAGTGCCAACCCTCGTTCGCCGACGGGCAAAGATCCGCGATGTCGCCATCGCGCTCGACGTTCCGTTCCTCGCCTTCGTGCTGGCCCTTGGGCTCGTCGTGAAGGCCGTGTCGATGCACGGTCTTAGCTCGCTCGTCGTCCGCCTCGTGCCGAGCGGGGAATCACTTGGATCGCTGCTCATCGTCGCGGTGGTCGCTGCCGGGCTTGCCAACGTCATCAATAACCTCCCAGCCGTGCTGCTCCTTCTCCCTGCGACAGCGGCCCACGGTGCCGGGGCGGTGCTCGCCGTGCTCATCGGCGTCAACACCGGACCGAACCTCACCTACGTCGGCTCACTTGCGACGCTGCTCTGGCGGCGCGTCCTGCACCAGCGGGGCGAAGAACTACCCATTTCAGAGTTTCTCCGCCTGGGGGTCGTGACGGTGCCGCTGGTGCTCACCACAGCGACCCTCGCCCTGTGGCTCTCCTTGAGATTGGTAGGATGATGCGCCCGTGAAGGTAGTGATTTGGTTGGTCGAGGGAACCTGGCAGGGATGCCTCGCCGCCGCCGTCCGGAACCTTCCGCCCGACTCGCACGTCGCGCTCCTTCACGTCACACCCTCCGACATCACCGAGGTCGCCGAAGCGGCAACCGCCGGACTGCTCGGGCGGGTGTTTGCGAGGCACGTGCCCGGTCACCACTACGAGGAGGCCGCCGACCAGGCGGCCTCGCAGATCCTCGTCGCGGGGGCCGCGCGGCTTCGACGAGAGGGGGTGGAGCTTCTCCATCGCCGAGGACGGGTCGAGCGCGAAGTGGTCAGCGCAGTCGCCCAGGGTGTCGACCTTCTCGTGATCGCGCGCGACGGCGACCGCTCGCGTCTCGGCCCGCGCAGCTTGGGTCCCGCGACCCGCTTCGTCGTCGACCACGCCCCGTGTTCCGTGCTGCTGGTATGGCCGGAAGAGCCACCGGGCATCGAGTCGATTCCACCGCCGCCCCAGGGACACCGTCCGCCGCCGGGACCCCACCGCGAGGGTCTCCCAGGTATGCCTCAGCCACCGTTGCCGTAGTCGACTGAGGCGGCGTCAGGTGGCCAGCCAGCGTCAGCTTTACGAGCCGCCCGTTTCTACGAGAGCCGTTCGCCTGCGCGAATCTCAGGTCCGCGGCTTACGTTGGGAAACTGCCCCCAGCTTCACCGGTGGGAAGGAATAGAGGGCTTCACTTGCCGTCCTCGTCGAACAGGTGGTCGGTGTCACTCGACGAACCGGCGCGACACAGCTCGGGTTCGAGCACCCCGCGTGGCGGACACTGGGCGCGACGGAGCGGCACGCCAGGCCAAGGATGGCATCGCGTCCGAGTCGGCGATTGGCGTGCTCTCCGACCTGTCAGCAGGGACCATCAAAGAAGGCAAACGTTACCGGTCGCGGCACTAGCTCGCGGCCGCTCGCGGCGGGCGGGTGCGGCGCCTCCCGGCCGCCGAGCCGGGCGCGGCGGGGGAGGGCAGCGGGCCGCGGCCCGGCGCCGTCGGCGCACGGGGGCGGGGCCGCCACCGTGAGCGGGGCCCGGGGTGATGGACTGAGGACCTCCGAGCCTCAAGGAGTGGCGGCATGCCCGAGCTGAACCTGGTCGATCGCGTCCGCGCCATCGGCCGCATCGACCTCGCCCCGTCGCGCCGTCCACCGCCGGTGCCCCTGGTGGTGTTCGCGGCAGCGGCGTCGGTCGTCGGCTCCGTCGTCGCCGACGCGATCCTGGTGAAGATCGGCACGTCGCTGTTCCCTTCCACGAAGGGCTTCGCGCACTTCCGCCTGTCGGACTACGGGCTGCTGACCGTCGCCGGGGTCGTCGTCGCGTCCGTGGCGTGGCCGGTGGTCACCAGGATCACCGCCTCGCCGCGTTGGCTGTTCTTCCGCCTCGCCGTGCTCGTCACGCTGGTGTTGTGGGCTCCCGACATCTGGCTGCTCGCCAAGGGGGAGCCGCCGAAAGCGGTCGCGGTCCTCGTCGTGATGCACCTCGCCATCGCGCTCGTGACGTACAACCTGCTCGTCCACCTCGCCCCGGTCGGCCCGGAGGCGTCCCCCGGCGCGTCGCCGGCACCAGCGGCGCCGGCAACGGTGGCGCCGGCCGGCGCGCTGGCCCCCCCGCTCGCGACCGAGCCGGGAGCCAGGGAGGCGGCGCCGCTCCAGGCGGCGCCGCCCGCCGGGCGCGCCGCGTGGCTGGCGATGGCCTGGGGCGTCGGTCTGGAGTTCGCCCTCGGGCTCGCCGGACTGCTGCTCGTCCCCTTCGGCCGACCCGACGAGTGGCTGCCCTCGAAGGGCGAGGCGATCTACGCCGCGCACGCGGCGCTCGGCGGGCTGCTCGGCGTGGGGAGCCTGGTGCTGCTGGTCCGGGCGGCGCACGCCGGGCGCCTGGCGCGCATCGGCGCGGTGGTCGGTCTCGTCGGGATGGCGCTCGGCGTCGTCGGGGGCGTGCTCGCCACGTACCACGCCGCGCGTCTCGGCGGGATGGCGCTCATGCTCGTCGGCATCGTGGTCGCCGGCTTCGGCTACCTCACCCCGATCATCGGCTGAGCGCCGGCCCGGCCGGCGCGCCGGCGCCGCCTACAGCGGGTCGGTCGAGATGACGCCGGCGTCGGCGACAAGCTCGTGCCAGCGACGCCCGTCGAAGTAGCGCTTCTCGTGGCGACCGGTCACGTCCGGGTACCAGCCGAAGAGGGCCGGCCGGTCGTCGCGGTCGCTCTTCGGCGGCTGCAGCTGGTGGCCGCCCGGTGCCGTGACGGCCGGCTCGGTCCCCGCGGCGGTGCTCACGGGGCGGAACGGCGGCAGCTCGCCGACCTCGCCAGGGTGGGCGGGGTGTGCCGGCTGGGCCGCGTGCGCCGTCGCACCGCCCTGGCGGAGCGGACCCGGCTGGCGGAGCTGGCCGGGCGTCGGCTCGGCGGGCTTGGTCGTGACGCCCGCCAGGTACTCGACGAGCACGCCGAGCAGCCAGAACAAGAAGCAGATCAGGCCCCAGACGACCGAGGGCAGCCGCCAGGGGGTCACGCCCCGCACGGCACGGTGACGCGCCGAGATGCGGTAGCCGACGATGCCGAAGGCCAAGGCGAACACGAGGGTCTCGATGAAGGTGCGCGTGTTCCCGCCGGCCAGCGTGAGCCAGAGGCCCGTGGCTGCGGTCATCGGTCCGTCTCCCTCTCGCGACGCGCCGCCGGTGCGGCCAAGCAAGTGTACCGCCAGGGTGCCCCTGACCCGCCGCGACGCTGCTCAGCGGCCCGGCCTGCGCGTCGCGCGCCGCTCCCAGCAGGCCAGGTGCCAGTGGCGCCGAGACGACGGGTCGCCGAGGGGGATGACGACGACGTGGCCGAGCCCCTCGGCGATCTCCTGGTTGCACCCCGGGCAGCGGTAGGGCTTGCGGGCCGCGTACGGCTGGACGCGGCGCAGCTCGGCCTGCCCGCCGCTCAGCGGGTCGAGGACGAACGTGGACGGCGCGCCCGCCTGGGTGCGCCGTGCCCGGGGGTGCTGGCCGGCCATGAGGTGATTATCGCGGCGCCGGGGTGCCGAGCCGGTCATGGGCGCGCCCCTCGCCCCGCCCGGCGGGCGCTCCGCCGCGTCGCCGCGGTCTACCCGAGCGTCCAGTACGAGTAGCCGTGCGCGCTCGTGAAGCCTGCGCCCGCGTAGAGCCGTCGCGCGGCGGCGTTCTCCTCGGCCACGGCGAGGTAGAGCCCGGTCGCGCCTCGCTCGGCCGCCCAGACCGCGAGCGAGCGGAGCACGACGCTCGCGCCGCCCCGGCGCCGGTAGGCCGCCAGCGTGGCCATGCACTGCACACCGAGCCATCCCGCTTCGAGCACGCCCTGGCCGACGGCGGCGACGGTGCCGTCCACGCTGGCCTCGACGAACACCGCGCGCGGCTTTGGTGCGAGCAGCGTCTCCAGGTAGCGTCGCCGCGTCGTGTCGTCGGGGGTGCCCCGACGCTCGGCGTCCAGGTGGACGGTGAACCACTCATCGCTCGGTCGCGCGTGGGCCTCGACCCTCCAGCTTCCCCGCTCCCCGGTGGCGGCGAGCGCGGCGGCGTCGGCGACGCACATCCGGGTGGGCGCCTCCTCCCGGTAGCCGCGGGCGCAAAGGGCCGCGTCGAGCCCGCGAGGGCTCGACGCGGACGAGACCTGGAAGCGCACGGGCAGCTCGCGTCCGGCGTAGAAGGCCTCGGCGAGCCCGATGCACCCCTCGAGGTCGGCCGGCGCGCCGATGGTGAGGACGAAGTTGGCGCGCCGGGTGAGCCCCCACGCCCAGCGGCAGCGCCAGCCGCCGACGACCTGCTCGGTAGCCGGCGGCCAGGCGTGTGCCATCAGCTCGTCGAGCACCACGGCCATGGCCCGACGGTAGTGGCAGCGCCAACCGGCGGCCGAGCTCGCCTCCTGCGCCGGCCGTCGCCGCCGGGAGGCGTTACGGACCTCCCGGCGGCGTGGGTGGGCCGAGGGTGAGCCCTCAGCGCGGATTCACGAGCACGACCTTCAAGGCGCCGGTCTCGCCGGCGCGGGCGAAGGTGTCGTAGGCCTCCTCGAAGTCGTCGAGCAGGTAGTGGTGCGTGGTGAACGGGCGGGCGTCGACCTGCCGGCTCGAGACGAGCTTCAGCAGCGTCGGCGTCGAGTACGTGTCGACCAGCCCGGTCGTGAAGGTCAGGTCGAGCGTCCAGAAGCGCTCCAGGTGCAGCGTCGCCGGCGCCCCGTGCACACCGACGTTGGCGACGCGCCCGCCCGGGCGGACCAGCTCGGCGGCGAGCTCGAACGTCGCCGGCGTGCCGACCGCCTCGATGGCGACGTCCGCTCCGAGACCGCCTGTGAGCGAGCGGACCACGGCGATCGCGTCCTCGCGTCCGCCGTTCACGACGACGTCGGCACCGAACTTCTTGGCGGCCTCGAGGCGGGCGTCGGCGAGGTCGATGGCGACGATGTGGCTCGGGCTGTACAGGCGCGCCCCGAGGATCGCCCCGAGGCCGATCGGCCCGGCACCGACCACCGCGACGACGTCGCCGGGCGCGACGCGCCCGTTCAGGACGCCGACCTCGTAGGAGGTGGGGATGATGTCGGCGAGCATGAGGATCTCCTCGTCGCTTGCGCCCGCCGGCAGGGGATAGGTGGAGGTGTCGGCGAAGGGCACGCGAACGTACTCGGCCTGTGTCCCGTCGATCAGGTGGCCGAGGATCCAGCCGCCGCCACCGAGGCACTGGCCGTAGCGGCCCTCGCGGCAGAAGCGGCAGGCGCCGCACGCCGTGATGCACGAGACGAGCACCCGGTCGCCGACCCGGACGTTCTTCACCCCGGAGCCGACCTGCTCGACGGTGCCGACGGCCTCGTGGCCGAGGATGCGACCCTCGGTCACCTCGGGTACGTCACCCTTCAAGATGTGCAGGTCGGTGCCGCAGATCGTGACGGCGTCGACGCGCACGATCGCGTCGGTGTCGGCGGCGATCGCCGGCTTTGGCACCTCCTCCCACGACTTCTTTCCGGGTCCGTGGTACACGAGTGCGCGCATGTCGATCCTCCGAAGGCTCTGGCTCATCTGTCGCTTCGAGCCTGCGACGCCGGACGAGCGCCCGCTAGTGCCCTACGTCACCTTGTCCCGGGCCAGGTCGGAAACTGGCAGCGACCGCCACGTTCCGGCCTGGCCGTGCGCCGCGGCCGGCCCCCGGCGCGCCGAGCTTCGAGCTTCGAGCGCGACCTCGATCAGTCGGCCAACGTCTCGGGCATGGCCGGGGGCTCGGCGAGCGCGCCGAGCTGCTCGCCCCAACGCCGGGCACGGGACTCCTCGCCCGGCGCGAGGTGGTGGTCCTTCGTCACGATGAAGCTCTCGGGCCGCGCCGCCATCTCGAGGCCGTGCCGGCGGAGCCGGCGGTCGATCACCTTCGAGGCGCGACCCTGCACAGCGCCAGGCCGTCGAGGCGGGTGTCGAAGGCCGCAGCTCTGGCGTCGAGGTGGCCGAGCGAGGTGATCCGCTCGGCGAGCCCGGGACCTTCCACCCCGCGCTCGGGCGCGGGGCCGCTCGTGGGATTGCGCGTCCCCGCGACCGCCCGCCGGCGGGTGCGGGGCCGGCTCATGGAGCGCACACGGGTCGGGCCGCCGACGACGAGCAGGCTCGCTCCTTCGACCAGCTCCCGGGTCACGCCCGCGGCAGAGGTCACCTCGACCTCGTAGTCGACCTCGAGCCCATCGCCGATGGCCTCGGCGGCCGCGTGGGCGTTGCCGAGCATCGACTCGTACACGGTGACGGCGCGCACGACTTCCTCCTGGACGCTCCTCGCCCCAAGCGTCCGCCTCGGGGCGCGAGGCGGACAGGGTCGAACGTCACGCGAACGGTCCCTCGTCCCCTCCCCGCCCGCCAGCGCCCGTCGAGCCGGCGGTGGCGCCGAACGCGAAGACGCGGCTCGCCTCGATGCGCAGGTACCGCGGGCCCCCGTCGAGGAAGCGCTCCCACTCCGGGCCGTAGCGGGGCACGTACACCTCGAGCAGGCAGGCGCGAAGCCCGTCGGGGTCGGCGACTCCGACGTCGACGGGCGCCGCCCGGCCGTGGACGGTGACGGCCCACTCCTCGCCGGGCAAGTGCGTCGCGCTGACGGCGTCGTTGCGCTGGAGCTGTCTCCAGCGCAGTGCCGTCGGGTCCGTGCCGAAGCAGAACGCGCCGCGGTGGAAGACCCCGTCGACGGGCCCGGTGAACGGCCGGTTGTCGGCGCCCACGGTCGCGAGCACGAGCAGCCGCATGCCCTGCAGTCGGCTCACGAGGTCGCGGGCGGCGAGGCGGCGCTCAGGGGTGTGGATGCTCCGCAGGTGCTCCCCGGCGGCGAGGTAGGAGCGGTCGAGCAGGTCCTGCAGCGCCGTGACGTCCTCGGGTCGTTCGTGCACGCGCCTCCTCCGCTTGCGCTCGTGCCGGGGCGTCGTGTCGCGAGGCGCCCGGGCTCAGCCCCTCAGGTGGGCGTCGAAGAACTCTACGATCCGGCGGCGCGCGTCCTCGGCGGACGGCTCGTCGTAGGCGTTGCCCGTGAGGCGGGCGAACAGGGCGAGGAAGGCCGGCACCTCCGCCGGGTCGTGGTCGTTGAGGAAGCCGTGGCCGGCGCCCGGGTACTCCTTCACGTCGTGGGCGACCCCGTTCGCCGAGAGTGCCCGCTCGAGGCGCCCGGCGGCGCCGCGCAGCGTCCGGTCCCGCGCTCCGTAGCTCGCGACGACCGGGCAGGTGCCCGCCAGGAAGCGCTCGGCGTCCCTCGGCACCGAGCCGTAGTTGACGCTCGAGGCCGAGTAGCCGTGGCCCGGCGCGAGCAGCAGGGCGAACCCGCCGCCCATGCAGAAGCCGATCACCCCGACGGTCCCGGTGCAACGCTCCTGCGTCGCCAGCCACGAGCGGGCCGCCTCCAGGTCGTCGAAGGTCGGACCCTTCCTCGCGAGCGCGTCGCGGAAGACGGCGCGCAAGCAGGTGATCTTCGATCCCCGGTGGAACAGGTCCGGCACGACCGCGAGATAGCCGGCGGCCGCCAGCCAGTCGGCCTGCTTCTTGGAATCGCGGGTCATGCCGAGCGCGTCGTGGACGACGACGACACCGGGCCAGGGCCCCACGCCGTCCGGGGCGGCGACGTAGGCGGGCAGCTCGCCAGCGATCGGGATGGTCACGTCCGTCATCGGCCCTCCTCCACCCGTCCGGTGGCGGCGCGGGCTCACCTCACCGTAGCCACCGGTCCCGCTCGGCGGGCGCTCGGTAAGGTGGCGCCATGACCATTCCCACCCGCCCGCTCGGCAGGACCGGCGTCGACGTCTCGATGCTCGGCTACGGCGCGATGGAGCTGCGCGGCCATCCCCGTGGCCCGGCGATCGACGACGCCGAGGCCGGCCGCCTCCTCAACGCCGTGCTCGACGGCGGCATCAGCCTCATCGACACCTCGATCGACTACGGCAAGAGCGAGGAGCTGATCGGTCGCCACCTGGCCGACCGGCGCGACGAGTACTTCCTCGCGTCGAAGTGCGGTTGCATGCTGGGCAAGCCGCCGCCCGAGGCGCGCCCGCCCCTTCCCCACGACTTCAGCGCCGCCAACGTCCGAGCAGGTGTGGAGCAGAGCCTGAGGCGCCTGTGCACCGACCGGCTCGATCTCGTCCAGGTGCACCTCTCCCCGGGCAGGGAGCAGATGAAGGCCGAGGGCACGGTCGAGGCCATGATGACGCTCCGAGACGAGGGAAAGGTCCGCTTTCTCGGCATGTCCGGCACCCTGCCGAACCTTCCCGACCACATCGCCATGGGCGTGTTCGACGTCTTCCAGATCCCGTACTCCGCGGTGCAGCGCGAGCACGAGGACCTCATCACGATGGCAGCCGCGGCGGGCGCGGGCGTGCTCGTCCGCGGTGGCGCGGCGCGAGGCGCCCCGTCGGAGGAGAAGGCCTGGTCGGTACCGCCGATCGGACTCGACGAGGGGGAGGCGCAGCGGCGCTGGGACGCGTCGGGCGTCGACGAGCTGCTGGACGGCATGGGCCGCCTGGAGTTCGTGCTGCGCTTCACGTTGAGCCATCCGGGCCTGTCGAGCACCATCGTTGGCACCAGCCGCCTCGACCACCTCGAGTCGAACCTGGCCATCGCCTCGAAGGGCCCCCTGCCGACCGATCTCTACGAGGAGGCGAAGCGGCGGCTCGACGCCGCCTGAGGCGTCGAGCCGCCACGTGCCATCGCGCCCTACCGGGGCGCGTCGGCCTCGGGCTCCGGCTCGTCCCAGTGGTTGGACGCTTCGCTCGCCGCGCCGCCGAGCGGTCCGGCTCCCGAGGCGGACGATTCGCGCTCGAGTCGGCGGTCCTCGCTGGTTGCCTCCAGCGCGGAGTGGATCAGGTCCCAGACGCCGAGCTCCTGGCGGGGAAAGCTCTGGATGCGCGTCCGGTGGTTCACCCCGCCCCACGGGTTGTAGGGCGGAGGGTCGTAGACGGTGACGTCGTAGTTCCCCGAGTCCGTCGAGCCCGAGTGGTCGTTGCGGATGACGGCGCGCGCGATGTCCGTGTGCCGGCGTCGCTCGCGCTGCAGGTCATCGGGGTCGGCGTCGTCCGGCCAGCGCTCCACTCTGACGATGATCATGTCCGCGTGTCCTGTCCCGCCTCGCCGCGCGGCGGCCCGCGGCCACCTCACGTTCCGGGCGTCGTCTCGGCGGTCTCCAGTGTGCATCATCGACGTCGCCGCCAGCGCGGGCAACACCGGCCGCAGGACTCGTCGATCGCCGCCGCAGGGACGACGCTTCTCGCCGCGTCGCCGCGTCGGCGCTGCCCGATGTGAAGCGAACGTGCGCGCGGTCAGCGTCCCTCCGACCGGGCATCGCGGACGTCGAGGGTGGGACCGGCTAGCCGAGCGGGCCGACGTCGATCGCGCTGTCGGCGTCGAGCGCCAGCTCGACGGCTGGCAGGTCCGGGAGACCGCTCAGCCTTCCTAGGCTGGGCGGGCGAGGTCGTCATCGCTCAGCCCGAGCAGGCCGGCGTCTGAGGTTGCCCCCGCCGTCGCGGGCGCGGCGGCTCAGCGCACCGAGCGGGTCGGATGACGCATCGGCACCTTCGAGCACCAGTAGCCAGGCCGCGGCGGCAGGACGGTCGATGCGCCGGCTGGCGGACCAGGTCCGCCGCACGACGACGACCGTGCCCTGCGTGTCCTCCAACGTCACGTCGCCACCGCGCCGCCGGCCGGCTCCGGCTGAGCGCCCGCCGGGTTGCATCCGGGGAGACGGCGCGCGTCGCCGGGCCGAGATCGAGGGCTGCGTGCCTCGGCGCTGTCGTCACGATCGTCGCGGCGCGAGGTCGCGGACCAGATGTTTCGACGCGCCGCCACCACCCCTGAGCCGTCGGCTACAACGGCGACATGGTGATCTGGAGCGTGGGACTGCGCCTTCGGCTCGCGCCCCTGGCGAGAGGCCTGCCTCGAGCCGGGATCGCGCTCGCTGAGCTCGGCTCCGTGGCGGTCGAGGCCGAGGCGGCGGGCTTCGACGCGCTCTATCTGGCCGGGAGCGATCAGAACATCGTGCTCGGGACGCCTGACGGCGCCGAGACCGTCTTGCCCGACCCGTTCGTCGCCCTCGGGGCCGTCGTCCCGCTCACCTCGCGCCTCGCCCTCGGCTGCCTCGCGACGCCGCTCGGTGAGCGCCCTCCCTCCCTGCTCGCGAAGGTCGTCGCCTCGCTCGACGTCTGCTCAGCCGGCCGGGCGGTCGCAGCGCTCGGGCCGGCGCCGCGGGGGCCGGGGACCGCCGCCCCACAGGGCGCCGACGCGGCCCGCGCCAAGCCCGGGAGGGCCCGCACCGGCGGAGCGGAGCGCGAGTCGGATGCGATCGGCCGCCTCGGCGAGGCGCTCGAGGTCTGCAGAGCGATGCTGCGACTCCCGGCCCCGAGCATGGACGGCGCCTACTACCGCATCGATCGGGCGTGGAACGAACCCAAGGCCGATCGCCCCGAGCCGACGCCCGTCGGGCTCCTGATCCCCCGCGGCGACGACGGTCCGTCGGACGCGCAAGACGGCGAGGTTGCCGCCCTCCTCGGGCTGGCGGCGCGCTTTGCCGACGTGTGCTTCCTCGGTCCCGGTCCTGCGCTCCTCGACGACTTGGGCTCGATCACCGAGGCGTTCCGGGCAGCCTGCCGGCAAGCGGGCCGACTTCCGGGCAGCGTGGCGCTCGTGTCGCTCCTCGCGGCCGGCGACCATGTGGACGTGGCCACGCTCGGCGCGCTCGGAGCGCGCTGCCGCGCCGACGGAGCTGACGGGATCGTCCTCGACTGGCGGGGAGGCGTGCCGAGCGGCGCCACGCTCGACGGCCTCGCGTCGGCGCTGCGGGCGACCTAGTCCCTCCATCGAGGGGTATCGTCTCGCCGTGGCGGCCCTTGCGCCCGGCGCGGCACGTCGGGCGAGCAGGCGACGGGCCGTCACGGCTGCGATCAGGCGTCGGGAGCGGTCACATCGACTCCGCGGTCGTCCGGATCGCCGCGAGCGTGGCCGGGATGCCGGTGCGCGCGGCCTCGGTCCGGTCGTCGATCTCGGCCTGCGCGTCCGCCCCGTAGCGCTGGTCGAA
This sequence comes from Acidimicrobiales bacterium, assembly GCA_035532475.1. GTDB lineage: Bacteria > Actinomycetota > Acidimicrobiia > Acidimicrobiales > Bog-793 > DATKQY01. The sequence goes on along the minus strand of DATKQY010000059.1, from coordinate 3,150 downwards.
TAGCGCGATCCCGTCGGGCAGGAATTCCCAGGACTCCGTCAGCTCGGTCCCGTCCTCGACCGGGACGAACGTGTATCCCCAGCGCACCAAGGAGCCGCCCACCACGAACGCGAACTCCTTGCCCCGCTCGGCCGCCACGACCTCGCAGCGCGCCTCCCAGGTCCTTGCGGGCAGCTCGTTGCGCCCGGTGAACCACGCGCCGACGCGGGCGGTGTCACCGTCGTCCCACCAGCACGCTTTGCATATCGGGCTCCACTCGCCCATGCGCGTCACATCGGTGACGAGGTCGTAGAGCGCCTCGGGTGTGCACGCGACGACGACCGAGTCCGAAAAGCTCAGATTGCCCATCGCCGAAGTATTCACGATCCGCGAGGCTCCCGCCGGCCCGGCGCTCCCGTGGAGCGGCGACCGCGCGCACCTCGCGAACGTCCATCGGGCGGCCAGGAAGGCAACGCGACCGGAACTGGTGGGCTCCCACCGGGTCTCGCGCCGGCATCCTCGCGGCGGGCGCTCGGCCTCATTCCTTGTCGAGCAACCAGCGTGGCCTCGCTCCGAGCGATGCCGCGATGTCGTTCGGATTCGACAGCCTGCAGACTCGCAAGGAGAGGCACCCGCACCCGATGCATGAGTCGAGCCGGTCCCGCACGCGCTCCAGCTCGGCGATTTTGGCGTCGAGTCGCGGCCGCCACGGGCGCGAGAGCCGAGCCCAGTCCGCTGCGGTCGGCGTCCTGGCCTCGGGTAGCGGCCCGAGCGCTTCCTTGATCTCGTCGAGGCTGAGGCCGACCCGCTGAGCGGCTCGCACGAATGCGATGCGCCTCAGGACCTGCCGATGGTAGCGACGCTGGCCGCCCCTGATCTCGTTGCTTTGACGAGGCCCTCGCGTTCGTAGAAGCGCAGGGCCGACGGCGCGACCCCGGCCCGCTCGGCTACCTCCCCGATGGTCAGCAACGTCGACATTTCGCACCGTCTCTTGACGTGAAGTCAACTTCAGGTCGCAGCGAATCGCCATGACCACCGCAATCATCACCGGAGGGTCCCGGGGATTCGGCCGGGCCCTGGCAGAGCTGCTGCTGACAGAGGGATGGAACGTCATCCTCGACGGGAGGGACCGTGCCGCGCTCGGCCGGGTGGCGGCGCACCTCGGCCCTAGTGGTGCGTCGCTGAAATGGCATGGGTAGTCGCTCGGGCTACGAAAGGGCCAACGGGCGGCCAGATCCTTCTGATGGGCCAGACTCCGCCCAGGACCGTGCCCACCTATGGCGATCGGGGGGACTCTGGCCGACCGCACGCCGATGTGACGCCTAGGGTTCCGTCGCCGTGATCGGGAGTTCTGCCTAGCTCGCAAGCCGGCGCACTAGGGTCAAGCGAGTCGTGTCTCCATATACCGACGCTGCCCTCCTCCTGGGGGCTGGGGTCCTTGCCGGAGCGGTCGGGTCCGCTGGTGGCGTTACCTCGCTGATCTCCTTCCCGGCGCTGCTTGCCGTGGGGCTCGCGCCGCTGCCGGCGAACGTCACGCAAGCAGTTGCCGTCCTGGCGAGCTGGCCCGGATCGGCACTGGGCTCTCGCCCGGAACTGCGAGGAAAGGCGACCTTTCTCCGGCGCTGGGCGCTGCTCATCGCAGTCGGTGGGGCTGGCGGTGTCGCGCTCCTGCTCTGCGCACCGGCACAGGTCTTCGAATACATGGTCCCGTACCTCTTGGTGTTCGCGTCGTGCGCCATGCTCTTCCAGCCGCGGGTGACGGCATGGCACAAGCGCAACTTCCTCAACGGTGGCCGGTTCTTGCTGCCCTGCGGGCTATTCGCTGTGTCGCTCTACAACGGGTACTTCGGTGCCGGTGCGGGCGTCATCACGCTCGTCTTACTGCTCGTGACCGTCGACCAGCACCTGGCGCGGGCCAATGCCCTCAAAAACATGCTCCTCGGGGTGACCGACGTCGTCGCCGCGATCGGGTTTGCCGTGTTCGGCCCCGTCGACTGGACAGCCGCCGCGCCATTGGCGCTCGGGTTGCTGGTCGGAAGCAGGGTCGGGCCTTCCCTGACTCGGCTGGTGCCCGGAACTGTGCTCCGAGTGCTCGTCGCTCTCGCAGGAATCGGCTTGGCGATCCGGCTCTGGGTTGCCCCCGCTTAGCGGAGCGCCGGCTCCGCGCTTCAGTCTCCGATGCCTCCTGATCCGACAGACAGCGCGTACCCACGACCTTGATCCTCAGGCACGGTGAGCGCGTAATCGGCAGGGGGTCTCGGGACCGACCAGCTGCCCTCGCCATTTCCCGCTCGCCGGACGCGTTGCGAACAGCTCGAGCACGGCGGGGACCACCGCCTCGGGCAAGGGCCGGCCTGAGATGTCCTCGCCCGCGAACGCGGGCTGGTGCATTTCGGTGCGCATGTCACCGGGATCGAGCCACCAGAGATGAAGTGCCGGCTCCTCGAGAGCGAGGACCCGGCTCACCTCTCGAGGGCGGCTTTCGACGCTCCATATGCACCCCAGCCCGGATACGCCTCGACGGCCGCGTCCGACGTGACGTTGACCACGGCCCTGTCGCACGACTCGAGCAGCGGGAGCGCGAGCTGGATGAGCGCCAGCGGAGCCTGCACGTTGACCCGCTGCAGCTCGATCAGGATCTCCGAGCTCAGGGCTCGCAGTCGGGGCAGCGGCGATGGCCCGAGGGCGCTCGCATTGTTCACGAGGAGGTTCAGCTCGCCGATCTGTTGCGCCTCGAACACGAGCGCGCGCCGGTGGCGATCGTCGGTGACGTCGCCAGGCACGACGTGAGCCCTAGTGATGCGTCGCCGTGGCGTCCGCGTCGTCGACGGGATCTTGACCGGTTGGCACGAACCGGAGGCGTCCCACCTCCTCATGCTCGAGTCGATCGCCCGCCGCGAGCTACTGGAGCGTTCGTACGCCGCGAGCCTGGACGCGGGGTATCTATGGCACGAGTTCGGAGACTCCCACCTCATCTTGCCGTAGGTACTGCCCGCAGCGTCAGGCCCGCGTCGACCGGGTCCTCAGACCGCCAACGCCTGAGGACGATCCGTTTGCATTATCATTAACCCTTGTGACCAGCAGAGAAGTGGCAGACCTCATCGATACTCCGGCCGCCATCCGGCACTGGGCCCGCGAGCGCGGCATCGGTGTCGCCGAGCGCGGCAGGAT